>CAYQZX010000048.1:0-34384 GCA_964422165.1 uncultured Eubacteriales bacterium | reverse complement strand
GGATACCGACAATTTTCCCCCTTTCCTCGGCTACAAAAAAGGTGTCGTTCTCCATACCGGGATAATCCAGAGCCAGGCGCCAGGCTATCCTGACCACATAAGGCATATCTTCTTTGGAAGCTTTCCGCACAATCATTTTTCATTAATTTTACCAGATTTATATATTTTTATCATGGTTTTATTTCTAGACAACCCTAGTTGGTCAACTCTCCGGAGAAAATAAAACAGTCTGAAAGAAACTTCTTTTTATAAGCATCCTATGGCAGCTTAAGTTTCTTCATAAATTGGTGAACTAGTTCTTTAAGCTATAACTACAATAAAAAGAGAGCACACAGAGTCTATAAGAAGATTACAGCCAACCAGCAGACCAGTTTTCCGATAAATATAATGGGCTAATCAGGTGGGTCTTTTTTGATTTCTATTACCAGTATTTTCAAGTATCTTGCCCAAAAAATTAACTTTATTTGCGCCTTTTAAGAGGAATATAATAGACCTGAAATTTATAAGCAGGCTATGATTATGGAGGGCCAAGAATGAGTATCATCCTCAAAGCTTTCATTTATCTTATTTTCTTTTCCGTACTTCATTTTGGTTATGACCTGACTCACCTATCATTTCTTAAGCCTTTTTGTGGAATTGATGAATCTGTTTTCCAGCATCTAAAAATGGCTTTCTGGGCCTACCTTCTGGCCAGCCTGGTGGAATATCCTGTTTACAAGCGCAAAAATAAAAAATACGATAGCTTCTGGATACCGAGATTTTTCTCCGCCACAGTGGTGCCCTGGACAATTTTCCTGGTCTGGTACCTGGCGCCGGCTACCGGCGGCAAATTCAGGCTGGCTTACATGGAGTTAATCTGGGCTCTGATGGTCTCCTACTTCTCCGGTCTGGCCGGCGGACTTATCGAAAGAACTCTGGAAGAGAAAAGGCTGGCTTTTTGCTTTAAGGTTCTGGTGATTTTTCTGGCGCTCGCTTCTGCTTTCCTCTACATAGCTTTTACTTATCAGCTGCCCTGGATTGACATGTTCAGAGCGCCAGAATAAACATCAATTGAGATTTAACCCCCATACTCAGCCGCTGCGGTCAAAGGACCACCATTATTCAAAGCTTTTAGTCGGTATCTATTACTGGCAACAAGCCGATCTAATAGCTTATACCGCCTCTTATGCCCATAACTGAATAGGTCAGAGATATATCCCTACTCGCCACTAATTTTTATGAATTCCAGCTTAGAGTTCCCGATAAAAATTTATGACTGATCAAGTTAATGCCAGCTCACCAGAGAAAACCCGAGCTCATAACCTACTTTCTCCTGAACCCGTACAGATACTTGACAAACCGATCTTTTTTTTTTCACAATTTTCTCGCAAAAGGTGGTTGTCAATGAGGAATTCTTTCACTGTTTTTTTGGTTATCTTCTTATTTTTTGTTTTAACTCTTTCTTCATGGCAAATCCTATATCAGACATACACCATTTGCTTTCCCGTTACTGCTACTGTCATCATTGAAGACGAATATGGTAATCGCGGCCAAAGAGAAGAAACCGAATATAGATGTAATGAATATATTTTTGCCGTTTACTTACTGGAGCCAGGCGATATTTATTCTGATTCCGGCAATACCGGGAGTAACATGGGTGGAGCTGGGGGTGCAGGCAGTTCAGCTGGTGGAGGGAGCAGAGACGCAGACTTAAACGGAGTTGTGGATTGCTGGTCATATCTGGTGGCAAATGCTTCTGGGTTGTATATAAGTTCTTATTTCAGTGAAGTAAGGCCGAGCGGAAAAATTCACAATGGGATTGATATAACTGGCTCGGTGATAGATGGCCTGCCTGTTATAAGTGCGACCAATGGAGAAATTGTAGAAATTGGTTATAATGACTTTAATGGATATTATGTAAAAATTAAAGATAATAGAGGATTTTATTGGACATACTGTCATTTAAAAGAAGACTAAGATAATCTTCTTCAACTTACCGTAGGCCAGGGGGTTAATTGTGGGCTTTCTATAATTGGTTATGTTGACAATTTCGGCAATTCAAGTGGGCCTCATCTTCATCTATCAGTGTCGGCCGAAATACGAAACTCTTATCTAAATCCTTTAGATTTATTAAATAATTGCTAAAATAAATAGGGGGAAAGTAAAATGAAAAAATATCTATTTACCTTGCTACTCCTTCATACTTTTTTAATTTCTTTTTTGTCAGCTCAGCCGGAGCTGGTCTTTGAACAGAAAGTTCCATCAGGATGGAAGTTTAGAAAGTTTGATATTAGCCCCTCGGGACATATAGCTATTTATTATCTTCCCGACTTGCCAACGGAAGTTTTGCTCAAAGAAAGCCATAAGAGTTATCTTCAGATTTTCGGTCCCGAAAAGAACCTCCTGCACGAACGACTGCTTGATTCCGGAAGCTGGTTTTATAAATTTTCTCCTGGAGACCTGATTTTAATTGAAAGCGGGGGTGAGTACCATCTTCTGACTTCTGAAGGAAAAGAAATAACGAAGTTTCAGGACAGATATTATGGGGATAGAGAAATAGTCTTTGACCTGCATAACCGGGAAATTGCTTTATCGCCGGGCACTGGTATTACTTCATTGCCAGCCACGGTTATTGACCTGAATACAGGAAAGGAAAAGTTCCAATTTGGACCTCTCCAGCTGCCCGAAAAAAAATTAAGACTTTTACCTGGCTCTTTTTTTCTGCCGGTGGGAAAAGACGATATGTATATCTTTGGCTTTGGCAACACGGTACATCTCAGCTGCTATAACAGCGAAAAGAATATCTGGAAAATTGATAATGTTGGTGGAAACATAGAAAAGGGAGAATTCTTAAATGAGGATATCCTGGCCATAAGCTACTTTGACCTCAAGAATAGGCACGATCAGACCTCAAAGAGAGGTTTTATCTTAGTTGACTGGAAAACTGGAAAGATTCTTTTCAGAAAAGAAGGTTTCAGTCAGGGAAAGCAGGCTGATGATTGGTACGGGTTTTTCGCCTTATTCCGCGCCTATCTATCTGATGAAGGAGACCTCTGCTTTTTGAAGGGGGAAAGGATTATCAGAATACCTAAGGTTACTGATAAGAAATACAGCTGGGATGCAAACAGGCCGAAGAAATACCAGATTATCTTTGAGTCCCAGCCCCCCGAGACTTACAGGACCAAAGAGAAAAAAGACCGCCCCGAAATAATTAGAAATAAATACTGGGCAGTTTGTGAGGATAATTTATTAAGAATATATAAAATTAAACTTATAGAGACTGATTAATCGGCAACCTGAGGATTTTTCCCTTGCCTCGGCCAGATCAGGAGTGTTGGTTTCTTTCTTCTATTGAGCCCTCTATTTTAAAAACCCGCCCGCAGTAAATTAAGCTCGCTCCGATTTATTTTGGACTTCTATTTCTTATCCCTGGGTACAGGCTTGAGCAGCAGATCCTGATAATCGTAGCTGAAGTCAACATCAGAGGAGAAAGGCAGCATCTTTACTTCTGAGATGGCTCCTTCATGGTTCAGGTGAAAAGTGACGAAAGCATCGGCCCTGAGTTCCCGATCAAACCAGCGAGCCACGAAGGTATCATAATGCCAGTGCTCTAACTTCCCGTAAAGCTCTAGGCTGTGTTTGAACTGGATAGTCAGCTCTCCGTTTTCGTACTTTATCTCTACTTCTCCGTACCAGTCGTCACGGTAGAGCCCGGCGTAATCCTGAAGAGCAAGAGAAGGCCTGGTGTCCTTTTTTCTGGAAGCATAAATTCTGTCAATCTCTTCTATGGAACGCTGGGCATTTCTCTCGGTAAAATTTTTGTAGGCTTCCACCCAGTCAAACTTTGGAGCTTTCAGATAATAATCAACTATCTGGTTGGTCAGAGCAGCAAAAGCGGCCGTTGATTCCTGGTTGGTCAGCACCGTGACCCCCAGGCCAATTTCCGGCATCAGCCAGACCTGAGAAACATAGCCTTCCAGACCGCCGGTATGCGTCCAGACTTTGTAGCGGCGATAATCACGAATTCTGAGGCCCAGGCCATAACCGTTAAAATTCATGGCCGCCGGCGCCAGCTCCGGAGCCGGCTTTGAGACGGGAATGGGGGTGGCGATGCTGGTAATTTCGTTCATCACTCTTTCTGAAACCAGCTGGCTTCCGTCAGGAAGCTTTCCGTTATTAAGCAGCACCAGCATCCACCTGGCCATATCCTCAGCACAGGAATTGATGCCGCCGGCCGGGTTGACGTTTTCGGTGAGGTAAAGAGTTTTGACCGGAACTACTTTTCCATCCAGCGGCACATGGGGCCAGGCTACATTCTTTTCTTTATCCACCAGAGCGCAGCTGGTATTACTGTTATCCATGCCAACCCGCTTTTGAATTTTTTCCCGCACAAAATCTTCCCATCTCATCCCGCTTACTTTTTCCAGCAGCTCTCCGGCCACTACATACATGATATTGTTGTAGGCATAAGTTGAACGGAAAGAGCTAGCTGGCTTTATATAGGGAACCCGCCTGAGTATTTCTTTCCGGTTCAGGTCCGAGGCCGGCCAGAGCATCAGGTCACCAGCACCCAGTCCCAGGCCGCAGCGGTGGCACAGCAAATCCTTAACCATGATTTCCCGGCTGACGTTCGGGTCGTACATCTGGAATTCTGGAAGATAATCAATGACCCGACCATCCCAGCGCAGTTTGCCTTCATCCACCAGGATACCCAGAGCCACAGCCGTAAACACCTTGCTGTTGGAAGCAATGCCGAAAAGCGTCTGAGCATCAACCGGTGCCGGTTCACCCAGCTTCTTAACTCCATATCCCTTAGTCAGCAGCACCTTACCATCCTTGACAATAGCCAGGCTCAATCCCGGCACTTCAAAGGTCTTCATCACCCGGGCCACTAGAGTATCAAGGTCAGGTGGAAGGTCAGGCTTAGCCGCTATTTTGGGCTGGCTCTGGACGAGGCTGCTCAGCAGAAAAAGGCTGATAACAGTCAGGATAAAAAACCGCTGAAATTTAAACTTTAGGTTGTTCAAATTCCTAATTTTACTTTTCAACACGACCACCTCCTGTCAGGTTTTATAAACAAGCAAATATTTCGCTGCTTACTTTCATCAACGGCGGCGGGCTTTGCGCGAACCCAGAATTCCTCCCTGCAGAAAGAGCCCGGCCCCCAGCACAAACCCGAAGTTATACCAGTTGCCGTTGTTGTGCACCTCATAAATCCTGACGTTCTTGGAAAACAGGGAAATAATAAAGGTCACCGGAGAAATAAAGCCATGCCAGAGTCCCTTCCAGAACCCGGCTACTTTTCCTTTAGCATTCGGAGTTTTCTCCAGGGTGTTTGGGCCCGGAGCACAGCTGGCCAGAAACAGAAACAAGAACAATACCAGAAACGCAGCTACAATACTCTTGCTTTTCATAAGTCCTCCTTTTAACCAGCCTTACTATACCTTAAATAGACTCCAATCTGTCAAGTTTTCCCGTTCTTTCAGATTAAGACATGGTATCCAATTTAAGGAGAATAGCTGAAAGAGACTGGGTTGAAAGCCGGCCTTATGGATTGATGTTGAGCAAGTCTGGGCCATTTTAAGATAGGCAACCTAAAAAGCAGGCTAATTTCCAAATATCAGACCCGCAGTTTATATTAACCTGGCATAAAGATTGCAGGGTTTATATATGGGCTGCGTGGTATGGATAAAGTAGAGCAAGAAGTGTGTTATCTTAAAAGGACATCCTGTCCTATTATATAATTAATAATTAAATTGAATACAACGGAGGCCAAAATGAAAACAAAGCGCTTTCTCCTGACCTGTCTTTTTCTGTTAATAATCATGGTGACAAACTGCAATATGCTTGGGCCGAATCAAGATTTTAAATTCCTGGCTGACTATCAGAAAAACCCTGACGGAAAAATAACTTTTACCCTGACCGTGCGAAATGAAAGCATGAAAGAAATAGAACTCGTTTCTGCCACTTCCATGCTTTATGAGATTGAGGTTTATGAGAAACCTGGCCTGCTCATCTGGAACTGGTCCTATGATAAAAGTTTCTTAATGGTTTTAACCTCTATTATTTTGCAGCCCGGAGAAGAAAAGGTTTTCCGTGAAACCTGGGAAGTGCGCACCAACACTGGCCAGCCCGTTCCTCCGGGCACTTATAGGGTCAGAGCCTGCCTGGTTACCAAACCAGGAGCCAACTACTCATTTGAAATGAACATCTGAGGCAGCAGCTTAAACCAGGGGAACCGAGCAGATTTTTGGGCAGTTTTAAAACCCCATTAAAAAAGTCCACATACTTTTCTATTCTTCTTCATTCTCCGATTTAACTTCTCTCCTTAAAGCAATTTGAGCTAGCAAAAAACCTCAAGGACCAGCCCTTATCCGAGCTTTTTTTAATTGATAAAAATGAAGAAAAATTTAGAATAGAAATGGTCAATATATAATAACAGGCAAAATTTAATTAGAGGAAAAGGAAATGAAGATTACAAAATCAGCCGAAAGACATTCATCAAGAAAATTCTCTAATTTTATTTTCTTTGCTTTTATTTTCGTAGCGCTCATAATCTTAGCCAGCACGGATAGCTTTTCTCAGACACCGGAAGAGGAGCGGTACGTTCCAGAAACAGACCCGCTGGTTCTGAAAAAGCTGGAAGCCTGGCAGGACCTGAAGTTTGGTTTGCTCATGCACTGGGGACCTTACAGTCAGTGGGGCATTGTGGAATCCTGGTCCATCTGTCCGGAAGATGAAGGCTGGTGCCGCCGGAGCCTAGAAGATTATTACGAATACGCCAAAAAGTATGAAAACCTGAAGAAAACCTTTAACCCGGTTAATTTCGACCCTGCGGTCTGGGCCAGGGCCGCCAAGGAAGCCGGCATGCGCTATGTAATCTTCACCACCAAACATCATGATGGCTTCTGTATGTTTGATACCAAATACACTGATTACAAAATCACAGACCCGGAATGTCCCTTTAGTTCTAACCCCAGAGCCAACGTTACCAGAGAAATTTTTGAAGCTTTCAGAAAAGAAGGTTTCTGGGTGGGCGCCTATTTTTCCAAGCCAGACTGGCATTCCCCATATTACTGGTGGCCCAACTTTCCGCCCCGCGACCGCAACGTGAATTACGACCCCGAAGCCTATCCCGAGCGCTGGGAAAAATTTGTGGAATACACCCACAACCAGATTCTGGAACTGATGACAGATTACGGCCGGGTTGATATCCTGTGGCTGGATGGTGGCTGGGTTTCCAAAAAATCAAAAGAAGAACTCCAGAAATACTACGAGCGCCGACTCCGGGAAAGCAAATCCGGCTACCTGAAGAGTCAGGTCATAAACCAGGACATCCGGATGGATGAGCTGGTGACCAGGTGCCGGGAGAAGCAGCCCGGTCTGATTGTCGTGGACCGGGCTGTGCCAGGCAAAAACCAAAATTACCTAACCCCGGAAAATGTGGTGCCTGACCATGCCCTTCCCTACCCCTGGGAATCCTGCATTATATCTGGCGGTGGCTGGTCTTTCACGCCCAACGCTAAATACATGTCCAGCCGCCGGGCCATTCATCTTCTGGTAGATATTGTGGCCAAAGGCGGAAACCTTTTGCTCAACATCGCTCCCGGCCCTGACGGCACCTGGCAGCCTGGAGCCTACGACCTGCTCAAGGAATACGCAGCCTGGATGAAAGTCAACAGTGAGGCCATCTATGGCACCCGCCCGCTTCCACCCTATAAAGAAGGTAAAATTCGCTTTACCCGTGGTAAAGACGGCTCGGTCTACCTGATATACCTGGCTGATGAAGGCGAAAAACTGCCGGCCAGAATTCGTCTGGAATCATTCAAACCCTCTCCCGGAGCTAAAATTACCGCTCTGGGGACACCAGCAAAATTAAAATGGCAACCAGCCGGAAATGGCTTTGAACTTCTGGTTTCAGATAATCTGAGAAAAAACCCACCCTCCAGATACGCCTGGGTTTTTAAGCTATCTGAATCTGGCCTTTGATTTGACAAAAGCCCTAATAGTTCTTATTTTAGAAGCAGGGAAAAGAAGGGGTCTTTAATTAAGTTTAATGGCCTTTTTACATTTCCCGAGGCTCCTTCTTATTCCCGGGAAGGAGGTCTAAGATGGGAAGGGGAAAAGTCAGGACTTTAATCAGCCTGACCGTTATTCTGTCATTCCTGACAATCATTTCTTATGCTGGAATTTTTATTTTCGGTGAGTCATCGCTTAAAATCCCGTCAGGCACCAGAGCTGAAGTCAGGCCTGAATTAATCACCTTCTATCTGGAAGAGGGAAAACTGGAGGTAATTCCGGAATCGGAGAATCTCAAAATCAGGACTATTGATAAAACCGGCAAGCTGGTCTACAGGGGAACCCAGGCCCGATTTTTCACTGAATGCCAGCCAGAAAAATTCAAAAAACTCACAGTTACCGATGCCGACTACCGCTTTGTCAAGTTTTCAGGCGGAAAACCTGAACCCGACCCGGCAGGTAAAACTGTAGCCGTTCCCAAAGGCACCAAAATAGAAAAAATAGAAGAAAACCTCTACCGCTTCCACCTGCCCAGCGGTGAGATTGTCTCTTTCAAATGCAACTTAACCAGTGAAGGTTATATCGGTGATTGCACCCGCTACACCAAGGACTGGAAAATCATGTACACCAGAACAAAAGTCAAATTTTGTCGGATGATGACCCTGGAAGAGATTAAAGCTCTCTCCACCAGCCTTTCGGAAGATTTATGGGTTCAGTTCATCCCGGAAAGCAAATAAAATCTACTTTTTAATCTACATCAACACTGGAGAAAGTTGAATTTTATAAGGGGTTGTTTTGGCTTTAAAAGATAAATTACTACAAATCTAAGGTAGATACCTGTTCCGAATTAGCGGGCAATATTTCAGGCAGGCAAAAGACCACTTCATAGTTATTCCGGCATCGCCTACAGACCACCCTGGCTCTTACCTGCCGACACTTGAGGCCCTTTTCCAGGTCAGTTTGAATCTGCCACCCATTTCCACACCAATCACAGCGGTTAGTCATCACCAGCCAGAAGTAGATGAAGGGTGCCCTCTGAATTTTAATCCGTCTTAGACTCTGACCTCTGACCGGACTGGTTTCAGAACCAGAGTCTGTCTTATTCAAAGCACCATTAGTAAGACTGATTTTAACTTTCTTCAAGCGGTAACCCAGACCATGAACCTCCCTTATTTCCTTCAAGAAATTTCTGTAAAAATTGAGGGAGTCCATTGCCTTTTTTCTGGCAAGTTTCCGACCGGCTGCAGTTCGCATGTTCCCGGGCAGGAGTGAGGCATAGGTTAACTCTTTGCTCAGATGATTCATGATGGCCCCGTGCAGATTGCGGCCGCGCAGGGTGGTCTTGATGAAAAAATTGGCTACCCCCATCAGACCGAATTTAGAGAGAAAATCAGCATCGTGAATGAGGTCGGCCAGGGGGTTGGCTGCAGCTCCTTCCTGATAAAGAGCTTTCAGAGCTTCTATTATTTTTTCTCGCTCTGTTTTTCCTATGATTCTGGACTTTAAGATTTTTCTAGCTAATCTCGTAGCTCCTTCTTCCTCCGGCCTCTCCCCCCGATGATACAGGCCATCTTCAAACTTGCCGGCATCATGGAGGAGTGCCGTCAAACCGGCCAGGTAGCCATCCGTTTTTTCTTCCGCAGCTAACTTCCAGGCTAAATAAGCCACATGGAGAGAATGCTCCCAGAGAAAACTGTCCTGTAGTTCTCCGCCGGCAAACTCATTCTCGGCGTGCTGGATTTCTCTTCTTATTTTCTCAACCAGACCGGGAAAGCGTTTTTCAATTTTCTCCAGAAAATCCGGACGGAGGATTCTGCTCTGGCTTTTGGCTGAAGAATCCGTTGGTTTGTTTATCATCTTTTTCACTTTCCTGTCTCTCCCAACCTATTATCCTGCCATATCACCTGACAAATCAAGGCCATTATTATCTCTAAATTTTTATTCTGTTTTTCTTCTTCTCAACATTTTTGACTTTTTCCTTTCCTGCAAGCTGCTTCAAGTGATAAAATTATCTGACCTATGAGCAGAAAATTACACTTTCCTGACCTTTCAGCCATAGTTCTGGCCGGAGGTCAAAGCCGCCGGATGGGACAGAACAAGGCCAGTTTGCTCATTGAGGGCCAGACTTTGCTTGAGCATCTTCTCGGACAGCTTCAAGGTCGTTTCAAGGAAATCATAGTTAGTCTTTCCTCTAAGCAGAAAGTGCCTGTTAATTCAGCCCTGATAGTCGAAGACCTCTACGAAGGAGCTGGACCTCTGGCCGGGATTCTCAGCGGTCTTAAGGTCTGTCAGTCCGAGGTTGCTCTGGTTTTGACTGTCGACCAACCTGAAGTCAATTTCAGGTTAGTCAGGAAAATGCTGGCACTGATGACCGACCTGGAGCTGGTCTATCCTATGATTGAGGGCAAAATCCCTCACCCTCTGTTCGCTCTTTACCACAAGAGAACAATTCCGGTTATGGAAGAACTTATAGGTCAAGGGAAATTAAGCCCTCTGGAACTATTAAACCGGGTCCAGGCCAGGAGTCTAACTGTTTCTACTGCTGAAATACCCTGGAACCTGAACACCCCGGAAGATTTCAACCGATACCTAAGACATTATAAACATAAAAAAGCCAAGGCCAAAACCCCTCAGGAACCAAAGGGCTGATAGAGATTGTAGAAAGCCACTCTTCCGACTGTCTCCTCGATAAGGACCAGCATCAAGCCCAGGGCAGTCAGAACTGCCGATAGCGAAGAAGCTGAAGTCACCAACCAGCGGCTGATTAAAAGAAGCCCAAAAGCTAAAAGCAAAAGAACCAGTCTTAGAATATAGATTTTCTTTAAGGCCATCGCAGGAACTAAACCGGAGGAAACCATAGGAAAAAGTCCACAGGTCTGATCCAGAAGCATCAGGCTTAAACCGACTGCTGTCACTGCTATTATAGAAGCCCACCAGTAGAAAGATTCCAGCCAGGGCCGGTTTAGAGCTGTAAAACCAAGCTTCTGGCTGAGCAGCAAACCCAGCCCCCCGACCAGAAAAGAAGTCAGGAAAAAGAAAAGGGGCGTCCGAAAACTGTTCCACAACGGAACCGTGGCCAGACGATAAATCTTTGACATAACATAGATCAGAACGAGACCGCTTATTCCTACTAATATAGTAAGAAATGTCAGGGCCCGACTGCTAACTCTGGCTATCAGAAAAATCTCGAGGAACACCAACAGGAAAAAAAACAAGCCCAGGCTGATGATTTCCCGGCTCAGCCAGGAAGATTTAACGTTGCTGACTGCCAGATAGGCTGAAAGTGGATTGCCCAGGTGAAAAAGCGATACCAGCATGGCCACTCCTACAGCCCCCAGAAGAACCAGAACCCAGCGGTCAGCCATCAGAAAAACTGCCTGGTTTTTCCAGCCTGAAGAAAAAATAATCGGCCCGAACGAAAACAGAAAAAGCCCGACTGCCGACTGAACCAGGATGGTAAAAAATACGAGTGGCCATTCTTTAAAGCTCAGCATCCTTCAGCTTCCTTTTTATTACTGATTAAATATTATAATCCAGATTATTTATTTTAAATTCAGAGGTTTCTGGTATTTTTTTGGTCCTAGCGGCTGCCATTCTCCATAAGATTCCTCAGCCACCCGGCATTTTCCTTCCGAGGTCCAGGTGAAACCATAGTTGTAACCAAACCACAGGTACTCGTCGCCTCCGCCGTTTTCGGTAGTGATGAGGTAGCGGGCAGCTATGTTACCGATGCCCAGAGCCCGGCCACCTGGCGTTTCCACGTCTCCTTTGTTGGCGTCAAAAGGAATCCAGCCATAAGGTGGCAGATATATTTCATTCCAGCGGTGGAAGACCTCATCATAGCTGGCCTCATCGCCCCGCAGGCTAACTGCCCCCACGTAGCGGGCCGGCACCCCGAGAGCCCGGCAGAGGGCAATCATGGAATAAGTGTACTCAGAACAGGAAGCCGTGCCGCGCCGCAAAACAGTCGGGGCTGGATTCCAGCCACCGACCGGCTTTAAATTGTAGCTCAGATGATCGATAAGATATTCGTAAATTTTGCGGGCTATCCAGTAAGGATTTTTCTCACCGCCGGCGATTTTTTTGGCCAGGTCCTGGATGAAGGGGTCGTTAATACAATACTTATCACCATCAACAAGGTACTTCTTCTTGATCTCTTCAGGAATCTGATCAAATCCCCCAACCTTATCAGGGTAAATAAAATACTCTACGGAATAGATTTTGGCTTTTACCGACCAGCCCGGCTGAACCAGAGATGTAGCTTTCAGGTTGCGGTAATTAAAGTGGGCAATTTTCTGACCCCAGGCATCGGTAATCATCCGGGTCGGCTTTTGCAAAAATTCAACTGGTCGGAGCAGCTTCTGATTATCACGGTCTTCAGGAATCGGTAGATAAATATCAAGACTGGTAACTACACCAGGCCCATAGTTCCTGAACTCCTTAACAAAGCGAAGCTCCAGCTCCTTTTCATCCCACAGCGTCATTATGTCGTTATCGAATATTTTTATCTGGTAGATTTCATCGTTCTCATAATCAACGTTCCAGAGGTAGTTGCCATCAAAAGCCAGCCCAGCCGGAAATGGACCGTAAGAGCGGAGCGAAGACAGACACCAACCGGTAGATGGATCTACCAGAAATATGCGGTCCATTGCCCTATCGCTTATCCACAAATATTTTCCATCATACTCCAAACCTGTCGGCTCGCTGCCGGGAGCCGCAAACTGCTGGATCATCATGCCATCGACCGGAGAACAGCGAATAATGGTTCGGTTTCGGACATCGGTCATCCACAGGTCTTTTCCATCCCAGGCTAGGTCGGAAGGCCCGGTGCTGTTAGATTCCAGGGCTCTTAAAACAGCTCCAGTTTCTGGGTCCAGAAGATACACCAGCTTTTCGCCTGCATCTACATGCCAGAGGTGTTTTCCGTCCCAGGCCAGACCTTCAGGATGGTAGCCAGGAGAGTCAAAAGATTTAACTACTTTACCCGAGGCCGGATCAATCTTAAAAATCTTGTCCAGACGACTGTCCGCCAACCATAAATACTTTCCGTCAAAAGCCAGACCGGTCGGGTTCGGTCCAGGCGTTTTTATGACTCTAACCACTTCCCCCACTCTGGCCTGAACCACAAGCCCAGACAGAATTATCATCACCAAGAAAACGGCAATTTTTCTCATCTTACCCTCCTTTAAGAATCTATCCAATAATACTAATTATGATTTTTTCTGCAAAAAGCCAAATGAACCTGTCTTTTCATCCTGGTAAGAACTTCAATTGAGTTTTTCGACCTTCCTTTCTTATTTCTTATCTTTGAAGCGAATAAAGTTCAGACTTCTTCACGATTAGATACTGTAACCTGACCCGGTCTAACCCTGGTAGCTGAAGGATGGGGTTTTATAATCAGAGCAGGTCTGGTCAGCTCGGGACCAGGCATTGGAAAGACAGACGCCCTGTCTCCATATTTTTCTTTTAACTCTTCTACCGGGCCAAAATCCAGAGCCCGCATCGGGCAGGCATTAACACAGGCTGGTTTCTCACCCTGGTCAATAAGGTCTACACAGAAATCACACTTGCCCATCCGGCCGTTTTTAGGGTCATAACGGGGCGCCCCATATGGACAGTTCCATTCGCAGTAACGGCAACCCAGACAGCGGCTCCGGTCGATAAGCACTACTCCATCCGCCCTCTTTCCTATAGCTCCCGAGGGGCAACCAAGAAGGCAGAGAGGTTCCTCACAGTGATTACAGGAAAGCGATAAATTATAGACAATGAGATCAGGGACCCAGCAGGAACCCTGTTTCATCCAGTTTCCACCAACCAGTTCATAAACCCGGCGCCAGAGAAGGCCACTCTCCAGATTATTCTTATCCCGACAGGCCATCAGGCAGGTTTTGCACCCCGAGCAGGAACTGGAGTCAAAATAGAATCCAAGCTGACTCATGGTCATCTCCAGACTTTTTCCCTTGTGAACCGCCTCCTTTCTCAATCCATCGAAGGGGATGGCCATCTTTTTCTAAATTTGCCTCCCGGTTTCTCTTCCTTTTCTTCGTACTTTGCCACCTCCACCATTATGGTGTGCTGGGTATTGCCGAAGGCAAATGGCGACCAGCGTTCCGAGGTCAGGACGTTAATGTTACCGCCGCGGTCTACTCCCCGCTCATCAGGCTGCCACCAGGCGCCCTGAGGGATGGCTACCACTCCAGGCCTTATTCGCAGGATTACCCGACAGGGCAAAACCAGGACCCCACGGGCATTATACACTTTCACCAGCTGGCCAGTTTTTATTCCCCTGACCTCGGCATCTACCGGGTTGATAAACACCCGCTGGGGCCAGGCTTCCCGCAACCAGTCTACGTTATCGTGGGTGGAATGCACCCTGGATAAATAATGATGCCCGATCGCTTGGAGCGGATAATGCTCTGCTTCAGGGCCAAAAGGACTTTCCCACTCCTGAATGTATTTGGGTATCGGTGGCACTTCCTGCGGTTTTTTCAGCTCAAAAAGTCTCTTGGAAAAGATTTCTATTTTGCCCGAAGGTGTCGGCAGGGGATGCTTTTGCGGGTCGCGGCGAAAATCTTCAAAAGCCACTGCCGGTCTGGTAACCGGTTTTACCCAGACCCCGATATTCTTTTCCAGAAGTTCATCAAGTGATGGTAAATCGGGAAAGCGAGTTTGCCGGTAGCGGTCGAGCAGCCATTCCACCCACTCTTTTTCATCCCGGCCCTCAGTATACTTTTCATAAAGCCCAAGTCTTTTTGATAGCTCGGCGCAGATGGCGTAATCACTTTTGGTTTCAGGAAGCAGCTCTACAATTTTAGGCATCAGGATTACCTCATCACCGTACTTCCAGCCATCCTCCAGGCCCCAGGTTTCAAACTGGGTGCAGACTGGAAGCACAATATCAGCAAACCGGGCTGTGGGCGTCATAAACTGTTCATGGACCACAATGAACTCTACCAGGCTCTCGTCTCTCAGAATTTCGGCCGTGCGGTTGATGTTGGCGTGCTGGTTAATTAAGCAGTTGCTGGCCACCACATAAAGCAGTTTGATGTTGTTGTCAAGCCTCTGGGTTCCGATCACCCCATCTTCGGGCCCCATGTCTTTACCCCGTAAGACCGCCTCGGTCCAGAGGAAACTGGGAATCATAGCTTTTACCGGATTAGAACCCACCGGAAAAACCAGCCAGAATGGACCGCCATCAGGAGCCTGCAAGCCCAGTCCAGAAGCCCAGCCACCCGAGATACCTACATTGCCGGTAATGGCAGCCAGCACGCAGCCAGCTCTGACCACCTGCTCCCCGTAAGCCCGGCGCTGCATCCCGTAGCCCTGGTAAAGCATGGCCGGTTTTATTGTGGCATATTCGCGAGCAATCCGGGCTATGGTGGCTGCGGGTACCCCGCAGATTTTCTCAGCCCACTCAGGCGTTTTGGGTTGGCCATCTCTCAGCCCGAGAATATAATCCCGGTAGCTTTCTTCTCCTTCACAGCCCGGAGGCATCTGGGTCTCGTCAAATCCAACACAGTGCGTGCGGACAAAGTCAGCATCATAAAGTTTTTCGACAATCATTACATAAGCCATGGCCGACATCATGGCCACATCAGTTCCCGGCCGGATAGGTATCCACTCATCAGCCAGAGAAACCGCCGAAAGCGTCAATCTCGGGTCAATGCATACTACCTTGGCACCTCGCTGCCGGGCCAGCTTGAGAAAATATTCGCTGTTAGTTCCATCGCGCATTTCTGCCGGATTCCAGCCCCACATCAGGATGTAGCGACTGTTAAGCCAGTCCTGGCGCTGGTTTCCGGTAATAGTGGTTCCATATACTGTTTGAGTAGCCGGAGTGATGCAGGCCCAGGAGTAGGAGTTGTAGTAGCCCAAGCAACCTCCGAAAAGATTTATAAGCCGCTGGGCCACCTGGCGACCATTAATCTGATTGTAACTACCAGTCCCATAAGGCACAAAAATAGCCGAATTGCCGTATTTTTCTTTTACCCGGACCAGCTCAGAGGCCACCAGGTCTAAGGCTTCTTCCCATGAAATACGCTCAAACCTGCCCTCTCCTCTTTTTCCTTTTCGTTTCAGGGGATAGCGCAGACGGTCTGGATGATACTGGCGCCGGCGGTAAGCCCGGCCGCGGGGACAGGCTCTAAGCTGGGGAGCTTCTATGGTGTCAGGACGATCATCACCCTCAATCCTGGTGATAACTCCGTCTCGCACATAAACCCTGAGCAGGCAGCGGCCACCGCAGTTGTGAGCAGGGCAGCCGGTGCGAATCATTTTTTCTTCTGAAGCGGGGATGGTTTTTCCTCCCTTTCCCAAAACAGAGGACTTCAAACTTCCGAGTTCCACAGCGGTTAAAACTTTGCCCTTAAATCGCCCCAGCAGGCCTCCGCTCAACAGAGCGCTCCAGCGCAGAAATGCCCGCCGCTCCATTGGTTCAAAGACTATAGGACTGCGAAGTTCATTCTCTTTAGACATTTATTGCATCTCAAGTAGAACCTTAGCTTTATATTCTATCAAAGCCTCAGGAAGGGGCCAACTTAATTTCCCGCTTTTCAGCTAAGTTCTTGCTTGCCTGTTTAAAAGTTTATTCCAGGAAGGCCTGGCTTAACAATCAAAAAAGAATTTCGTTAGCCTAAGAGGTGTTTTTTATTACCAAGAGAGCTGAACCAGCCAGAATAAAAGGAGGAGTAGGCAGGAGACCGGTTAATTTCCCCTACAAGCTGGCTGATAAATCCAAAAACGAAATTAATATTAAAATTAAGAAATCAGAAAAGAAGAAGGTTTTTGTCCTGCTGTGGCAAAAGACAGACCCAAAATCCAATAAGGGCTATTTTGCCATTAACTCTAAGGACCAAACTTGAATCTCTGGCCAGAGGCCATCAGCCAGCGCTAAGAGAACAAAAATCAGAAATTTTTATCAGATAGTAAAATCTGCGATTGATCAAAGATCAAGCCTAAAACCTTTAGTTCTCAGCCAGCGCCGCTTTTCTTTGTGGTCTGGAACATACTGAGCCACTAAGGCCCAGAAAGCCCGGGAATGATTTTTCTCCTTAGTGTGAGCCAGCTCATGGATGATGACATAATCAATTATATCCGGTGGAGCCATTATCAGTCGCCAGCTTAAACTGATTGTTCCCCTGGCCGAGCAGCTGCCCCAGCGGGTGCGGGCTGAAGACAGGCGGAATTTTTTATACATGAAGCCATTTTGACTGGCCTGCTGTTCAAGTCGCCGGCTGAGGTAAGCTCTGGCCATTTTTCGGTAGAGCTTCTCGAACAATTCCCGCCCTCTGCTCTTATAATCCGCAGATAGGACAAAGGCCTGACCAGTAAAGGCCAGGGCAGGCACTGGTTGAGGTCTTAAAATCAGCGGAATTTCTTGCCCCAGATACAAAAATTTTTCTCCAGACACAAAGCTTTTAGACTTAACCTTTTGCCGCTTCTGTTCAACCTCCGCTAATTTTTTTTCAATCCATTTTTGATGCCTGCGAATCACTTCCTTGATTTCAGAATCCGGCAAATACCAGGGCGCTCTGACTACTAACTCTCCCTGCTGGTTAATTTCCAGCGCTACCGTCCTTCTTCTGGACCTGATTATTCTGGTCATACTTAAAGCACCTCGCGGTAATCTATCTTTATTGATTTTAAAATTCAAGATAAATATAACTCTGAAAAAAAGCTAAAATTAAAAACAAACGAAAAAAATCAGAAGACTCTAAAATTTCTACCCCTCTATCCGTTCTTAAAACCAATCAGGAATTGAAAGTTGTATTACTTATTTAAATATTCAATCAAAATATCGGCACTGTTACTTTATCAGGCTTTTCTGAAAATTATTTCCCAAAAGATTTCACCTCGTAGGAAGCCAATTTGCCAAGCTTTTTCTCTGCCCCACCTTTTTTTAGCCATTTCTCTGCTTCCAGATCGCCAAAAAGATAAGCCCGCCAGAAAGCCAGGCTCAGCTCTTTAATCATTTCCTGAAATTCCAGGTCTTTATGTCCACGGCCCGCGGACTGAGCCAGCCGTGGTCGGCCAGAGAAAATCATATGGTCTCCACCGTTAAAAATTACCAGATACTGATCCGACCCGTTGATATGGTCAAAAGGAATCCTTCTGTCCTCAGCTCTGGTTTCACCAATCGGACTGTCATCCAGTGTTCCAGTCAGGTGCAGGCAGGGGATTCTCACCTGGCTGTAGACTTTATCCAGATTTTTCCGGTTGGCTGGAACCGGAGCACTCATAGGGATTGCAGCCTTTATCCGTTCATCAGCAAATGACAATTCCCGCCCCTGTGGCAGAATCATTAGCTGACCCGCCATAAGTAAAGTGGTATGAGCCCCAAAAGAATGGCCGGCCATTCCCACTCTGTCCACATCAATCAGCCCTTTCAGGGGTCCCTCTTCTCGGTTTAGAGCCTCCAACCTATCCAGACAGAAGCTGACATCCCTGGCACGTTCCACCGCGTTCATTCCGCTTGCAGCTGCCTTTTTCATCTCAGCCAGTGGTTGTTTCTTCCCTTTCCAGACCTCTTCATCGCTTCCTGGATGCTGGAGATGGACCGAGATCAAACCGTTTTCCGCCCAGAAGCGGCCTAAATATTCATAACCTTCCCTGGAACCACCCAGCCCGTGCGAAAAAACAATGACTGCCGCTGGCTCTTTTTTCTCAGCCGGATAATAAATCTTGACTGGTATCTGCCTCTGACGGAGAGCATCCAGCCAAACATCTCTTAAAATTTTAACTTCAAACCTGGCTCCGGGCTGAGTATTTAAGAGTGCCTCAGTTACTGAGCCAGCAAACAGGCTGCTACACCCTGTTAACCCCAAAAAACAGGCCAGGGTCAGGCTGAAAACAGCTGCGGAGAAACCCCTCAAACCAAGAATAGTTTTCTTATGGAAATTTTTTCTGACCATTGTTTCTTCTCCTTTATTCCATAATTTAACCTTTCATTCAATGTGAATAAATTCGCCTCTTATGATTAGACCTTCTCATTAATTCTTTCGTGGCTTTAAAATATTATTACTATAGGTCAATTTTATCATTCAAGTTCTACAAACTGTTGCTAAATGATGTCTCTTCCCAGCCCCCTAATGTCCAATTCGCCCTGTTCACTCAGCCTGAATCTGGTTTAAAAGCCTGAAAATTAATTAATTGAGTAATTTTTGAATTTTGATATAATGAGCACATAAAGTAACAAATTACTTGGGGGATAAATCAGGTATCAGATCAGGCCCAAAAAAGAGGGTATTAACATGAAAACAAAACCTAAGAAACTGGAGAAAATCCCAACTCACATCAATGGTCTGGATAATATTCTGGAAGGGGGCTGCCCAAGAACCGCGCTACCCTGGTGTTAGGTTCCCCGGGTACTGGAAAAACTAACCTGGCGCTGGAATTTCTTTACCGCGGAGCTTCTGATAATGAGCCAGGCATTTTCCTGGGCTTTGAAGAAACCAGGGAAAGCCTCAAACAGAATGCTCTAAGCTTCGGCTGGGACCTGGATGCCCTGGAAAAGAATAACAAGCTTTTCATCATTGAAGGCCGGTTGAACCCGGAAACCATAGTTTCTGGAAAGTTCAGTCTGAAACCACTGCTTTCCATAATAAGCCACAAAGCCCAAGAAATAAAGGCTAAACGCCTGGTGATAGATGCTCTTGATGTTCTTCTCCAGCTTTTAGAAGAACCTCTGGCTATCCGTTCAGAACTGCACTACCTCAACCACTGGCTGAACCAGCAGAAGCTAACTACCATTTTGACCTTGAAACCCCGCCAGGATAGCTCACAGCTTCAGGACTTTTTTATGTCCATGGCTGACTGCGCCCTTGTTCTTGATGCCAGAGTGTTTAATCAGATTACGACCAGAAGGTTGCGGGTCATAAAATATCGCGGCAGCAGCTTTGGCCGCAACGAATATCCGTTCGTCATAACTGATAAAGGTCTCCAGACCATACCGATAACTTCTATAGAGCTAAAGCATAAACCTTTCAGCTCACGGTTTTCAACCGGAATCCCCCGCCTTGACCGGCTGCTGGATGGAGGTATTTACCGCTCTTCCTGTACTCTAATTGCTGGAGAACCAGGGACCGGTAAGACCCTGCTCACCACGACCATCATTCAGGAAGCCTGCCGTCGTGGAGAAAAAGCTGTCTATGTCAGCTTTGAAGAATCCGACCAGGCCATCATCAACAATGTCCGCAGCGCCGGCATTGAGCTGGAGCCATATGTTAAGTCCGGAAGGTTGCACTTTATCACAGCCATGCCTGAAGCCACCGGAGCTGAAGAACACCTGCTTAACTTGATAAACGCGGTGGACCAATTCAACCCCCAGCATGTGGTAATTGATGCCATTTCCGCCTGCTCCCGAATGGGTGGCCTGCAGGCGGCTTACGAATATCTCATGCGGGCACTAAACCTGCTTAAGGAAAGAGGTATTACCATTCTTCTGGTCAACCAAACTTCTGGCTCCAAGGCTCAGCTCGAGCTTTCAGGTATAGGCATCTCATCCATGATTGACACGGTGATTTTCCTGTCTTATGTCCATGGTGAAGGTGAAACCAACCGCACCATACAGGTTTTGAAGTCACGCGGTTCGGCTCATTCCAACCAGATTAGAGAATGCATCATAAACAATAACGGAATTGAAATTATAGATGCCTACGTGGGGGAAGCCGGGGTGCTGACCGGCACAGCCAGAAAGGTTCAAGAAGCTCGCGACCGTCTGTCCCAGCTCCGCCAGGAAGCACTCCTCAAGTCCAAAGAGCTGGAACTGGCCCGGGTCAAGGCTGTCATGGAAGCAGAAATGAAAAGACTTCAGGCTGAGATAGAAAACCTGACCACAGAACTTAAGGCACTTAAAATGGAACAGGAGATCAGCCAGGAAGAACGCCGAAAACTTCAGCTCATCAGGGAATATGAAAAGAGTTATAAACCATCCTCAGCAGGCAAGAAAAGAAAATAAAATTAGGCTTAATTTTAAATAAGAGCCAATTGAATCAGGACGGGTTAAATGAGAAAGAAAAAGTTTGGGGAAAGGGGAAATATCCCTAAAAAATGCCGAAAGCACACTTCTGTCACTTATGAATTAAGGCTGTATATAGCTGATAGCGAAATCAACTCCCGAAGAGCAGTCGAGCTAGTGAAAAAATTCTGCGGGCAGTATTTAAAAGAAAATTGTTCCTTGACCATAATAGACGTTTTTCAGGATTACCAATCAGCCCTGCGCGACCGCGTTCTAGTCGCTCCTACTCTGGTCTGGCTGAGGAAAGGCACTCCGGCCTTTCTGATGGGCAGCTTTGAATGGCAGGACCTGCTTGATTTCTTCGGTCTCTCAGAATCAACTGGAGGGGAAAAATGACCTCTGGCCGGGGCAATTCTCTAACTGCACTTAAAAAGGAAATCAAAAACCTGGAAAGAGAGCTGGCTACCAACAGAGCCGCCCTGGAAGCCATTGTCGGGGGGAAAATAGATGCGGTCATCGGACCCGAATGCCCCTACGTTCTTAAAGCTAAACAGGCAGAAGAAGAAATTAATAAGCTTCTTAAAGAAAAAGACGCCCTGATTAAAGAAATACATCACCGGGTAAAAAATAACCTGCAGCTTGTAGTCAGCTTGTTGCACCTTCAGCTCGCTCATACGACCAGCCCGGAAACAAGAGACAATCTCTTAACCCTGCAGAACAGAATCAGAGCCATGGCTCTGGTTCACGATATGTTTTACCGCACCGACAACCTGGCTTCATTGAATCTGGCTGAATACCTGGAAAGAATTGCAGTCCACCTTTTTAATGTCTACCAGATAGATGAACAAAAAATCAGCCTGAAAACTGAGCTCGAACAGGTAACGGTCAGTATCAACGTAGCCATTCCGGTCGGACTTATCGTTAACGAACTGGTCTCCAATTCCCTGAAGCATGCCTTCAAAAATAAGGACCATGGCCAGGTGATACTCTCCTTGCGCTTTCTGGAAAATAAACTCTGTCAGCTAAGAATCGCCGACAATGGGGCGGGGTTACCGGAAAACGTCAGCCTGGAAACACCCGGGACTCTCGGGCTGGAAATTGTCCGTTTGCTCTGCGAGCAAATTGACGCCAGAATAGAAAAACCCCCGGGGCCGGGGACCTGTTTTGAGCTGACCTTTAAGAACAGCCTGACTTAAGGCGTCTTTCAGCCTGCCCGTTAATAACCAGAAATGAAATCCTGCACAATTAAAGACACTTCTTTGAAGATTGATAAATAACCACGAGCTTAGGGTAAAAATAATGCCTGTTAACAGCTTCCAGGCTTAATTATCAATACTTTAAACCCTGCCTGTTTTTGATCACTCCTAAGGCAAAGCTCTGTTTGACAGCCTGAGGATTAACTGCCTATAATTTGAAAGCTAAAAATGTCTAAGGATGATAACTGACGAAACCCAGAAGAAAAAACCCCGGGTTTCAATATTTGATATATAATTGAAATATCAAAAAGGTTCAGGACCGGTTAATGATGATAAAGTTTTAAAGAATTTTGAAGAGGGGTGAACCTGTGATTAAAAGCTGTCAGCCTGGAAGAGAAAAAAATAACCTCTCAGCCATAATCTCACACCTGGCCATAGTGGTCAGCTTTTTTCTGACTGTAATGCTTAACTCCAGTTGTTCCCTTGAAAAAGTAGCCCTGAAAAAGGCCGCCTCCATGTTAACTTCAACTACTTCTGGAAATGTTTTTACCGGTGATGATGACCCCGAGCTTATTGCCCAGGCTCTGCCTTTTGCCATTAAATTCTACGAATCTCTGCTGAGTACCCTCCCTGAGCACCGGGGACTTCGCCTGCGTACCGGAAGTCTTTACATTATGTACGCCAATGCTTTCATTCAGACTCCAGCCGAAATGACCCCCCTCAGCGAAATAGAAGCCCGGCAGACTATGCTGGCCAGAGCCAAAAAACTATACCTGCGGGGTCGAGATATTTTGCTGGTAGAACTGGAGAAAAAAAATCCTGAGCTCCGGAAACAACTTAAAGCCAGGCAATGGCAAAAAGCCCTGAGTTCTTTCAATCAGGAAGATGTTGACTTTCTTTACTGGGCAGCCGCTGGCTGGGTAGCGGCCTATTCCATAGATCCTTTTGATATGTCCATTGGGTTAAGCCTGCCTGAAGCCGCAGCCCTGATGAACAGGGTTCTGGAGCTTCAGCCCGACTACTCTGAGGGGGCGGTTCACAACTTCTACATTCTTTATTATGGCTCATTACCTGAATCGCTCGGCGGTGACGATAGTAAGGCTCTGGAGCACTTTAAGAAGGCAGAGGCTCTCTGTGCTGGAAGCGACACCAGTTATCTTCTCTCTCTGGCCACGGCAGTTTCCGTCAAGAACCAGAATCGTCAGGAATTCATAAACCTGCTCCAAAAAGTCCTGGATTTTGACCTGAACCAGGCTCCTCAGAACCGTCTGGTAAACATTCTTAACAAGCGCAAAGCAGCCTGGCTTCTGGAGCACGTGGATGACTTCTTCCTGCCTTCAGAAGAAATAAAAGATATTCTTGGAAGTGTTGAGGAGAAAAAATGAAAAATGGATTCTGTAAAATAGTAATAATCATCTGGCTTTTCTTTTTCGCTTTTTATCCGGCCGAGCTTAAGGCTGCCTTAGAAATCAAAATCGGCAGTGTGGCTCCGGAGCGTTCTCCCTGGCATACTGCCCTGCTCAAAGTGGCCAGAGACTGGGAATCTATAACTGGCGGAGAAGTCAGAGTCCGGGTCTATCCAGGTGGTATAGCCGGCAGCGAACTTGATATGATCAGAAAAGTCAGGCTGGGAGTGTTGCAGGGAGCAGTTCTGACCAACATGGGGATGATGAAAATCGAAAAGTCAGCCCTGGTTTTAAACCTGCCTTTTCTTTTTAACTCGGATGAGGAGTTTAGCTTTGTTTTTCAGAAACTAAAACCTATCTTTGAAGCCAGAGTAGAAGAAAACGGCTTTAAGGTGGTTCAGTGGACTCAATCAGGCTGGGTTTATTTTTTCTCTAAAGGACCGGTGTTTACACCTGAAGACTTAAAAAAATACAAAATTTCCATAACTAAAGATGACCCCGACCTGGAGCAGGTCTGGGAAAGAATGGGCTATCAGGTCGTTCCTCAAGACACCAAGGATATGCTGATTGGCCTGGAAAGCGGTATGGTTTCTGCAGTTTATCTGCCGGCAGTGATGGCTGCCTCTGCCCAGTATTTTGCGATTGCCTCTCATATGTTAGCCCCAAAGTTGTCTCCTCTCGTGGGCGGTCTGGTCTTGAGCCGAAAGACCTGGGAGCAGATTCCGGAAAAATTCCGACCAGCGCTTCTCCAGGCAGCAGACACTCAGGCTAAGCTCCTTACGCAAGAAATCTACAATCTGGAAGAGGAAGCTTTTCGAGCCATGAAAGAAAACGGGTTAAAAATAAACCAGCCCTCAGAAGAAGCTATGGCCCGATGGCGTGAAGTTTCTTCCCGGGCAATAGAATCTCTGGTCGGGAGAGTAATCCCGGCTGATATCTACCAGAAGACACTCGACTTTATCCGAGAATACAGGACCCAAAGTGAAAAGTAAACCCTTAACTTATTTATTTCGGCTGGAAGACATTGCTGTTAATTTAATTTTGTTGCTGACTGCCTTTCTTCTTTCTTTTGAAATTATCGCCCGGAATTTTTTTCAAACAGGAATAAGAAACTCCACTCTCTACGTTCAGCATCTTATCCTGGCGGCAGTTTTTCTGGCTGGGGCCATAACTTCCCGGCAGAAAAAGCACCTGACCCTGGCGGCCAGACTACCAGTCAAAGAACCGGCTTCAACTTTTATCCGAACAGTTGTAAACATAATTTCAGCAGCTTTTACTTTCTCTTTCACTTTAAGTGCTCTGTCATTCACCTTACAGGCTTTCGCTCCGGACGAAAAAATCGGCTTCATCCCCAGACGCCTGATCGGCTTTCTAATGGTTTTTGGATTTCTGGTAATGGCAGTTCGCTTCATTACCGCTCTGGAGGGCAGAAAAAAGCGGATTGGCTGGTTACTGCTGGCTTTGATTGGAGCATTGTTCTTATCGGCTGGCCCGATAGCAACTCTCTTTTCAATGCTAAGTGGAAGAGAACCAGTTATAATCCAGGACTTAAAACCGGCGCTGGAATCAGCTCTGGGCTGGGCCGCTCCTTTTATGATAGTCATTCTTGTAGTTCTGGCCTTCTTCGGTCTTCCCGTCTTCGTAGTTCTGGGAGGTAGCGGTCTTCTTCTGGTAAGTAGAAGTGGCTTGCCTCTGGAAATTGTGGCCAATCAGGCTTACACTGTTTTAACCGATTACTCCATCCCAGCAATACCTCTTTTTGCGGCCGCCGGATTTTTTCTCTCTGAAAGCAAGGCTGGAGAACGGCTGGTCGAGTTCTTCCAGAACCTCATCGGCTGGCTGCCCCATAGCCTGATTATTGTCACAGTCCTGGTCTGTGCCTTTTTCACTACCTTCACCGGCGGGTCCGGCATCACCATAGTGGCCCTCGGTGGCCTGCTGCTGCAGATTCTGATGAAGGCAGGTTACAGCAAAAAATTCAGCGTCGGGCTGCTGACCTCTTCAGGAAGCGTTGGCTTACTTTTTCCACCCAGTCTGCCAATTATCATTTATGGAGTTACTGCCGGGATTAGCATTAAAGATATGTTCAGGGGCGGAATTATTCCCGGGGTTGTGCTGGTAGCCGCCACTGTAACCGGTGCGACTATATTTACCTGGAGAGCCAGGATAGAACGGGCTGCTTTCCAGGCAGGACAGGCTCTGCGTTCCTTCAAAAAAGGCTGGGGTGAACTATTACTGCCGTTTCTGATTATGGGTCTTTACTTTGGTGGAATTACCAACCTCCAGGAAAGTGCCGCTGTGGCTCTTATCTATGCCTTTTTGCTGGAAACGGTCATCCATCGTGAATTAAAAATAAAAGATCTGCCCCGAGTTATGACCTCCTGTGTAACAGTCTTTGGGGGGGTACTGATTATTCTGGCTGTGGTCAATGGGCTTTCCTACTACATAATAGATTCTGAGCTCCCCCAGCGCCTCAGCACTTGGCTGGGCGAGGCTATTTCTTCCCGCTATCTTTTCCTGCTTTTACTAAACCTGGCTCTTCTGGTGGTCGGCTGTTTCATGGATATCTATTCGGCCATTCTGGTGGTTGTTCCTTTAATTGTGCCCCTGGCAGGAGTCTTCAACATTCATCCAGTCCATCTGGGAGTGATTTTCCTGGCAAACTTAGAGCTCGGCTACCTGACCCCACCGGTGGGGTTGAACCTTTTTCTGGCTTCTTATCGCTTTAACGAGCCAATGGGGCAGGTTTACAGGGATGTTGCAGGTTTCATACTTTTAAGGCTGGCAGCTGTCCTGCTGATAACTTACGTCCCTTTTCTGACCTCAGCTCTACTCTGATAGAAAAGGTCAAGGTATGCTTGAAAAGTTCCGGCCAGGATTTAACCTGAGAAAATAATCTTAATATAAAATAATCTCAATTTTCTATTTTCCCGGCTAACTCCAGCCAATAAGCTCCCGGCTTTCAGCTTTAAATGGCTCTCAGGATTTAAAACATGTTAAATAAAGTGCCGGAAACCATCTCTGTCATTTTTACCTTCACAACTCTAATTATTCTTCCCGCCTGGGCCACTCCAAACCCATTTCCTGGTACCTGAAGTTTTGGTTGACCGACAGCCAGTATATTAATTAAAGTAATAAAAGCCGAATTTCCAGAGGGAGAAAGATTATGGGCGAAGCCGCAAAAAGAAATTATTTTATGGTGGTCCTGATTTTTCTGACTTTTTTTGTTATATCCTTTTTAACCAATATAATTGGGCCTTTAATACCTGACATCATCCAGAGCTTCAGCCTGAGCCTGGCCCTGGCTGGACTCCTGCCTTTTTCTTTTTTCATCGCTTACGGAGTAATGTCCATCCCGGCCGGGTTTCTGGTGGAGAAATACCGGGAAAAGAAGGTTATGCTTCTGGCCTTTCTGGTGGCTTTCCTGGGAGCTATGCTCTTTTCGCTCTTTCCGAATTATTTAATCGCTACTTTTTCCCTTTTTCTAATAGGTCTGGGCATGGCCATGCTTCAGGTAGCCATAAATCCCCTTCTCAGGGTATCCGGCGGCGAAGAGCACTTTGCTTTCAATTCGGTTCTGGCCCAGCTTATCTTCGGGGGTGCCTCTTTTCTCAGCCCCCGTCTTTATTCTTACCTGGTCTTAAACCTGCCTCAGGTCGAAAAACAAAACCTGCTTCTTAACTCCCTGCGCCGGGTGGTGCCTGAAAACCTGCCCTGGGTTTCTCTATACTGGGTTTTTGCCCTGACTACTCTGCTTATGCTCCTGATAATCTTCAGATCCCGTTTCCCTCGATTTGAATTAAAAGAAGAAGAGAAAGTCGGCACCTGGGCTATTTACAAAATCCTTTTCCGGAAAAAAATTGTCCTTCTCTACTTTCTGGGGATTATGGCCTACGTCGGCACCGAGCAGGGAGTAGCCAACTGGATTTCTCAGTTCCTCAAGACCTACCACGGCCTTGATCCCCAGACAGTCGGAGCCCGGGCCGTGTCCTCATTCTGGGGATTGATGACCGTGGGGTGTCTGCTGGGCCTGCTGCTCCTCAAACTAATGGACAGCCGCCGGGTTTTGATAATTTTCTCTACAGCCGCCATCATTTTACTGACCCTGGCTCTTTTCGGACCGGCCCAAGTGGCCCGCTGGGCCTTCCCCCTGATGGGTTTTGCCGCCTCGGTTATGTGGTCAATCATCTTTTCTCTGGCTTTGAATTCGGTTGAAGCCTACCACGGTGCCTTTTCCGGGATACTCTGCACCGGGATAATCGGCGGGGCCCTGGTGCCACTGCTGGTCGGCTGGCTGGGAGACCTGGTCGGCCTGCGTCAGGGAATGTTCGTAATCTACCTTACCCTCGGCTATATTCTGAGCATCGGCCTCTGGGCTCGGCCCCTCATCAGCAACGAGACCATCCAGATGAGAAAGAAAAAAAGTCGGCCTCCACAGTGACCAGCTGAAGTTAAATCCAAAATACCAGAAACATCAGGGTAATATGGTAAGTCTTGTAACCTGATCTGGTCTTTTGCACCAGGTTTTTCAGGCCGACCTGAGGAAAAATTGCTTTCCGGATAATCTAAATAATCTAAGCCGGACCTGAAAATTTACCTCAGGCTGGTCGGCCATTCAAGATGATCTAACTCTTTAAGATTACCCCATCAAACTAAACTCTCCCGAAAAGATTCTAATATATGAAAATTTATTCATATAATAACAATGTCGGCTTGATTTCAATAGCGGCCAATATTTTTAATCTTTGGGGCAAGTAGACATCTCTTGAAGCCTGACTGAGTTTTATGTTAAAGATGTAAAAGATGTAAATCTGGAGGAAAAGGTGGCTTTAGTCGGAGTGGACCTCGGCGGTAGTAACGTCCGGGCCGGCCTGGTTGAGAACGGACGGGTGGTAAAAATTTCTGCCAGGCCAGTCCGAAGCCAGGGTTCAGCCGAAGAAGTGCTGGCTGACTTACAGGCTGTGCTGGAGGAAATAATAAGCCCTCAGGTCCAGGGCATAGGCATCGGTGTTCCCAGCGTAGTTGACCTGGAAACCGGTACTATTTACGATGTCCAGAACATCCCGGCCTGGAAAGAAGTCCCGCTGAAAAGAATTCTGGAGGACCGATATCTTTTACCCGTGTATATCAATAACGACGCCAACTGCTTCGCCACAGGTGAAAAGCATTTCGGATTGGGACAGCCCTACGATCATCTGGTCGGGCTGATTGTTGGCACCGGTCTGGGAGCTGGTCTGATTATTGATGGCAAGCTTTACTCGGGCCCTAACTGCGGAGCCGGGGAGTTCGGTATGCTCCCCTACCTCGATTCCAATTTTGAACGCTACGCCTCAGGGCAATTTTTCCTGAAATCTTACGGCCGCTCCGGAAAAGAATTTTATGAGCTGGCCAGAGCCGGAGACACAGAAGCTAAAAAAATTTTTGAAGTATTTGGCCATCATCTGGGCGAAGCCCTTAAGGCCATTATGTACGCTGTTGACCCGGAAGCTATCATCCTCGGTGGATCAGTTAGTCGGGCTTTTGAATTTTTCAAAGATTCCCTGCAAGATGCCATTTCCACCTTTGCTTATTCCATTGCCCTGAAAAAAATCAGGATCCTGGTTTCCACCACTGAGAACATAGCCATTCTCGGAGCGGCTGCTCTGTACTTAGACAGCCTGAATAAATAATTACGCCTTTCTGCAAAAAAATTTCCGGCCCGGCTATTGCTCTGTTATTCTCTCTATGATATAAGCAATTGAACAAAAAAGGTAGAGAAGTGAGGTGAACGGACTATTAATAGTCATTTATGTCATCATTCAAATTTGCATCGGTGTCTATCTTTCTCGAAAAATCAAGAACGAAGCTGACTATTTTGTAGGGGGGCGACGGGTTTCTTTCTTTCTGGTCTCTTTTTCCCTCTTTGCCACCTGGTTTGGAGCCGAAACCTGTCTCGGCTCATCCGGTGCCGTTTATGAAAACGGCCTTTCTGGAAGCCGGGCTGACCCCTTTGGATTCAGTCTCTGTCTCTTTCTTATGGGACTACTGCTGGCTGGTCGGCTCCGCAAAAGAAACTACCTGACCCTGGCTGATTTCATCAAGGACCGCTACGGCGGGCTGGCTGAAAAGCTGGTGGTCTGGGTAATGATACCCTCTTCTCTAATCTGGGGAGCAGCCCAGCTGCGAGCTTTTGGACAGATTCTTTCCGTTTCTACTGCTCTGCCACTTGACCTGATGATCTGTTTCTCGGCTTTCCTGGTCATTATCTACACTTATCTTGGCGGTCTGCTGGGAGACATCTACACCGACCTGGTTCAAGGACTTATAGTGGTTATCAGCTTGATTGTGCTGTTGATAATTGTGGTCAGCCGGACCCCTGACCTGATAACCATTCTACAGCAGATGCCGGGGGAACGCTGGCAGATTCTGGGCGTAGGGGAATCAATCTGGGTAAGAATTGACCGCTGGGCCGTTCCAGTGCTCGGTTCTCTCGTAGTTCAAGAAGCCATTTCCCGATTTTTATCTGCCCGGAGTCCAAAAGAAGCGGTCAGGGCCTGTCATACAGCCGGGGGAATTTATCTCTTCACCGGACTTATCCCTCTTTTCCTGGGACTTATCGGTCCTTATATCCTTCCGAGTCTGACTGATCGGGAGCAGTTTCTGGTAGTTCTTTCTCACCAGCATCTTCCTCGTTTGCTTTCTGTGGTCTTTCTCGGAGCATTGATTTCAGCCATTCTGTCGACGGTGGACAGCATTCTTCTGGCCATCTCAGCCCTTTTCTCCCATAACTTTCTTTTGCCAATGCTTAAAGTTAAAAAGGAAAAAACCAGACTCCGGATAGCCAGGATTTCAGTGGTAACAACTGGCCTTCTGGCACTGGCCATCGCTCTCTCCGGAAGCCGGATTTATGACCTGGTCCTGCTGGCCGCGGCCTTCGGCACGGCCGGTGTTCTGGTCATAACCCTGTTCGGACTTTACTCAAAGCTTGACAGTCAGAAAGCAGCCCTGGCCACTCTGGTTGTAGGGCTGATTTTGACTCCGATCTTTCAGCTGGTTCTTAAGTTTCAGGCACCATTTCTACTTTCGGTGTTGAGTTGCACTGTGATTTTTCTGGCAACCGCTTTTCCTTGGAAAAGAATAAAACCCGCTGTCCCGATTTAGTAGCAATTCCCTGATAAATTTTGAAATCATCTTGACTTAAAAGCCCCAAATATCTCTCCTTGTAGCTGGATTTTTTTCGTGGCTGTGGTAAAATTATGAACTGAGTAGCTGATATTTATACTGCTCGCCAGAACGGGATTTAATAATCCATAAAAAAAGAAAGTGGGTGTTTTATTCTATGAAAAGACTGCTCCAGAAAATGCGAAACATCGGCATCAGTGCTCATATTGATTCCGGTAAGACCACGCTCACCGAACGCATTCTCTATTACTGCAAAAAAATCCACCGCATCCACGAGGTCAAGGGCAAGGAGGGCGGCGGGGCCACCATGGACTACATGGAGCTGGAGCGGGAGCGTGGCATCACCATCACCTCGGCCACCACTAATGTTACCTGGAACGACCATTCGATAAACATCATCGATACCCCGGGCCACGTGGATTTCACTATTGAGGTGGAAAGGTCGCTGCGGGTGCTGGACGGAGCCATTCTGGTTCTGTGCTCGGTCGGCGGGGTCCAGTCCCAGACCCTGACCGTCGACAAGCAGCTCAAAAGATATAAAGTCCCGACCATCGCCTTCATCAACAAACTTGACCGCATCGGGGCCAATCCTTTCAAGGTTAAAGACCAGATTAACGACAAACTCAGCCGGCGGGCCGCCTTGCTCCAGGTTCCAGTGGGTCTGGAAGATAAATTCCAGGGCCTGGTGGACCTGGTTCGGATGAAAGCCTACTATTTTGACGGGCCTAACGGGGAAATCGTCAGAGAAGAAGAAATTCCGCCGGAGCTGGAAGACCTGGCCTGGCAGTACCGAGAAGAGCTGCTGGATACGGTTTCCCTTTTTTCAGATGAGCTGACAGAAGCTATTCTGGAAAACCGGGTAAGTGAAGACATATTCTTAAAAGCTATAAGAAAGGGAACTATTAACCGGGAGTTCACCCCCATTCTGATGGGCTCAGCCTACCGCAATAAGGGCGTTCAACTTCTGCTGGACGCCGTTGTAAATTATCTGCCCGACCCCTCGGAAGTAGAGAATATCGCCCTGGACCTGGACCAGGAGGAGAAACCAATCAGCCTCAAAGCCGACCCTTCTCTGCCCTGTGTCTCCTACGCTTTCAAACTGGAAGAAGGCCCCTACGGCCAGCTCACCTACATCCGAATCTATCAGGGGGGCTTGAAAAGAGGAGATGAGCTATACAACACCCGGTCAAAACAGCGATTCAGAGTAGGTCGGGTGGTTAGAATGCATGCCGACCACATGGAAGATATTGAGGGGGCCGAAGCCGGCGATATCGTGGCCCTGTTCGGGGTGGACTGCGCTTCGGGCGACACCATCTGTTCCCCGAGTTTGAACTACGCCATGACTTCCATTTATGTGCCGGAGCCGGTGATTTCCCTGGCCATCGAAGCAACTGATAAGTTTTCGGCCGACCGCCTGGCTAAGGCATTATCCCGCTTTACTAAAGAAGACCCAACCTTTCGGATGTATATCGACCCGGAATCCAAGCAGACTATCATCCAGGGCATGGGCGAACTGCACCTGGATGTCTACGTGGAAAGAATGAGGCGGGAATACAGGGTGGAAGTCATCACCGGACGGCCGCAGGTGGCTTACCGGGAAACCATAACTGCCCGGGCTGATTTTGATTACACCCACAAAAAGCAGACCGGTGGAGCCGGACAGTACGGCCGGGTCATCGGCTACCTTGAACCATTTGATGGCAGTTACGAATTTGTCAACGAAGTCAAGGGCGGCCACATTCCGCGAGAATTCATTCCTTCCTGCGATAAAGGTTTTCAGGCCATGCTGAAAAAAGGCCAGTTGATTGGCAGCCCGGTCATTGGCCTCAGAGTGGTTCTGACTGATGGTCAGTACCACCCGGTTGATTCCTCTGACATTGCTTTTCAGATGGCAGCTCAAGGAGCTTTCAAACAGGCCTACAAAAAGGCCAGACCGCAGATTCTTGAACCAATCATGCGCGTGGTGGTAGAAACGCCTTCCGAGTTTTCGGGAAATGTTTTTGGCAGTCTCAACCAGCGCCGGGGCATTATCGTTAGTTCTGTGGAAGATGGGACCTACTCCCGGATAGAAGCTGAGGTACCTTTATCAGAAATGTTTGGCTACTCTACGGTCCTGCGCTCTATGACCCAGGGCAAAGCTGAGTTTACCATGGAATTTTTGAAGTACGGACGAGTGCCGGCCCACATTGCCGAACAGCTCATGGAAGAATACCGGAAAAAGGTTGAGCAAGACAACAAAAATTAGAGAGGGAGAGCATCATGGTCAGGAAAACACTTTCCTCCAGAAGCCCGATAAAAACCCTGGAAAAGAACATCACCGGCGGAGTGGGACCGGGTAAGCTCGGGGTCTTTGCTTCACGGAAAGGCGTGGGCAAGACCGCCTGTCTGGTGCAAATTGCTCTTGACCGCCTGCTGGAAGAAAAACCGATTATCCATGTTTCCTACGCCAGCCGCGTTGATTACATCATCAGCTGGTATGAGGAGATCTTCAAGAACCTGGCCAGCCGGGAAAACCTGAAATCGGCTCTGGAAGTACATGACCGTATTATCCGCAACCGGGTTATTATGAATTTTAAACAGGAGGGAATGCCAGCTGCCCAGGTGCTTAAAAGCCTGGAAGCCCTGATTGGACCGGGTAATTTTCCAGCCAGCACGATTATCGTGGATGGCTTTAATTTCTATCTACCCTGTCGGGAAGACCTTGAACTTTTCAAAAAATTCGCGGGTGAACATCAACTGGAATTCTGGTTTAGCTGCTCCCTTAAAGGCGAAGATCCGTTGTTTGATGAAAACGGCGTTCCTTTTGTCCTGAAGGATTATCTGGAAAACATAGATATCATCATTACCCTGGAACATGATAACGACCGGGTCCGACTGAACCTGGTCAAGGACCATCAGCAACTGCCCGGTAAGAAACTCCGGCTGCAGCTTGACCCGCAGACCCTGCTGCTGGCGCGTGATTAAGAGACCAGGATTTTCGCTGCCGGGGGAAAATTAAATTTCAGGTCCTTTTTCCCCGTCTTATCTACCCTTACTTTTTGCCCTCAAGGCTGAAATTTTCTCCCTTTTTTTAAATTATTGGCTCATCCGGCTATATTGTGAGTAAAAATTAGAGATTCCTGTCTGCTTAAACCTAAGTTGACTCTCGGCCAACTCATGGAAAATGAAACCAATTGAAGAAATATCAACAAAATACAGAACATTCCTCTCCGACCATCTTTTAAAACCTTTATCGTTGAGTCCTCTATTCGCTCATTGAAAATTATTATTCTCAGAGTTTGCCCATTAAAAAGTCAAAAGGACCAAATTATTTTTATTTCTATCTCCCCTTTTAGTTCGCTAAATAAAATTATCCAGGTTCAGCGCATGATAGCCGAATCTCCAGCTAAGTCGCTCAATCTTTCATCCCTGGCTCAGATGACAGGCTGTTCCCCTGGCTGGCTTTCGCTGAATTTCCGAGACTTAACTGGAATATCCTTGAGAGCCTTTCGAGCTAAAATTACTTGCTGCCAGGCTCTCTGGCAGATTGTCTCCACTGATAAGCCCATAAAGACCCTAGCCCTGGAAGCCGGCTACGAGCCGCTCTATTTTTCTAAGCTATTCCACCAGATTTTTGACCTGCTCCCTTCTTCCCTCAGAAAGCTCCTCTGGCAGCCCTTGAGTTAAAA
>CAYQZX010000047.1:0-129169 GCA_964422165.1 uncultured Eubacteriales bacterium | reverse complement strand
CTCCGTGCCGGTTCGAGTCCGGCCCTCGGCACTTTTTCCCAGGCTTGATACCAGGTTAAATCTTCAAAAAATTCTGTTCTTTTAGGCAGTTTTTATAATTAGAATCTTTACCAGTACAGAATCCTCTGAATCATCAATCCTGATGATTCTTTTGTCAAAATAGACTGTGAGGAGACATTTAGTCTTTTCGGAAAAACTCATTGAAAAATCTATTCAATCAAAAAGCCACCCTTGCGTGCTTTTCATGGTCCTTCAACACGGACTTACTCTGGCTATTGGAAAGGACCAAAATAGTTTAAAATAAATTTAGAGAGGATTTAATGGAAGAAAAAGATATTGAAAAAATGACTGATGAAGAGCTAAAGGAATACATTAAGAATTTTTACGAACAGCTTGAGGATAAAAATTCCTGCGCCATCTGTCCGATAGAATTTTGCCCCCGCCGCCTGACCAGGATTAACGAAGAAACCGAGCTTCTTGAAAATGAAGAATAACAACCCAACCAGCACCAGATCAGAACACTATCCGGTCATTTCAAAAACTTTCTTATGATAGTTTGGTTTTTAAATGCCCTTATCATAATGGAGTTTTTTCAGCTATAACCACTGCCAGTGATTTCCTGTAGCCCCTGCTTTCTCGGCGCAGACTTTTTCTTTCAGACTTACCCTAAAAAAATCAGCTGGGTTTATAAGGTCAGATGACAAGTTTACTACAGAAAGTCAACTACTTACCATAAGTCTAAAAATGAACTCACAAAAGTAATTTTCTATTCCTGACTTATTACTCCGTTATGGCTCGTTGACTTTTATTTCCCAGGTCAGAGTCAGAGCTTTCTTCAGGGTGGCGCTAACTCCGCAGTACTTCTCCTGAGACAGCTCAATGGCCTGTCTAAGCTTTTCGGGCGGCAGATTTTTTCCGGTGAATTCATAAATTATGTGCATTTTGTAAAAATGTTTAGGATGCTCTGAGGTCAGATCGCCCTGGACAATTATCCGCAATTTTTCCACCGGAACTCTCATTTTCTGGAGCATAAAAATTACATCCATACCTGTGCAGCCAGCCAGAGCCACCAGCATCAAGGGTTTGGGACTTGGTCCACGGTTTTTCCCGCCGGCTGAAATTGGAGTATCTATTATCAGATTATGGCCCAGAACATTAACCGAAAAAGCCATCCCATCCAGCCAGTCGGCTGTGATGCTAATTTTATCAGCCATTTCTTATTCCTCCAAAACATTTTACATTTTAAGCAAAACTCATTATACCTGTTTTAAAAAAACTAAAGCTAACAAAAAATAATTCTGGGATTTGAATTCTTCCCGATAAGTTCCCTCCGGTTTTTCTCAAACCCAGTCCAATTGACTGTTCCTGAGAGTAAATCGCCGGCTCAGATTCTATCTTCCTTTTTTATGCTGCCTGGACTATCCTCATTATTTCGACCTTGACCAGGCAAAGAGCAAAAGACGGCCCGGGTAGAAAAGTCCAGAGCATATGGCAGGATATTTCCATCATTAATGGCCCCATGAAGGGCGTCCCATTCATAAGTCAGCGGTAAAATGTAAGACAGGGGCCTGAGCTCAACCTGCAGTCTGGCTACAGGAAAGAAAAATTCACCCAAAAAGACCAGTGGAAAACATAGTTGAAGAATTCCCAGGGTTAATCTATATTAGCTAAGATGAAATCAGATAAGGAAAGAAATGAATAACCATGGCTCGCTCTTACAAGGAGGTGCGGGGTGAAATTAAATAAAAAAATATTTTCCGGTCTGATCTTATTTCTCCTGGGTCTGGCTCTAATTTCTATAGCTGCGGATATAACAAACCGCTGCAAACAGCAACTCAACTGCTATACCATCCTGGTCGGTAAAAAAGCCAGTGCTGACGGTTCAGTGCTCGTAGCTCACAATGAAGATGATTATGGAGATATCATCGTCAATGTCAGGAAAATAGCCCCGCGAAACTACGGCCCATCTGTAAAAATTAATTTAGGACACGGGGGCGTTTACGAAACCGAAGGCCGCACCAATGGCTTCCTGTGGATAGAAGCCACCACCCAGGAATTCGCCGACAGCTTTATCAATGAATATGGTGTGGTGATTACTTCTGACGCCTGTAGCTCTCGGGAAAACAAAGACGACCTGACTGATGGCGGCATTAGCTACATGCTGAGAAGAATTGTAGCCGAGAAAGCCAGGTCAGCTCGGGAGGCGGTGAAGTTAGTTGGTGAGCTCGTTGAAAAATATGGCTATCGCAGCTCTGGTCGCACCTACTCTATCGCTGATAAAAACGAAGCCTGGATGGTTGCGGTCATCAGAGGTCGTCACTGGTTTGCCCAGCGGGTACCTGATGATGAAGTGGCTGTCATTCCCAATTTTTACACTATAAGACAAATCCGCCTGGACGACCCTGATAATTTCATGGGCAGCCGGGACATTATTGAATACGCCAAAAATAACGGCTGGTACGATGAAGCAAAAGACGGCCCCTTTGATTTCAAAAAAGCTTTTGCCCGGCCTTCTAGCCGAGAGCCTGTCTTTGACGGAAACACCCTGAGAATGTGGCGTGGGCTTACCATTCTGAGTGGTAAAGAATGGAAAATAGACGGAGATTATCCCTTCTCCTTTAAGCCCGCTAAGAAAATTACGCCAGAAATGTTGATGGCTCTGCTCCGCGACCACTACGAAGGAACCGAATATGACGCTACCGAGGGCTACAAACACGGCAGCCCCAACCGGACTAAATACCGCACCATCTGCACTTCCTCAACCATTAATGCTTTCTTAGCCCGCTTGAACGACAAAAAGCCCGAGCCGCTTTCCATACTGGTCTGGATGGCTTTTGGTAAACCTGATACCACTATCTTCCTTCCAGTTTATTACGGAGTTGAATCTTTGCCGAGAGGTTTTGGCTATGGTCCTAATACTCACGATTATGAGCTTTTCTATAAACAACATTTCGAACCGACAGAGCTTCAGGCAGTAAAAGATAAATTGCTGAATACTCGGGTTCTTCGCTTCGAAAAACTGGTAGAAGAAAATTACGGCCATCTTATAGAGGTAGTGAAAAAAGAACTATATCCTTTAGAGAAAGATTGGCTGAGAGGCCATCAACAATTTGAAGCCCGGTTTGGTTCTTTGTACCATAGAAACCCAGGCAAAGCTATGAGAAGCCTTAATGCTTACGTAGCTAAAGCTGGTAAATCTCTGGTTCAAGCCTATGAGCGTCTGGAAAAAATCTATCTCAAAGACTGAAGGGAGTTAAAAAGGGTTAACAGCTGACAGACCTGAGCCCGGTCAGCCTGTTGACCTAAGATTATGTGTTACTTATCTAAAAAACGTAACATCAACTACATAAAATCAACTATTACCAAACAACAGGGCTTCAGGATCGGTTAGAGAGAGGCTGGCTTACCCAGACACTCCCGATAATCGGGTGACTTGAAAAACTGAAGATTCATTTGCTGAAAGCTCTCCAACTACAGTCAGCCCAGAAAGCTCAGTCGGGAAATCATCAGGCAACAGAACAACTGCTGTTCAGAGTTAAGATAAGTTTCAATATTACCAGAGTTATGGTTAGAATCTACTCTTTTAGGCTCACCTCACATAAATTTCGTCAAAAAGCATCCATGCTGGTTGGCCGGCATTCCTAAAGCCCTCAGGAACAGTTCCTATATTAACTGCCTTGATTCTCACGTATCTTGCTTCCCGGCCCTTAAGGGTTAAAAAGATGGATTTCTGGCTGGCCCCCTGAGGTTTTTCAGGAAAAGCCAACTCCCTTTCTGCCACTACCTCAAATTTTTTGCCATCAGGCGATACTTCGGCTATCACCTTTGCTGGCAGAAATACCCGGGCGTTGTGGTTCTCAAAACAGCTCAACTCCAGCTCATAAACTTCTCGCCTCTGACCCAGATCCAGGATGACCTCAAGGTTATTTCCTTCATACCCCTGCCAGTTTGGGTCGCCAGTTTCAGGCCGGGCTTTTATCAGGTCGATGAGGGTCTTTTCTGCAGCCGCTCCGGCTCGTGAAGGAGAAGGGGCACTAAAATAGATTACGTCTATAATAGGATAAGACTGGCTGTAAAACGCTGTGGCTACCGGGCTCGGTAAGCGTCTTGGATGAAAAGCTTTCGCTCTAAGCACGGTATTACCCCTGACGGTCAAGGGCTCGTTGTAAACTGGCGATTTTTCATTCGGGTCGCTACCGTCGAGGGTGTAGCGGATTTCAGCTCCTTCCAGCGGAACCTCAAGGCGGACTACAGCCGGCTCCGAAGAACTGACGTAGGCAGTAGTTGGAGTAATAACTGGTCGAGGGACTACTGAAAACCTCTCATAGTCAGCCGGGTCTCTCTGAAGCACGTCAAATAGATTCTGAACCACTTTAGAATCATCATTTTCATTCCAGGCCACAGTCATGGCCAATATCTTAATCTTAGGATTCTGAGGAAGCCTGACTTCTCTGACTCCTTCCGGCAGGTCAAGGGCATATTTAAATACATACCCGTAGATGTAGGGCTCGTTGCCTTCAGAAGGATGATGAAGATGGGTGGTAAAGAAAGCCACGTTATCTGACCTGATGAAGCCAGGCTTGACCCCGATGTAGGTAAATCGGTCACGGTCAAAGTCGATGTTGGCCGCCTCTCCTTCCTCCCAGAGCCGGTTATCCCACTGACCAATAAAACCGGACCAGTATCCGACTTCAAGCTCCACTTCTTTGGACCCAATTTTAAACAAACCTTTCTGGTTGCCTTCAGAAGAAGCTGCCAGCAGGTAAAGCCGACTAAACTTTCCTTCGGGCAGGCCAATCACCTGACCTTCACAGGAAACAGCATTTCTGGCTCCCTCAAACTTAGGACCGAGCTTGAAGTTAAGGCTATCCACCACCAGATGGGAAGGAATCCATTCAGCCGGATAGGTCCGGCCAGCCCGGTCAAACGTTCCGTCAGAACGGTTATCGTCGAAGCTAAAAATATCCACATTATAAGGGAGTTCTACCGGTAAGGATTCTGGTTGACTCAATTTAACTTGCGGAGGAGAGAGCTTCAAAGCAAAGGTTTTAAGGCTGTAAGCTCCTATATCAAAAATCAGCTTGCCCTCCCTGACTACGGCCGGCCCTACCTCGTCTTCAATTCCGTTAACTTCCCGGGCCGAGATTATATTGCCATAAAAAGCCAGAATGACTTTCTTCAGGTTCTGACCTTTAGTCTCCACCAGCCTGATGATTATTTCCTCGGAATTCTCTGCTTTTTTTAATGCCGAAACCATCACACTGTCGTGGCTTAGCTGAAGGAAAGAAAAGTTTTTTCCCAGGCTGCCCGGGTGAGGAAGGCTCTGGAAAGCTATCAGGGGCTGATTTAATCTGAGGGCCTGCTGATTGGTATTGCCAGCCCGCCAGTCTCCCGCATGTCCGTAGAGAGCATAAAGAATTTCATGCCGGCCAAAATCCTGCGAGGCCTGGTCCCGGGGCCAGCTTCTAACTCCAGGAGTGTAAAGCAAAGTCAGGCGGACTATGTTATCCGCAGGTTTATCAGAGCCGTATTTGCAGTCTTCAAGCACCGAAACTCCATAGGATCCACTTTTATCAGTGAGGTCAAACCAAAGATGCGACGGGACTTCAAATTTTTTCGGGTCATTGTTGCCCCGCTGAATTGTACCCACTCCCCAGTTGTAGGTGGCCAGTGGATTGGAGACAGTCAGTGGAAACACTGCCTTTAATGACGACTCCCCGGTGGCCCAGTCTATCTGGTTATAAAACTCAACCCGGTCGGAGGCTCCCCAGGCCGATAGCCTGACCACCTGAATGAACTTTGAGCCGCGGCTTTCTCTTTCTATTCTGACTGCTACTCGAGCCGGGCCGTTTTCCAAAACCGATATTCTGGCCGGTCCTTCTACATAGCCAAAGGGCGGTTTCATCCGGTCTTCCCAGTCCATGTTCCAGGCCGGCCACTGCTGGGGTTTTTCATAGTGGAAAGAAAGACGGGCCGGAGAAGACAGTAGCTCCCGCTTGCTCTTTTTATCGAATATGCTGGAAACATCACCATCCCGATTGATCTTAACCAGATATCGGCTGTTTTCCAGAGTACCGGTTGTGACCTTTAGTCCAGTCGGCAGACGACAGGGCTCTTCCGACGGTCTGACCTCATAGACGCTAAAGCCCAGAGAAGGCACCCTGGCCAGAAAAGCCAGTTTGACTTTTTTACCTGAAACCTCGAGCATCTGAGAAGGAGTCTCCTGACCGTCGGGTGCGAAAACTCTCACCGCTTCAAACGAGACGGGCATTTCCACCTCTGCTTCGACAATGTCTTCCCGGTCAAATACCAGCGAGTTGTAAACTACAACCGGCAGTCCGCTAACCTTTGTATCCATTGACCTGATTACTGCTCCCACCGAATCCTTTAAGAGGCTGCTGAATTGGTTGGCGGCCAGAATTTCATCGTTCCATGAAAACTCATAGGCCCTGGGAATGCTGGTTCCCGGCAGAATATCATGAAATTGAGCTCCCAGCACCAGGCGCCAGGCTTCGTTAAACTTCTCTTTGTTGTAAACTGTTCCGCCGAGCCAGTCAGCCACCACAGCTGCGGCTTCTGACGAATAGCCCAGAAATTCATTCTTACGATTCCAGCGTTTCATGGCCGCCTGAGAAGTGATGGAACCAGCTGAATGGTTGGTCAGCAGAAATTCTCCGGTGTAAGCTGGCAGTCTTTTTTTCTGCATCTCGGTAAGACTCAGGAAAAATTCATCGGCTCTGGATGAGACCACCTTGAACTCTGACTGCTGGCTGCTTTCCAGGCTCAGCTGCAAATTCCTCACAGAATCTTCATCAGGAGCTCCTCCGACATCACCTGTACCGTAGTACATATAATCTGCATAGATTCCATACTTTTGCCCGTTTTCCAGAACTCTTTTTATCCATTTCTCATCCCGGGTCAGGTCGCCGGTGATTTTGCTGACGTAATCACCAGGATTAAGGGCTGCTACTACTCCCTGGCCATCTGGCCCATACCAGATCCCGACATTAAAAGGTACGCCAACGGCTGAACCCCAGGTAAGTTTTTGAGTGGAAAATCCTTTCAGTCCGCAGTGAGCCAGAATTGAGGGCAGAGAGGCCGGAAAACCAAAACAATCCGGCAGCATATACTCCCGGCTGCTGAACCCAAACTCTTTCTTAAAATACTCAGTGCCGTAAAGTATCTGCCTGATAATAGATTCAAAGGAAGGAGCCAGGACATCACTTTCTTCCATAGAAGAACCTGATGGGAACCAGCGCCCTCTGGCCACATACTCCTTCATCTTTTCGTATTCCTTCGGGTAATACTCCTTCATCATCCGGTAGCGATTGGCCCCGCTGAAATTGAAGACATAGCCAGGATACTTTTCAAATAGAGCAAAATTATCAACCAATGTTCTCCAGAGGTATTCTTTTATGGTTTTCTGGTAATCCCAGCGCCACTGGGTATCAAGATGGGCATAACCCACCGTGAACAGAACTTTTTCCCGACTTAAATTGCGCTGGCCCTGGGCCGAAGATAAAGCCTGATTAAAACAAAAAAGGCTCAGGATAATAATAGTTAGAAAAACATTTCTCCACCGGCTATAGATTCTTTTTTCCATCTTCAACCTCTTTCTGTTAAGATATCTGAAAAATAGGTAAAATAATTAATTCACAAAAAAAATGAGGTGTCAACTCTCAGGGAACTTCTGGTTTTCGTCTTGAAAATTAATAGCTTGCCCGCAAATAACTCCCAGTGAAAGACCAAACCCGGGAATTAAAAAATGGTCCGCCTCAGGAGAAAAACCTGAAATATCCGGTCTTATAGGACATGACCCTATTTTCGATTGTCTCTTAAAGCGAATTACTGTTCTGCAGGGTTCCGGGTGCTAAAAATCGCTCCGGTCATTAGTCACAGGCTCAGCGCCGAATAGCCACAGCCAGACCCTATCTTCTCGTTTAAACCGAGAATCCTTAAGGCTTTCTATCTCTCCAAAAAGTTAGACCGCAGCCTTTCTGTCAGATTTCAGTCGTAATATTCAAGGCCCAGATGGGTAATCAGCTCTTCGCCCTTCATGTAGCGCAGGGTGTTTTTAAGCTTCATCAGCTGGATGAACAGATCATGCTCTGGATATAGCTCGGGGGCACACATCGGTGTTTTAAAGTAGAAGGACAGCCATTCCTGAATGCCTCTAAAGCCGGCTCTTTGAGCCAGGTCAGTAAAAAGCACCAGGTCCAGAACAATCGGAGCCGCCAGGATGCTATCCCGGCAGAGAAAGTCTATTTTAATCTGCATCGGATAGCCCAGCCAGCCGAAAATGTCAATGTTGTCCCATCCCTCTTTATTGTCACCACGGGGCGGATAATAGTTAATCCTCACCTTGTGGTAAAACTTACCATAGAGCTCGGGGTAAATTTCCGGTTGTAAAATGTATTCCAGTGCGCCCAGCTTACTCTCCTCTTTAGTCTTGAAAGATTCCGGGTCATCCAGGACCTCACCGTCCCGGTTTCCGAGAATGTTGGTTGAAAACCAGCCGTGTAAGCCGAGCAATCTGGCCTTAAGACCGGGAGCCACTATGGTCTTCATCAGGGTCTGGCCGGTCTTAAAATCCTTACCGGCAATGGGTACATTGTGACTCTTGGCCAGCTCAACCATGGCCGGAATGTCAACTGTCAGATTGGGAGCACCGTTAATAAAAGGAACTCCTGATTTTATGGCTGCATAGGCGTAAATCATACTCGGAGCGATGGCCGGGTGATTTTCTTTCATGGCCTTTTCCAGGGAATCAACGGTTTGATGAACAGCCTCGGGTTTGAGGTAAATTTCAGTGCTGGCACACCAGATCATTACCATCCGTTCCAGAGAATTCTCTTCTTTGAATTTTCTGATATCGTCCATCAGCTGAAGGGCCAGGTCGTATTTGGTGGAACCAGTCTTTTTGTTCGGCCCGTCAAGCTTCTTTACATAGTTTCGGTCAAAAACCGCCGGTAGAGGTTTGAGGCTTTCGAGCTCGTCTTTAATCGGGTCCAGATGTTCCCGTCTTAAAACTCCGGCCTTAAGGGCAGCCTCATAGGCATTGTCGGGAAAAATGTCCCAGGCTGCAAAGACCAGGTCCTCAAGTTCAGCCAGCTCCACAAAATCTTTAATTCGGGGAACCCTTTTTTCGGTTCTTTTGCCCAGCCTTATCGTCCCCATCTGGGTTAAAGAGCCGAAGGGTTTACCCAGTCCCTTCCTGACCAGAAGTACCCCGGCAATAAAAGTAGTGGCCACGGCTCCCAGACCGGGTATCAAAACACCAAGTTTTCCCTGAGGTTTTTTAATTTCTATCGATGGTTTCATGAATTGCTCCTTGTTGGAGATTATAATTGGTTTAATAATTTGATTAAGTAAAATAATTATCACAAGGTGGTTAATTATTCAAGACAACTGAAGGTCTTTTCTCCAATCGGACAGCTGTAAAAGCCACTGGACCTACGGTCCGTTAAAGTCCAAATAACATTTGATTTCCCGATGATAAAAATCTATAATTTACGGGCAATGTATACTTACGAAAACAAGGGCTTCCGTTTCCTTCCAAAGAAATTGATCATCTTGACCCTTGATGTTTTTGACCGTTTTTCGCTGGTTCTGGTCCGGGCCCGCATCCATCCTAACCTTCTAAGTTTGCTGGGTCTGGTAGCAGGCTTCCTGGTCGGGCTTTTCTTTGCTCTGAGGAAGCCAGGTCTGGCCCTGATTTTCCTCATCATCTGCGGAATGATGGACATTCTCGACGGAAAAGTGGCCGTCAACGGAAATAAAAAATCGGCCTTTGGGGCAGTTTTCGATTCCAGCCTTGACCGCTATTCTGAATTTGCCATTTATCTCGGCCTTGGTTTTTACTACGGCTACCACTGGATGCTACTGGTTCTGGCCATAGCTTTTTTTGGCTCCTCCATGGTAAGTTACACCAAAGCCCGAGCCGAAAGTCTGGGGATAAAATGCCAGCTGGGAATTATGCAGAGAGCTGAAAGAATGGTTCTACTGATGTTCGGAACTCTGGCAGGAATTATTTTTAACCGCTTTGACCAAATCATAGCTGCCGTTATCATCCTAACAGCCGCCGCCTCTCACCTTACTACCTGGCAGAGAATAATTTATGTTCGCCAGGAAGAAAAAAGAAAGACCCAAACTAAAACCCTGAATTGAAACTGCAATATCTTCGAAAAGGGGTCAGGTCTTTTCCCGGGTCTTTTTATTCTGATTCAAGGCTTTTTTCTTTTTTCCCCGAACCCAGCCCGGTTTTTCCACCTGACGGGCTCTGGCGATAGCCAGAGACTCTGGACTGATGTCCTGAGTTATGGTTGAGCCGGCGGCTACATAGGCGCCTCTACCGACCCTGACCGGAGCTACCAGCTCCGTGCCTGAACCGATGAAAGCTTCTTTTTCTATGTAGGTGCGGTGCTTTTTTTCTCCATCATAGTTGCAGGTGATTGTTCCAGCTCCCACGTTGACTTTTTCCTCAACCGTGGCATCACCAAGATAACTGAGATGCATAGCTTTGGAGCCCTCACCGAATTCAGTTTTCTTCATTTCCACAAAATTCCCCACTCGACTACCCCGCCGCAACCAGGTCTCGGGACGAAGTCTGGTAAACGGCCCCACCTGAACCTCATCCTCAATCCGGCAGTTCTCAACCACCGTCGCTCCAAAGATTTTAACCCGGTCACCTATCTGACTGTTTATCAGGTGGCAATGGGGGTAAAGCAGACAATCCTTCCCTATAGTGGTTGCTCCTTCAATTATCACAAAAGGATAGACTGTTGTCCCCGGACCGATTTCCACCTCGGGGTCCAGCCAGACTGAATCCGGAGAAAGAAAGAACACCCCTCTGGACTCCAGCTCTTCTATCTTGAATTTCCTTATCCAGTCAGCTGCCCGAGAAAAATCACCCAGCTGCCTTAACTGTATGAACTGATTTTTTTCCTGCTCGGTTATCCAGAAAAAGCCAACCCGGCGTTCCCGGGACCAGACCGCCTCCACCAGTGAAACTACATCAAGTTCTCCCGTGGGTTTAAAGGGTCGGGCTTTGCTCAGCCAGGATTTCTGGTCGGGAACCTTCAGCACGGCCAGGCCAGGATAGACAAAGTATTCTTCAGGAGATTTTTGATTCCGGCGGCTGACTCTCTCAGCCAGCAAAGTCAGGTCATTTTCCCATCTGAGATGAGTTTCCAGAACCTTTTTTAATAATCCAGGACCGCTCGGGAAGAAATCCTGGGAAATCAGGACAAGATGCGTTATACCTCGGAATTTTGGGACCTGAGTTTCCGCCATAACTTTTAAAATACTGTTCAGTGAAGCTTTTTTTAATTTCTTAGGTAGTTTGACAAGGCCCTTTTTCTTAACCTCTAACGAGTCCAGACCCAGATAACCCAAGCCGGCTGGCTTCAGCGTAAGCACTACTTTCAGAAGATGGTTGAAAAGAGATTTTTCAGAAACTATGGAGGGCAGATCTTTCCTCAGGTCTTTAACTGAGGTAACCCGGCTGATAATAACCAGAGGCCTGCTTTTCATGAAAGCTTAACCAGAATCTTAAACCTTTTATCTTCCCAGAGGGGCTCAAAATCAGGCTCGTTCTGAGCCAGAATGGCCAGAGTTTTATCTTTCTGGACGGCTTTTTTTAGGGCTTCCAGAGCTTCTTCCTGCTGGCCATTCTGGAGATAAGCCGTAGCCATAAGGAAATAAATGCGTCCTTCCTCCCTTTTAAATTCCAGGGCTTTTTCCAGCAGTTTCAAGGCTCCAGCTGAATCTCCTTGATTAATCTTCATCTGAGCGTAAAAAAGATAATCGTCCAGGGTACGAGGGGAGAAAGATTCTTTTTTAGGAGCTCTCTGACAGATGGTGAGGTAGACCCTGGCCCGGTCCACAAGCTCATGTTCTTCAGGATATTTTTCCATAAGGGCTTCAAAAGAAGCCTGAGCCTTTTCATAATCTCCTTTGCGGAAATCTTTTATTCCCTGGCTGTAGAGGCTTAAAGCCTTCTGATAATCGTCCTTTTTCTTCAGTTCGCTCACTAGTCTCTCCTCAATTACCTAACCTTATTAAGTTTTTGCTATTTTACAACATAGAATCTGGTTTGACAAGTAAACGGAAAAACCCCAGAAAAGCCGCGGGTAGATGCGAAAAACCTTTTTTTATGCTAAAATCTCGGTGTGAAAGAGCTGCTGGCAGACATAGTAAGAAAGCTTTATGACCAGAAAATAACCCCGGAACAAGCTCTCCAGCAACTTCAAGATTTCCCCTACCAGGAGCTTAGCTTCGCCAAAGTTGACCATGCCCGCGAGCTGCGTAAGGGTTCACCGGAAATAATCTTTGGGCAGGGTAAAACCGCAGACCAGCTTATCAAAATTGGCCGGGCCATTGTTAAAAAAGGCAGCAACCTTCTCATAACCAGGTTAAGCTCCGAAAGCTATCGCCGGATAAAAAAACATTTTCCCGGAGCTACATACCACGAGGCAGCCAGGTGTCTCACTCTGCTCAAAAACAAACCCGAAGCAGGCAAAGGCAAAATTGCCGTAATTTCTGCCGGTACTTCAGATATGCCGGTAGCCGAAGAAGCAGTCTTGACCTGTGAATTTTTCGGTAATGAGGTTGACCGGATTTATGATGTGGGGGTGGCCGGACTTCATCGCCTGCTCGGCCATTATGACCGGATAAAACAGGCCAGAGTACTTATAGTAGTGGCTGGAATGGAAGGGGCTCTTCCCAGCGTAGTAGCTGGTCTTTTCAGGTCCCCCATTATCGCCGTGCCTACCAGCGTAGGCTATGGGGCTAACTTCCAGGGACTCTCTGCGCTTTTAGCCATGCTCAACTCCTGTCCGGGTGGGGTAGCAGTGGTTAACATCGACAACGGCTTTGGAGCTGGCTACCTGGCCAGCCTGATAAATCATCTATGATTTTTCTGGCTGAAAAAAATAGTTTTTTTTGGGTTGATTGCTTGACAACTATTAACCTCAAACTTATTTTATATGAGTAAAAAAACCAATATTTAATCTAATGGAGATCACTGAAAAGATTAAAGAGGCCGCTTCCATTGTCGAGATTGCCTCTGAGTACACTACCCTTAAGAAGCGGGGCCGGAAGTGGGTAGGGCTCTGTCCATTCCACTCTGAAAAAGACCCATCCTTCACCGTAGACGAAGAAAAGCAGCTTTTTCACTGCTTTGGTTGTGGCATTGGCGGGGACCTGTTTTCACTGGTTATGGAAAAAGAGAACCTGACCTTTCCGGAAGCGGTTAAGTACCTGGCCGAAAAATACCGGATTCCACTTCCTGAAAGTCGCCAGTCTCCAAAAGAAGCCCGCCTGGAAGAAAAGATATTTGAAATTAATGAAAGAGCTCTTAATTACTTCAGGGAAAACCTTTTTAAGACTCAGGAAGGTAAGAAAGCCCTGGAATACTTAAAAAGCCGTCAGTTCAATGAAGAAACTATCAAAAAGCTAAAGCTGGGCTATGCCCTGAACTCCTGGGATTCTCTTTTCCAGACTTTCAAGAAACATTATAGCCCTCAGGATCTGGAAAAAGCCGGACTGATTATACCCGGTCAAAAGCCTGGAGAATATCGGGACCGTTTTCGGGGACGGATAATTTTCCCCATTTTTACCATTACTGGAAGAGTGGTTGCTTTTGGCGGCCGGACGATTTTTGAAGCCCAGCCCAAGTATCTTAATTCCCCTGAAACTATGACCTTTACCAAAGGAAGCCTTCTTTATGGAATAAACTTCACCCGGGAAAACCTCAAAAAAGCCGGTGAGGCCATTCTGGTAGAAGGCTATGCCGATTTTGCCTCCCTTTTTCAAGCCGGCATCCAGAATGTGGTTGCCTCCATGGGTACCAGCCTGACTCCGCCCCAGGTTTCCCAGCTTCTTCGCTATGTTCCCAGAATAATAATAAATTATGATGGAGATGAGGCCGGTCTTAATGCTGCTCTTCGGGCTATCCCCATCTGCCTGGAGAAAGGACTTCAGGTAAAAATTCTGATTCTGCCCGAAAAGCTTGACCCGGATGCTTTTATCAAAAAGTACGGGCCTGAAAAGTACCTTAGCTTGGTGCGGCGCAGTTACGATGGCTTTCGCTTCCTTATGACTCATTACGCTAAGGGAGTTAATTTGAACATACCTGAAGAAAAAAGCCGGGTCGCCAGGCTGGTGCTTCAGGAAGTTTTTCGCCTGCCTGACCCCATTGTGCGGAACGAATATCTTCAGCAGGTTTCGGAGTTCTTCAAAATAAATGAAGAACTGCTCCGGCAAATGATTGAATCCCGGGGCAAATCAGGTCCAGCGGCCAGCCGGGAACGAGGAGATATTTTCCTACCGGCCGAGAAAAGGCTTCTTCAGCTTCTGCTCAATCAGCCCGAGGTAAGTCATTTAATCCTTGATGAGCTGGACCTGAATTGTTTTGAAGGTCTGGCCAGTCAGCCCATCATCAACTACCTGATAACTTCTCGCCGCCAGGGGAGAAGCTGGGATTATTCCAGCCTTCAGCAGGCTATAGAGCCAGCTCTTTCAGGGCCTCTCAGCCGGATTCTCCAGGAAGACCTGCCAGCTGGCTCGATTGGCGAAGCCCTTGATTGCCTGAACACCCTGAGGAAATTGGCTCTGCAGAAAAAGCTAAAGGAAATTCAGAAAGAAATTGCTCTGACCGAGAAAAAAGGCGACCGGGAAAAGTTAATGAATCTTCTCTACCAGAAGCACGAAATCACCAGGCAAATTCTAATGCTCTGAAATAAATTGATCATAAAAAAAAGTCTTAATCAATAAGGAGGCCGCCAGTGCCGTCTGATGAAAAGTACCAGAAAGAAGAAATCCTTCAGCTGATATCCAAGGGGAAGCGCCAGGGCTTTCTTTCCTGGGACGAAATTGACCAGACGCTGGGAGACGATTTTGGAGCCGAAGATGATTTTGGCGATTTCCTCAATTCTATGGGCAGTTATGGCATTAAGATTCTTGATTCCCAGCAGCGAGAAATTCTGCCATATCCTCCGAAAAAAGTTACTGTTTGCACCCACGGTCTGGAGAGAACCACCGACCCAGTTAAACTTTACCTCAGAGAGATGGGCAACATCCCTCTTCTTACCCGCGAAGGAGAAATCGCCATTGCCAGGGAAATTGAAAGAGGTGAAAAAGCCATTATCAAAGCTCTGTCCAAAACCAGAGTGGTTCTCAATAACATTCTGGAGATAGAGGAAAAAATCAAAAACAATCCGGAAACTATCCAGGAATTTTTCGATTTTAATGACGAAGAACTGGCTGACGAACGTCTGTTAGAAAAGCAACAGGAGCTTCTGGCCAAAATTAAAACCATTAAAGACCTGTCTAGAAAAATAGATGCTCTCCCTCGCCTGAAAAAATTCAACTTTGCCCGGGGCCGAATTATAGTCAAACTAAGCCGGTTAATAAGAGAAATGAACCTGCAGAGCGGTCTGAGAGAAGTGGTTATAGAACAGTTAAAAGACCGCCTCAGAGAAATAAACGAGCTGGAATACCGTCGCGAGGAACTGCATAATCTTCTTAACAGGAAAAACCAGAAAGTCAGGAAATCTGCTAAGCCAAAAAAGGCAACCTCACCCCTCAGGAAGGACCGAAAATCTATTGAGAAGGGAATTAAACAAATCAACCTGGAAATCAAAAAAATAGAAAAGGAAATCGGTCTTGACTCTTCATCTCTAAAGAAAGCTGTTCGGACCATTTTGATGGGCAAGAGTACCAGCGAGCAGGCAAAAAAACAGCTGGTCGAAGCTAATCTCCGCCTGGTGGTTTCTATCGCCAAGAAATACAGCAACCGTGGTCTGCAGTTTCTGGACCTTATCCAGGAAGGAAACATGGGCCTGATGAAGGCTGTGGATAAGTTTGAATACCGCCGCGGTTATAAGTTTTCCACTTACGCCACCTGGTGGATAAGGCAGGCTATCACCAGAGCTATTGCTGATCAAGCCCGAACCATCAGAATACCGGTTCACATGATTGAAACTATCAACAAACTGGTTCGGGTTTCCCGCCAGTTAGTACAGGAACTCGGGCGGGAGCCCACCTGTGAAGAAATTGCCAGAAAAATGGATATGCCAGTTAGTAAAGTCCGCAAAATCATAAAGATAGCCCAGGAACCAATTTCTCTGGAAACGCCAATAGGTGAAGAGGAAGACAGCCATCTGGGCGACTTCATTGAAGATAAAGTTCTTCCCTCACCCCCAGAAGCTGTCATTCACCAGAGTTTAAGAGAACATATTGAAGAAGCTCTAAAAACCCTAACCGATCGGGAGGCCAGAGTGTTGAAGATGAGGTTCGGGCTGGGAGACGGGAATGAGCATACTCTGGAAGAGGTCGGCCAGCAGTTCAAAGTAACCAGAGAGAGAATCCGGCAGATAGAAGCCAAAGCCCTGCGTAAACTGAAACATCCCACCAGAAGCAAGAAACTCAGGTCCTTCACCAACCACTTTTAAGCCCCGAGCTCCGATTGACTAAACCTCGATTATCTGATATAAAAATCAAAAAGGGCCTATAGCTCAGCGGCAGAGCTACCGGCTCATAACCGGCAGGTCCCAGGTTCGAATCCTGGTAGGCCCACCAGAAATTCAGCCAGAAGAATAGAGAGCTACAGTGGATGGAGTGGAAGTCGATTTTGAAAAATTAATCCAGCTCCAGGAGCTGGATAACTGTCTCCGCAAACTCAGTATTGAGCTATCTGATATTCCACGTCTGATTGAAGAAGTTGAAAAGAAAATTAAAGCTGATTCTGACCACCTTCAGAAAGCTAAAGAGCGTCTCTCCCTGAATCAAAAAAAGAGAAGGGAACTGGAAGCTGAGGTCAAGGACCTTAAAGCTCAGGTAGCCAAATACAAACGCCAACTTAATGAAGTCAAAACCAACAAAGAATACACCTCACTACTTAAAGAAATCCAGGAAGCTCAGAATAAAATTGACAGCCTGGAGGAAGAAATAATCAAAGAACTCCTGGTGGCTGATGAGATAGAAGAAGAAATCAGAAGTGCCACCCTGCATCAGAAAAATCAGGAGGAGCACCTGCGTCAGCAAATCCAGGCACTTAACCAGAGGAAAATGGAGCTGGAAGAAGAAAAAAGCCGCTTCCTGAAACTGAGAGAAGAACTAATACCCGGGATTTCCCGCCCTCAGCTTCAACTTTATGTTAGCATTGCTAAAAAACGCGGTGGAATCGCCCTCTCCAGAGTAACTGATGAATTTTGTTCTATGTGCCAGTTGAGAATCAGACCTCAAATGCTTAACGAAATTCGCGATCGCTCTAAGATTCACCTCTGCGAAAGCTGCGGCCGGATCCTCTATTTTGATTATTCCTGCGAATCAAAAGAAGAAGAATCTTCCCGGTAAAGATTTTCTATCAACTCCCGATAGCGGTTTTCTACTTCCGCCCTCCGAACCTTCAGAGTCGGAGTAATCTCGCCTTTTTCTATTTCCAGCTCTCTATCGAGCAAAGCAATTTTCTTTATCTTCTCATAAGAAGCCAGGTTGGTGGTAGCCCTATCTATTTCTGACTTGACAAAATTGACGACTTCCTGATTATTGACCATTTCTTTCCGGTCCGCGAATTGAAGGCCGCGGCTTCTGGCCCATTCCTCCAGTTTTTCAAAATTGGGGACTACCAGGGCTGAGATGAAGCGCCTCTTATCCCCTATGACCACCACAGTGCTGATATAAGGAGAAGTCTTGAGCAGGTTCTCAATAGGTTGGGGAGCCACATTCTTGCCGCCTGAGGTGACAATCAGGTCTTTTTTCCGGTCGGTTATCACCAGGAACCCGTCTTCATCCAGGTAACCAATATCACCTGTATGAAACCAGCCGCCTTCAAAAGCTTCTCTGGTCTCTGCTTCTTTCTTATAATATCCTTTCATTACGTTGGGGCCCCGGGCCAGAATTTCACCGTCTTCAGCAATCTTGATTTCCACTTCCGGGATAGGCTTACCCACGGTGCCAAACTTAAGAGCCCCCGGTCGGTTAACAGACAACACCGGCGCGGTTTCCGTCAAACCATAACCTTCATATATCACCAGTCCGAGGGCATAGAAAAACTCGGCAATGTCCTTGGAAAGCGGTGCCCCTCCAGAGATAAAAAACCTGACCCGACCACCAGTCCTTTCTATTATCTTGCTAAAAACCAGTTTATGTGCAATTTTCCTCTTAAGTTTAAGACCGAAGGAGATTTTCTTCCCCCCGAGCTCCAGCCGGGCATATTCTTTCCCCACGCGGTGAGCCCAAAAGAAAATCTTTCTCTTTAAGCTAGAACTGCTTAGAACGTTGTCCATGACTCGAGCGTAGATTTTTTCAAAGACCCGGGGGACACTGACCATGATGTTAGGCCGGACCTCCAGCAGATTTTGAGCCACCGTCTCAACGCTTTCAGCAAAAGCAATGGTGGTACCAGCATATAGATAGGCAAACATGACCATTCTTTCCAGAACGTGAGAAAGCGGGAGAAAAGATAGAACCGTGTCTTTTGAAGTTATGTCAAACATAGCCACACAGGTCTTAACGTTGGATATGAAATTGTGATGGGTCAGAATGACGCCTTTGGGAAGTCCGGTGGTGCCGGAAGTATAGATCAAAGAAGCCTCATCCTCTGGCTGAACTCTCAGAGCCAGCTCTTCAAAGAGCCGGGGCTGGGCTTCTACCTGTTTTCTTCCGAGCTCCAGCAGGTCATCAAAGTTATGAAATCCAGGAACTTTTTCCTGTTCAAAGGTGATAAAATGTTTGACCTTAGTCAGATTGCCTTTAACTTCTTCTACTCTGGCTCTTAGCTCCCGGTTGGAAACCACCACTACCGAAGCGTCTGAATCCTGGATGATGTATTCGGCCTGGGGGGCAGTCAGAGAGGTGTAGATGGGTACGGTCAGGCCGCCCTGGCAGATGGTGGCAAAATCAGTCATCACCCATTCCGGCCGGTTTTCTGAAAATAAGATCAGCTTGTCGCCTTTCTTAAAACCCAGATGATTGAGGGCCAGAGCAAAATGAACCACCTTCTTTTCAAATTCTTCTGTTGAGATGGGCTGGTACTGCCCTTCTTTCTTGACCAGCATCAGATCCGGTTTACGGAAACTCCTGACTGTATTCAGGAAAAGCTGGGCCAGAGTATTGACCATTCTTTGCCTCCTTCTTTAAAATTCAGACTAATTTTAAGAAAAGACTCAGTTTTAATCAAATAATTTTTGGCGGCTCAGAAATCAATCTTCCCTAACTTTGGCGATAGAGCAGACCCGGTCTCCTGATTCCAGTTGGATGAGTCGGACACCCTGGGTAGCTCGGCTCAGCGGTCGGACCTCGGTAGTCCTTATACGGATGACTTTACCGCTTATGGTGATGATAAGCAGGTCGTCGTCATTAACCCCGACCATAGCCAGAGCTGGGCCTATCTTGTCAGTTATTTTCAAATTAATAACCCCCTGGCCGCCCCGGTTGTGAACTGGATAATCTTCTACCGGAGTCTTTTTACCGTAGCCTTTTTCTGAGGCCGTAAAAAGGTACTTATCCTCTGGACCGACCACAATCATGCTGATAACCCGGTCCTTAGGTTTAAGAGTGATAGCTTTGACTCCGGCTGCCTGTCGGCCCATGGGCCGGACCTGAGTCTCCTTAAACCGAATGGCCTTACCCATCCTGGTACCGATGATGATGTCGTTTTTCCCATTGGTCAGGGCCGCGGTAAAAAGGCTGGTCTTCGGCCTCAGGGTCATAGCGATGATGCCGCCCCGGCGGACGTTGCGAAATTCGCTTAATCTGGTCTTTTTAATGAGGCCGTTATCACTGAGGATTACCACATACTGGTCGTCGCGGAAATCTTTGACTGCCAGAATGGCCTGGACCTTTTCATCAGGCTGAAACTCCAGCAGGTTAGCAATGGCTTTACCCCGACCGGAAGGTCCAGCATCAGGGACATCCAGAGCCTTCAACCAGTACATCCGGCCCTTGTTGGTAAAAACCAGAAGATAGGAATGGGTGGAACCTATGAAGAGATTTTCCACCACATCCTCAGCTTTCATCTCAATTCCCTTACGTCCCTTGCCTCCGCGGCTCTGGTAGCGATAGGCACTGAGCGAAGTCCGTTTGATGTAACCAGATTGAGTGTAGACGATGGCCACATCTTCTTCTTTAATCAAATCTTCAGCTTTGATTTCTGTTATAACTTCATCTCTAATTTCTGTGCGCCTTTCGTCCTGATAATTTTCCTTAAGTTCCCTAAGCTCGTCTTTGATAATCTGCAAAACCATCTCCGGACTCTTCAGAATCAGCTTGAGCTTCTTGATGAGAGCCTGTAGCTCTTTATGTTCCAGAACCAGTTTCTGCCTTTCCAGTCCGGTCAATCTTTGAAGCTGCATTTCCAGGATGGCCTGAGCCTGAATAGCCGTCAGCTTGAACTTAGTCATCAGGCCGTTCTTAGCTTCCTCAACAGTCTTGGAAGCCCTGATGAGGGCAATCACCGCATCCAGATAATCAAGGGCAACCAGCAGTCCTTCCAGAATATGAGCCCGATGCTCGGCTTTTTTCAGGTCGTGTTTGGTCCGTCTTATAATGACATCCCGGCGGTGAGCAATAAAGTAATTCATCATTTCCAGCAGGTTGAGCAACTTGGGCTGTTTATCAACGATGGCCAGCATGATGATGCCGAAGGAGGTCTGCAGGGCAGTATGTTTGTAAAGGTTGTTCAGGATGATTTCGGGTAATTCTCCTCTTTTGATTTCTATGACCACCCTAATACCTTCCCGGTCCGACTCATCCCGGATGTCGGCAATGCCTTCTATTTTTTTGTTATTAACCAGGTCAGCAATGTTCTCCAGCAAACGGGCTTTGTTAACTCCGTAAGGAATTTCAGTGATGACAATCCGGTCCCTTTCTCCCCTGTCAGCTCTTTCGATCACCGTTTTAGCCCGGAGATGGATAACTCCCTTCCCTTCTTTATAGGCTTGCCTGATGTTCTGTCGGTTAAAAACATAGCCACCGGTCGGGAAATCAGGACCGGGAATGAACTTCATTATGTCATCTATAGTCGCCTTGGGATGGTCAATCAGATAAATCAGGCCGTCGCAAACCTCGCCCAGATTGTGCGGGGGGATGTTGGTAGCCATCCCGACCGCAATACCAGAGGCTCCATTCACCAGCAGATTGGGAAACTTAGCTGGTAGGACTTCCGGCATCAACAGGCTTTCATCGTAGTTGGGAACAAAGTTAACCGTATCCTTCTCAATGTCAGCCAGCAGCTCCTCAGCCAGCCGGGTCATCCGGACTTCGGTGTAACGCATGGCGGCCGGGGGGTCACCGTCGACTGAGCCAAAATTCCCCTGGCCATCCACCAGCGGATAGCGCATACTGAAATCCTGCGCCATCCTGACCAGAGCATCATAAACCGCTGCATCTCCATGGGGATGATACTTTCCGATGACATCACCAACTATGCGAGCTGATTTTTTGTAAGGTTTATTGTGAACGGTCCCGGTCTCCCACATAGCGTACAGAACTCGCCGGTGAACCGGTTTCAAACCGTCTTTGATATCTGGGATGGCCCGCCCGATGATGACACTCAGAGCATAATCCAGGTAGGACTTTTTCATCTCCTCTTCCAGGCTGACTACCGACAGACTCTGAGCTATGGGCACCGGCGATTCAGGGTTCTGGCCGCTGGCCGGATTGGGCCCGGCTAATTCCGCCTTCCTGGGAGACTGAGGGTCAGTCGGTTTTTCCTGAGGTTTTTCTTTTTGTTTTTCTTTCCTGGATTTGCTTTTCTCAGGTTTTCTTTTTCCGGGAGTCATCGACCTTACCTTTCCTGAAATCTTATACCTGCCTCAGATATCAAGATTCTGAGCCAGTAGGGCATTTTCTTCAATGAATTCTCTTCTCCGCTCCACCTCTTCACCCATAAGGATGGAGAAAACCTTATCGGCCTCCACGGCATCCTGAATAGAAACCTTAAGCAGAGACCTTTTTTCGGGGTTCATGGTTGTTTCCCAGAGCTGTTCTGGCGTCATCTCGCCCAGTCCCTTGTACCGCTGGATGGTAACCCCTTTTTTCCCTTTCTCAAATAGATATTCAAGGAGTTTGTTTTCGTTTTCTATGGTCACTGAATCGGTGGTGTTGACCACCTCAAAAGGAGGCTTATAATCTTCGAGTTCCTTTATCAAGCGGTAAAGGTTTTTGTATTCAATAGAATTTATCAGGTCCAGGTTAATTCTGGTCCGGCTGGAAAAGCCATTAACCTGAAAATTGGCGATGATTTCATAAGCTTCGTATTCATCATCGTGGATGAAATCGGTCTGGAAACCGAGCTTTTCCACCTCGGCCTGAAGTCTTTTCATGTTCTTCTTATCCTGCAGAGCTTCCAGGTCGGCAATGTTCTCCCGGATTAAAAGTTCAATCAGGTTGAAGGGCGTGTTTTTCCTCTCCAGATAGCTGATATAGTTTTTCTTCTGAATTACCTTCAGAATGAACTTGCGAAGTTTTTCACCTTCCAGAAGTTCCTTCTGGCCTTTAACCCGGATTTTGAACTCTTCTGAAATTTTCTTAACTATCCACTTTTCGTACTCTCTTTCTTCTTTGAGGTATTGTACTTCTTTGCCACGGGAGATTTTATAAAGCGGAGGCTGCGCGATATAAAGATGCCCGTTTTCTATGAGAGGCCGCATCTGGCGGTAGAAAAAGGTCATCAGCAGAGTCCGGATGTGCGAGCCATCCACGTCAGCATCGGTCATTATTATAACTTTATGATAACGGAGCTTCTCCAGACTGAAGCTCTCTTCTCCGGCACTCGTGCCCAGAGCCGCAATTATGGTTCCTATTTCCTCATTATGGAAGATTTTATCGGGCTGAGCCTTCCAGACGTTAAGTATCTTACCTTTAAGCGGAAGGATAGCTTGAAAACGCCGGTCTCTACCCTGCTTGGCTGAACCACCGGCACTGTCGCCTTCAACTATGAATAGCTCCGCCAGAGCCGGGTCTCTTTCCTGACAGTCAGCCAGTTTTCCGGGTAGTGAGGTGGCCTCCAGGACACTCTTTCTTCTGGCCAGTTCCCGGGCTTTGCGGGCCGCCTCTCTGGCCCGGGCCGCATCAATGGCCTTGGCCACAATCCTTTTGGCATTGGTCGGGTTTTCTTCCAGATATTCAGCCAGCTTTTCGTTAACCAGGGATTCGACGATTCCTTTGACTTCCGAGTTTCCCAATTTGGTTTTAGTCTGACCCTCAAACTGGGGCTCCCTCATCTTAATACTCAAAACGGCCGTCAACCCTTCCCTGGTGTCATCTCCGGAAATGCTGCCCGAGCCCAGGTCTTTCAGCATGTTATGAGCTTCAGCATAATTGTTGATACAACGGGTCAGAGCAGACTTAAAACCTATCAGATGGGTCCCGCCCTCAACAGTATTAATGTTGTTGACAAAAGTAAATATGTTTTCAGTGTAGCCGGTGTTGTACTGAAAAGCCAGCTCGACAATGATGTCATCCTTTTGGGCTTCAAAATAAATCGGGCGGGGGTTAAGAACCGTTTTGTTCTGGTTGAGCCACTGGACGAACTCCAGAATTCCACCCTTATATTGAAATTCATGGGATTTGTTGACTCTCTCATCGGTGATGGTGATTTTCAAGCCGCGGTTGAGAAACGACAACTCCCTCATTCTCTGAGTCAGGATTTCAAAATTGAACTCAGTGGTTTCAAAAATTTCATCATCGGGCCAGAAGGTGATTTTGGTGCCGGTTTTATTAGTCTTTCCTATCTTTTTAAGCGGCGTTTTCGGGTTACCTCGCTCATAGACTTGGGTGTAAATTCCCCCATCCCGCTTAACCTCCAGTTCCAGACGTTTGGAAAGGGCGTTTACCACCGAGACCCCGACTCCGTGGAGACCACCCGAGACTTTATAAGACTTGTCATCAAATTTGCCGCCAGCATGGAGGACAGTCATGACCACCTCAGCTGCTGGCCTCTTCTCCTTCGGGTGCATTTCTACCGGAATACCCCGGCCATCATCAATGACCGTCACCGAATTATCAACATGGATAATCACGTCTATTCTGGTGCAAAATCCAGCCAGAGCTTCATCAACTGAATTATCCACCACTTCATAAACCAGATGGTGGAGTCCCTCAGGGCCGGTGCTGCCGATGTACATGGCCGGACGCTTCCGAACAGCTTCCAGCCCTTTTAAGACCTTTATACTTTCTGCTGTATACTTTTCATCTTTCATTTTCACTACCTATCAGGAAAAAATGAGGGTTATGATGGATGGAAATATGGCATAACCCAGCAGGCATTTTCAGGTTAAATTATAACTCAAACCACTCTTAAAGTAAAGAAAAAATGAGGGAAATAAGGTAATTTCTGTCTTTGTATATTATTTATTATCAACTATTTATAAACTGAAAGGCAGCCTCTGCTTCAAAAATGACTTTTTCGGCTCTTTTGGTGTTTATTTTTACCAGGAGAAAAGCTAATTGCTGGCGATTTTTTTGCTTAAAAAAAGAGCAAGGCTCGGTTAAAATACTGGAGTGCGGAGGTGTTGGAATGCCGGCTAATCTGCCGCCTGAATACTTCGAAGTGGAAAAATCTCTGCGCCAGGCTAAAACGGCCGAAGAGAAAATCGCTATTATGGAAAAACTCCTTTCCATAATCCCCAAACACAAGGGAACCGAAAAACTGATAGCTCTTTACCGCACCAAAATTGCCAAACTGAAAGAAGAGATAGAAAGGCGCCCGGCGGCCAGAAAGGGACAGCTTTTCAGGATTGAAAAATCAGGAGCCGGCCAGGTTATCGTCATTGGTTCAGCCAACGCTGGCAAATCAGCTCTCATCCGGGCTCTAACCGGAGTTGAAGTGGAAGTAGCCGATTTTCCTTTCACCACTCGAACGGCGGCTCCCTATATGATGCCCTTCGAAAACATCAAGATTCAGCTTATTGACACACCGCCTATAACCGCCGACTACCTGGAATCCTGGCTGGCTGAGATGATAAAAATGGCTGAAGCTGTGCTGCTGGTAGTTGATCTTTCCAGCCTGGAAGCAGCCTCTGGACTGGAAATAATCATCAACCGGCTAAAAGAAAGAAAGGTTGAGCTGGTTCCGGTCCAGACGAGCATCCCCTCAGAAAAATTTCCTTTTCTGAAAAGAACCCTGCTGGTTTTTAACAAAATTGATGCTCCCGAAGCCCCGAAGGTTCTGGAAGAAATAAACCTGCTTTTCGAAACCAATCTGGACCAAATTACCGTTTCAGCCCTTACCCATGAAGGACTTGATGAATTGAAGCTCAAAATTTACGAGCTGCTGCAAATTGTCAGGGTCTACAGTAAAGTTCCGGGTAAAAAACCAGACTATGACTCGCCTTTCATCCTTAAAAAAGGGAGCACTATCATCGACCTGGCCAGACAGGTTCATAAAGATTTCGCCGAAAAGCTGAATTATGCCCGGGTCTGGAGTAAGCAGGGAACTATATCCGGGCTGAGAGTCACCAGGGATTATGTCTTAAACGATGAAGATGTAGTTGAGCTGCATCTCTGACTGACCAGCCCGTCAGAACTCTTCTTAAAATGACAAATTGCCTGAAGCGGAGCTTCTTACTTCAGGCTGTCAGCTGGGGCGTTAGCCAGCTCCATGACCGCCAGAAAGAGCAACCTGGCCATATCCTCCAGAATTTCCGGATTAATCAAAGATAGATTGTCTCTGGTGTTATGATAGGCAGGATAAGGTAATTTCAATCCTGAGACCGAGAAAGAAAGGGAGGGAAGACCACGGTCCATAAATCTGGCTGCATCCAGCCTGGGTCTGGTCAGGTTAGCCCAGTAATTAGTCCCCAGTTCCCGGTGGATATAGGAGCTGTTGGCTTTTTCAAAAGGAGCAAAAAGCCAAGGGAAATTTTTCCCGGCCAGGGCGAATATCCGGTCGCCAGCCCCAACACCATCAAGGTTAATCAGACCGATAGTTTTTTCCAGTGGGAAGACAGGATGGTCCAGGTAGAACTCCGAACCCTTCACCCCCTGTTCTTCGGCTCCAAAGAAAGCAAAAAGAATGCTTCTTCTTGGTTTGACCTCAGATTTCATGATGGCCTCAGCCACACCCAGCATTACGGCCACGGCTGAAGCATTATCATTGGCTCCGGGCATTAACTCCGGAAAAAGTCCCACATGGTCAAGATGACCCCCGATGATTAAGACCTGATCTTTAAGCTGAGGGTCAGAGCCGGTAATTTTTCCCAGGACGTTATAGCCAGTGCCTTCAGGGTGATGTTTCGTCCTGTTTCTTATGGTAAAAATTTTACCGGTGGCGAAAGATTGCGGTTTCAGAGTAGTTCTGATTTTCTCCACAGTTTCCTGATAGGTTTTACCAGTTCCGGCAAAGATGTCATCCACCACCGTCCGACCGACATGGCTGTAGATAAAGCCTTCAATGTAGTCATTGTTGGGGTTGCAGATTGGTCCATAGTAATAAAGCATCCCCTTAGCTCCATGGGCAGCAGCATTCCGAATCTTATACTGATGGAAAGAATAGGGGCGCCATTTCTTAAAAAGCTCCGAGTCTTTATCCGGGTTGAGCGGAACTTCATTTTCCATCAGGACAATTTTTCCCAGCACGTCAACCCCCCGATAATCATCGTAACCCAGTTCTGGAGCTGTAATTCCGTAACCGACATAAACTACCTCGGCCGTAATTTCCCCGGAAGCTGAGGTCCCGCCGGGAAAGTATTCGTCTTCATAAAGATAATATTTTTTGATGATAGTGGGAGATTTTTTAAGCCCTGAACCAGGTACAGGAATATTAAGAGAAACCTCACCTTTGTCCAGAATGAGAGTGTAAGGATTGGGAAAAGCCTGAAGGTAAGTGCCGCTGTCTCCAGCTGGTTCCACTCCCCACTTCTGGAGCAGCGAAGCTACCCAGAGCGCTGACAGGTTATAGCCTTCTGTGCCGGTTAAACGGCCGGTGTATTTTTCAGAAGTCAGCTCGCGGACGTACTCCAGCAACTGATGGCTGGAAATCTGGTGAAAAGCTTGCAAAAGTTTCTGACTGTCACCGGATGGCCAAGACTGTGAAAGCAGCGGCCAGCTACCGAGGCTTATCAGAAACAAAACCAGAATTAGAATAATTCTTGCCTGAATAAAAATGCTCTTTAATTGGCTATTCATCTTAGCTTCTCCTTCTCCTAATTTTTAGACTATTTTTTTATCACAGCAGCGGCTTAAAAAAAAAGCTAAATTTCAAAGGCTCCTCTTCAGAAACAAGGAAAATAATGGTCCTCTCCCTCAAATAATGAAGTTCTGGTAGTCAGCGACAGATTTTCACTTACCTAAATTCGCAGGGATAAACCTCCGCGAAAAAGAAACCCATTAAACAACCCGGCATCAAAAGTCAGGTTAAGCATTCGGGAGAGTCTGGCTCTGAGACCTAAATTGAGCTGAATTATGGGCATAAAGTTTAGAGGGAAATCTTTGCCTTCAGCCTCTCGCTCTTCTTTTATCTCCCGAAGGGTTTTGCTTTCGGAGTCAGAGTACTGTTCGGTTGAGTTATCAGGTAAAGTTAAAACACCGTTGTAGGAATATTGATATCTGGCCTCAAAAAAACTTTTTGAGGTGGAAATTCCCGCTCCGATGGTAAAGTAGGGAGAAATTACTTTTGAGGGGAGAAATTCCCAGCGCATGTTCAGATGGAAAGAAAGAGGCTTTATCAGAAATTCACCGCTAGCGGCAGCCTGGAAATTGGCCGTCTGACCCAGGTTAAGGTCTCTCATCCGAAGCTGAGCCGAGACCTCAGGAAAAGAGACCTTCATGGTACTCTGTTCTAAAGCCAGGCCGAGACTGAAAGCGCCATTTCTTCCCCTCGGGTAAAACCTGAGCTCAATCCCGATATTATGGCCGGGGGCATCAAAGCGCACGTTCTGACTATAGCTATCTTCAACGTAGGTGGGATAGTCTTGTTGAATCTGCTGAATAAACCTGTCTTTTAAATCACTTTCCAGAGCATCGCTGACCATTTTCTCTACCAATCCTCTCACCACATTAAGCGTCCAGCGAGAATAATGGAAGTTAACTTCTAAATGACCATCAGCTCTGAGCTGGCCGGCAGTTAGAAACACCAGACCAAAAATGACCAGGACTGACATCCAGACTTTTGGCTTCATTCTGTTGCCTCCTTTTAATTAAAAGGCCAGAAATACCTCAACTATTTATCATCTTTATTCAATTAAATGTCAAGACCATCCTTCTTCTGTGGAAAAGCTCTGGTTTAAATTTCTGAAAATTTTTCATTTGATTATTTAATTTCCATCTGGTATGGTAATTATTGATTCTGGAGGTAGAAAATGAACAGAATCCTTTTTAGCTTTATGGCTTTAATCCTAATTTTTTCCCTGACCTCCCTGCAGGCCGCCAATCCCCGGGTGCTGATCAAAACCAGCAAGGGCGATATAGTTTTAGAACTCTTCCCCGATAAAGCTCCTATCACGGTCAAAAATTTTCTCAGCTATGTTGATGATAAATTTTACGACGGGACAATCTTCCACCGGGTAATCAAAGGCTTCATGATTCAGGGCGGCGGACTCACTCCAGACCTGAAACCCAAACCAGAAAAAAAACCACCCATCAAAAATGAGGCCAACAACGGACTGAAGAACCTTCGGGGAACCATTGCTATGGCCAGAACTCAGGACATAGACAGTGCCACCTGCCAGTTTTTTATCAATCTGGTCGACAATCCCTTCCTGGACCACGTTCCGGGCGACCCCAATAAGTTCGGCTATGCGGTTTTCGGTAAAGTGGTCCAGGGGATGGAAGTGGTTGATGCCATTGCCAATGTTCCCACCACTACCAAAGGAATGTACCGGGATGTTCCTGTAGATCCAGTCCTCATCATATCAGTTAGCAGAATCCAGTAATATATATTTTAAATTCGTAACACTCTCTGACTTATTGAAACTCAGACCGATGTTCGATTGGGTTTTCGCTATCATTCATCTAATGCTCTTCTTTGGGCTGATTGTTTACGCCCTTTTAAGTTTAATTCGAGGACATATGTTTAGTGGACTGGTTTTACTGGCTTTCTTAATAGCCTATTATTTCATAGTCCTGCACCAGGCAGTGTTAAAAGAGTTCAGAAGGAAAAAAAAAGCTAAAAACCAGAATAGCCAAAAGATAAGCCCGAACAGGATCGGTCAGCGCCGTAAGACAAAAACCGGTTGGATTAAATCCAGCCTGTGATATAATTTTAAGCTAAATTTCAGAGGAGAGGTTAAAGAATGAAGAATTTAAGAAGAAGGCTGGAAATTCTGGCTTCCCTTTTAATTTTTTTAATTTCATTAAGCTCCTGGCTGCAGGCCTCAGAACTCAATCCTCGTCTTAAAAGAGCTCTGGATTCCATTGACCCCAGCTTGCCATACCAGCTAACCAGAACCATGGCTTCACCGGAATTTGCCGGGCGCCTGACCGGACACGAAGGCTATTCTAAGGCGGCCAGATGGGCTGCCAGCCGGTTCAAAGAGTGGGGACTAAAACCCCTGAACTCCAGGGATGGTTATCTTCAGCCCTACCCTTCACCTTATACGATAATAGAACAGGCTTCTATGGTTCTTCACCTGCCGGCTAAAACTTCAGAGCAACAGGTCGAATACCAGAAAATAGAGCTGAAACCGGAAAAAGACTTCCTGCCCCTCCTCTACTCTTCAAGCGGCAACCACACAGCCGAGCTGGTCTTTGTCGGCTGGGGCATTTCAGCTCCCGAACTAAACTACGATGATTATTACGGAGTAGAAGTAAGGGGAAAATTTGTGCTCTGTTTCCGGGGCACTCCAGACCCCACTCGCCGGGAATTTCAGTTTCATGACGAACACCGCACCAGGATGAAAGTGGCTAAGGAAAAAGGAGCTTTAGGTTTAATTTACATCTACCCGGAAGCTCAGGCCAACCCCAATGGAAACTGGCAGGAAGGGTTTATGCCCGGAATGATTACGGAAAAAACCGCAGACCTGATTTTTAAGGAAATAAATTCTAACAGTGTCGAAATTAAAAAAGCGCTTCAGACCTATAAAAGGCCTATCTCCTTCCCGCTGAAATCAAAACTGAGCTATTCAGTTTCCTCAAAGCACTTTCCTGATGGAGTCGGCTATAACGTCATTGGCTGGGTGGAGGGATCAGACCCAAAATTGAAAAAAGAGTTGATAATAGTAGGCGGTCATTTTGACCACTGCGGAGAGCATCTGGGGTTGCTTTTTCCCGGGGCCAACGACAACGCCAGTGGTTCGGCTGTGGTCATGACTCTGGCCCGGACCATGGCTAAGCTAAATCCCAAACCCAAAAGGTCAGTGATGTTTGTCCTGTTCGGCGGCGAAGAAATGGGGCTCCAGGGTTCAACCTACCTGGCTAATAACCTCCCGGCGGGTTTCGACCGGGTTGTGGCCATGTTTAACTACGACATGACCGGAGCTGGTGACGGAGCCTGGTGCGGGCTCAGCGCTGAACCGGCCGAATTGCGGGCGGCAGTGGAGAAAGCCAACCAGGAAATTAACATTATCCGGAGTATAGGCGTCATTAGAAACATCGGAGTCAGAAGTTCAGATTTCGCTCCTTTCTTCCTGAAAGGTATACCCTGTCTTAGCTTCGGTTCAAACGGTCCTCACCTGGCTTACCATGGCACTGGAGATACTATCTATCGTATTAACCCCGAGATTATGGCCAGCATTGCCCGGGTTTCTTTCCTGGCCATCTATTATCTGGCTGATAAATGAGATAAAATATAAAAAGTAAGGGAAAAAATGAAAATAGCGCGCGAAGGATTAGTTTTTTACCTGCCATCTCTGGTTCTGGCTATTTTGTTATTCATTCCGGGCTGGTGGGTAGGCGGTTTGCTTTTTCTGCTGCTTACGACCGCTTTTCTTTTTTTCTTCAGAGATCCCAGAAGGATTCCGCCAACTGGCCAGAATCTGGTCCTTTCTCCGGCTGATGGCACGGTGATAAAAATAGAGGAATTCACCAACCATCCAGAAATTGCCGGTCGGGGAAAAGTGGTAAGTATTTTTCTCTCCCTGCTTGATGTTCATTTCACCCGAGCTCCTCTGACGGCCCTGGTTAAAAGAGTTGATTACCAGCCAGGAAAATTCTTGCCTGCCTACCGTCCTGAAGCCAGTACCGAAAACGAATCCAGCGGTCTGACGCTGGAGACGGAGATCGGACCGGTCTACCTAAAACAGATGGTCGGAATTGCCGCCCGCCGCATAAAATGTTATGTTAGGGCAGGAGATAGAGTTGAGGCTGGCCAGAAAATCGGGCTGATTTATTTTGGCTCCCGGGTTGACCTTTATTTACCAGATAAAGTGGAAATTAAAGTGAGCCTGAACCAGAAAGTCAAAGGCGGCCTGACCGTTATCGGAGAAATAAAATGAAAATGAAAATCAAACAGACCGTGCCAAGACTTTATTTCCTCCCCAGCCTCTTCACCCTGACCAACGTTTTCTTCGGCTTTATGAGTCTGACCTCAACTTTTTACGGTCGATACCGCTGGGCCGCTTTATGGATAATAATCGCCGCTGTTTTGGATGGCCTCGACGGTCTGGTAGCCAGAGCCACCAAAACCAGCTCTGATTTCGGCATCCAGCTGGACTCTCTGGCTGACGCCGTTTCCTTCGCTACGGCCACTTCGGTGCTAATCTATTTCTGGGGTCTTAAGATTATCGGGCCAGCCGGGGTCTTTTTCAGTTTTCTTTTCATCGTTGGGGGACTGCTGCGTCTGGCTCGCTACAACCTCCGGACCAAAAACTTGCCTGACCGAAGGTTCTACCAAGGACTGACCGTCCCTTCAGCAGCCATCTTCCTGGCTTCTCTGGTAATATTCCATCCCAGCCCGAACTATGAAAGTCTGACTGCCGTTTTCCTGGCCGGCTTAGTGCTGATAGTCAGCCTGCTGATGGTTAGCACCCTTCGGTATCGAAACTTCATCTCTATTTTTCAGAACCGACCCATAGACATAAAGAGCGGATTGTTGCTGGCCATGATAATCGCCGCTTTGATTTTCCGCCCCAAATATTTCTTTCTGATTTTCTCCACTCTGAATGTGCTCGCCGGACCAGTTGATTTTCTTCTGGTTAGTGTGAGAAAAAAATTACTGACCAGAAAGACCGAACGGGAAAATGCTCAGGTAAAGATGTCTGATCTCAACGGATGATTTTCCCTCCCGATGAAGACTGGAAGAGGTCTGAACAAAAAGAAGCTTCTGGCAGTCTTCCTGTCTGTTTTGATTTTGGCCCTCATTTTCCTCATGCTCTCCTCTGGCCATCACTGGTCCTTAAAAAGAGCTGCTTTTTCGCCCGAACTTAAACCGGAAGAAAAGGAACCAGACCCCACTCCAGTTAAAGTCGAAGAAATCGTCATTCCACCTGGAAAAACAATAACTGCCCTGTTAAACCCTTACGGTTTCTCGGCAAGCAGGGTAATTCAATTAAGAGAAGCCATTAAACAAACCTACGACCTGGCCCGGATTCCTGCCGGAAATAAACTCAGGCTGCTGAAGCAAGCTGAAGATTGGATCGGCCTTCAGTTAGACCTGGACCCCGAGCGCTACCTGGAAATCGACCTTCGCCCCGAAAAACCTGAGGCAACCATAAAATCCCATCCCACAGAAACCCGTCTGGTTCTGGTAGAAGGAGTAATCCAAGACTCGCTGATCCAGGCAGTCAACGAAGCTGGAGAAGGCGACCTTTTAGCCCTGATGCTGGCTGAAATTTTTGGCTGGAACATAGATTTTTACCTGGACCTCAGAAAAGGTGATGTTTTCAGATTGCTGGTAGAAAAAAAATACCTCAACGGACAGTTTGTTACCTATGGACCAATTCTGGCGGCCTGGTTTATTAACCAGAACCAGAGCCATGAAGCCTACCGCTTTCAATTTCCAGATTCAGGGCGGGCCGACTATTTCGACCAAAACGGCAATTCCCTGCGAAAAGAATTCTTAAAATCACCTTTGCGTTACGCCAGAATTACTTCGCGCTTCAGTTCCAGGCGTCTTCATCCGATCCGAAAAATCTATCGGCCGCATTATGGTATTGACTATGCAGCTCCCGTGGGAACCCCAGTCCAGGCCACTGCTTCTGGAGTAGTAACTTTTGCTGGCTGGAATGGAGCCGCCGGCCGGATGGTTAGAATCAGACACAAAAACGCTTATGAAACAATGTACCTTCATTTGCAAAAACTGGCTCCCGCAATAAAAGTGGGAACCAGAGTGGAGAGCGGGCAGGTAATCGGCTACGTGGGCTCAAGCGGAGAATCTACTGGACCTCATCTGGATTACCGCTTGCTTTATCACGGCAAATATGTCAACCCTTTGAGCTGGAAATTCCAGCCAGCTGAACCGCTTCCAGAACAACATCGGCCGGCTTTTTTCCAGCATGTCCAGGTTTTAAAAAATTTGTTAACCTATCCCCTGAGCTTTTATTATCCTCACTGAAAAGCTCGCTTCAAGGCCTTGAGGTTTTATTTTATCTTTTGATCTAAAGATATTGGCAGCAGGCAGTTTTTTCGTAGTTTTTATGGAAGTCAGCTTGCTTTCCGGAGCTTTAGAAAATGAGACTTCCCCAATAAAACCAGAACCTCAGCTATTTGACAATAGCCAAAAAGAATTTATAAGATTTAGCTGTCAATAAGTAAGAGGGAAAAGGAGGGCTTTATGAAAATTACTATAAGTGTCTTAAAAGCTGATGTGGGAAGCATTGGTGGTCATCTCAAACCAAGTCTGGCTCTTATTGAGGAAATAAGAAAATTTATCGCCGAAAGAGCCAGAGGACTTCTGATTGATTATTATATAAGCTCAACCGGTGATGACATCGCCATTCTCTGTACTCATACCCGGGGCCCAGGTGATCAGAAGATTCACCAGTTAGCCTGGGAAGCTTTTCAGGCAGGAACAACTGTGGCCAGGAAAAGCGGTCTTTACGGGGCTGGTCAGGACCTGTTAAAAGATGCTTTTTCCGGCAACGTCCGCGGACTGGGGCCGGCGGTAGCCGAAATGGAAATTGACGAAAGAGAGAGCGAACCTTTTATCTTTTTTGCCGCTGATAAAACTGACCCGGGAGCCTATAATCTGCCTTTTTACTTAGCTTTTGCCGACCCGATGTATTGCTCCGGTCTTATTCTGAGTCCAAAAATGAGCCAGGGTTTTAAGTTCAGAATCATTGACGTCAGCTTCACCGAAAAAACCAAGGTCATCGAGCTAGTGGCTCCGGAAGAGCTTTACGATATCGCTGTTCTGCTCAGAGATACGGAAAAATACGTCATTGAAAGCATTTATTCCAGAAGCACCGGAAACCAGGCAGTAGCCATCTCCACCCAGAGGCTGCACAACATAGCCGGAAAGTACACCGGAAAAGACGACCCGGTGGCCATTGTCCGGGTTCAGGGGGAATTCCCGGCCACAGGTGAAGTGCTGGCCCCGTTTAATATCGGTCATTACGTGGCCGGCTTTATGCGGGGAAGCCACATCGGACCTCTGATGCCCTGCCGGCTGAACGCTACCATTTCTTATTTTGACGGCCCGCCTGTGGTTACCGGGGCTGCCTTTTCCATGAAGGAAGGAAAACTAACTGAGCCGGCCGATGTCTTCGACCATCCCTACTGGGATACCATCCGAACCAGCGTGGCTCAGAAAGCCTCAGAAATCAGACGGCAGGGTTTCTGTGGACCATCAATGCTACCTATCTCCGAGCTGGAATACGGCGGAGTGGTGGAAAAACTCAACCAGCTGGAAAAAAGGTTTACCTATACTGATTGACTTTTTTCGCCCTGATCGGTATCTTAGTCTGGAAAAGAAAAATCAATGGAAAAAAAATATCCCATTCCAGCCGTTGATGTGATAATCGAGCTCACTCTACCTGACGGTCGGAGTGGAATTGTGCTGATAGAAAGAAAAAACCCGCCCGCCGGCTGGGCTCTGCCTGGAGGGTTTGTCGAATATGGAGAAACTCTGGAGCAGGCGGCTATCCGCGAGGCGAGAGAAGAAACCTCTCTTGAAGTTGAGCTTCTTCAGCAATTCCACACTTACTCAGACCCGGGGCGTGACCCAAGGTTTCACACTATATCCACAGTTTTTATCGCCAGGGCCTCCGGCCTCCCAGAAGCGGCTGATGACGCCAGAAAAGCTGGAGTTTTTACCAGAGAGGAAATCAATTTCCCCTTAGCTTTTGACCACGCTCAAATCCTGGAAGATTATTTCAGCTGGAGAAAAGAGCATCCTGAAGTAGAAAAGCCGACTGAGGCCACCGAAAACCAGAAACTGATCGAAAAAATTCCCCAGCAGGATGAGCCATTAACTGAGCTAACCAGGGTCTGGAGCCTGGCGGAAGCTGAGGTCATAAAAAGCTTCCTCGGAACTCACGGGATAATGTGTGTCCTTAAAGGCCAGGTAGTTCACTCCATCTACCCGTTTACCATGGACGGCCTGGGTGAAACCATTATTATGGTTCTGGCAAAAGACTTGGAAAAAGCCCGTCGCTTGCTGGAAGAATATTCGCCTTCAGATAAGTAATACTCAATCAGCCATCGGCCCTCCTCACCCGGATTTTCTTCCCATTTTTCTCCCATAAAATTATTTTTTCACAGTGGGATTTTTTGCTTGACTTTTATATTTTTCTTTCTTATATTTAACTCAAAATGGGATAAAACGGGATAAAATGGGAAAAGAAGCCGCCAACAATTTGCTCATTGGTAGCTATTCAGCTCGACTCGACCGCAGCGGCCGCTTAAAAATTCCCGAAAAATTCCGCGAGACCATTGAAAAACTTTATGGTAAGGACGTCTTCATCACTTCTCTCACTGACGAGTCGGTACAGATTTATCCGCTCTGCGTCTGGGAAGAAATGACCAGTGTAGCCAATGAAGGAGCCTTGCATCTCAGACCTGATGTCAGGCGTTTCCTGCTCCGGGTTAACCTTAAAGGCAGTCATCATCAAATAGATGCCAAGGGAAGGGTGCTCATCCACCAGCCTTTGAGAGAAAAAGCGCGGCTTATTTCTGAAGTGGAGGTGATAGGTCTTAACAATCATCTGGAAGTCTGGAACAAAGAAGCTTTGAACTCGGTCATAGAGCAAAGCCCCCTGAGCGAGGAGGATTTTGAAAACATAGCCCGTCTTGTCCCCCGAGGAAAGACTGAATGAAAGACTACGGGCACAGGCCAGTCCTGCTGGAAGAGGCCATAACTTACCTGCAGGCTATTCGACCAGGGGTTTACATAGATTGCACCGTCGGCCTGGGGGGACATGCTCTGGAGATTCTAAGAAGAAATCCCGGAGCTAAAATCATAGGTTTTGACCTGGATGAGACCTCACTCAAGGAGGCAGCTAAAAGACTGACTGAGTATTCCAGCCGGGTCAAACTTTTTCAAGCTGATTTCAGAAACATGCTGGAATTTAAAAAATTGATACCCTTTGAAGAGGTCAGAGGCCTGCTGGCTGACCTGGGCATCTCTTCATTTCAGCTCGACAATCCCGAGCGCGGTTTTAGTTTTAATCTGGAAGGGCCTCTGGATATGAGAATGGACCAGCGCCAGAAAATCACAGCAGAAAAAATACTTATGTCTTACCCGGAAGCAAGGCTGGCTGAAATTTTCCGAAAGTACGGAGAACTTCATCACACCAGGCTGCTGGCCAGAAAAATTGTCAGCAGCCGCAAACTGGGCCTGCTCAAAACCACTACCGACCTGAAAAACCTGGTTGAGGAAACCTACCGCTGGGTGCCTCAGAAAAACCGACTTCATCCGGCAGCCAGAGTTTTTCAGGCTCTCAGGATTGAGGTCAACCAGGAATTGAAGGGACTGGATGATTTTCTGGAGAACATAGCGCAAAGATGCTTGCCGGGCACCAGACTGGTGGTCATCTCTTTCCACTCACTTGAAGATCGGCTGGTAAAAAGAGCCTTCCAGAGACTGGCTTCCAACCGGGACGGAACCCAGCCTGTAGTCAGAATTATCACCAGAAAACCAGTTCGGCCGACTGCTGAAGAAATAGCCATAAATTCCCGGAGTCACTCAGCCAAACTTAGAGCGGCAGAGAGGATTTGATGGTTAGAAAAAAATACACCTGGAAGCAGCTGGCTGTGGGCTCAGGTCTGGTCATTCTGTTTCTCGGTAATCTGACCTTTTACATCTGGTATCAGAGCGAATCAATCCGTCTTGGGTACGCCATTCATGAACTGGAAATGAAAGCCGAGGTGCTAAAAGAAGAAATCAAGACCCTGGAAGCCAAAAAAGAAACGTTGCTTTCTCTGGAAAGGATTGACCGTATCGCCAGGGAAAAGCTCAATCTGAAAGAGCCCGCGGCTGACCAGGTGATTTTTGAAAAAACAGAAAAGAAGGTAGAAAGATGAGGCTCCTGGTCAACAGAGAAACCGTCTTTTACGGCCGCCACCGCCGAAAAGTCAAGGCTCTTTCTGTCTTTATCCTTCTCTGGTTTCTGGTCATAGCGGTCCGCCTGGTAGAGCTTCAGGTTATTCAGCACAAGAAGCTCAAGGCCGAGGTGATGGAGCAGAGTCAGGATTTGATTACGGTTATGCCCACCCGGGGAACCATCTACGACCGAAATGGTAAAATTCTGGCCAGAAGTCTTCCGGCCGTTTCTGTCTTCTTCTCTCCGGTCAAGACTGAAAGTCTGGAAAGCCAGCTCCGGGGTCTTGAACAGTTAAAAAAGCTTCTGAACCTGTCTGAAACCGACCTGGCCCGGATCAGGGCTTCGGCTCAAAAGAAAAAGCGCTTTATCTGGGTAAAAAGGAAAATTTCTCCCGACCTGGCTGAGCAGGTAAAAAGGCTCAAATTACCAGGAATTTATTTCCTGGAAGAATATAAAAGATTTTATCCGCAAGGCAGCCTGGCCGCTCACGTTCTGGGCGGAGTCAGTATAGATGATACAGGTCTGGCCGGAGTTGAATATTATTACGATTCCCGGTTACGGGGAGAGGAAGGTCAGCAGCTTATAATGAAGGATGCCCGGAGAAGGGAGTTTTATATAGAGACCATCAAAGAAACCAGACCCGGTCATGACCTTTACCTGACCATAGATTCCACGATTCAATACATTGCCGAAAAGGAACTGCGCCTGGCTGTAGAAAGGTTTCAGGCTGACTGGGGAACGGTAGTGATTTCTGTGCCCTGGACCGGAGAAATCCTGGCCATGGCCAGCTACCCGAATTACGACCCCAACTTTTTTCCCCCGCAGGAAAAAGCCATGATGAACCGGGCCATTCAGCACACCTACGAGCCTGGTTCGACAGCCAAGATTGTCACCGCTGCCGCGGCCAGAGAGCTTGGCGGCCTGAGCTGGAACAGTCACTACGACTGCCGTCAGGGCTTTATCGTCTTCGGCGGTACCACAGTCAGAGACCATGTTCGTCTGGGAATCCTGAGTTTTCCTGAAGTCTTCATCCACTCCTCTAACGTGGGGGTGATCAAAATAGCCGAACAGCTGGGAGAAGACCGAATCTATAGGATGTTCAAAACTTTTCGCTTCGGAGAAAAAACTGGCATTGACTTGCCCGGAGAAGAATCCGGTGTAGTCCACCCCCTTGAAAAGTGGCGAAAATCATCACTGCGAGTGGCTATGGGCTATGAAATGGCAGCCACTCCCCTTCAAATCCTGCAGGCCATGAATGTCCTGGCTACCAGTGGTTATTTGGTAAAACCAAAGGTCAGCCTCGACCGCCCCAGACCGCTTCTGCAGTCCGCCGGGAATCTATCGGTAATGACTGAAGAGGCCGAACTCATCCTCAACCCCAAAACCGCCCGCGAACTGGTGGATCTGGTGTTTCGGCAGGTGGTGGAAATCGGAACCGGTCGGCAGGCTTTAATACCCGGCTACACTCTGGCCGGTAAGACCGGAACTACCCAGAAGTTTGATCCTGAACTCCGGGCTTACAACAACTCCAGGCATGTGGCTTCTTTCGTCGGCTTTGTTCCGGCCGACCGTCCTCTCTTTTCCATGGTCGTGGTTATTGACGAACCCAGAGGACCTCTTCATTATGGTGGACAGGTGGCCGCCCCGGTGTTCAGAGAAATAGCCAGGAGGGTTTTGCTTTATATGAACCAGCCTCCGCAGAAACTGCCGGATAACCTGCTGGTTGCCAGAAAAGAAATAATGGATACAGGGGTTACTGACTGAAATGAAGTTGAAGGAAATAGTTAAAGACATTCCGCTGCTCGGCCTTACAGGCCGGGAAGACCTGGAAATTACCGGACTGGCCTATTCCTCCAGGCAGGTTGAGCCGGGCTTTCTGTTCTTTGCCATCAGAGGCCAGAAAGCCGACGGTCATGATTTTATTCCCGAGGCCAGGGAGCGCGGGGCAGTAGCAGTGGTCTCAGAAAGACCTGTCCCTTCAGACCAAGCTCTGACCTGGGTTCAGGTCAGGGATTGCCGGGAAGCCCTGGCTCTCATGGCTGCCAATTTTTATGGCCATCCTTCCTTAGAAATTAAAACACTGGGAGTAACCGGAACCAAAGGTAAAACCACCGTTACCTACATACTGGAATCAATCTTAAAAGCAGCCGGCCATAGCCCAGGGATGGTGGGTACGGTGGAGTACCGCTGGGCAGGCAAGAAAAGGTCGGCTGAACGGACCACCCCTGAAGCCTCCGATATCCAGAAAATGCTGAGGCAGATGGTGGATGAGGGGGTCAGCCACTGTCTGATGGAGGTCTCTTCCCACTCCCTGGAGCTGAAGAGGGTCTACGGTATCGGGTTTGATATTGCCATCTTCACCAATCTGAGCGGAGAACATCTTGATTATCACCTGACCATGGAAAATTATTTTGAAGCCAAAAAGAAGCTCTTTTTCCTGAACCACAAGCGCCAGGCTTCTATCGTCAACATAGATGACCCGTGGGGCGAAAAGCTCCTTTCTGAACTACCGATGAAAACTATCAGCTTCGGTCTTAAGCCCGAAGCTTTAGTCCGCGGGGAAAAATTCCACATCGACCGGAACGAGATGAAAGCTACTGTTTCCTACCCTGGTGGCCAGCTGACTTTTACCACGAACCTCATCGGAAAACACAATTTCTACAACTTTCTGGCCGCCATCTCGGCAGCTCTGGTCTGGTCGGTGCCGGCTGAAGCCATAGTGGAAGGAATTGCCCGGCTTAAATCCGTCCCCGGCCGTTTTGAAATGGTTCCTAACAACCTGGGTCTTAACGTCGTCGTTGATTATGCCCACACTGATGCCGCTCTGGACAACCTCCTGCAGGCTGTCCGCAGCCTTAACCCGAAGAAAATAATCCTGGTGTTCGGTTGTGGCGGAGACCGGGACCGGAGCAAGCGTCCTCGCATGGGAGAAGTGGCAGCCAGACTGGCTGACTGGACGGTCATTACTTCTGACAACCCGCGGTCTGAAGATCCGGAAAAAATAATTTCTGAAATTGAACAGGGTTTTCAAAAGCTCGGCAATCACAACTACGAAAAAATCGTTGACCGGAAAAAAGCCATCGAAACAGCACTCAGGCTGGCCAGAAAAGGCGATTGGGTAGTGATTGCCGGTAAAGGTCACGAGAATTACCAGATTTTTAAGGACAGAACCATAGTTTTCAGCGATGTTGAAGTTGCTAAAGAGGTTATGGATTACCTGGAGAAAAAATAAGATGACCGGATTGCGCCTTTCCGACATTGCCCGGCTGATGCGGGGAACTCTGCTTCAGGGTAATCCGGAAGCTGTAGTTTCTTCCTTTATCTTTGACTCCAGGGAAGCCACTCCCGGTTCGTTCTTTTTTGCTCTTAAAGACAAGCGAGACGGTCATCTGTTTGTTAAAGATGCTTACGAGAGAGGAGCCAGTGCAGCCTGTATTTCCGAAAGAATTTCCGGCCTGCCCATTGATTTCGGCCTTATTCTGGTAGAAGACACCCTGAAGGCTCTGCAGACCCTGGCTGGAAAACTCCTGGCTCAAAGCCAGCTTAAAGTGGTCGGGATTACCGGAAGCATAGGAAAGACTTCAACCAAAGAATTTACCGCCCGGCTGTTGTCTGAAAAATTCAAGGTGTTAAAATCCCCGGGCAATTTTAACAACCAGATAGGCCTTCCCATTTCCATACTGTCCATGAAAAATACCGATCAGGTTGCTATCCTGGAAATGGGCATGAACCATCGCGGAGAAATAAAACGCCTTACCGAAATAGCGCCACCTGATGTTGCTGTTCTAACCGGTGTGGCTCCAGTTCATCTGGAATTCTTTCGCGACCTGGAAGAAATCGCTCTGGCCAAACAGGAAATCCTGGAGGGAGCAAGAGACGGAGCCGTGGCCGTTCTCAATGGAGACGACCCAAGAGTGAGAAAAATGGCTGCTGAATACAAAAAGGGGCCGGTGATTTTTTACGGCTGCTCACCCGATTGCCAGGTCAGGGCTGAAAACCTCCAGTCCCTGGGGTGGGATGGGTGGAGTCTGGACCTGATTTATGGACGGGAAAGAACTTCCCTCCGGGTTCCCTTTCTCAATCAGGCTTTGGTCTTTAACCTTCTGGCCGCCTGTGCCGTAGCTTTTTCTTTCGACCTGAAGCTTGCTGATTTTTACCCAGCCTTTTCTGACCTGCCGCTCGTTGAGCAACGCGGCCAGATGCTCCGGCTTAAGAACGAAATAAGCATATATGATGACTCCTACAATTCCAACCCGGTTGCCCTGGACTGGGTATTAAAAAGCCTTGGCCGGATTCCGGCCCGCCGCAAAATTGCTGTCCTCGGTGATATGCTGGAACTCGGCCCCCAGGAAATCGAGTTTCACCGGCAGGCCGGCAAGACTGTGGCCCAATCAGGTTGGGATTATCTGGTAACCGTAGGCTTAAGAGCCAAACATATGGCCGAAGGAGCGGTTGAAAACGGTTTAGGTGGTGGTAATATATCTTCTTTTTCTGAAGCTTCAGAAGTCGGCCCCTGGCTTAAAACCTTTCTTAAACCCAGCGATTTTCTCCTGGTGAAAGGTTCCCGCGGGCTGGCTCTGGAAAAGATTATCAATTTTTTGAAAAACGAACTGGAGGACTGAGGTGCTGTACTGGCTGCTGGTTCCTTTAAGAGAGTACTTTTTCTTCTTTAACGTATTTCGATATATAACTGTCCGCACCGCTCTGGCCGGAATCACCGCTCTGGCTATCATGTTCATCCTGACTCCCCTGTTCATCAAACTGCTTCGAAAACACCAAGTGGGTCAGGAAATTAGAGAAGAAGGTCCTTCCACCCACCAGGCCAAGAGAGGAACGCCCTCAATGGGAGGAGTGATGATAATCGGAGCCACTCTGACCTCATCTCTGCTCTGGGGAAACCTGGAAAATATTTACCTCTGGCTGGCTGTAGCCGGGTTGCTCCTGTTCGGAGTTATAGGTTTTGCTGACGATTTCATCAAATTCCGGAGCCGTCGTTCCCTCGGGCTAAAAGCCGGACAGAAACTTGGCCTCCAGGTTATAGCCTCAGCAGTCATAGCTCTAGTGCTGGTAATCGGGGGTTTTAAGGGCTGGTTTAACCTTCATTTAACCTTTCCATTTTTTAAAGAATGGACGCCCTATCTGGGTTGGTTTTATTTGCCCTGGATTCTTTTCATTCTGGTTGGTTCTTCAAACTCCGTCAACCTGGCTGATGGGCTTGACGGGCTGGCAATCGGTCTGACCTTGATTGCTTCAGTGGCTCTGACGGCTTTAACTTATGTGGCCGGACATGCTGTCTGGTCTCAGTATCTTAACATCCCCCGGGTGCCGCTGGCCGCCGAACTGACCGTTTTTGTGGGAGCCCTGTCAGGGGCCTGCCTTGGTTTTCTCTGGTTTAACTGCCATCCGGCTGAAATTTTTATGGGAGACGTGGGAGCTCTGTCTTTGGGAGGAACACTGGGGCTCATTGCCATTCTCATCAAGCAAGAATTCCTTCTCTTTACGGTGGCCGGCGTTTTTATCCTGGAAGCTCTTTCGGTTATGCTTCAGGTCTCTTATTTCAAGCTCTCTGGTGGCAAAAGAATCTTTCGCATGGCACCCCTTCACCACCATTTTGAGCTGGTGGGCTGGCCGGAAGAAAAAGTGGTCATCCGCTTCTGGATTATCGGAATTATCTTTGCCCTGTTCAGCCTGACCACTCTCAAGTTGAGGTAAAAATGAACCTGAAAGATAAAAAAGTCGTGGTCATTGGGTTCGCCAGAACCGGCCAGGCTCTCTGCGATTTTCTGCTGGAACAGGGAGTAACCTGGTTGGTAGTTAACGACCGAAAGCCAGAAAATCAACTTGAAAAAGTAGCTGAATACAGAAAAAAAGGGATCAGGTTTGAAACCGGTGGCCACCGACTGGAGCTTTTTCTTGAGGCTGACCTGGTGGTGGTTAGCCCCGGGGTCCCGCCGCTTCCAGAAATTCTGGAAGCTCGTTCCCGGGGAATCAGAGTTATTTCGGAAATTGAACTGGCCTATGAGTTTCTTAAGGGCCGAACTATCGGCATCACCGGTTCTAACGGAAAATCAACCACCACCACTCTGATTTACCAGATGCTGAAAGCCAGCGGTCTAAGGACTCATCTTACCGGCAATATTGGAACTCCGCTTGTTTCCTTCGTTAAAAAATCCAGACCAGACCACTGGATAGTGACGGAAATTTCCAGTTTTCAGCTGGAATTTACCGAAAAATTCCGGACCGACATCTCTGTTTTTCTGAACATTTCGCCCAACCACCTCGACTGGCACAAAACCTACGAGAACTACATTCAGGCCAAGAAGAAACTATATACTCAGCAGCTTCATTCCGATAGGGCAGTCATAAACCGGGACGATCCGATTCTCTGGTCCTGGAGAAAGGATAAAACCATCGAACTCTATGCTTTCAGCCGAAAGCATGAAGTACCCCGGGGTTGCTACCTCAAGGACTCAACTCTCTGGTTGAAGCTTGGGGAAGAACTTCCGGTGATAAAAACTCGGGACATAAAACTGCGAGGGGTTCACAATCTGGAAAACATCATGGCTGCCATCGTTGCCGCCCGCCTGGCCGGAGCTAATCTGACAGCCATCAGGAAAACCATCAGGGGGTTTAAAGGGCTGGAACACCGCCTGGAAGAAGTCCAAAACATAAACCGGGTCCTGTTCGTCAACGACTCCAAAGCCACTACCGTAGCTGCCACCATCAAAGCAGTTCAGAGTTTTGACCGTCCAATTGTTCTTATCCTCGGGGGGCGCGACAAAGGGGGAGATTTCTCCCCCTTGCGTCGCGCGTTAAAAAACAAAGTTCGAAAAGTCCTTCTGATCGGTGAAGCCAAAGAAAAGATAAAAAAGGCTATTGAAGGAATCTGTCCCATAGAAGAAGCCAGCACCTTCAAAGAGGTGGTTGAAAAGAGTTACCAGTCAGCCAGACCGGGAGATGTGGTACTGCTGGCCCCGGCCTGCACTTCCTGGGATATGTTCAGAAATTTTGAGGAAAGAGGCAAACTTTTCAAAAAAGAAGTAAATCTTCTGGCCAGAAAGGTTTTAAGGGGAAAAGCAGGATGATGGAGACCTTCAAGAGGTTTGGTTTTGACAAAATACTTTTTATTAACACCATCTTTCTGCTAATTCTCGGCATAATAATGGTCTTCAGTTCATCTGCCATTCTGGCCGGGGAGAAATACCGTCAGAGCTTCTATTTTCTGACCCAGCAGATAATGGCTGCGGCCTTTGGCCTGGTTCTAATGCTCCTGGTAGCTTCCATCAAAAGCCCCTTATTCACCCTTACTAGGCTGGTTTATCTGCTTACCGCCTTTACCTTCATTCTGCTGTTGCTCTGTCTGGTCATGCCTCCCATTGCTAATGCCCATCGCTGGGTGCAGTTTTTTGGAGTGCGTTTCCAGCCTTCAGAACTGGCCAAGGTGGTGATTGTCCTTTTTCTGGCTAATTATCTATCCAGAAAATCTGAAACCATTAACGAGTGGAAAACCCTGATGGTTCCAGTCGGGGTGGTTTTGATGTTCGTTCTGGTCATTATCCTGGAGCCAGACTACAGCACAGCAGCTTTAATTTTTCTTATAGCTGCCATCATGCTTTACTTGGGTGGAGTCAAGCTCAAGTACTTCGCCCTCCCGGCTCTGGCCGGACTAATCATTTTTTTAATTTTTCTTTTCTCGGCCGATTACCGAATGAACCGAATCCATGGTTTCCTGTCGCCAGAAAAGGATCCTCTGGGAAAGGCTTTTCAGGTTCGCCAGTCCAAGCTGGCTGTGGGAGCCGGGGGGCTACTCGGCGTCAGCATCGGAGCTTCTACTCAGAAGCTCTATTTCCTGCCCTGTGCCCACACTGATTTCATCTTCGCCATAATCGGTGAGGAAATCGGGCTACTGGGAACGATGTTCACCACCATTCTCTTCCTGGTTTTCCTGCTGCGGGGACTTAAAATAGCCAGTCAGACAACCAATCCCAACTACCAGCTGATTGCCTATGGTTTGACCCTCAGCATAACCATTCAAGCCCTATTGAACATCAGTGTGGTTCTGGGTCTGAGTCCACCCACCGGGATTCCTCTGCCTTTCATTTCTTTCGGACGCTCGGCCCTGGTCTGCAACCTGCTGGCCGTGGGTATAATGCTGAACATTTCCCAGAGAAAACTGGAGGTTAATCCAAGCCTATGAGCAGAACAACGGTCATCATCAGTGGCGGAGGTACAGGGGGACACCTCTACCCTGCCCTGGTGGTTGGTCAGAAGATGAAGCAGCTCCAGCCTGACCTCCGACTGGTCTATGTCGGGAGCTCACGTCCGGTGGAAAGAAAAATAATGGCCGGCCAAGTGTCTGATTTCCTGACCCTGCCCGTGGAAGGATTGAAAGGGCTGGGCTGGAAAAAAATTCGTGGCCTGGCCCTTCTGCCTCTGGCTTTCATAAAATCTCTCTGGATTCTGCTTAAGTTTCGACCGGCCCTGGTTATTGGTGTAGGTGGATTCAGTTCTGGACCAATTGTCCTTCTGGCTGCCCTCTTAAAAAAACCAACGGTTATTCTGGAGCAGAATGCTCTCCCCGGGTTTACCAACCGATTGCTCAGCCGCTTCGTGGATATGGTAGTAATTTCTTTTGAAAGTTCAGCCGCCTGCTTCGGGAAAAAAGCTGTTCTGCTGGGAAATCCAGTTCGAGAAGAATTTTATCACCTGCCTCCTAAAAAAAGAGAGGAAAATCTAACCATCCTGATTTTTGGTGGCAGCCAGGGTTCAAAATTCCTGAACGATGGCCTGATAGCCAGCTTAGAGCTATTGCAGCCGATAAAAGACCGGATTTTCATCTACCATCAAACCGGAGAAAAAGACCTCGGTCGGGTGAGCAATGCCTACAAAGAAAGGGGCTTCACTCAGGTGGTGGCTGGAGCTTATTTTTCGCCAATGGCCGATTATTTTGCCAGGGCTGACCTGGTCATCTGCAGAGCCGGAGCTACTACCTGTGCCGAGCTAATAGCAGCCACTAAGCCGGCTATTTTGGTTCCCTTTGCTGGAGCAGCCGACAATCACCAGGAATACAACGCCCGGGAACTGGAAAAAGCCGGTGGGGCTGAAGTCATTCTGGAAAAAGATTTCACTCCAGAATTACTGGCAAAAAAGATTGAACATTATCTTATCCATAAAGAAGAACTGGACCGGATGGAAGAAAACCTCAAACCTCTCAGACGGGAAAAGGTGGCTGAAAAAATCGCCAATCTGTGTCTTCAAAAGTTGAAGCCGTCCGGAAGGAGGTCGCAGTGGTAAAGAGCCCGGCAGCAAAAAGAGGTTACCGGAAGCTCAACCGGATTCATATGGTGGGAATTGGCGGTACCGGCATGTGTGGAATAGCCGAAGTTCTGCTTAACCTCGGCTATCAGGTCTCAGGCTCTGACCTTCAGGATAACGAAGCCACTGCCAGGCTGGCCCGGCTGGGAGCCAGGATTCACCTCGGACATTCAGCCGAAAATGTCCGGGGGGCTGATGTAGTGGTTATTTCTTCAGCCGTCCGGGAGGACAATATTGAGGTGGTTCAGGCAAAAGCCTTAAAGATTCCCGTAATTCCCAGGGCTGAAATGCTGGCTGAGTTAATGAGGATGAAATACGGGATTGCAGTAGCTGGAGCCCACGGCAAAACTACCACTACTTCCATGACCGCTCTGGTACTGGAAGAAGCTGGCTACGACCCAACCATCATTGTCGGGGGCCGGCTCAATACCATCGGAGCCAACGCCAAACTGGGCGGCGGTGACTTCATCGTGGCCGAAGCCGACGAAAGCGACCGCTCTTTCTTGTATCTATCTCCTTTTATAGCAGTGCTGACTAACGTAGATGAAGAGCACCTTGACCAGTACGGAAACCTGGAGGAAATTAAAAAGACTTTCATCAACTTTGCCAACAAGGTTCCTTTCTATTGTCCGGTGATACTCTGCCTGGACGACCCCAACCTGCAGAGTATCATTCCATTTATAGAAAGAAAAATAATCACTTACGGCTTTTCTTCTCAGGCTGACCTTCAGGCCAGGGATTTTTCTTTTTCCGGGTTTTCCAGCCAGTCCACCCTGCTGGCCTTCGGAAAAAAGCTTGGCCGGATGAAGTTAAACGTTCCCGGAAAACACAACATCCTGAATGCCATGGCAGCAGCAGCAGTTGGTCTGGATCTGGAAATTCCGGTTCGCACCATACTTCGGGCCCTCGAAAACTACACCGGAACCGGCCGGCGGTTCGAGCTCAAAACAACAATTCGGGACATAATGATAATTGAAGATTACGCCCATCACCCCACCGAAATCAAAGCTACCCTGGAAGCTGCCCGAACTGGCTGGGACAGAAGACTGGTGGTAGTTTTCCAGCCGCACCGCTATACCAGGCTGGCCAGTTTAATGGCTGATTTTGCCACCTCCTTCAATCAGGCAGATTTATTACTGGTAACCGAAATCTATCCAGCTGGAGAAGACCCGATTCCCGGGATTAACGGCCAGGCTCTCTACGAAGCCATCCAGAATTTCGGACATAAGAACGTAGTCTACGAACCGCGGCTGGCGAACCTGCCTGTCCGGCTGGTCGAACTGCTTGAACCAGGAGACCTGTTACTGGTCCTGGGGGCTGGAAACGTTAACCGAATAATTCCTGAAATTATAAAACTTCTGGAGGGGGGAGAGTAAAATGGCTGTAGAAAACAGATATCCCTTAAACCAGGTTCTGCCCATAGACTCTCACCTATTCCACCGTCCCAGAAATAGCGTCGGGCTAAAACTCAGAAATCAAAAGAAAATCATCAGGGCCAGGCATATAATTATTTTCTTCTTAGGGGTGGTGTTTTTATTCTTTGGCCTGGCTGAAGCTTATTACTACGTTATCACCTGCGAACAATTAAAAATTAATCAGGTTAACGTTAGCTCGCCGAGCCCCGAGCTTAAACAAACAGTGGAAAATTATTTTCAGGGGCGAAACCTGGGCAACATTCTGCTCTGCAATCTAAACTATCTTCGTCTGAGTCTGTCTTCCATCCCTGGAGTTAAAGAAGTCCGGGTAGAAAAAATCCTGCCCTCAACCCTGAAGGTAGAAGTTTTTCCCAGAACTCCCAGAGTCTATCTCTTCCGGAGTGGTTACTACCATTTAGCGGATGAAGAGGGGATGGTCATAAAAAGTTTTGCTCAGCTGCCCGATGATTTATTTCCAGTTATCGAAGATGAAGAAAATTTTTTCCGCTTCAGCAGGCAGAAAGTACAGACGGCCTGCCGGACGCTTGAAAGCTTAAGGGAAGAAGCCAGGACTCTGGTTAAGCGGATCAGGTTCCAGAAAACCGGGCTGATGGAGGTTGAGCTCGATGGGGACCCGGTCAGACTGTACCTGGAAGAAGATAACTTTGCCGAACAGTTGAATTACTACCTCTGCAATCGGGAAACCTGGACCAACCAGTTCGGACCTCTGGAGTATGTGGATTTGAGGATAGAAGGTCGGGCCTATCTCAAACCTTTAACTATTTCGGCTTCAAACCCCAGAGTTCAGAAAAAGGAGGTTAGCTAATGGCCAGAAATAATTACCTGGTCGGGCTGGACATCGGAACCAGAAAAACGGTGGCCATAATCGGCGAAATAACTGAAGAGCAGAAAGTAGAAATTATTGGAATAGGAGTGGCTGAATCCCGGGGAATCAGAAAAGGAGTGGTGGTTAACCTGGACCAGACTATCTCAGCCATCAAGCGGGCTCAGGAAGAAGCTGAGCTGATGGCCGGAGTGGAAATTGATGCCGCCTATGTCGGTATTTCCGGTTCCCACATCAAGAGCTTTAACAGCCGCGGGGTAGTGGCGGTCTCCGGAAAAAATAGGGAAATTTCCCGGGAAGACATCCGAAGAGTCATCGACCAGGCTCGAGCCCTGTCCATTCCTCCCGATAGGGAAATTATCCATATCATCCCCCAGGAATTCATCGTCGATGAACAGGATGGAATAAAAGACCCCCTGGGAATGAGTGGAATAAAGCTTGAAGTCAATGTCCATATCGTAACCTCAGCCATAACTTCCCTTCAGAATCTGAAGAACTGCCTGGACCGGGCAGGAATCGGTATCCAGGAAATTGTCCTGAATCAGATTGCCACCAGCCAGGCTGTACTCACCCATGACGAACGGGAGCTGGGAGTTGGCCTGATAGACATCGGAGCCGGAACAACCGAGGTGGCCATCTTTGAAAGAGGCGCTCTGTGGTACACTTCAACCATCCCACTGGGGGGTGATAATTTTACAAACGACATAGCCGTCGGGTTGAGAACCCCCATCCCGGATGCGGAAAAAATCAAGAAAAAGTACGGCTGTGTAGCTCTACCGGTAACCGAGGACCAAGACACTATAGAAGTGCCGACCGTGGGGAAAGGCCGTAAGTCCAGAGTTCTCTCCCGGCAGATTCTGGCCGACATCATCCAGCCCAGAGCCGAAGAAATCTTCCGTCTGGTCGACGCTGACATCAAAAGAATGGGTTATGAAAAATCGCTGAACTCCGGGATTGTTCTGACCGGCGGCACAGCTCTTCTTGACGGCCTGGAAGAGGTAGCGGAAGAAATCTTCGATCTTCCCGTCAGGCGTGGCGACCCTAATTATATTGGTGGACTGATTGACCGCGTCAGCACCCCTGATTACGCCACCGCCGTCGGGCTAATTCTTTATGGCTACAACCAAATCCTGGAACGCGGTTTTTCCAGGGATAAAAAGAAAGGCTTCTGGACCAGGATTAAAGACTGGTTCAATGAGTAAGGAGGGTAAAATGGGAAACGACTTCGGCGGCAAAATAAAATTTCACCTGGCAGAAGACCTCCCTGCAGCTAAAATCAAGGTGATTGGCATAGGCGGTGGAGGAGGAAATGCGGTTAACCGGATGATTGAATCAGGCATTGAGGGAGTGGAGTTCATTGCTGTCAACACCGACCGCCAGGCTCTGAACAACAACCGGGCCCATCTGAAAATCCAGATAGGAAGCAAACTTACCAAGGGCCTGGGCTCGGGCGGCGACCCTGAGGTCGGACGGCAAGCAGCCCAGGAAGATACTGAACAACTGGCAGAAATTCTGGAAGGTTCTGACATGGTCTTTCTGACCACTGGGCTGGGCGGAGGAACCGGAACTGGAGCCACTCCGGTTATCGCTCACTTAGCTTCGGAAATGGGTGTCCTGGTCATCGCCATAGTCACCCTGCCCTTTGCCTTCGAAGGAAAAATCCGAGCCCGCAATGCGGAACGTGGCCTGCAGGAGCTGAAATCGGTAGTGGACACAGTCATTGCCATACCCAACCAGCGCCTGATTGAAACCGTCAACCTTAACACTACCATTCCAGAAGCCTTCAAGATGGCCGATGATGTCCTGAGGCAGGCTGCTCAAGGCATTTCCGACCTGATTACCAGGCCAGGCCTTATCAATCTGGACTTTGCCGATGTTAAATCAATCATGAAAGGCATGGGCATGGCCTTTATGGGCACCGGAATAGCCTCCGGCGAAAGCCGGGCAGTGGAAGCTGCTCAAAAAGCTATCAGCAGTCCCCTGCTGGTTGATACTTCAATTGAGGGAGCCCGAGGGGTTTTGATTAACATCACCGGCGGCAAAGATATGACCCTTCATGAAGTTTCAAAAGCAGCCCAGCTCATAACCAGCCTGGCTGACCCGGAAGCCAACATTATTTTTGGCACTGTCCTTGATGAAAACATCACCGAGACCATAAAAGTCACGGTCATCGCCACCGGCTTTGACCGAAAGAAACCAAAGACTGCTACGCCAGACGAGCTGAGAAAGTCGAACTTCCGAACCCAGAACCAGCCCTCGATTCCAGTCAATCAGGAAACTCCTCCTTATCTCTTTGAGCCCCAGGGTTCGGCAGGCCTGGCCCCAGCCATGGAGCCTCCATCTCCCGGAATTGACTGGAAGGAACTGAACACCCCAGCATTTATCCGAAAAACCCGACAGCTTTCCCTTAGGAAAACCCCCAATGATTTACGCTGACCTGGTAGTGGCTGACCTCAGCCAGCTGGTTACCTGCTCAGGCCCGGTGCCCCGAACCGGCCCGGCCATGAAAGACGTTGGTCTTCTGGAAAAAGCCTGGATTGCTGGTTTCAGGGGTAAAGTAGTTTTTGTCGGTAAGGAGAAGGAATTCAAAGCCCGGGTCACTCTGTCTGACGATGCCAGGATAATTAGTGGGTCAGGTCTGGTTGGTCTGCCGGGGCTGGTGGACTGTCACACTCATCTACCCTTTGCCGGCGACCGGGCTGGTGAGTTTTCGCTGCGACTTCAAGGCTACACCTATCAGCAACTGGCGGCCATGGGTCTGGGCATCCAGACTACAGTCAAAGCCACAAGAGAAGCCAGCCCTGAGGAATTAAAAAAACTCTGCCTTAAAAGACTGAAAACTATGCTGCTCGGTGGCACCACTACAGTGGAAGCCAAAAGCGGCTATGGTCTCAACCTGAAAGATGAAATCAAACAGCTGGAAGTAGTGGAAGAATTGAAAAAACTACAGCCCATCAGCCTGGTTTCAACCTTTATGGGCGCCCACGAAATTCCACCCGAGTTCAAAGCTGACCGTCGGTCTTATGTTGACCTCCTTAAAAACCATATTATGCCAGAAGTTAAAAGGCGTAATCTGGCAGAATTTTTTGACATCTTCTGTGAACCAACCTTCTTCAACCTGGAAGAAACCAGGGAACTGGCCGAAGCGGCCCTGAGCCTGGGCTATAAACTCAAAATTCACTCTGACGAGTTCGTACCCATCGGAGGAACCGAGCTGGCGGTGGAACTCGGAGCTTGTTCAGCCGAGCATCTGATTAACATCACTCCACAGGGAATCGAACAGCTCAGCCGCAGTCAGACGGCAGCAGTACTCCTTCCGGGCGTATCTTTTTTCCTCATGATGGATAAAAAAGCCCCGGCCCGGCAATTGCTGGAGGCCGGAGCCATAGTGGCTCTGGCCAGCGATTTCAATCCTGGAAGCTCTCATCTCATTTCCATGCTCTTTGTTCTTCAGCTAGGTGTTTTCACTCTCAGACTGAGCGTGGAAGAGGCCATCAACGCCTGCACCATAAACGCCGCCTATGCTATCGACCGTCACCAGAACTGCGGTTCACTTCAACCGGGAAAAGACTTTGACCTGATTCTTTGTGAGATACCTTCGTACCTTTACTTAGCTTATGAACTTGGAAGAAATCCGGTAAAAACAGTCATAAAGCACGGAAGAGTGGTTGTGGAAGACAGTCGCCCCACCGTTGATTTTAGTTGAAATTCTATACCGCCCTGGAGTTTTTTAAAATCCGGTTTAAAAGCCAAACCTCAGCTGCTGAGCTAACCTGAAGTTTTTTCCCATACTGGACGAGAATTATGAGGAGAAAAGACTGATAGGCTAGGGCTGTTCAGGACTTTGGAGGCTAAAAACCTGGTAAAAAATTACGGTTGAGTCAATATGAACTGGCTATAATATTACCTGACAGACCATTATGGATTTTTTTTTATAATTTCATACCGTTACTGGGGAAAATCAGGTTTTTTCACTCGAGCAACCCTTCCTGAAAATTAGAGACCTCACCCGAAAAAGTTTTTTCTAAAAAAATAAGAGCGGAATATTCCTTAAAACGTGAAGTTCTGTAGACCTTAGCCTTTCCTTTCCAGATTGCGTTTTCTGATGTACAGGAAAAGTTCTATAAGATCTCTTCTGGTTAATTCAGCTGTTTCTACGGCAAAGGCCGTTGAACGGTACAGGTCCCAGTCATTCCGGATTTCAGCTGGAAGATTCAGGTTGAGGTGGAGCTGGCTTCCGGGCGTAAGATAAAAGACCGAGGGACCAACCAGAACCCCGCTTTCCAGAAGCTTTTCTGTAGTTTCTATGATTTCTTCTTTAGTCTGGCCGGGAAGTCCGAGAATCAAATAAACCGTAACAAAAAAACCCTTTTTTCTGGCAGCTTTTAACAAACTGAAGAAGGCTGCTTCATCCTTTTTCTGCGGCCGATGGTGCCTTTCTCTTAGAGCTGGATTTCCCGAAACCCAGGACAGGTCCAGCTTCCTGACCCCGGCTTGCTTCATCAGAGCCAGAAGGTTTTCGTCCAGGTTTTCATAGCTCAGACCGTTCATAAAAGTGAGCTCGCAGCCCTGAAGCACTTCATCCGAAGCCACAGCTTTCAGAAAATCTTCAAACCAATTGCGGTCGTAAGAAAGATTGTCATCTTCAAAATTGAACAACCTGACCTCGCGGTTAAGGTAATTCCAGCGCATTTCCTTAAGAACCGATGACACCGGGCGGTAATCCACCCGACTCCCGAACACCAGGGAGATATTACAGAAAGAGCACCGGTGGGGGCAGCCCCGGCTGGACTGGAGTGAAATATAATTCTTCTTCCCGATACGGTAAGCTTCGGGCCTTAGCAGGTGATGGGCTGGCCAGAGCTTTTTCCACTCCAGTTCCTCAGCTGGAGCTTCGAGAAAAGACTCCCCGCCGAAACTTTCCTGGAGCAGCTTTGGAAGGCCAAACTCAGCCAGTCCGGAGAAGATTTCCACCCCGGGAAGCTTTAGTCTGACTTCTTCCTGGCAACAGGTAGCCTGATTCCCACCTATTACTATCGGAATATGGTATTTTTCAGTCAGAGCTTCAACCAGTTCCTCTACCGTACTGAAATAGGCAGCAAAAGAGCTGTTGAGGCCGATTAAATCCGGGCCGGCCGCTTCCACCTTTTCCAGAATCTTCTCCAGTGGTAATCCGAACCGCTGATAGTATCGGAAGAAGCCGGGTTGACCTAGATAGGATCTCAAATAAGCAAATTTTTCGGGCAACGGCAGGATTTTCTTTCGGAGCGGGCTGAGACAGTCTAAAATTTCAACCAGGAAGCCCAGTTTTTCCATAACTGAAGCCACATAGAGCAGACCCAGAGGATAGAGCCGGATGGGTGTAGTATAAAAATCTTCAAGAGGCGGCTGAATCAGCAAGACCTTTTTCATATTTTCTGAAAAAAGGCAAACAACTCAATCTTTTAACCTGGCCCGCCAGTAAAAATAAGCTGGAATGCCCAGCATGATAATGCCCAGACCGGCCAGCGAATTCCAGAATTCTTTGACCAGAGAATTCACTGAAATCAGAATGGCGGCCATCACAAACAAAGCTGGTGTCAGAGGATACCCCCAGGTTTTATAGGGCCGGGGCAGGTCCGGTCTTTTTCGCCTCAAAATGAAAACCGCGGCTCCGGTCAGCCCGAAAAACAACCACTGACCAAAAACCACATAAGTAAAGAGCTGTTCAAATGTTCCGGTCAGGCTTAACCCGATACTCCACAGACTGATGGCAATAATGGAAACATGCGGGGTAAAAAACCGGGGGTGAACACTGGCAATTTTCTGAAAAAACACTTTATCTCTGGCCATGGCAAAATAGACCCGGGGGGAGCAGAGTAGATTCTGATTAGCCGCCCCCATTATCGAAAAAAGAATAACCAGAGAGATAATTGAGGCTCCGGCCGGCCCGACCGCTACCTGCATAGCTTCGGCCGCCACCCGTGGAGTCCGGGCAATAAGCGAAGCCGGCAGAACGTAAAGATAGGCCAAATTAGCCAGAAGATAAAGCCCGATGACTGCTCCCAGCCCGATTAAGATTCCGAGCGGTAGATTGCTCCCGGGGTTTTTCACTTCACCAGCACTATAAGTGGCTGATTCCCAGCCTTTGTAGGCCCAGAAGGTGGCCACCAGAGCCACCCCAAAGGCGCTCAAAAGGTCAAGAGAAAATTTTTCCGGTTGTGGATTAAGGAAATTATCTGGATTGCCTTTACCAAAAATAAAAATAGCCCCGCAGATACCAATGATAGCTCCGGTTTTAATAAGGGTCAGGAGGTTCTGCAGGTTAGCTCCCCAGCGAACGCCAACGTAATTAACTGCCGCCAGAAAAAGAATGAAGCCCACAGCTACTAACTTGGAAGTCCAGGGAGACATTTTGAAGAAATAAGGCAGATAATTGGCGGAAAAAGCCACGGCCAGAGTGGCAATTGCTCCGGAATCAATAACCAGAAAAAGGGTCCAGCCAAAGAGGAACGAAAGCAAGGGACCGTAAGCTTCGCGCAGATAGATGTACATCCCGCCGGCCTCTGGCAGAGCAGCACCCAGCTCGGCAAAGGTCAGAGCTCCAAGAAAACTCAGAAAGCCGCCAACCACCCAGACCAGCAAAACCAGAAGTGGAGATTCAACCTCCTGAGCGATTTTGGCCGGGACCAGAAAGATGCCCGAACCAATCACTCCACCGATGACAATAGAGACAACATCCAGCCGGCTCAATACTCTCGGAAGACGGCAAGTAAGCCCGACTTCAGATTTAATTAAATTCTCTGCCATTGGACCCTTACCCATAATAATTTTTCCTAATTTTATCAGCCTGCTGGTTAAAGAGCAAAGATTTTCGTCTTGAGTCTGAAAACTTAAAACCGATCAAGTATTCGATACTGAACTGCTTCAGCCACAGCAGCGGGTGAAAGATTTGCCTCGCCGTTCAGGTCAGCAATGGTCCTGGCCACTTTGAGAATTCGGTCGTAAGCTCGGGCACTGAAACGGAACTTTTTCATGGCAGTTTCCAGAAGTTCAGCGGCTGACCTCTCCAGGTGGCAGTGCTGCCTGATATCACGGGAAGTCATTTGGGCATTAGCGAATATTTTTCGTCCTCGGTATCTTTCAAGCTGCCTTTGTCTGGCAGATGAGACTCGCTTTCTGATTTCAGCAGAGGGTTCCCCAGCCGGGCGACAAACTATATCCTGGTATTTAACCGCTGGAACTTCTATTTGAATATCAATCCGGTCCAGAAGCGGTTTGGAAAGTCTGGAGTAATACTTTCTTCTCTGAAGTTCGGTACAATCGGTTTCCAGAGCCGAGCCCAGGAAAATCTCGGCACAGGGGTTCATAGCCGCAACCAGCATAAAACAGCAGGGAAAGGTCAGAGTGGAAGCCACCCTGGAGACGGTAACCTGACCATCTTCCAGTGGTTGTCTTAGACTTTCCAGAGCCTGCCGGCTGAATTCCGGGAACTCATCCAGAAACAATACACCGCGGTGAGCCAGGCTGACCTCGCCCGGCCGGGGAAAATTACCCCCACCTATCAGACCGGTATCAGTTATGGTGTGGTGCGGCGCTCGGAAAGGACGCTGGCTAATGGCCGCCCGTTCGGCCAGCAGACCGGCGATGGAATATATCCTGGTTACCTCTATAATTTCTTCAAAGGTCATTTCAGGCAAGATGGTAGGTAACCTCCGGGCCAGCATGGTCTTTCCAGAGCCGGGCGGCCCAATCATCAAAATATTATGGCCTCCGGCTGCCGCCACTTCCAGGGCTCTTTTAGCCTGCTGCTGACCGCGGACCTCCGAAAAATCAACCTCGAAGATAGGCTCCCCGATTAATTCTGTCAATTCGTAAGAGCAGGGGACGATATCAGCCGCATTGTTTAGCAGCCTCACTACTGCGTTCAAATGGTCTATCCCATAGACAGGAGTTTCTCTAACCAGAGAGGCTTCTCTCTCATTTTTTCTGGGGAGAACTAACCCTCGCAATTTTTTCTGAGCCACCAGCAGAGAGATGGGCAGAGCCCCGCGGATGGACTTCAGGCAGCCCTCCAGGGTCAGCTCGCCCACGAAAATGAACTCAGTTAAAGGGCTGACCGGAACCACTCCCAGAAAAGCCAGCAGCCCCAGGGCAATCGGCAGGTCAAAAGCTGAGCCTTCCTTTTTCCGAGAGGCTGGGGCTAAATTAATAATTATTTTTTTTGCGGGAAAATCAAAGCCGCAATTACGAAGGGCCGCCCTTACCCTTTCCTTACTCTCTTTGACCGCGGCATCAGGAAGGCCGACGATTATAAAGGCCGGAAGACCGGGCGAGATATCCACTTCAACTTCAACCGGATAGGCCTCTATTCCATGAAGAGAAGCGCTTAAAATTCTTATCAGCATGGTGCTGATAAAAAGGACGGCATCCAAAGGGGTTAATTCTCAGGGAAAACAGAATTTTACTTTTTCCTGGTCAGACCAAACTCTCGTGAGAGTCGTTCTATTTCCTGTTCAATGTCTTCAATGGATTGGACTTTTATTTTGGTTGTGGGAAAAGGAGTCTCATCTCCGGGTTTGACAAAATCTATTTTAACTTCGGGCTGCTTTTTTTCGGCTTTTTTCCGGCTAGAAGTTTCAAGGGTTGCTCTGGCTTCGAGCGGTGAGGTAATAACCTCAGCCGGTTGAAATTCATGGGTTTGGGAAACTTCAGCACTGGGCATTTTTTCGCCCAGAACTTTGGCTCTGACTGCTGGCACGGTCAAACGGGCTATCTCTTTGAGTGTTTCCAGTACTCCCCGGCCGTTAATGGCCTCAGCTTCAATGTATGGCACATTGCGGTGATTCAGAAGGCGGTTTAAAGTTTCCACCGGAATAAGGTTTGGCAGATCTCTCTTATTATACTGAAAAACTAGCGGAATCTGGTTCAGGTCGATGTTAAGAGAAAGGCAGTTTTTTCTCAGCCCCTCAAAACTTTCCAGGTTGGCCTCAAGCAGGGGCAGCTGAGAATCAGCCACAAAGACTATACCATCAGCTCCCTTCAGGACGCTTTTTCGGGAAGCCTCGTAAAAGACCTGCCCGGGCACGGTGAGCAGCTGGAAATGGACCTTATAGTCTTTTATCAGTCCGGCTTTGATGGGGAGAAGGTCAAAGAAAAAAGTTCTTTCAGTTTCAGTCTCCAGACAGACGAGCGAACCACGGTAAGCGGGCTCGAGCTTAAAATAGATATACCTCAGATTGGTAGTTTTTCCGCTAAGTCCCGGTCCGTAGTAGACAATTTTAATGGCGATATTTTTGGTGACATAATTTACATAGGCCATAGGCTTTTATCTCCCCATCTTATTTAATTGTTATCATAGCTTTTAGTATTTAGTCAACAATTGAGGCCAGAGGTTAAAAAAAGCTAAATTGCAAACCTTTAAGTCCTGTGCTATTTTTTGACTTCCAGCAATAAAGAAAACTTAAAAGGAGACCGGCTTTGAAAAATATCGGTTTCAGGTCCAGGCCAAGAGTGGCCGTAATTGGAGGAAACAACCCTGATTCTGAATCCCTGAAACTGGCTTCTCGGGTAGGCCAGCTTCTGGCAGAAAAAGGAGCCATTCTTATATGCGGAGGGCTGGGAGGAGTCATGGAAGCGGCAGCCAAGGGCTCACGTCAGGCCGGTGGCCTGTCCATAGGTATATTACCCGGTACAGACTTCAGCGAAGCTAACGAATTCATAGACATTCCTATAGCTACCGGTATTGGCTACAACCGAAATTCTATGGTGGTTTTGAACGCTCAGGCTGTCATTGCTATAGATGGCGAATTCGGCACTTTGAGCGAAATTGCCTTCGCCAGAATCTTCGGTAAAAAGGTAATTGGCCTCAAAACCTGGGAGATTAAAGGAGTTATACCGGTCTGGACTCCTGAAGAGGCTGTGAACCTGGCCCTGGAAGGCCTTGATTAAAGGCAGAAACTTAGATGTCTTCTCGAGAAATGGACCACAGAGACCTGGCCGAAATTCCAGCACCGAAAACCGGGTCCGGTCCGCTGCTTGACCTTCCGGCTCTTGAAAATATTAAACTCACAATATCTTATGACGGCACCGATTACCACGGCTGGCAGCGCCAGTCTGGACGCCGCACCATCCAGGAAACCATTGAAAAAGCTTTGATGAGAATTCTGGGAGAAAAAATAAACCTTCAGGCTGCCGGCCGGACTGACGCCGGGGTTCATGCTCTGGGTCAGGTAGCCAACTTCCGCGCCAACTGTCGTCTTTCTGAGGCGGAGCTGCTCCGGGCCCTTAATGCTATACTTCCCCATGACATCCGCATCCTGAATGTAGAAAGAGTTCCCTTCAGCTTTCACGCCAGAAAATCAGCCCTCTCCAAGGTCTACCGATACAGGATAAGCACCGCTCCCATAATTAGTCCTTTTGATTACCGCTACGTCATGCACTTTCCCTATCCCCTTGATATCCAGGCAATGAAAGAAGCTGCAGCTCGATTTGAGAGAGAGGCCGATTTTTCCGCTTTTTCTTCCGGTCATTATCCCAACCCGGTCAGAAAAGTGATTCTGTCCAGCCTGGAAAAAGATGGACATGAACTGATTTACACGATTGAAGCCAATGGATTTCTCCGTTATATGGTCAGAACCATAGCTGGAACTTTAATAATGGTTGGCCGGGGTCGTCTGAAGCCAGAAGACCTAGAAAACCTTTTCCAGCAAAAGAAGAGAACTTTGCTCAGCCCTACCGCCCCGGCCAGAGGTTTGTTTCTGGTTCAAGTGAATTACTGAAAACTCAGTCCAGCATCAAACCCATAACGTAGGCATCTTCATCCGGTCTGGTGTAATAATTCTTCCTAACCCCGAGGATAGTAAAACCGAGCTTACGATACAGAGAAATAGCAGGCTGGTTGCTGACTCGAACTTCAAGCGAGACAAAATGGACTCGATTTTCCCTCAGTCTTTCCAGAACATATCTCATAGCCAGCTCACCGTAACCCCTTCCTCGATAGTCGGGATGAACTGCTACGTTATTAATCTGGGCTTCATCTCCTACCTGCCAGAAGACCACATAGCCTACAATTCTCTTCTCTTCCCGATGAATGACCACCAGGGGAAAAGAAATGGCTCTGTTCTGAATTTCTCCCTGAAAAGTTTCCCGACTCCAGGGATTGGAAAAGCAGATTCTTTCAATGGCCAGAACCTCAGGCAGGTCTTCTTCCCTCATCCTCCGAATAAAAACTGGAGCTTCAGCCTCTCTCACCTGATTTTTTTCTCCTCAGCTTGAGACTTGCGGTAATAAATGGGGTTGACCTCAGACGGGTAGAGACCGAGACCTTTTTCCAGATACTTCTCGCCGATCAGCCCAACCTCAGCCGCCACATGCCAGCTCCTGCTGGTAATTATAGCTCTTGACCCCAGCTTCCGTAAAATCATGTCCCCATAGATTTCAAGACCAGTACCAATAAGATGAACTCTTTTCTCCTCAGGTATCATATTCAGAAAGTCTTCGGGATGGTATGCACCGGCCGGAACTAATTCCTTCAAATCCTCACCTTCTACCATATACACAGAGGCAAAAACTTCACCCTTCCTGGCGTCTATAAGAGGGGCTAAAAGTTCAGCCCCCGGTATAATTAGTTTCCTGGCCAGAGCTTCTAGAGCTGAGACTGAAGCCACTTTTAATCCGGAAGCCATGGCCAGAGCCTTTACCAGGCTGAGGCCTATCCTGATTCCAGTAAAAGAACCAGGGCCAGCCGCTACCGCCAGTCCCTGAAGCTCATCAGGCTTTTTCCCACAGAGCTTTAGACCATCTTCAACCGCTCTGAACATCTGGCGCGAGTGGGATGAAGGGGAGACATAATTGACCTCCGCCCGAACTTTACCACCCTCCACCACAGCCACCGAACCATAAGGCGTGGTTGTATCGATGGCCAGTACCAGCATGATTTATCTTAAAATCTCGCTTAATATCTTATTAAAGCCAGTTATAGCTTCTGAGCCACAGCTTCAGCTACTTCTAAGGTTTTAGCCGACCCGCCCATATCATAGGTTCGGACCTTTCCCTCTTTTATCACTTCAGCCACTGCCCCTTCGAGCGTCGCAGCTTTATCTTTTTCACCCAGCCAGTCTAGCATCATTTTAGCTGCCAGCAGGGTAGCTATGGGGTTAACCTTATACATACCCGCATACTTAGGGGCCGAACCGTGGGTGGGCTCGAAGACAGCATAATTATTGCCAATGTTCCCGGCACAGGCAAAGCCCAGACCCCCAACCAGCTGGGCTCCCAGGTCAGAAATTATGTCGCCAAAAAGGTTTTCGGCAACCAGAACGTCGTAATCATGGGGATTCTTGACCAGCCACATACACATAGCGTCAACGTTGGCTTCGATGAACTTAATCTCTGGATATTCAGCCGCAACTTTCCTGGCCACCCGCAGCATCAGGCCACCGGTTTCGCGCAGAACATTGGGCTTTTCCACCAGGGTCACTGATTTTCTGTTGTTTTTTCGGGCATATTCAAAAGCTGCTCTGACGATTCGCTCACAACCTTTTACAGTCATTATCCTGGTAGAAAGAGCTATCTGGTCGGAAGGTACATCTTTGAAATCCTTCATCTTAGGATGCAACATCAGAGCTTCTCTTACCTGGTCCGGAAGAGGATAAAATTCCACACCGGTATAGCTTCCCTCAGTGTTTTCTCGGAAGATGACCAGGTCAATATTTTCCCTGTAATTCAACGGGTTTCCGGGATAGGCTTTACAGGGCCGGAGATTAATATAAAGGTCAAAGATCTGCCTCAATCTGACAATTGGACTTACATAAGAAAGCCCCTTGCCCTGAAGCTCTGGAGCCAGCTCCTGGGCTGCATCTTCCTTGGGCTTGGAAGTAATAGCTCCGAAAAGGCAGACATCTGTCTCTTTAAGCATATTTATGGTTCTTTCCGGCAGTGCATTCCCTTCTTTACACCAGAACTCCCAACCAATATCTCCGTAAACATATTCGGCGTCAAGATCCAGCCTCTTCAAAACAATCATAGCCGCCTCGATGACTTCTTTTCCAACACCATCGCCTGGAAGAATAGCAATACGATACTTTGCCATTTTTCTCTCTCCTTTGGGGAATTAATATTTTTGAGCAACTATTATAATTAAACCTTATATTCTGAGTCAATCAGAATTGCTTTTTACTTCTCAGTCATGTCAGGTAGATGAATAAGCCGAAGCATATCAGGAAATAGCTATCTTTCTAAAAACTAAAAATAATCATTCGCCAATTCAAATTTAAGATAAAAAAGGGCCCAAAAGGGCCCTTGTGTTCTGTTCTGAATCCAGAAGCGGTCTTATTATTCCAGCCAGACTTTAACTGTTTCGTCCTCTTCATTAATTTCAATTATGGCCAAAGGCCCGACTTTCTTGAGCTCGGCCAGGAGCTCTTGAAGGTTGAGACCTCCCTGGTATTTACCCATCCTGAGTTCTTTACTGTCAGCACAACGAGCAAAAATCTCCACCAGGGTTAAAGGCATGGTCACTTTTACTTTTTCTTTACCGGTCTTATTATCAGTTACCAGAATCTTAAACCATCGGGCCTCTTTTGCCGGTTCTACAACGGGATTATCCTTAACGGCTTTCTTAATAACCTGATAATCATCCCGGTTCTCAGGAAATAGCGGACCACCGAAAAGAAGCAGAAGAGACAAGGTCAGAACCACCGGTAGAATTATCTTTTTCATCATTATCCTCCTTGTTTTCTAAAAATTTTATTCAATCCAGATTTCAATAATGTTTCCATCTTCCTCAATCCGGACAAGTTTTTCTTTAGATCTGGCCAGGTCTGAAAGAATTCGGTTCAGGTCATAACCCTTTTCCCTAAGCCTGGCTTTATCCTCTTCTGAAATGGCCTGAATGGCCAGGTCAGCCAGCGATAGCGGCAGATTAATCGAGATTGAAGGCATTTTCTTGCCTTTTTCATACACTCTTATTTTTATCAGCCTCATTCCTTCTGGACTTCTTCCGGTTTTAACATCTTTGACCGCTTCCGGTGATATCCTTAGAAGAGCAATCTTAGCCCGGTCGACCAGCTCCTGGTCTTTTTCGTCTTCAATCATCTTTTTCAGGACCGGAAGCGCCCGGTCGGCCAGCTTTTTGTCACGGAGATAACTCATTTTCAAGGCAGCATAGTACCTGACAACCTTAAGCTGGCTGCTTAGTTTTTCAACCAGAATCGGACCGAATTCTTCCTGCCCTCCGCTATACAGGGCAAAAGCCAGGTCAACAATGGCAATTTCAGCCTCTTCAACCAGCGACTGAGGTTTATCAGGTCTGCTCAGAAAAGTCTGGAAGGTCTTCAGGGCTTCTTTTTCTTTTCCCTTTTGTTCGGCCTGGGCTTTACCTCTGTAAAAAAGAGCCTGCGGCACCAGGTTGCTTTTAGGGAATTGTCTGAGGAATTCATCCAGCTTCTTTTCAGCTTCAACCCAGTTTTTATCAAATATTAAGAGTTTGGCTTCCTGGAGAAGTTTTTCTTCCTGGCCACCGCTCTTAGCTGGAAGCCAGATAGCTGTCTGAATTAATATCATTAAAATTAAAATCAGATAACTTTTTTTCACCTTAAACCTCACTTTGCTCCAGCTCTTTTTTGACCAGATTGATTTTAAGTAAAAGCTGCTTTTCTTCTACCATCTGGCGAACTCTTTCCAGCTCGTAGGCAGTCAGTTCAGGGCTGAGCTGACTGAGCTCCAGAAATAACAGCTCAATCTGGTCGCAGATAGCTCTGGCTTTAAGCAGTCTGAAGTCATCAAGTTGATTATTAAGGTATTTTTTATCGGTGAGGAGCTGTTTAATTCTTTCTCTATTCATCAGGCTTAAATCGCTTGCAGGATGCTCAGCCTGAAGAATTTCGAGGAGTAAGTATTGACTGCGTTCCAGATAGTTGATGGTCTGCCTTCTAGCCATAGCCAGGTCCATCCTGTCAATTAAGTCAGCTGGGAGGATGAGTTCGGCAGTCTCTCTATTGATTCTTTGCCCTAGTTTTTCAGTCCAGAAAAGGCTGTAAGTCAGCAACCCACCCAGAATTAAACCGATTATCAGCCCTGCGGCTAAGGGTTGTGAGCGGCAGAGATTCAACCATAAACTTAGAGGTTTCTGACTACTTCTTTTACTCTTTTCTTTACTTTTTTCCCAGGCTTTTTCAGTTATTTTTTCAGGCAGGTGGTCCCAGTCAACAGTTTCCATAACCTGTTTCAACTCATGCCTGAAGCTGCTGGCTATAGACAGCACAGCTGAAGTTTTTTCCAGCTCTTCCTGGCAGGCTGAACAATATTCCAGGTGTTTGGCCAGCTCCTGTTCTCTGGTTTTTTCCAGCTGCCCGTCGAGATAAGCCAGAATGTCCCGAGTGTATTCTTTACAGGCTTTCATAGGCCACCTCCCAGCTGGGGAGCCAGAATGGCCCTAACTTTCTGGACTGCCTTAAAATGCAGCGATTTAACTGTCCCGGAGGCAATTCTTAGTCTCTCGGCAATCTCCTCGTATTTAAGTCCGTCAAAATGATGCAGGATAAACACCAGCCTCTGCTTTTCAGGTAGAGAAAGAACTGCTTTCTGGATCATTTCCCCAGGGTTAAACCGGGCCGGGTCTTCCTTCTCTGATGGAAGCTCCGCCCCTGTTTCCTCCAGACTTATGGTAATGCCCTTTTTCCGGGACTTCTGCTTTCTCAGAAAATCAACACAGAGATTTTTCGATATCTGTAGCAGCCAGGCCTCAAAGCTCTCTCCGGCCCGGTAAAAATTTAACTTCTCAAAAAGCCGCATGAAAGTTTCCTGGACCAGGTCCAGAGAGTCTTCGCGATTTCTGGTCATAGAATAGGCCAGAATGAAGATTTTCTGCTGATACCTGGCTACGATTTCCATAAAGGCTTCCTTATCTCCTTTTTTGGCTTGTTCCAGGAGGAATTCCACCTGCGCTTCCCTGTAGTTTTCATGAGACTGTGACATTCCCGCTTATTATCCCTTGTTCCGTTGAGCACTTCATAATATACACTTATTCCAGCCACAAAAGTATTTTTTCATTTTCGGACCAGACTTCCACTAATAACCCGCGGGGCAGCTCAAAAAGAGCCTGGGCCAGGGCCCGGGTTTCAAAATCAGAACTTTTTCCTTTTCTGAAATCCAACTCCAGGTCTTCTCTCAGACCTTTTTTAACCAGCCAGAGCGGCAGGCTTACCCTGATAAGCTGTCGTTCTTCAGAGTCATAAATCAAAGCTTTAAATCTTGCCGGACGGCCAGAAGCTTTCTGGCTGGAACTCAGCTGATAAATCTTCTGCCTGGTCTTCTGAAATTGCTCTTCAGCTTTTCTGGGATTGCCTTCCACCACCATCAGGCAGGAAGAAAGAAGAACTAAACAAACAACCAGGGTCAGAAACGGTGCCAACCTTCCGGACATATTCTTCTCCACGTTTTTTATCTCCAGAAAAGGATACGGGAGAAAAAGACAGAAGGTTTACTATTAAGCCCTATAAATTTTCCCCTGACGGAGAAAAACAGACCAGAACCCCAAAATTACGCTGGGGTCTTCAGGAATCGGTCGAACTTACAGGTTTATCAGAATCTGCGGAAATTTCTTCTATGTTGCGGGCCAGAACCGAAACGGCGCTCTCCGCCTCTTTTTTCGCCCTTAGGCCGGGCATCATTGACTATAATTTTCCGGCCGTCAAATTCGGTACCGTTCAGCTTGTTCTTGGCTTCTTCAGCCATAGCCTCGGTGGACATTTCGACAAAGCCAAAGCCCCGACCCTGCAGGATGTTAACTGAGGTAACTTCTCCGTACTGAGAAAAGAGAGCCTTCAGTTTCTCCTCGGTTGTCTTGTAGTTCAAGTTACCAACATAAAGTTTTAAAGACATACAAAAAACCTCCTCGACCTCTCCAAATCGGATTCCCCCACTTATGGCAGGAACAACTCGACTGAAAAGGTAGATTTTATGATGCCACAGAAAAAATCTAAAATCAAGAAATTTTTGTTTCAGTAATTGTTAAGCCCGTTTCACTCACAGCTTCTCTCAAAGATTTGGTTTTGAAATCCTCTTGAGATAAAATAAGCTGGCAGGAGGTCTCATGAAGAAGAAAATTCTCTGGTTTTTTCTGGCCTTTTTTATTCTGGTTTTTATCGGAGCGGTCCTTCTGTCTGTTATCTTTCTTTACAAACTCAGTCCCAGGGAAACAGCCGTATCCAGCCGCTCCTACCTGGAAATCAGATTGGAAGGTCGTCTAGAAGATTATTCGCCCCTTATCCCTTTTCTGAGCTTTTATCCCGAAAGAACCATTTCCCTCTATGATACCTGGATGAACCTGAGAAAAGCCAGCCGTGACTCCAGGATAAAAGCTGTGCTCCTTCGTTTCGGGCAGCTGGAGTCTGACTGGGCAAAAATTGAAGAGCTTCGTCAGGCAGTTCTGGAATTCAGGAATTCCGGTAAACCTGTAGTGGCTTATTTTGAGGAGTCTCCAGATGCAGACAAGGAATATTACTTAGCTACCGCCTGTGACAAAATCATTCTCCACCCTCTGGGCTGGCTTGGAGTTAACGGTTTGGCTAGCTACGTTCCTTTTTTTAAGGGGATGCTGGACAAAATCGGTATTAAAGCCGAATTTGAGCACATTGAAGAATACAAAACAGCCTACAACCAGTTTACCGAAAAAAGTTTCACCCCGGCTCATCGGGAAATGCTTCAATCCATTTATGAAGACATATTCAACCGATATCTGGACCAGATAGCTATTGCCAGAAAAAAGACACCTGAGGAAATGAGAGGCCTTCTGGACAGGGGTTATTTTCAGGGAAAAGAAGCTCTGGAAGCCGGTCTTGTTGATGCCCTGGCTTATGAAGACGAGCTTTTCCGGCATTTTAACCTTGAACAATACCAGGAACTGGTCAGCATATCTAACAAAAAATATGCTGGCGTCAAACCGGAATTATTCGGATTAAACATCGGAAAGAAAATAGCCCTGATTTTCGCTTCAGGGACCATAATCACAGGGGATGGTCAGCAGTTTCTCCTGGGCAGTGCGACTTTCAGCCGCTGGTTGAGGGAAGCCTCTAAGGACAAATCTATTGAAGCCATCATCGTCAGAGTAGACAGCCCCGGTGGCTCAGCCGTGGGTTCAGATGTCATCTGGCACGAACTGGTAAAAGCCAGAAGTGAAAAACCGGTAGTCATATCTATGTCAGGTTTAGCCGGCTCTGGAGGCTACTGGCTGTCTCTTGGAGGCCATAGAATCATTGCCCAGCCCCAAACTCTGACCGGTTCTATTGGAGTTATAGCCGGCAAATTCAGCTTTCAGGGACTTATGGAAAAGCTCGGACTGACCACCGACAAGATAGTCATCGGCAAAAATGCCGACTCGTTCTCGCTCTACCGGGAATTCAGACCGGAAGAAAAGAAAATCCTTAAGGAACAAATTAGTTACATCTACCAACAGTTCCTGGAAAGAGTGGCCACTTCCAGAAATCTGACGGTTGAAGAGGTTAATAGATTGGGTCGGGGACGAGTCTGGACCGGAAATCAAGCCCAAAAGCTCAACCTGGTAGATGAGCTGGGAGGCCTGCCTCAGGCCATTGAAGCTGCCCGGAGGCTCTTAGGCTTACCCTCTGAGGCAGAGGTCAGACTGGTGGTCTGGCCGAAGAAACGCAGTGTCCTGGACGTTATCCTTGGACGGAAGACTGAGTCTGACCTCATCACCAACTTTTCAACTGCTCTGGCTGGTTTCAAGAAATATCTGGATATATTTTCCAGCCCTGGGCTCTGGACTTTGATGCCTTTTTGGCTTTATTGAAATACAGTCCGAATTACTTTTTCTCTCTTACAATTACTATTTCATCCGGCTTCATGAGCCAGAGTTTCTCCCGGGCTTCTTTTTCCAGAGCAGTCGGATTACTTTCAAGCTCCCGGATTTCAGCAGCCAGTTTTTCTTTTCTGGCGGTCAGCTCCTCAATCTGAGCTTGCAATTCGGCATACCTCTTTTTAGATTTCTGGATGTCCAGAAATCCTTTTTTGCCAAAAAAAGTGGTCACTAAGGTAGCCAGCAGAAGAATAGCTACCAGCAGGTAGAAAAACTTTTTGCCGGCAGAAGCTTTCTTTCCTTCCACCATTAAAGCAGCTCCAATCCTGCTCGAAGCAGGGCTTTAGCTTCTTTTTCGGTTTCAGCTTCGGCATAAACCCGGATTAGAGGTTCCGTTCCGGAAAATCTGAGAATAAGCCAGCGGTCATCCTCAAAATCCATTTTCAGGCCATCCATTGTTTCTACCAGCATTACTTTTCTACGGCCTAACTTTACAGGTGGGTTTTTGATCAATTCTTTGAGCTTTCTGGCTTTTTCTGGAGTGAGCTTAAGATTCTTCTGAACCCCGACCATTTCTCCGTATTTTTTGAAAAGCTCTCTTTTTAAAGAAGAAAGACTCTGACCGCAAGCCGCCACCATTTCAGCAACCAGTAAACCGGCAAAAATCCCATCCTTTTCGGGAAGATGGTCTTTAACCACCAGACAGGCACTTTCTTCCCCGCCGAAAATGATCTTTCCTTTCAAAAAGAGGTCGGCCATGTACTTAAAGCCAACAGGGGTTCGGTAAAGAGGCAGGTCATAAAACCTGGCGATGCGGTCAATAAGATGAGTAGTAGTCACCGACCTGGCCACCCCCCCACGCCAGCCTTTAACCGAAACCAGATATTCAAGGATGAGGGCTAAAGCATAATTGGGAATTAATATCTTCCCCTGGTCATTCACCAGCCCGAAGCGGTCACCGTCGGCATCTGTGGCAAGACCCAGGGCACATCCTTTTTCCTTTACCAGCTTTTTAAGTTCAGTCAGGTTTTTTTCTGTGCAGGAGGGAGAAATGCCACCAAAATAAGGGTCAACATAGCCATGGATAACTTCGACCGGAATACCATTCTCCACAAGGATCTCATCCAGGTATTCCCGGCTGGTTCCAAAAAGTGGATCCACTGCAATTCTGATTCCAGACTTTCTAATGACCTCGAAATCAATCTTCTGTTGAAGGAAACTGAGATAATCTAGCCTCAGGTCAACTCGCTCTATGTATGAAGTATCCGGGTAGTAGGTTGGGGCTACAGCTTCAGGACTTACTCTGGTTATTTCAAGCTCTATCCGGTCAGTAATTTCTGGTAGGGCCGGAGCTCCAGAGGCCACATTAAACTTGAGTCCGTTAAACTCAGGCGGGTTAAAGGAAGCGGTAAAATTGATACCTCCAGAATGTCGGCCTTTGATAATTTGATAGGCGAGAGCCTGCGAAGGACAATCTCTATCAGTCAAATATACTTTTATTTTATTACGAGAAAGAAGAGCAGCAGCTTCCTGAGCAAACCTTTCTGAAAGAAACCTGGTATCATAACCCACCACCAGAGATATTTCCCGTCCCTGGTTTTCCTGCTTTAAGTAATTGGCAATGGCCTGAACCACCCGTCGGACGTTGGAAAAGGTAAATTCCTCTCCCATCACTGCCCGCCAGCCCGAGGTCCCAAACTTGATCATCGTTTTTTCCAACTCTGAGAATAGAATTATCACAATAAAGAGGATATTTCAATTATGGCTCACCTTATCTTCATCTTCTTAACAGGCTTCAGAAGACCATTGACTGATTTCCAGGTATAAAATAACCTTAATTTAATATGATGATAAGCAAATTCAGGCTCCTGACGGGTATTTCCCTGGTGGCAGCTCTGATTCTGGCCCTGGAAATAATTCTGACCAGATTCTTTGCCATTGCCCAGGGATATCACTACGCCTTTTTGGTGGTCAGCCTGGCCTTTCTCGGCTTCGGAGCCGGAGCTGTTGTCCTGCTGGCAACTCATCAGAAAAGGTTAATTTCCTCAGAAGGTATCCTGGCGCTTCTTTCGCTGGTCCTTGGCTATTCCATTCCCCTGAGCTTCTTTATGGTTAATCTGCTTATTTTCAATCCGGTGGAATTATTGTGGAATCAGGTTAAAATTCTTTATCTTCCAGCACATTACTTAATCCTGAGCCTGCCTTTTTTCCTTGGAGGTCTAACTATTTCTCTGGCTTTAATCCGTTTCAGGGAAATGGCTCATCAGGTCTATTTTGCTGACTTACTCGGGGCCAGTCTGGGCGTAGTTTTTGCAGCGGGTGGTTTCCGGCTGGGTGGGGATTCTGGCGTTCTCTGGGTTCTTATAATCCTCTCTGTAATTTCTTCCTGGCTTTTCTTCCTCTGGAAGAAATCTTCCAAAATCCGGTTAGGCCTTCAGGTGTTTTCCACTCTGCTGCTCATACTACTGGGTTTATCTTTAAGTAACAATTTAACTTTCAGGATATCAGATTACAAACCCCTGCCTTTTTTCCTGAAGCAACCAGGGGCTGCCATCAGAGAGACTTTCTGGGATGAAAAGTTAAGACTTGACCTATTTGACTCTCCAGGTATCCGTTACGCTCCCGGTTTAAGCCTTAGTTTTACTGGAAAACTGCCAGAGCAGGTTGGTCTGGCTTTGGATGCCGAGAAAGTAAGCGCCCTGCTTAAACAAACAGAAGATCTAGAAAAATTAGAGTTTTTAAGCTATCTCCCATTATCAGCCGCTTTCCTGGTGGCCAGAGGAGAAAGGGTTCTTCTCCTCCAACCAGAAAGCGACCTTGAGCTTTTGCTCTGTCTTTTAAACACCCCAAAAGAGGTTCTGGTTTTTGAAAAAAGCCCCATTTTAAAAAAGGTTCATCAGAAACACATAAACCGCCTTAAGATTGATAAGATTGAAGGGATAGAAATTGTTCTGAAAACTGTGGAAACCAGAGCCGGACTGAAGCAGGAGAGACAGAAGAGAACTCAGTTCGACCTGGTTGTTTTCCCTCTACCAGACCTTCCTGGAAGCTACAGTACCGGCTTTTACGGACCAGCAGAAGATTTTCTTATGACCAGGGAGTCGGTTCGTACCATTTTTGAGCTGCTCAGCCCCGATGGCCTGGCCGCCGCTCTTTTCTACTTTTTGCCTCCCCCAAGACAAGAGTTGCGTTTTCTGGCTCTCTGGGTAGAGACCTTGGAAGAAATGGGACTCAGACCAGAAGAGCATGTGGTGATAATGAAAACCATTGAAAGCGTTTCCTTTTTCATCAAAAAAACTCCGTTTCTGGAAAAAGACTTGGAAAAATTTGAGCTGTTTGCCCGGGAACGTTTTTTTGATCTGTTAAAACCTGAAAGACCAGAATCTTCAGCCGCCTGGACCTTCATTCAACCAGACTTACCTGCCTGGGAAAAACTTTTCCACAGCCTTTTTTCTCCATCTTCCCGTGAATTTTTATACCGCCATTATCTATTTGAAGTCAGACCACCAACAGACGACCGCCCGTTTTTTCTGGATTTCCTGAAATGGTCCAAATTTTTTTCTATTTATGAATTTTTTAACCGAAAAATCTACCCGCTTTTCCTCGGAAAATACCTGCTGGCTTTTATCTTTCTCCAATCACTCCTGGCCGGAGTCATAATAATAATTCTCCCGCTTATGAGATTGACCGGGGTTAAACTCCCCGCGGTCAAACAGAAGGCTTTGATTTTCGGCTACTTCGCCAGCCTGGGAGCCGGCTACATTCTGGTAGAAATTACCCTGTTTCATAAATTCATCTTGCTTCTCGGCCATCCTACCTACTCCCTGAGCGCAGTGCTGGTATTCCTGCTCGGAGCTTCAGGGGCGGGAAGCCTGAGCCTGCTTCGTATTCAGAGAAAAATTGGGTCTCGCGGTCTTGTTTTCTGGCCACTTGTCTGTTTTTCAGTAATTATCCTGGAAATGGTCATCCTGAATTCATCTCAGAGGCTTTTCCTGAACCTGAATTTTCCCCTCCGATTGGTTTTAAGCTTCCTTTTAATTTTCCCCCTTGGCTTCGTCCTGGGTCTTCCCTTTCCCGCAGGCCTGAGACACTTTCAGGTCCGTTCTTCCCTAATAATACCCTTTGCTTTTGCTGTGAACTCTTTTTTCAGCCTGCTGGGTTCGGTCTGGAGTCTGATTCAGGCTCAGGTTCTGGGCTACAGCTCAGTTTTTCTGCTCGGGGCTTTTAGCTACTTACTTTCTTTTGGGTTTTTCTATTTCGCCTACCATGGGGACAAAGCGAACATCCAGTAACTGCTTGATGACCGGCTTCCCCCGGACCTTTTTAACCAGAGTGAGGGTTTGAAACAATAAAGTACTGCCCACAGGAATAACCATCCTCCCCCCCTCTTTGAGCTGCTGGAAAAGCGGAGGTGGAATGTGATTGGCAGCACAGGTTACCAAGATGGCGTCAAACGGAGCTTCTTCTTCCCAGCCAAAATAACCATCACCCTGTTTGACCCGGACCCGGTCATAGCCCGAAGAGAGCAGAATCTGAGAAGCTCTGCAAGCCAGGTTCTCTCTTATTTCCACAGAATACACTTCATCAGTCAGCCGGTTCAGGACTGCTGCCTGATAACCAGAACCGGTCCCGATTTCCAGAACTTTATCACCAGGTTTTATCTCAGCCACTTCAGTCATCAGGGCTACGATGTAAGGCTGGGAAATAGTCTGTCCTTCGCCAATAGGGAGAGGATAATCTTCATAAGCTTCTTTCTGATATTCTGCAGGAACAAACAGATGCCTGGGAACCTCCAGCATAGCCTTCAGGACTCTTTCATCCTTTATTCCCCGCGCTTTAATCTGATACCTGACCATCTGCTCGCGCTTTTTCTTAAAATAAGCATCATCTTCAGCTTCAGGCTTAACCTGAGCAGCTTCACTCCATAGCCAGAGGCAAATAATCAGGAAAACTACTTTTAATATTTCTCTCGACCACATCCTGATACCAATTTTACCTGGAAACGGAGAAAACATAAAGAAATTTGTCTCACCCCTTAAGATGAAACCATAAAGCTTAAAAATCACCTCTGGATTAGCCAGAAGCGGTGATTGACTCCTTCCGGGCCGGTTTTATGCTCTAATTAGATTAATAGCCTGTTGCCAGAAAATGCCTGACTAACTGTGTGAAAAAAATGTTTGACAAGGAGAAAATTTTTTGATAATTGATAAGCAAGAATGCAAGGAACTGAAATCCTTAATGGAAAGAAAGGCAATTTATCCGGGGTCCTTCGACCCAATCACCAATGGACATATTGACATTATTCAGAGGGGGAAGAAGATTTTCGACAAAATTATTGTGGGTGTCCTTGACAATCCCCGGAAATCACCACTTTTTTCTGCCAGGGAGCGAGTAAGCTTGATCAGCCAAATTTTTGCCGGAGACAAAGCAGTAGAAGTCAAAACTTTCAGCGGGCTGCTGGTCGACTTTGCCCGGCAGAACGGCGTCCAGGTAGTCATCCGGGGATTGAGGGCCATTTCTGATTTTGAGTACGAACTCCAGATGGCTCTGATGAACCGGAAACTAGCCAGCGACATTGAAACTCTTTTCATGATGCCCAGTCTGAAATATTCTTTCCTCAGCTCTAACCTGGTGAAAGAAGTGTTTCAATTGGGTGGATGCATCAAGGACCTGGTTCCACCGCTGGTGGAAGAGGCCCTGAAGAATAAATTTATGAATACTAACAAATAAGGCGGTTAAAATGTTCGGATTAGCTAAAGAAAAGAGTGTGGTTGGACTCGACATCGGGTCCTATTCTATCAAGGCAGTCGAGTTAAAAATCAAGCAAAAAGGAGAGACCACCCAGTACGAAGTCCAGAAAATCGGCTACGAGCCCTTACCCCATGACGCCATTGTAGAAGGTACCATCATCGATTCCACAGCTGTCAGCGAAACTATCAAGCTGCTGTTCGAAAATGCCAAAATCTCCAGTCGGGATGTAGCTATCTCCATCTCCGGGAACTCGGTCATTATCAAAAAAATTTCGCTGCCGAACATGGACCAGCAGGAACTGGCTGAATCTATTACCTGGGAAGCCAAACATAACATCCCTTACAACTACGAAGAAACCAATGTGGATTATCATGTGGTCAGATCTCCCCGGGGTCGAGAAGACACTGTAGACATCCTGCTGGTAGCAGCCAAAAAAGATAAGATTGCCAACTACAGCAACGCCGTTAGCATCGCCCGAAAAAATCTGGTAGCCATTGAGGTAGACATTTTTTCGTTGATCAACGCTTTTGAAATTAACTATCCGGAAATCTTCAAAGAAAAGACGGTGGCCCTTATCAATATGGGAGCCAACATCACCAACGTGGGAATAGTTGAACACGGAGTGCCTCAGCTGTTTAGAGACTTGTCCCTCGGTGGATATTTCTTCACAGAAAACATCCGAAAGGAGCTTGGTGTTTCCTTCGAGGAAGCCGAAGCTGCTCTCAAGGGCATTCCCGGCAAAAACATCAACGCCGACCAATTCGCTTCAGTCCTGACGATGAATATCAGAGACCTGCTGGACGAGATGGAAAAAACCTTCTCCTTCTACGAAGCCGGGGAAAAAAGAGAAAGACGAATCGAACAGATTTTCCTGAGCGGGGGGCTGTCGCTTATACCTAACATGGTCAGCGCCTTCGAACTAAAATTCCGGATAAAAACCGAGCTTTTTAACCCCTTTAAGTCCATCAAGTACGACGAAAAGAAATTCGATTCTATTTATTTTAACGAGATGGCCCCTGTTTTCGGGGTTGCCGTAGGACTTTCAACGAGAAAGGCAGAGAAATAAGCCATGATCAGGATTAATTTATTAAAACCGGAAACCAAGGAAGTCAGGGAACCTGTTCCTACAGGTTTACCTAAGGTCCCTAAAGAGAGAAAGAAAGCGAGCGTTGGAGCGATTATCTTCCTGCTATTGCTCGTCAGCCTGGCCGGCTACTATTTTTATCAGCACTGGGAAATGCAAAAAGAAAGGCAGCTCATCGCTCAGGCACAACAGGAAAAGAATGAGCTTCAGTATGTAGTGGCCAAACTGGAGGAAGTCAAACTACAAAAAGCCAACCTGGAAATGAAGATTAACCTGATAAGGCAGCTTAAAGCCAACCAGGACGTCGCCGTCAAAATTATGGATGAGATTAACCGCAGAATACCTGACTATGTCTGGCTAAAAGAAGCCAGCTATGATGGTCAGAACTTAAAATTAAAGGGTGAAGCCATTTCCAACAACCTTATTGCTGATTTCATTTCAAACCTGGAAAGAAGCGAAACTTTTGGCACCGTTAATCTTATCGATTCAGTTCAGAAATCACAGGGGAGTGCTGTCTTTTTGGAATTTAATATGACCGTTCCAGTTAAGAAACCCCAGATTGAGCAGCCCCAACCGGCCAAGCCCACTCCCCAGACCAAGACAAGGAGATAGTCATGAAAAACTGGCCCTGGTACGGCTATTTAATTCTGGCAGTAATTATCTTCGCCCTGGCCTTCTTTTTCTATTTCAAGCCGCGGAATCAAGAGCTTGAAGACCTTCGCCAGCAAAGAGCAAAACTGGAAAAAGAAGTCCAGGTGTTGAAGGAAAAGAAAAAAGAGCTGGATAAAATCGAGGCTGAGCTGGTTGTCCTGAATGCTACTCTCAAAGACCTGGAGCAAATAATTCCGCAAAAGAAAGAAATTGCCGACATCCTCAGGAGGATTCAGCAGCTGGCTTACGATTCCCGTTTAAACGTCCTGAAATTTCAGCCTCGTGGTGAGCTGAAAAAAGACTTTTATGCTGAATGGCCCATCAACATAGAAATCTCAGGCACCTATCACAACCTGGGCATATTCTTTGACAAGCTGAGCAAATTCTCGAGGCTGTTTAACGTCAACAATTTCTCCATCAAAGCTTTGAACAACCAGACCGACGCCCTGACCATAAGTTCAAACTTCATAACCACCACTTACTATTTTCTTGAAGAACAAACTCAGCCGGCTAAACCGGCGGCCAGCCCTCAAAAAAAGAGGAAATAACATGAGAAAAATATTATTTTTAGCTATGGCCTTTTTACTGGTTTGGGGTTTTATCTTTTTCGATCAGGCCCACAGCCAGGAATCCAAACAGGAAGAAAGGCAGGAATCGGTCATCTCTCCCCAGCAGGCCCTGAGCACTCTGCCCCCGAGAGCTTCCTACGACCCGGGCGGAAAACGCGACCCATTCAAGGACCTGATACCAGGAGGCAGGGTAACTGGAAAGCCTTCATCTACCGAGGGACAATTATCCATAGATAATGCCAATCTTGTGGGCATCGTTAAAACCCCGAAAAGTTTTGTGGCGATTGTTTCTGGTCCTCAACAATTTCCATATTTTCTAAAAATCGGGGACAAACTGGCTGATGGCTATGTTCTCTCAATAAATGAGTCTCAGATAGTTTTTCGAAAGACTCATGAAAGGGGCTTCCCACTGATGAGGCCCAGAAACGTAGTAAAAGAAATCAATCCGGAGGAGCGTTAACATGAAAAGGAAAAATTGTGGGTTTATACTGGCGGTAATAAATTTAATACTGGTGTCAGGGTTATTAGCTCAGGCAGCAACCTCCTCAGCAGAACTCACCAGGATAGAAGTAAAAACAGGTAACCTGGCGACCAGAATGCTCCTGGTGGCTAACAGTCCAGTCCAGATACAGGGGCTCGCTTATCTTCCTGAGACTACCCCCACTTTATCAATAGAATTGTCCCGGGTAAGACCTGTTGAATTACCTGCTGTTCTTGAACCAAACAGCCGCCTGATTAACCAGATCAAACTGGAACCAGCTGGTGAAAACCTGAGGCTCCTGGTTCGGCTTAAAGAAAAAGTACCCTTCCGCTTGCTGCTGGAGGAAGGAAAAACCGTTATTGAATTTAATGAATTTTTACGAGCCTCAGCCTACCAGATAGACCCGGCCCTCACTGCACTGATTAAACCGGAAAATCAGGTTTCCTTCAGCAGTTTTAATCTGAAAAACGATCCCAAGCAGGTAAGCTTTTTCATTGGTCTGAGCGGAGAAGCTCCTTTTCAAACTTTTGCCCTTGATAACCCCAACCGTCTGGTAATTGACCTCCTAAATACCCAGTATCAAAAACAGAGTCAGTCCTACCAGGTCGGCCGGGCCAACGTGGAGAAAGTGCGAATCGGGCAGTTCAAGCAGGGAGAACCCTGCCCAATAACCAGACTGGTCTTTGATTTGAAAGAGGCCGGCTGGTATTCTCTTGACAGCACCAGGAATGGTCTCAGAATAACTTTTTACGACCAGACAGAAATTTTGACCGCCAAAAATTCTGAGGAGAATGTTCCAGCAAAGAAAAAGGAACCTATCCAGACCAGCCTAGCTAACGCTCTCCCGGCCGCTGAACCAGCGAGACCAGTCAAAGAAAAGGTCAAGAGCGAAGAAGAACCTCTCAAAGCCAGGACCGAACCAGCTACCCCGGTCAAAGCTGAACCTGAACCGAAACCCGCTCGTCCTGCTCCCCAGGAACAGGAAAAATTCAAGCCAAGAGTAATTCAGACCACCGAAGATAAATATTCCGGGGAGTTAATTAGCCTGAAATTTAAGGATGCTGACCTCAGGGATGTCATTCTTTTCCTGGCCGACTTTGCCGGTTTAAACGTAATCTTCGACCCGGAAGTCAGAGGCTCAGTTACCTGCAACCTTCAGGAAGTACCCTGGGACCAGGCTCTGGAAATCGTTCTTCGTCAGAATAAAATGGGCAAAGTAATTGAAGGCAATGTGCTGAGAATTGCCCCCATTGGCACCCTTTCGAGAGAAGACGAAGAGTTGAGAAAACTCAAAGAAAGCAAAGAGCTGGCTGGACCCATCCAGGTAAAAACCATTACCCTTTCTTATTCTAAAGCCAGAGATGTTCAAAGCCTTCTGAAGAGCAAACTTTCTAAGAGCGGGGAAATTGTTATCGATGATAGAACTAACACCCTGATAATCTCAGAGGTCAGAGACCGGATGGAATTGCTGGAAAAACTTATCTCCGTTCTCGACACTCCCACTCCCCAGGTCTCAATTGAAGCCAGAATAGTGGAAGCCACCTCCACCTTCATCAGAAACCTGGGTATTCAGTGGGGTTATAAAGGTATCGTTGACCCATTCTATGGCAACCAGACAGCCATTTCTTTTCCCAATAAGATTCTGGCCGACGGGTCAATGATTCCCCAGGGCATCGTGACCAAAGGCATTGGTGGACCACTTGGCGGTTATGCGGTTAACCTGCCGGCCCCGGCTTTTAACACCGCCATCGGATTTTCCTTTGCCAATGTGCTTGATACCTTCAGGCTGGATGTAGCTCTGTCTGCTCTGGAGACTTCAGGTAACGGCCGCATAATTTCTTCACCCAAAGTAACTACCCAGAACAACCAGGCGGCCGAAATTGTTCAGGGCCGCCAGATTCCTGTGCAGACTGTAGCCAACTTTACAGTGACCACCAGGTACGTCAATGCCGCCCTTGAGCTGAGAGCAACTCCTCAGATTACAGCCGAGGGCACAATCATTATGAACATTGAAATCCAGAACAACGCAGCCGACTTTGCTAACCTGGTTAACGGTATCCCTCCCATAACCACCCAGAGTGCCAAAACCACGGTCATGGTCCCGGACGGAGGCACCACAGTCATCGGCGGGATTTACCGGACAGAAGACTCTATAACCAGAGAGAGAGTGCCTTACCTCCACAGCATCCCTGTTTTTGGGTCACTTTTCCGGTCATTTGCCAGAACCAAACAGAACAGGGAATTGCTGATATTCATAACCCCCAGGATTATTAAATAATCGAGAGGAGAATTAAGCCATGAGGAAAACAACTTTAGCCCTAAAGGTGATATCGATAGTAGCACTGAGTCTGCTGCTCTTTTCCTGCAACCCCCAGGAGAGAGGGACCAATTCCGGAAGCTTTATCATAATAGAAAACATCATCGGCAAGGACAATCTGGGAAATGATTCCAGTGTGGTCTTCTCAGATGTTATTACTGGCGGCGTGGCATATTCAGACTTTGTGAATATCACTCTTCGGGCAGCAACACTGGACCCGAACCCACTGCTGGGAGTTTCTCAGTATAGCGACATAATGTTAACCCGATATGTAGTCAGTTATATCCGAAGCGACGGAGCCACGGCTGAAGGCATAGCCGTTCCCTATCGTTTTGAGGGAGCCCTTTCAGTTCTTCTGCCAATCGGTTCAAGCGTTACAATTCCTCTGATGATTGTTAGAGATGTAGCTAAAACTCAACCTCCCTTGCTGGCTCTGGTTGGTGACCCTACCGGCATAATTGAATGCACTGCCAGGATTGAGCTCTTCGGTCATGACCTGAGAAATCGGGCAGTGAAACAAACCGGGCAAATCACCGTAAGGTTTGCCGATTTCAGAGACCAGTAAGAGAAAAGCTTCTGACTGGAGCCACCCGTCATCCGGCTTTATCTCAGAAGATTGAGAGTAAGCCGGCTGGCGGGTTTTTTTATGCGGAATTCCTTAAGCGTCTCCAACAGAAGGTTAAGTTGTTCCTCCGAGTAAACCCTGAGATATGATTTGACTTCTTTTTTCTCTTTTCTCCAGATTTTCCGGGTTAACCGCGGCCCGATGATTTCTACTTCAGGAAACCTGGATGAAATCAGGCTTAAAAGCTGTCTTGAATAATTACCGGCCCTCCTGACCGAGCTGCCTTCCAGAGTTAATTCCAGAAGTACACTGAAAGGAGGGTAGTTTAAGAGCTCCCGGTACTCTAATTCTTTTAAGAAAAACCCTTCATAATCCCGGTTCAAAGCCTTGCGGATGACCTCTGGTTCCGGACCGTCTACAACCCCCAGACATTCAGCTAAAGAACTTTCTTCAAGGAGCTCGCGAACCTTGCTGATGGTAAAAAAGGATTTTTCAGCCGCTCGAAAATCAGGCAGGTTGAGAGAGCTTTCCGGATTTACCAGAACTATCAGGGTAAAAAGTCCTGGCGGCAGCCGATGGAGTGAATACTCAGTTCCAACTACTAGCCTGATTTTGCCAGCCTCAATTTTCCTGATTAGCTTTTCAGATTTTGGCTCTTCAACCCCTTCTTCCAGCAGAGCTACTTGCTGGCCTGGAAAAATACCGGCTAACCGCTCTTTAACAAATTGGGTACCCCTGACTTTTCCGGCCCTGAGCTTATTCTGACAGACCGGGCAGCTTTCCGGCTCAGGGTGAGTTTCTCCGCAGTAACGGCAGACCAGCTCGCCTTCTTTTTTCTGAAGAGTAAGGGCTATTCTACATCTGGAACAGCGAGCCACATAACCGCAGGCAAGGCAGAAAAGATAGGCAGCATAACCCTTGCGGTTGACAAAAAAGAATACTTTTCCGCTGTTTTTAATATGATTTTTTATTCTCGCCTGCAATTCTTCTTTAAGCAGCTGGGTCAAATCCTGACGGTAAAACTGGCTGTTAAGTCCGGAGTTCTCATATCCCAGGTTGATTAGAGTTCCTTCCCTGGAGTGCCGAAAATACTGACTAACCCGCGGACAGGAAGAGGTATAAAGGAGAGGGCATTTTTCCTGCCGGGCTCTGATTTCTGCTGCCTCTCTAACATCAAAGGCTGGACTTTCGGTCTGATGATAAAGCTCATCGTGTTCCTCATCGACCAGAATCAACGCCAGCGGTGAAACAGGCAGAAACAGGGCTGATCTGGTCCCGAAGACAACCCGAACCTGGCCTGAAGCCAGCCGGCCCCAGTTTTCGGTCCTGAGTTTCTCTGAAAGCTGGCTGTGCCAGACGACAGAATTCCCTTCAAGAGCTTCTATAATCGGCCGCCAGACTTTAAGTCTGTGGACCATTGGCACCAGCACCAGAGCGGTGCCCTGAAAGCCAGAAATCAAAACCTTTCTAATAAAATCAAACCGCTTCTTCTGGTCTCCAGCCAGAAGGGCAGTACCTTCTTCCCTGCTGATCAGCCTCTGGTACAGTTTTTCTTCCTTATCCGATAAACCAACTGGAGTTATAGGAAGACGGAGCTGCTGAAGAGAGCCGCCTGGTTGAAGCTCGCCTCTAACTCTTTTTCTGACTTGCTTAACCTTTATTTCCACCAGTCCAGCCTGCAGCAAAGGCCTGAGGCAGGAATATATATCCTTTATTTCTAATTTTCTTTTCAGATACAGGGGGCTTAACTCTCCACCACCTGACAGCAGGTCCAGAAGTTCTTTTCTCTTTCCCCTTATTTTCCCGGAGAGCAGAATTTCCTGTCCTTCCCTGGTCAGAGAAACTCTGGTCAATTCTTTTTCTTTTAAAGCCGGCGGTTCCGACATGGCCAGAAAAAGCCCGGGTGGATTAAGACTCAACCGGGTTAGCTCCAGAATGAAACTCAGAAACGATTGAGACCAGATGGGCTTTTCGTCCAGGCAGGAGATGAGAGGCTTAACCTTAAATTCTGGCTCCTTACTCAGAGAGACCATTTCCAGCACATAACCCTGGTGTGGCCTTTTTCCGAGAGGAGCCACCACCCGACTCCCCACCTGAACTTTTTCGCTGAGTTCCTCAGGAACCTGATACAAAAAGGTTTGAAACAGAGGAAGGGGAAAAGCTACCTGGCAATATCTGGACATCAGCTTTCAAGCAACTTCATGACTTTTTTCATATCTTCCCAGACCATCCTTTTAATTTCTTTGTTGCCTTCGTTTCTGACCAGGTAAGATGGATGGAAAGTAGGCATCACCGGAATTCCCATAAACTCACCAAAATTTCCTCGCAAATCAGACATGGGCAGGTCGGTTTTGAGAAGGAATTCAGTTGCCACTTTGCCCAGCGCAACTATTACCTTTGGTTTAATCAACTCTATCTGTTTCAGAAGATATGGTGAGCAGGCTCTGACTTCCTCAGGCTTCGGAGTTCTGTTCTCCGGAGGCCGGCATTTTATGACATTTGCAATGTAAACCTCCTGGCGATCGAAGCCCATGGCCTGAATGATTCTGGTAAGAAGCTGACCGGCCCGGCCAACAAAAGGCCGGCCCTGCAGGTCTTCGTCTCTGCCGGGAGCTTCTCCCACAAAAATCAATCTGGCCTGCCTGTTCCCCTCACCAGGTACGGCCTGGGTCCGGGATTTATAAAGAGGGCAGAACCGGCAGGACAGAATCTGCCGGGTTAACTTTTCCCATTCGGCCTGAGCATCACCAGTTCGACTAACCATAATCTCTCCTAAAATTAAGGTCTGAGAAGAAGCAGTTTGGCCTGACAATCTGGGCTGGCAACTATCCATCTGGTTGACGAGGAAATCAACTCCCAGGTCGCGGTAAAACTCAAGCTCTTTTCTTATTTTGACAATCTTTTCAACCAATTCCTTTTCGTCCATCCCAGAGCCTCTCAATTTCTAAAAAAATCTCCCGGCTTAGCTGCCTCTTGCTCATTCTGGGTATTTTCCTGGAACGTCCATCCGGCCAGAGCAACCAGACTTCGTTTTCCTCACTTCCAAAACCCAGACCAGGACCAGAAACATCGTTAGCCACCATTAGGTCAAGTTTTTTGCGATGCATTTTTTCAGCTGCCTTCTCTATCAGCTGACTGGTCTCGGCAGCAAAACCAACCAGCAGCTGTTTAGTCTTGGCATGACCGAGTTCCTCAAGAATATCCGGAGTTTTTTCTATTTCCAGAACTGTATCGAAGCTGGTCTTTCTGACTTTGCTGTCAAGGATTTTCTTAAATCTGAAATCAGCCACCGCAGCCGCCATTATGACTAAATCGGCCTGAGAATAGTGTTTCAGAACAGCCTGGCGCATTTCTTCGGCAGTAACCACTTTTTCTAAGTAAACCCCGGAAGGCGGCTCCAGGCTAACCGGGCCTGAGATCAGAATGACCTCAGCTCCCAGCTGGTAAGCTTCTCGAGCCAGTTCGTAGCCCATCTTTCCCGAGGAGGGATTTGACAGGAAGCGCACCGGGTCCAGAAATTCTCTGGTCGGTCCGGCCGTTACCAGGACCACTTTGTCCTTGAAAATTTCTTTTCTTCTGATTAACCGCAGAGCCTGGTTAACAATTATTTCCGGTGAGGCCAACCTGCCCGGACCCCGTTTACCGCAGGCTAAATAACCTGATTCAGGGTCAACAAATTCTACTCCCTCGGCTTTCAATTTTTTTATGTTGTCCTGGGTCCGGGGATGAAGGAACATGGCTTCATTCATAGCTGGGGCCACCAGAACGGGACACCTCACAGACAGGTAAAAGGTAGAAAGGAAATCATCAGCCACTCCCGAAGCCATTTTCCCTATGATATTGGCTGTAGCCGGGGCCACCAGCAACAAAGAAACCTCATCAACCAGAGAGATATGTTCTATCGGCCTCTGCCGGTCATCGAAAAGTTCGGTAATGGTTCTTTCTCCAGTCAGCGAGGTAAAAAGATATGGGTTTATGAAGCGAGTGGCTTTTTCAGTCATAATCACTCTGACCCCGTACCCTTCTGACTGAAAAAGCCGGATAATTTCACAGGCTTTATAAATACTAATAGAGGAACATACACCCAGAGCTATTTTTTTCATCTGACCACCTCTCTGCCTGGTCAGGGCCAGGACTTAAAACTTTTCAGGATTTCTTTGAATTCCTTCTGTCTTGCCTTAAAAAGGCAGCGATGGGCCAGAATGATGGCCTTAAGCTCTTCTAAGGCTTTATCCAGCTGGCCGTTGATGACCAGATAATCAAAAAAATCAGACTCCAGAATTTCTTTTCGGGCGTTGCGAAGACGAAGAGCAATGGTTTCGTCTGAATCTGTTTTTCTCAGTCGCAACCTCTTTTCCAGCTCAGGATAAGAAGGGGGCACTACAAAAATCAAACGGGCTGAGTCGATTTTCTTCCTGACCTGCCGGGCCCCCTGAACATCTATGTCCAGGAGCAGGTCTCCCCGCTGGCCCTTCTGCTTTATTTCTTCCCAGGAAGTCCCGTAAAGATGGCCATGGACTTCTGCCCATTCCAGGAAAGCCCCGGTTTTTTTCATTTCCTCAAACTGCTTGTGGTCAATAAAATAATAATCCTGCCCCTCCACCTCGTTAGGTCGCCGGGGCCTGGTCGTGTGGGATACAGAAAACTGCAGGCCTGGAAGACTGGCGAAGAGATTCTTGATCAAAGTAGATTTTCCACAACCGGATGGTCCGGAGACAACATATATCATTTGCCTCTTTCCTCCTTTCCTTCAGGCCACCTGGCCGAATTTAAACAGTCACTCCAGGTTCTGAACCTGCTGTCTGATGCTTTCTATTTCATTCTTTATCAGAAGACAATGCTTTATTATCCCGAGGTCCTGGGCTTTTGAGTTCAGGGTATTAGCTTCCCTGGAAAGTTCCTGAGCCAGAAAATCCAGCTTTTTGCCGACCGGCTCATTAACCTCTGGCCTGATAAGCTCATAAAAACTCATTAAATGACTTTTCAGTCGGTTGATTTCTTCAGCCAGATCAAACTTCTGCATTAAGTAGGCGACTTCTTCAGACAACCTTTCCTCAGACAGATTGTTATGATTTAATTCTTTAAGCTTCTTTTTGAGCTTCAGCATCAGGTCATCTGGTTGTCTTCTGAAGATTCTTTCAATCTCGCTGAGTGATTTTTTAACCCGGCTGAGATGCTGGTTAAGCTTTCGGCCTATTTCCCGCCCCTCTTTTTCCCGCTGGCTGACTATGGCCTCCAGGGTTTGGTCAAAGGCTGTCAGAATGAAATTTTTTTCTTCTCGGCTCAATTTCTTCTGGTTGACAGTTACAAGCTGGGGCACCCTCAACAGTTGCTCCAGAGAAAGGGAAAAAGGCAGGTTGACCTTTTTTGAAAGCTGTTTCATTTCGCTCACAATTTTTTCTAGAAGCGGCCGGTTAACTGAGAAAACCCAGCCTTCTGGAGATAAAAAATCAAACTCTAATAAAACCTCCACCCGGCCTCTGATTATCTTATTCTGGCAGGCTGTCCTGAGCTGATTCTCAAGCGAGCCCACTGCTTCTCCTTTATAAACCCAATCAAAAAAACGGTGGTTCAGAGTTTTAATGAATATTTTTACTTTCAGGGTAGAGCTGATGAAATTTTTTTCGGCAAAACCGGTCATGCTCCGAATCATGCTATCTCTCCTGCCCCATCCGCTCAAGCCAGGCCAAGCATCCTCCTGGCTATTTCCAGAGCATTCAAGGCTGAACCTATCGTCAGATTATCAGCCGCCACCCAGAGCCAGAAGCTGCCAGGTAGGGACTGGTCCTTTTTCAGATGTCCGATAAAAATCTTTTCCTCCCCGGCTACCTTGAGGTTGGAAATCTGCTCAGTCGAGTCGGCCGGGAAAAGCTTAAAAATGGCCTTTTTCTTAAAAACCCTTTCCAGTTCAGATAGTCCGGCGTCCCGAGTTAGCTCTACATAGACCATTATTGAATAAACGTGAAACACCGGCGCCTGAACCAGGCTTAGGCTCAAAGCATATCCGGGAGTTAGGACTCTTTTCAACTCCTGAATGATTTGTTTTTCTTTGGCTGAAAAGCCATCGCTTCCAGCTTTCTCCACTCCCGGTAGAAGGTTAAAAGCAATCTGTTCACTGAAGACTTTCCGGCTCAAGCTGCTGCTGGATAAGAGGGCATAGCTCTGTTCGGCCAGCTCTTCAATCCCTTCGTTTTCGTAAGCTGAAACGGGCTGCAGTACCATGGCCAGTGCTCTTCCTATCTGATAAGAAGTTTGAATCGCCGAAAAAACATGGCTGAGAAAAATAGTAACCGGATGGGGATTGGCAACCAGCCTTACTTCTTCCCGTCCAAGCAGGCTGTCGTTAACTCCGGCTACTACAACTGGAACTTCCGGCGAATCAGCAAAACTTTCTTCCAGGTCAATTGCCCGATAACCTTTTTCCCTGGACAGCATGCCGAACCTGCGGTTGGTTTCCCGGTCTGCCGCCAGAAAAACCAGATCCAGCCCTTCCATCAAGTAAGGGTCCGGATGATGTATTACTTTGGGCTCATCCCCGAAATCGGTCAGTTTGCTGTACTCTTCCTCCACCCCGGGGTCGTAAAATTCTATTGACTTGATAGGGAACTGACCTCTGCTCAAAAGGCTTTTTATTTCCTTGGCCCGGAGGGAATCGGTCCCCACCAAAGCCACCCGAAACTGGCGTTCTTCGGTCTTACTCATCAACTTCGGTCCCCGGTCTTCTTTTCATATTCCAGAATCATCCGGTACATTTCATCCTTCAAGCTGAGTTTTTTCTTCTTAAGGAGCTTTTCCTGTACTTTTTCTTCATCGCTGAGAAAGCCTCTTGATTGAAGTTCAGCCAGTACCTGCTCACAGCGCTGGTGTTCCTCAAAAACCTTTCTGAATTCTTCACTTTCTTTCAAAAGGATTTCCTTGATTTTATCTTCATTCATCGCTGGCTCCGTTTTTTAGGATAACATAGCCCGAGAGGGTTTTCAATTTTGAAAAAAATACCCCATCTGTTAAATCCGGTTCAAGTCAGATAGCCTGCTTTCGGGTCTGACTGCCCGTGATTAGGTAAAAAACTGGATAGCCTGGCAGAAGACAAAAAATTAACCTGACCTGTTGACTTTATTTTTGGTGATAAATATACTATAAAACGATTTTGAGCTGAGTTGGTGGCTTTTTAAGTGGCCAGGTAGCTCAGTCGGTAGAGCGAGGGACTGAAAATCCCTGCGTCGGCGGTTCGATTCCGTCCCTGGCCATTTCCCTTCTTTTTAGTTTTCCCCCGATCTGAAAAGTATTTCTCCTCAATTAATTCGTTCTATTGACAAATTCTTTTTACTCTCTATAATTTAGCCTATTTTTTTATTAAAAGATGCTCTCAATCCTGACAGAACTTATAAAATTTCTATCGCACGGGGCTTTCATTGCTGACCGGAATCAGATTCTGTATCTGAATCCTGTGCTTAAGACCTTCCTTAGAATTCAAGACGCCCAGTTAGAAAATGGTCCTCTGCCGATAGATAAGTTAATCCACCGGGATGCTTCACCTAAAGCCGGAGATATCAGCCCAGGAGTTGAAGAAGTCAGATGGCTTAAGCTCCGGGATTTTGGTGATGACGAAAAATATCATTGTTTAGAGATGAGACTGGTACCTTTGCCAGATTCTTTGACGGCTTTTATCACCAAACAACCTCTGGATGGAAATGGAAGAGGGGTTATCGGCAATGAAATCTTGGAGCAAAGAATGTACGAGTTGAGCTCGGCCTATCATGGAACTCTTTCAGCCTTAAACCGGATACTCGATTTTAGAGACCCCTACAACGCCAGACATCATCAACGAGTTTCTGACCTGAGTCGAGCCATTGCTTCAGTGATGGGACTCAGCCGTTCTACCGTCGAAGCCGTCCGGGTGAGCGGAGCTATCCACGATATCGGTAAACTGTTGATTCCCTCCGAAATCATAGCCAAGCCCGGGGCTTTGAGTCAGGCCGAAATGAACCTGATCAAAATTCATCCTGAAGCCGGCTTTGAAATCCTTAAGACCGTTGACTTTCCCTGGCCGGTAGCCGAAATAATACGACAGCATCATGAACGACTTGACGGTTCAGGCTACCCTCAAGGTTTGAAAAAAGAAGAAATATGTCTGGAAGCCCGCATAATTGCTGTGGCTGACGTAGCTGAAGCCATAATTTCGCACCGACCTTACCGTCCTGCTCTTTCCTTAAAAGAAGCCATGCAGGAACTCAAAAATGGACAGGGGACACTCTATGACCCTGAGGTAGTAGAAGCCTGTCTGTTTCTCTTCGGCGAAATTGGCTACACTTTCGACAACCGGGACTGGGTAGCTAATTTCATCAAGTATAAAAACCGGGGCTGAAACTCCCCCATTTCCCACAACTAGTTTTTAATTTTTTGACCTAAAATTCCAGGCTCCGGTGGCCTGACCTATCTTAAAACCGATAGGAAACACTTAAGCTGGAAACTAATAGACGCATTTTATAGGTTCCAGGCATGGCCTGTCCCAGGGTACCAGCTATTATCAATTCCTCAACGGTCACCTGCCTCTTCGTACTTGAAAGAAACTCCAGCCCCCAGTTTACCGACAGTCCATTTAACTCATAACCAAACCCGGCACTAAGACCCTGAAAATTAAAGCTCGGAAGCAGGACATTAAGCGTATAATCTGGCGCTGGAGAGGGGTCGTAGTAATAACCTGCTCTTACTCGCCATTCCTGGTTCAGCTGGTATTCAAAGCCGAACCTGACCTGGAACCGGCTGCTCCAGTCCATCAGAATCCGGTCGGCTCCAGACTCAGCCATCATCTGGCTCCAGATAGGGTCTAGATAAGTTGTTTCGAGGGTTTTAATGGCTGCCCAGTCAGTCCAGTGAACATCGGCAGTCAGGACCATCCCGGCAACTGGTCGCAAAGCCACACCACCACCTATAAACCAAGGCCATTTAAGGTTTCTTCTGAGGTCAGAGCGGTCCGGATATCCAGCGTATCCAAGAAGCACCATCTCAGCCTGACCTTTGAATTTAACCCGGCTTGAGGTTTTAACGGTCAGGCCAAAACTGAACCAGTCAGCTGGTCTGGCCAGAAGACCCAGGGTCAGTCCCCAGCCCCAGCCATGAAGGCTTTCATCGTATTGCCCGAGGTCGACCATTGAATCATTTATTTCTGCCTCCCCGGCCCATCTTTTCAGGCTGAACATCCCGTAATTAAGATTAAAAGTGGCTCCTAGACTTATCCACTCATTCAATTTCCAGCCCAGAAGGGGTGAAATGGTAAAAAGGCCAACTTTGCTGGTCCAGTCGTAAGCTACTCCCCCCGTCAAAGGCTTAAAATCTTCTCCTCTCCAGTTAGCTCCCAGCCCAGCTGGAGTATAAATCCCAAACCCGACCACCAGATTATCAGAGAGGGGTCGGTAATAAGCTGTAAGAAACCCAAGATAGTGAGAAAGCCTGGTTTTGGCCTCGAGGCTTAGGTTCGGGGGAATAACCAGAGAATACCTGTTAGTGGGTATTAAATCCGTCAGATAAGCACCGTAAAGTGGTTTTTTGAGAAATCCAGCTCCGGCCGGGTTCCAGTAAACCAGGCTGAAATCATCAGCCAGACCGATAAAGGCTCCCCCCATAGACACAGCCCTGGTCCCCAGGCCGTTAAGGTTCAGGCCGTTGGCCAAAGCTATTCCAGAAATAATGCTCAAGGCTAAAAACAGGGTTATAATCTTCTGTTTTGTCTTTCTTTTCATTTCGCTTTTCTCCTTTCTCAAAACCTTACTTTTTGTGGAAAATTATCTGCCCTTCCCGGTCCGCATCAACCTCCACCGTGTCACCTTCCCTGAATTCTCCGGCCAGAATTTTCATGGCCAGAGGATTTTGAACCTCTTTCTGGATAACTCTTTTCAGAGGACGGGCCCCGTAAACTGGGTCAAAGCCTTTTTCAGCCAGAACTTCCCTGGCCTTATTTTTAAGCACCAGGTCTATCTTCTTATCCATCAGCCTGCGCCGCAGCTGTTCAAATTGTAAATCGACAATTTTAAAGATTATTTCCCTGGTCAGAGGCTTAAAAATGATTATTTCGTCTATGCGGTTCAGAAACTCCGGCTTGAAATGACTCTCCAGAATCTTTCGGACCTCCCGCTCCATGGTCTCATAATCGTGGCTTAATTCTTTAATAATGGGGCTGCCGAGGTTTGAGGTCATAATAATCAGAGTATTGCGAAAGTCAACCGTGGTCCCTTTACCATCAGTTAAACGGCCGTCGTCCAGAATCTGAAGCAAAATGTTAAATACATCGGGATGTGCTTTTTCCACCTCATCCAGCAGAATCAGCGAATAGGGACGTCTTTTTATAGCTTCAGTCAGCTGACCACCTTCTTCATAGCCTACATAGCCAGGAGGGGCCCCGATTAACCTGGCCACAGTATGCTTTTCCATGTACTCAGACATATCCAGCCTGACCATGGCCTTTTCGGCGTTGAATAGAAACTCGGCCAGAGCTCTGGCCAGCTCGGTCTTACCCACTCCGGTAGGTCCGAGAAACAGGAAAGAACCTATCGGTCTCGAAGGCTCCTGAAGACCGGCCCGGGCCCGACGGACAGTATCAGATACAGCTCTGATGGCCTGTTCCTGTCCGATAACCCTCTGTGACAGAATCTCTTCCATTTTTAATAACCTTTCCAGGTCACCTTCGAGCATTTTAGAAACCGGAATACCCGTCCAGCGGCTAACCACCTGAGCCACGTCTTCCTCGTCCACTTCTTCTTTGAGCATTTTCCCTTTTTTCTGCAGTTCAGAAAGCTCTTCAGATAATTTCTTAACCTGCTTATCAAGCTCAATCAAGCGGCCATACCTGATCTCGGCTACCTTTTCCAGATCTCCTCGCCTTTCAGCATTCTGTTCTTCAATTTTCAGGGCATCTCTTTGCTCTTTAAGACGGTTAATCTGATCGATGATGTCCTTTTCTCTTTTCCACTGGGCTTTTAAGGCATTACTTTTTTCTTTGAGCTCTGAAAGCTCTCGCTCTATCTTCTGAAGTCTTTCCATCGAAGTGGAATCTTTTTCTTTTTTGAGGGCCTGCTTTTCGATCTCCAGCTGGGTTATTCTTCTTTCCAGTTCGTCTATTTCTTCGGGGAGGCTGTCCAGCTGAACCCTGATGCGAGAAGCTGCTTCGTCAATCAGGTCTATAGCTTTATCAGGCAGGAAACGGTTACTGATGTACCGGTTGGAAAGCACTGCAGCCGCCACCAATGCTGAATCCTTGATTTTTACGCCATGATGAATTTCATATTTTTCCTTAAGTCCACGGAGGATGGAGATGGTTTCCTCAACCGAAGGCTCCCCCACCAGCACCGGTTGAAACCGCCTTTCCAGGGCAGGGTCTTTTTCTATATACTTTTTATATTCATTTAGAGTAGTAGCTCCGATACATCTAAGCTCTCCTCTGGCCAGAGCCGGTTTGAGCATGTTGGAAGCATCAACTGCTCCTTCTGCAGCTCCAGCTCCGACAATGGTATGGAGCTCGTCTATGAACAGAATAACTTTCCCTGATTCTTTTATTTCTTTCAGGACTGCCTTCAGTCTGTCCTCAAACTCGCCCCGGTATTTGGTCCCGGCTACTAAGGCTCCCATGTCCAGAGCCAGAAGCTGTTTGTCCTTCAGTGACTGAGGCACATCACCGTTGGCAATCCTCTGAGCCAGACCTTCAACAATGGCCGTTTTGCCTACCCCGGCTTCTCCGATCAGAACCGGATTGTTCTTAGTTCTTCTGGACAGAACCTGAATAACCCTTCTGATTTCTTCCTCTCTCCCGATAACCGGGTCCAGTTTGCCCTGCCTGGCCAGGGCAGTCAAGTCCCGGGCATATTTCTCAAGGGCTTGATACTTGGACTCTGGCTCGGGGTCGGTAATTCTCTGTGTTCCCCTTATGTCCATCAAAGCTTTATAAACCAGATTCTCATCAATCTTAAAACGGCTCAGAAGTCGATTTACCTCAAGGTGCTTAAGTCGCAGCATCGCCAGGAAAATATGCTCGGTGGAAATGTATTCATCCTTTAGTTTCTCGGCTTCTTTTTCGGCCTCAGTCATAACTTCCCGCAAAGCACTGGAAAGATAAATTTCGCCTGCCCCCTGGACACGGGGCAACCTTTTCAGTAGCTTATCCAGCTCCTGGCTTAGCTCAGCAGGATTAACTTCGATTTTTTCCAGAAGGCTCTGGATAATATTACCCTCCTGATTCAGAAAGGCGTAGAGAATATGCTCTGGTTTCAATTCCTGATGAGCTAATTCCAGGGCTCTGGACTGAGCTATCTGAAAAGCTTCCTGAGACATAACCGTCAGCTTATCCCATCTCATGGTCCTTTTTTCCTCCTTAATTTGCTGATAAGCAAAACCCAGGAGAAAATCGGGCCCGGAATCAGTCCTGGCCAGACTCTATTCCTCGGGTTCAGATTTTAATATTTTACTCCGGTTACAGCCTGAGGTAAACACCTGAGCCTGATTAAAAGCTGGTTCCAATTCTGACCGGATTCTTTTCAGATAATTCAACTCGTAAAATCTTAACTTCTACCAAATTATTCACCAATTCTGCCCTGCCGATGGGGAGCTGATAATTTGAATTTTCCCTCTTGACAATTAAATAAAAATAAATATTTTTCTTTTCAAGGAGTTTGAGATGGAAGAAATCACCATTTCCAGCTGGGCTACACTTGATGCTTTAAAAAAAGTTGCCGACATCATTGAAACCATCGGCGACCTCCATGATTCACATGAAATGTCAGTATTCTGCATAATCGAAGATGATTACTTAGAGCTATTCTACTCCGATTCGGGTAGCAACTACCTCCGACGTTTTGAAGATGAAGACGAGTTTGATGAAGCAATTGAAGAGCGGAAGGAAGAATTTGAGAATGCTGACTATGATGATTTTGACGACGATGAAGAACTGGATGAAGACCTTGATTTTGAAGATGAATCCGATGAATTTTAGCTTTTTTCTGACCTTTTGATTTCTTCCTGAAGCTTTACCAATAGCTGAAGTGCCTGAAGCGGGGTAATGTTTTCTATTTCCAGCGAAAGCAGCTTTTCTTTTATCTCTTCGAGCCTGGCTCTTTCGCGGTCCTCGGGGAATAGAAAGAGCTGCTGGCGGTCATGATGGTTGAAGTGATAGGCAAGACGGGGATGGCCCTTTTCATCAAATTCCTGCCTTTCCAGATTGTATAGAATCTCTCTGGCCCGTTTTATTATCTCCTCAGGTAAACCGGCCAGACGGGCCACCTGCAGTCCGTAACTCCGATCCGAAGGTCCCGGCTGGATCTTCCTTAAAAAGATGACCGTATCCTTCCACTCTCTGACGGCCACATGGTAATTTTTAATTCTGGGAAAAGTCAGAGCCAGCTCGGTCAGCTCATGATAATGGGTGGCAAACAGAGTCTTGGGTCTGATCTCTTCCAGCTGATGCAGGTACTCGGCCACTGCCCAGGCGATACTCAATCCATCAAAGGTGCTGGTTCCCCGGCCCACCTCGTCCAGGAGAATAAGACTGCGATCGGTAGCATTGTTGAGTATACTGGCAGTTTCCACCATTTCCACCATAAAAGTTGACTGCCCGGCTGTCAGAAAATCCATAGCCCCCACTCTGGTAAAAATTCTATCAATCAGACCGATTCGTGCTTCTCTAGCCGGGACAAAAGAACCAATCTGAGCCAGGATACAGATCAGGGCAACCTGCCGGAGATAGGTGGATTTTCCGCCCATGTTCGGGCCAGTTATGATTAAAATCTGATTTTCCTCCCGGTCAAGCAGGGTATCGTTGGGGATGAAGGGTTCCTTCTGCAAAACCTCTACTACCGGATGACGCCCTTCTTTTATGAAGATAATATCGCTCTGGTCAACCAGCGGTCGGCAGTAACTTCTCTGATGGGCCAGTTCCGCCAGACTCAGTAAAACATCCAGAATGGCCAGATTCTGAGCCATCATCTGGAGCCGACCAGCCTGACGGTTAACCGCTTCCCTGACCTCTAAGAAAAGCTCATATTCCAGTTCGTTTATCCGGGCTTCGGCTTTGAGCACTTTATCTTCATATTCTTTTAGCTCAGGTGTAATAAAACGCTCGCTATTCACCAGTGTCTGTTTACGTTCGTAGTCATCAGGGACCAGGTGAAGGTTTGGTTTGGTCACCTCGATGTAATAACCGAAAACTTTGTTGTAGCGAACTTTAAGGGAAGCGATGCCAGTTCTTTCTCTTTCTCTTTTTTCCATCCAGGCGATGAAGTTTTTTCCAGAATGGCTTATTTTTCTGAGCTCATCCAGCTCCTGGTTAAAACCATCTTTGATTATGCCACCTTCCTGAATAAGATAAGATGGCTCATCCAGAATAGCACGGTCAATCAACTTCACAACATCCTGAAGGTTATCCCAGGTTGATTTCATTTCCAGATAAATAGCAGCGGCAAATTTATGGAGATGGATTTCTATTTCCGGAAGTGGACAGAGAGATTTTTTTAAAGCCACCAGGTCCCGCGGACTGGCAGCATTCAAAGAGATTCGGGTTATAAGCCTTTCCAAATCCAGAATCTGGCGGAGTAAATTCCGGATTTCCTGACGTTCTATAGGCTTTTTTAAGGCTTCCTCCACTGCTTCGAGACGCCGGTTTATTTCTTCGACATCCAGTAGAGGGTGAAGCAGCCATTGTTTCAGCAAGCGCCCTCCGGGAGCAGTTTGAGTAAAATCAATAACCCCCAGTAATGATTCGGTCACCTGGCCGTTTCTCAAGTTTTTAACCAGTTCCAGGTTCCGAACGGCAATTGAATCCAGCACCAGATTTTGGGCGGAGGACAGGAAAGACATCCTTCTGAGGAAATCAGCCGACTCCCGGCGGTTTTTCTTAAGGTAGTAAATGAGAGCTCCCGCCGCTCCTATGGCCAGAAGCCGGTCCTGAAGACCGAACCCTTCAAGGGAGCTCACCCTAAAATGTTCCAGAAGAAGAGCAGTCGATTGGCCCGGGTCAAACAACCAGGAATCTAACTGACTGATGGTCAGTTCAGCCAGCTCGCTTTCCCCAAGCAGGTTTCTTATGGTCTCCTCCTGCCCTTCAGGGCAGATTATTTCTCTGGGCCCGAACCGGAAAATTCGGTCCACTATCGCTTTTCGATCAAGGGTTTCTCCCTCTGTGGTACTTATTTTCCCGGTCAGCAGATCAGCATAAGCTGCTCCCCAGCGGCTGTTATCCAGAATCATGCTGAGCACTCCAAAACCCTCTCTCCGGTCTTCACTTTCTATTTCTACTGCTGTTCCAGGGGTCAGGACCTTGGTTACTTCTCTTTTGACCACTCCTCTGGCCATTCTGGGGTCTTCCACCTGTTCGCAGATGGCCACTTTATAACCAGCCCTAAGCAGTTTGCTCAGGTAAGAATCAACTGCATGAAAAGGCACTCCACACATTGGAACATTTTGCCTTGAGGTCAGAGCAATTCCTAAGAGAGAAGAGCCAACATAAGCGTCTTCGTAGAACATTTCATAAAAATCACCCAGCCTGAAGAAAAGCAGACAGTCCCGGTATTGAGCTTTAATCCGGTGGTACTGCTCCATCATCGGAGTCAGGGTTTCTTCCTTCCTGCTCATAAAACCTTCCCTCTTATCGGTAAAACAAACTATATTATATCAGGTCCAAGTTTTGCAAATATCTTCCCTTCATTTAAACTGGCAATTGACAAGATAAGCTTTAAGTTTTAGTATAAAAAACTGATACTTAATCAGGATTTTTCAAATGAATATACCAATGATTCTGACCATAACCAGAATGCTGGCTATTCCTGTTCTGGTGGTGGTCCTGCTCAAACCCTTTCCAGGCTCGGAAATTCTGGCCTTCGCCGTGTTTGTCTTTGCCTGCCTCACCGATATGCTGGATGGCTTCTGGGCCCGACGAAAAAAAATGGAAACCGTTCTAGGGTCACTGCTTGACCCTATGGCTGATAAACTTCTGATTGCCTCAGCTCTGATCTGCCTGGTTGAAAATGGGGTTGTAGCTGCCTGGATGGCAGTCATTATTATCGGTCGGGAAATTGCGATCACCGGTTTTCGAGCTATAGCTGCTTCCCGCGGTTATAACATACCGGCCTCCGGCTGGGGCAAGCTGAAGATGATTTTCGAGACCGTTACCGTAGCTATTTTGATTCTCGGCCCAAAGCATCTCGGGCTTCTTTATAAAATTGCCCATTCCATTGGGCTCTGGCTGATTGTAATTATGGCTCTTGTCTCGGCCGTAGAATATTTCGTCCGGTTTGGCCCCAAAGTTTTAAAAGAAACTTCAACCTGAGACAGCCTGCCGAAGCTGCCCGAGCGAAGCCATGTCCTCAACATTATAAACAGCGGGGACCTGGGGCCAGCCTCGGGAAATTCTTCTAATCAATCCAGAAAGGACTTTGCCGGGACCTATTTCCACCACCTGCTCAACCTGATATTCAGACAGTTTCTGCATCGAAGGATACCAGAGCACAGGGCTGGTTATCTGTCGGTAAAGCAGCTCTCTGGCCTGTTCCCCGGTCCTTATTTCCTCGGCCGTAACATTGGAGATGACAGGAAATTCCGGGTTCCGGAACTCGACCTCTTCCAGATCTTTTTTCAGTCTCTCCGCCGCCGGTCGCATCAATTCGGTATGAAAAGGACCGCTCACCTGAAGGTAGACCGAGCGCGGTGGCTTGAGAATTTCCAGGGCTTCTTCCACCGCTACTTTTTCCCCGGCTATGACCACCTGTTCTTCTGAATTCCAGTTAGCAACCTGAACCAGGCCCTTCTTTACAGCTTTCAAGGCTTCCGAAATTTTCTGATAATCAAGACCGATAACCGCTGCCATCACTCCCTTTCCGGGGGGCACAGCCTCCATCATATAATGCCCCCTTCTGGCCACCAGTTTAAGACCATCTCTAAAACTAAGGCTGCCCGAAGCTACCAGGGCTGAATACTCCCCCAGGCTGTGACCGGCAGCCAGGTCTGGTTTGAGACCGGTCAGTTTAAAGGCAATGTAGCTTACCGTAAGGAGAGCCGGTTGGGTGTTAAAAGTCAACCTGAGTTCCTCCTCCGGTCCCTCGAAGCAGAGGCGGGAAAGGCTGTAGCCCAGTATCTGGTCGGCTTCATTAAAAATCTCTCTGGCCTCTTCGCTATTTTCGTAAAAATCCTTTCCCATTCCCACATACTGAGAACCCTGGCCGGGGAAAAGGAAAACTTTATGCTTCATTTAACCTCCTTGAACTTAAAATTATTGAGACAATTTAAATAAACTGAGATTTCAGCCCTTTGCTTCAGTTCTTCATTCCACTCTTCAATCTGCCTTTTCCTTTTTTCTGCTTGTAGTCTGAGCTCAATTACATCCAGAACAGCTGTCAGCTCAGGGGGAATTCGACCTTTTTTCTTTTCTTCCTCAACAAAAACCTGGTGATAAAATTCTTCAATTTCCTTCAAAGAGACATAAACTTTCTGATTGAACCTGGTACCTATGACTTTATCAAAAAGAAGCTTATCCCTCAGATAATTTTTCAGGTCGGTTTCCTTTAGCCCTAACTTAAGACATCTTTCTTCAAACTGCCCGGGCCCCAGATTTATTTTTAATTTCTCCAGTTCAGCCTCCAGCTCATCTTCAGCAACCTGAACCTGCTCCTGGGCTAACCTGACTACCAGCAGCCGGCTCAGGTATTGATGGAGAGCCTGTTCCACCGAATAATTATTCTGACCATTTTCCCCAATGAGACCAAAGGCCTCCATGACTTTAAGGTCATACCAGGTGACAGTAATTTCATCCACTCGAGCTACCACGCAGTTCAGCAAGGTCTGAGAGCTGAGCGGACAGAATAGCCCTATGAATAAAACTATTGAGCCAAGCAACCTCAGTAGGCAGCTTGAGGACAGCTTTTCTCTTTTATCCATAATACATAACCTAAAACATGTTGCCGATGGTCAGGAAAAAGAGAGGTTTCCATCGCCTATCCCGCGGGTTAAGATTCCAGCCTATATCAAATCTGATTGGGCCAAGAGGTGTCCGATACCGCAGACCCATTCCCACAGCCTGACTTAATTCCAGAAAGTTAAACTCTCTCATCTCGGGAAAAACATTTCCAACATCATAAAACACTGCGCCATACAGGTTGGGAAATTTGCCGATGAGTAAAAACCTGGCTTCCATGTTCAGAAGAAAAATGGCTTTGCCGCCAACGGGAAGGCCTGACTCCGGGTCTTTGGGCCCGAGTCTTTCAAAAGGTTCACCGCGGAAAGAATTACTACCACCGGCAAAAAATCTTTCTGGAACTGGAACGGTGCCTGAGGCCAGTCCCCAACGCAATGTGGTGTAGAAGCTGACATTTGCCGCCAAAGGATAAAAATACTGGAATTTGGTAAAAAGCTTAAAAAAGTTAGACTCGGTGTTCAGTAGAGGATAAGCTCTTTCCAGAGCCAGGCTGAAAAAGTAGCCACTCTCCGGATTAAAGGTATCGTTTCTTTTATCCCGGATAAAAGTAGCTGAACCATAGGCAATGGAATAAGGCAATCTTTCCCTTTCCACCAGCGACTCTGAAATCTGCAGGTTGGTAAGTTTGGTTCTCAGAGCTCCAGCCGCCAGCAGTAACGAGAAATCGGCCGGCAGGTTCCTCATAGTCGAAAGAGTTAAACCACGTCGCTCATAGCTGAAACTGGTTCGGTCCTCTTTCTCCAGATACCCGCTGAAATAGGTCCTCATCCTCAGGCCAAAAAGATAAGGCTGCTGCCAGGTAGCCACCAATCTCTTCTCTACCAGGCTGAACTGGCCCACCAGGCTAACCTGGGAAGCGTTGCCAATAAGATTGTACCGTATGTATTCAGCCGTCAACCTTGGTCTGAGATCATTTTCCCATAAAGCCACTGACCGGGCTTCCTCCCTGGTTTCCACTCCCAATCCAAGGCTGGCGAAATTCTGCTCTCCTTCTCTAACCTGAACTGATAGATTAATCTCTCCTTCCGCAGACGGTAATTCTTCCAGTTTGACTTCAGAAAAAATCCCCAGGCTGTCCAGCCCTCTTTTGGTTTCCAGCAGTTTGTTATACTCTGCCCACTGACCTGGTCGCAGCCTGATTTCCCGCAGTATTACCCGCCTGCTGGTAAGGTGGTTTCCGGAAATCAGAATGTTCTTTACTTTTACCCGCTGGCCTTCCTTTATCCTGATTACCAGCTCCAGGTTGTTTTCCCGGTCGGGGTAGCTTTCCAGCCCTACCTGAGTTCCACGAAAACCTTTATTCAGGTAAAGCAGGTTGATTTTTTCCAGGTCTCTCTGGAGCTGGAGCTTGTAATAGGGCTGGCCCGGACGGCTATCCATCTGGTTGATTATTTCAACAGTGCTGATGGTTTTATTTCCCTGAATTTCAAGAGCCCTTATTATCTGACGCGGGCCTTCCTCAATTAAAAACAGGGGAATGACTGAGCCGTCTTTTCTGATGAAATTCAGGTCTACCCGGGCCCTGGGATAGCCCCGCTCTTCGTAAAACTGCCTGATTTTTTCCGCCAGCTCAAAAATTTCTTGGCCGTTAAGATAAGGGAAAAAAAGGAACTTTTCTCCGATTCCCAAACTCTTTTTTATTAATCTGGTATCAAAAGAATTATTGCCCGAAAATTCTATGTTTTTTATCCTTAGTTTGGGACCGGGATTAATGACGTAGTTGACCAGCAGCTCGTTTTCAGCCCTTTTTACTTCCGGTCTCACTGTGGCCAGCAGATATCCCTTCCTCCTCATTTGTTTCAAAAGGATGGCCTCGCCCTCGGAAAGGGCCCATTCTTCAAAAACTTTCTGCTCCCAGACCGGCTGGACAGTTTTTGGAGAAAGTGAACTACCGCTAATGTTCAACGTTATCTTAACCGAAGGATCAATCTCTACCACCAGGTCTACTGTTCCTTTCTGCTGGTTAACTTTTTCTTCTTTTAACCTGACTTCAGCCCACTGATAACCTAACTTATTAAAAGCTTTCTTTATTCTGATAAGACCGGCCTCAAGCTTCCTCGGGACATAATAATCACCCGGTTTCAAATCAAGAAGGCGCCTGAGTTCAGGCTCACCAATGAGGTTCTGACCTTTAAATTCTATCTTCCTAACGGATATACGTTTCCAGACTGGCAGACTTATCTCCACCTCAGCCAGGTTGGTTCCCTCAATCAGTCTGGAATTGAAAATTACCCGAGGGGAAAAAAGCCCCTCATTCCTTAAAATTCTCTCTACCTCAGCAACTGTTTTTTCCCTTAAACTTTCACTGAGAACACTTCCCTTTCTCAGAACAACCAGCTCGGTGCTCATTCTTTTTCTAATATTTCTCGGGGCTATAATTCTAATATTTCTGATTAAGACATTTCTGGTAAGGAGAAAAGTCAGCTCATTCTCCGGAGGGGGGCTCAGATGAACCTCAGCTTTTGAGAAAAAGCCGGTTCGCATCAACCGCTTCAGGGCCTGGTCAATCTGATAATCAGAACAGGGCTCACCTTCTTTCAACCCCACTAAACTCAGAATGGTCTGTTCAGCCAGCTGTCCGTCAACCAGGACCTTTATACTCCCCACAGTTCTTATAGGTTCATCAGAGAAGAGAAGGCCGGTCATAAGCCCCACCATCAGGAGCAGGACCAGAAACCTTGTTATCCTCATCTCTTAAAACCTTTTTCGCAATTTCAGGTCAAAGCTGACCCTGCCCAGTTCATTTCTGATGGCCACCAGGCTCAATCCGCCCGATAGTTCCCACTCCAGCCTGACTATCTCTTCCCTTTGAGTAGCCAGATTGGTTGAATAAAGAATGAAAAAATTCCTGGAAAGCCTCTTACCCACCGTAAGTCTGGCCGTAATTTCTGAGGTTGAGCCCATAATAAACGGGTCTAACCTGAAGCGATCGAGGCTGAACAAACTTTCTGATTTTCTGGCCAGCTGATAAGAAATGAGCGAAGCTGTGCTCATCTGAGTGGGGTCGAGAGAATATCTTCTCTGGTAGGACTCTCCAAGAGCCAGAAGGGCCAGAATTTCTTCAGCCGGCAGAGGCGGTGATGAGGAAAACTCAGGTTTGAGATTGCTAACCAAACCGGTTAGACTGAAAAGCACATGATAGTCTTTAATGTAAGCTTCCCCCTGGAAATCAAGATAAGGATCTATGACCAGAGGATTAAAAAAACTCAGCCGACCTCTGATAACCTTAAAATCCCTGTCCTGAAAATAAACTGTTCCAGAGAGGGCTTCTATCTCACCGGTTACTATCGGGTTGGCCACGGTTCCGGAGATGGTTAAATCCAGCCTGGCTCTAATCCTTCCCAGAGAGTTTTCCATCCAGACATTGTCACTGGCTCTTAGACGAAGGTTAAGGTTGAGGTCTTCAAGCCAGCTTCTTCTTTGATCATCAGCGTAAACCTGGGAAGAAAAGGAAAGCTTTTCCCATAATTCCTTTTTCCACAAAACTTCCTTAAGAGCGAATTCTCCCTCAAGAACACTGCGGTCTGCCTGTTTGAAAAAGCTCAACCGTCCATTGGCCAGTGACCGCGTTCTCTCAAAAACCGAAAGTTCCATGTTCTGGCCCTCCAGAGTGAGGGCAGCTTTTTCCAGGCCTGATTCTCCAAAGCTCAGATCACCTGAACCCTGGACCGGACCTCCCCCCAGATTCCCCTGAAAAGAACGGACTGAAACCTGACGGTTCCTGATAAAGGCCAGCCCTGAATAATTAGTCAGGGCGTGGGCAAAACCCGGTATGGGCAATACACTGCCTTTAACCTCAAAGGCTCCGTTGAGGTCAAGGGAAGCCACAGAACCCTGGAAGCTTAATAAATAATCCACGCTTCCGGTAGCCCCTTTCCAGGGAAGTAGAAAGTCCAGATTGGTCAGTTTCCCCCGGACTTCCCCGGCCAGAAAATCTCGGTCAAAAGGAATTTCCAGTTTAACTTCAAAACTACTATCACCAGGCAGGACCTGGCCCTTTATTTCCACTCCCAGATTATTCTCGCGAAAATTCAGGTAATAAACTCCTCTGGCTTCAGTGGCCTTGATGAAGAAAACCCCAAATTTATCGATAGAAAACTCTCCATATGGACGGTCCTCGACAAAAGTCCCCTTGCCTTTAAGGTTTATGGTCAGAGAGCCAGTAAAATCTGAAGAAAAAGGTTTCAGAGCAACATTTTGAGCCTGCAGGTCAAAATCATAGGTATCAGGAGCAAACCCGAGAGTCAGTCGACCTCCAATCTGGCCGCCATTAAGGACAAAATTGAGTTCTGGAAAACTCAGCTGATTATCCTGCCAGTTTATTTTCCCCCTGACTTTTTCTATCCGGCTGCCCAGTAAGAACATTTCCTCAGAAATAAACTCTCCCTCAACTGCCAGCTGGTCGGCAGAAGTGCTGTAAAGAAATTGACCCTCAACTGGACCTTTAATAGGAAAATTAACCCCAAGATAAGCCAGAACCGTCTCGACCAGTGCTCTTTCTGAATAGAATTTGATTTCAGTTCTTCCCTCTTCTGCTTTAAGATCAATCTGACCCTGAAAATTCTTATCCAAGACATAGACCCGGCCTGCCACCTGCCCGTCGGAAACCTGGACCTGACCTCTAGCAGTGTTGGCTTCAAAACGCTCAAAACCGGCCGGAGAACAGGCAAACTCAAAGTTCAGAGCCGGCTGGGAATAATCTCCCTTTATCTCTACATCTGCCCGTCCGGCCCCCCTTATTTCAGGAAAATCAAATTCGGTGTTGAAAATTTTTTCAGTAAATTCCCTGGCAGCTTTAATGTTTTGGAACTGGCCTCTTATTTCCAGGTCAATCTGCTGTCCAATCAAAACCCTTCCCGAAACATTCATTCGCCCGAAGGATGATTGCAAATCCCTGGACTGAATCTTCAGGTCTCTGTTTGGGATGTTCAGCTCCACCAGAACCCGTCCGTTAAATCTCTGTCGGCCGCCAGTCGCTTCTTTTTCCACCTCGTCGCGAAATTCAGCCGTAGCCAGAAGCTGGCCCTGGCTGAGGCTAAAATTACCCCAGGCCGGAGAGGCCACTGGCCAGGGAACTGAAGCATATTTCATTATGGGATCAAGATGGAAACCAGACATCTGCCCTTCCACTTTACCGGCCTCATAACTTATGACCACCCTTTCGACCGGCTGTTTTTCTTTTTTTACTTCAGCCAGAATCTGGCCCCCTTTCCCCTTTTCTACCACCACCTGACCTTCCACCGTCCCCATATCTACCCCATTAAGTTGAAAATCTCTGGTCCGGTAATCAGATTTGATAATAAGAGGACCGCTTTCGTTATTAATGGTTATCTCACCAGCAGTTTTGCCTCCCCATTCAAAAGGAATATCGAGGGCTTTCATTATGAAGTCTGTGTCAAGGTTATAAACGGCCCTCAGATTAACCCTGGTAGTCTCAAAACGGGCAATCTTTCCTTCAAGACGTACGGCGGAATTTTCTCCCTGAATTATTACTCTATTCAGGGTTATGGTTCGACCTCTGGAGCTGACCAGAGCCTCCACTCCTCCTTCCAGAACCTCCGGCGAGTCGTAAGGACGGATTTTTGACCTGCCGGCTCTCAAAAGGAGATTAAAGCGGTCAGCCCGTAGATGGAAAGCCGCGGAAACACCTTCCAGCTCATACTTCCCCTGGTTTAGCTCAAAAGAAAATCGGCCTTCGTTCAGGTAACCGCTTTCAATAACCAGTGGGAGTTCCAGGAGCCACTGGCTAAATCCTCCTGTCCCGCCTGTAGTTTCCAGGGCTTTATAAACCAGAACAGGCCTGAAAATTTCTACCGTAACCGGCTTTTCCTTTTTAAGCAAAGACAAAAAAGGCAGAGAAACTCTGAGTTTTTCAAGGGAAAAAGCCGGGTTTTCAGAGCGGGCTTTAAGGTTTTTTATGGTCAGGCCCGGGGGAAGGTAGGTTAATTTTATCTCTTCAACTTCAAATGCCTGGTTTAACCGGCTTCCCAGCTGTTTCAGAAAAAAGCTTTTAGCAAAAGAGAGAACAGCGTAAAGAAAGGCTACCACTACCAGAAAAGCAACCAGGCCTTTTCTTTTCTTCAAAAATTTCATTCAAAATCTCTATCTGAAAGGTATAAGCTGATTTTTACTTCAAAGAGACTTTTTTCCAATCCTGAAGAAATTTCTCTATGCCGAGGTCAGTCAATGGGTGTTTGACCAGCTTTTCCATAACCGAGAAGGGCACGGTGGCAATGTGAGCCCCGAGCAGAGCGGCCTCCACTACATGACCGGGGTGACGCACACTGGCCACTATTATTTCGGTTTCGAAATTATAGTTTTCATAAATGGCCACAATTTGTTCTATAAGCTCCATCCCGTGATGGGAGATATCGTCCAGACGGCCGATAAATGGACTGACAAAAGCGGCTCCAGCTTTAGCTGCCAGTAAAGCCTGGGAAGGTGAAAAGACCAGAGTCATATTGACTTTTATCCCTTCCTCAGCCAGTATCCTGGTAGCTTTTAAACCTTCAATATTAATTGGAATCTTGATGGCCAGGTTTGAAGCCATGCTGTTTAACCTGCGAGCTTCCTCCACTATGTCCTCAGCTCTGGTCGAAACACATTCGACACTAACCGGACCAGAAACCAGGCTGCAGATTTCCTTGACCAGCTCTTCGAAGGGAACATTTTCTTTAGCACAAAGAGTAGGATTGGTGGTCACTCCATCCAGAATGCCCCAGCTGGCTACTTCTTTAATCTCCTGCAGGTTAGCCGTATCGAGAAATAATTTCATCGCTCCTCCCTTTACCTATTTTATTTTTTTAACAAAATTTGATAGCGTTCCGATTCCTTCAATCTGAACCTCGACCCGGTCGCCGGGCTGCATCGGCCCAACTCCGGATGGAGTCCCAGTAGCTATTACATCACCGGGTTCCAGAGTCATTATCCTTGAGATGTATCCGATAAGATAAGGGACGTTAAAAATCATGTTTCTGGTATTGCCTGACTGGACCAGCTTTCCGTTTAAGAAAGTCTTAAGCTGAAGGCCGCTCGGGTCCAGGTCGCTCACCAGGCAGGGACCAATAGGAGCAAAAGTATCAAAGGACTTAGCCCGGGTAAACTGAACATCTTTTGACTGAAGGTCCCGGGCAGTGACATCGTTAAAGCAGGTGTAACCGAGCACATAATCCTGCCAGCTATCGTCTTCTTTAAGATTTTTTAGCTTCTTCTTAATGACCACAGCCAGCTCCCCTTCATAGTCCACCCGGCTGGATACCTCGGGATAAATAATGGGCTGATTCGGGCCAATGATGGCGCTGGGCGGTTTTAAGAAAAGAAGTGGTTCGGGAGGAACCTGGTTGCCCAGCTCATCGGCATGTTCCCGATAATTACGGCCCACACACACTATTTTGGTGGGCATAACAGGCGGCAGTACCGTTACCTCAGAAATGGGGATGGCGCTATCATCAATCTGGAAATTCTTAAATATTGAACCCTTGACTGGAAAAAGAACCTCTTCTTTTAGCAGACCGTAAAAAACCTTTCTCCGATAGCGAAAACGATAGATTTTCATTTTTTTATGTTCTTACCTTAATTCTGGTCGGTGGACTCTCGTTACCCGCCTTGTCCACCGCCTTTATAGAATAAACATACAGCCGATTCTTTTCAACTGAGAGATCATTAAAAACCGGAGCGGTCACTAGCTCCCGAGTTAGCAGAATTTCTTCAGACCCGGATTCGGACCTGATGACCAGATATCCGGCCAGGTCTTTTTCCTGGTTTGGCAGCCAGGAAATGGCCACTCCTTCAGAACCGGCCACCGCCGTAACTTCAGCAGGGGGTGAAGGAGGAAACTTATCAACAGGGAGCAATTCCAGAACTTCCGAGTCAGCACTCTCTTTAAGTCCTGGTGCTTCTGCCAGAGCAGCTCTTACTGAATAACGGTATTTCTGACCAAAAAGAAAATTTCGATCCTCAAAAAAAGGCTGGGAAAGCGGATTTCCGGTCAAAAGCTCAAAGCCCTGACCGCTGTCTCGGTAAAGGTTGTAAACAACCTTTTTCGTTAGTATTTTCCCGTCAAGGCCGGTCTCAGGAGCTTTCCAGGAAAGTAAGATTCTGTCCTCCTGTACCTGAGCCTGTAACTCAGAAGGAGGTAGCGGGACAAACTCAGGTCTGAATTGAACCAGGTTGGAAAACTCAGACCAACCCCCTTTTTCCCCTTTAACCCGGAGCCCAAAGACCAGATTTTTGTCTGCTACTCTGGCCAGATTCAGGTTGAGAGTGGCTTTTTCCCTACTGATTTCCAGCTGGCCCAGGTTCAACTCGGTTATTGATTTTGAAGTCTGTCTGAAAATAACTTCAAGGCGGTTTTTAGAGCTTTCCCCGCTCTTGAGTTCCAGAGCCATAATCTCCACAGCGGCAACCTGGAGAGGCCGGCCGTTTAGGTAACTAACAGGCGGGGTCCATCTGAAAAGCAGCTGGCTCCCCTGCTGGACAATCCTCAAATCATTGACTGTCTGGGGTATCCTGGGAACCGGGTCCTGTAAAGCCCCTTTCCGACCGCAGCCGGTAGTTATGAGCATCAACCACAGGACTGCTAAAATCAGAAGTCTTGCCTTCATCAGAGGATGAATTTCCTCAGGTCCTGGTCTTTGAGGATGTCACTCAATTGTTTCTGTACATATTCTCTGGTAATCAGAATTTTCTGGCCGCTGAGGTTCGGAGCCTCAAAAGAAATATCTTCCATTACCTTTTCCATAACCGTGTGCAGGCGACGGGCCCCAATGTTCTCGGCTTCTTCGTTTACCTTTTCAGCAATGGAGGCAATTTCCTCAATAGCTTCATCAGTGAAGTCCACTTCCACTCCTTCGGTAGCCAGCAAGGCTTTATACTGCTTGATAAGAGCATTCTCGGTTTCGGTCAGAATCCTGACAAAATCTTCCTTGGTCAGGGGGGTTAACTCTACCCTGATGGGAAAGCGGCCCTGAAGTTCAGGAATCAGGTCTGAAGGTTTAGTGACATGAAAAGCCCCGGCTGCAATGAAAAGAATATGGTCTGTTCTAACTAAACCATACCTGGTACTTACCGTAGTTCCTTCTATTATGGGCAACAGGTCACGCTGCACCCCCTCACGACTGACATCAGGGCCAACCCCTGATTCTCGTCCGGCTACTTTATCCAGCTCATCCAGGAAGATGATTCCAGATTGTTCCACTCTTTCTATAGCCAGGCGGGCTACCTGGTCCATATCCACTAGCCTTTTCTCTTCATCTTCCAGCAAAATTTCTCGGGCTTCCTTTAGCTTAACCCTGCGTCTTTTGGTTTTGTTTCCAAAGATACCCGGCATTATTTCCTGAATCTGAATGCCGATGTCTTCGAAGCCATTGCTGGCAAAGAATTCAAAAGGGGGAGTCGGTTTTTCCTTAACCTCTATTTCCACAAACCGCTCATCCAGCAGGCCGGCTCGCAGCCGGGCCCGGAGCTTTTCCCTGGTTTCCTGAAACTTTTTCTGGTCTTCTGGAGAAGCTGACTGGTCCTTCCGGCGGTTATGCGGCAGAAGCAGGTCCAGAAGTTTTTCTTCAACGTTGGCTTTAGCCTTAGATTCAATTTCCTTAATCTTTTCCTGCTTGACCATATCCACGGCGATTCGCACCAGATCACGTACCATTGATTCTACATCCCGGCCCACATAACCGACCTCAGTAAAACGGCTGGCTTCAATCTTGAGAAATGGGGATGAGGTCAACCTGGCCAGCCGTCTGGAAATCTCTGTTTTACCCACCCCCGTGGGTCCTATCATCAGAATGTTTTTGGGAGCAATTTCATCAGCCAGTTCCGGTGGCAGTTTGCGGCGCCGGAAGCGATTCCTCAGGGCAATAGCCACAGCTTTTTTGGCAGCCTTCTGACCGATTATGTACTTATCCAGCTCAGCCACAATCTGCTGGGGCGTAAGCTCGCCCTCTGGTTCACGAAAAATCAATTTTTCTTCTTTAATTACCTTACCACCGAGTTCAATGGCCATCAGAGTTCCTCAACTGTAAAATTATCGTTTGTATAGACACATATTTGCGAAGCAATCCTCAAGGCCTCCAGAGCAATTTCCCGGGCTGAAAGTTCGGTATGTCTGACAAGAGCCCGGGCCGCCGCCAGGGCGTATGGCCCACCAGAACCCACAGCCGTTATTCCATCATCTGGTTCAACCACATCGCCGGTACCGGAAATCAAGAAAGTGTTGTTTTCATCAGCCACAATCAGCAAAGCATCCAGCTGTCTGAGTGATTTATCCATCCGCCAGTCCTTAGCCAGTTCAATAGCTGCCCGGGAGAGGTTGCCCCGGTATTCTTCCAGTTTGGCTTCAAAACGAGCAAAAAGAGCAAAAGCGTCGGAGGTGGCTCCCGCAAACCCGGCCAGGACTTTGCCTTTATAAAGACGCCTGACCTTCTGGGCGGTCGATTTGAGGACAGTCTGGCCCATGGTTACCTGGCCATCCCCAGCCATAACCACCTGCCCCTGGTGCCTTATGCAGATTACTGTTGTAGAGCGAATCATGGGTATCAACCTTTTACCATTGAATTATACAATAAATATCTCCTGGTTGTAAGGTGGCCTCAGTTACTCTACTCCACCAGCCAGCCTTTAACTTATAATTTTTTGCTTTATTTACCTCGTTTTTTTTGATATAAAAAATCAAACAGCTTTTGACATTATTTTGATTGGACGAGGCCAAAAAATGTCAGAATTAACTCTGGTCATAATGGCTGCAGGCATCGGTAGCCGGTATGGGGGACTGAAGCAGATAGACCCTGTTGGCCCCAACGGTGAAATTATCATCGAATACTCCCTTTTTGACGCCTGGAGGTCCGGAATCGAAAGAGTAGTTTTCATCATCCGCCGGGAATTAGAAAAGGCTTTCAGGGAAAAAATCGGAGCTAATGCTGAAAAGCATTTCAGGGTTTCCTACGTTTTTCAGGAGCTGGATTCAGCTCTTCCGGCTGGCTTTAAGGTGCCGGAAGGAAGAACCAAGCCCTGGGGTACGGGACAGGCAGTGCTCCTCTGCCGTCATGAAGTTCCAGGAAATTTCCTGGTGATTAATGCCGACGATTTTTACGGTTATGAAGCCATCAAAAAGCTGGCCGAATACATGAGAAAGGTAGAAGACAGTCCCGACCATTACAACTATGCCCTGGTTGCCTACAGGCTGGGCAACACCCTTTCTGAACATGGACATGTGGCCAGAGGAATCTGCCAGGTATCAGATGATGGTTATTTACTCGACCTGCGAGAAAGGACTAAAGTAAAGAAATTTCCTGACGGCATCAAATTCACCGAAGATGGGCAGAGCTGGCATCTCCTCTCGCCCGATGATCTGGCCTCAATGAACATTTTTGGCCTGACACCAAGCATTTTCGCTGAGCTGGAGCGGCGTTTTCACCACTTTCTTAACCAAGGAACCGCTGAGCTACTGAAATCTGAATTTTACATACCAGAGGTAGTAGGAGCCCTGGCCCGGGAGAAAAAAGCCAGAGTTCGGGTTTTAACCACTGAGGAGCTCTGGTTTGGAGTGACTTACCAGGAAGATAGACCTTGGGTCCAGGCCGGATTAAGGCAGCTGATAAAAGCTGGACATTACCCTGAAAAACTCTGGGCTGCCGTTTGAAATTCTTCCTTTTAACCAATTATCTTAAGGATGATTGCCTGAAATAGGTCAGGTAATTTTTTGGGAAAAGCGTTTCATAAACAACAGGCTCAGTTATCCTGGCAGGCTTCAACCAGTCAAACGAAATTCTGGCCATCTGACTTATTTTCTTTTTCTTGACACTGCTCAGTCCTAAAAAATATCATTTAAGCTGTAAGCCGATCGGGCTAAAGAAAATAATCCACGTTTAAGCCGGCGGGAGAGCCAGATGAAAAATGAAAGAAAAATGATAAGCCTTAATAGCTTGATGCTTCTATTTCTGGGCTCTGGGCTATTTTTAATTTTTCTGGGATGGTCTTTTACTGCTTCAACTCAGGAAATCCCGGTTAACGACTGGGAAAATCCTAAGGTTTTTGCTATAAATACAGAATCGCCGCGCGCTACTTTTATACCCTTTCCTGACCTTGATTCAGCTTTTAAGAGTGAGCCTAAAAATTCTCCTTGGTATAAATCTCTGAACGGAAAATGGAAGTTTAACTGGGTACCAAAGCCAGCAGACAGGCCTCTTGACTTCTGGAAAATAGACTTTGATGACTCCGGCTGGAAAGAGATTGAGGTTCCTTCGAACTGGGAACTCCAGGGATACGGAATTCCGATATACGTGAATATACCCTATGAATTCACCAGCAATCCTGATCCACCACATATTCCGCATGATAACAATCCCGTTGGTTCCTACAGATTGAAATTCAGGGTGCCTGATAGCTGGAAAGACCAGGATGTTTTTATCCACTTTGGCGCGGTTAAATCAGCTTTTTACCTCTGGGTTAATGGTCAGAAAGTAGGCTACAGCCAGGATTCCAAAACCCCGGCCGAGTTTAAGCTTACCCCTTACCTTAAGCCCGGCGAAAACCTTTTAGCCTTAGAAGTTTATCGCTGGTCAGATGGTTCTTACCTGGAATGTCAGGATTTCTGGAGAATTTCAGGCATAGAACGCGATGTCTATCTCTACGCCGCTCCGAAAGTTAGAATCAGGGACTTTTTTGCCCGCACCTCACTCGACGAAAGCTATCAGAATGGCCTTTTGAACCTGGAGGTGGAAATTCTTAATGACCAGAAAGATTCGGCAACTAGGATCAGGAAACTTCAGGTCTACACTCTGACTGCTCTGGTTGAGGACCAAAACGGGGAAAAGCTTTTTTTGGAAAAAAAGACTTTCACTATCAAACCTGGCGAGAAAAAACTCTTAAATTTTAAAGCCAGCCTGCCAGGCATTAAACCCTGGAGTGCTGAGACTCCTAACCTTTACACTTTAGGTCTGGAACTCAGTGATGAAAAGAATCGGCCGCTTGAAGCCGTGGCCAGAATGATCGGCTTCCGGACGGTTGAAATTAAAAACGGTCAGCTGCTGATAAATGGTCGGGCTGTCTATTTTAGGGGCGTAAACCGTCACGAGCATGACCCCTGGACCGGACATGTGATTTCAGAAGAATCCATGGTCCAGGACATCAAGCTGATGAAGCAAAACAACATCAATGCCGTTCGGACGAGCCATTATCCCAACGATCCCCGCTGGTATGAACTGTGTGATTATTACGGAATTTATTTAATTGACGAAGCTAACATAGAATCCCACGGGATGGGTTATGGCGAAAAGAGTCTGGCTAAGAATCCAGACTGGGGGCCGGCCCATCTGGACCGGATTAAAAGAATGGTAGAAAGAGATAAGAATCACCCTTCGGTGGTCATCTGGTCTATGGGCAATGAGGCTGGAAATGGGGTCAATTTTGAAGAAGGATATCGCTGGATAAAGCAGCGCGACCCCAGCCGGCCTGTTCATTATGAAAGAGCCGAGCTGAGCTGGAACACCGATATCTACTGCCCGATGTATGCCCGCATTGAGCATCTGGAGAAATATGCCAAGAGCAATCCCACCAGACCGCTGATCCTGTGCGAATACGCCCACTCCATGGGAAACAGCACCGGTAATCTCCAGGACTACTGGGAGGTTATTGAAAAATATCCGGTACTTCAGGGTGGTTTTATCTGGGATTGGGTAGACCAGGGCCTGGCTAAGAAAAATGATAAGGGCGAGTTGTTCTGGGCATATGGTGGTGATTTTGGGCCGCCCGGAACACCGTCTGACGATAATTTCTGCTGCAATGGCTTGGTAGCGCCAGACAGGACGCCGCATCCAGCACTGTGGGAAGTGAAGAAAGTTTATCAGCCGGCTAAATTTGAGCTGATAGAAATCGCCAAAGATTCAACCGATAAAAGTGAGGTTAGAATTAGAATCACCAATAAGTATGATTTCCTGAGCTTGAATCAAAATGATTTTTTCTTGCAGTGGCGGTTACTCAAGGATGGTCAGCAGGAAGTCGAAAGCTCCATACCCTGTCCAGAAATAAAGCCCTGGCAGTCAGCCGAGGTAAAAATAAGTCTTCCGGCTGAAGTCCTGAATTCAGCCGGAGAAGTCTTCCTCAACCTGGAGTTAGTAGCCGCCAGAGAAATGGCTCATGGGTTAATTCCAGCCGGCCATCTCATCGCCTCAGGACAATTAAATCTGACAGATGAGTTAACAACCTCCAGGAATGCCTACCAGTCAGGACAGGAGAGAACAGCATCTACCAAACCTTCAGAAAAATTACCTAAATTGAAAGTAAAAGAAAGCAAACAAAATAAGAATGAAATAACCATCAGCGGCCAAGATTTCCTTCTGACCTTCAACCGGATGGAAGGTAGATTGGTTTCCTATAAATTCCAGAAAGTTGAATTGTTGAAGGACGGTCCGCTGCCTAATTTCTGGCGGGCTCCAACTGATAACGATTTTGGCAACAGAATGCCGATGCGGCTTAAAGCCTGGAGAGAAGCCAGTCTTAACCGGCAGGTTAAAGGATTCCAGGTCAGTCAGGAGAAAACTGGAAAAGTCACGATCAGAATTGATTTTCATCTCCCCTCCGTTGAAGCCACCCAGACAGTGGTCTATACTGTGGCCAGGGATGGGTCAGTAAAAATCGACAACGAATTTAAGCCAGCACATCCGGAAAAACTATCAGAAATTCCGCGGGTAGGAATGCTCCTGGGGATGGCTGATGGCTTTGACCAGATTGAATACTATGGCCGCGGACCTCATGAAAATTATTGCGACCGGAAAACTTCTGCTTTTGTGGGAATTTACAGGACAAACAAAGAAGAGCAAGTTATTCCCTATGTCAGCGCCCAGGAATTTGGCAACCGGACTGATACCAGGTGGCTCAGAATAACGAATAAAAATGGTTACGGAATAAAATTTATCGGCCAGCCGCTGTTTGAATTTTCTGCCGTCCCCTATACACCAGAAGATCTAACCCTGAACAAGCGTGGGGAAAAACACTCTTTGGAAATTCCCCGGCGGAGCAATCTTCACCTGACCATTGACCTGAAGCAAATGGGGGTGGGCGGCGACGATTCCTGGGGTGCCAGGCCCCATCCGCAGTACCTGATTAAACCCCAGGGTTATTCCTGGTCCTTCACCCTGCAACCCATTAGAAATAGAAATTAGGGACGCAATCTATATTTCCAATTTTTAGAAATAAAAAATAAGGGAAAACAGTAGCAGCCGGCCCCTTCCCCGCGCCTATTTGAAGACAGCCAATTTCTTAAAAAAATGCAAAATGTTTTTTAAATCCTCTAGTGCTTCTTGATTTTTTCTTTCACGAAGGAAACTGGCCAAAATATTATCTTTATTATCTTTCCTACTTATCTATGGCTTTTCCACTAAAAATAGGAAATATAGTTTGTGTCCCCAGTTTAAAAAACTTTTGACTAGAAATTTTCAAATATGTAATATATCTCTCTGATTAAACTTAAATCAAGCGCAATAATATGTTCCAATCAAGCAGGAATAAATCTTGAGTTTGATAAAGAAATTATCAGAAAGCAGACCATATTTCAGTCTTAACCCGGATCTCTTTACTGGTAGTCTTAAAAATCACCTGCCTTGCTTCCGAATCCTGGATATGAGTCTTTTAGTTCTGCCTGTTTTTTTACCTTCCTCCTTTCAAATCTTTTTTTCAAAAGTATTCTTATCTTCCAGAGTTGACTTCAAAGATATTTGTCCGAAAGTCAACTCCCAGGAGGTAATCATATGATGTTGAGCTGGATTGACTGGATGGTCATCGCCGGATATTTTGTCCTTATTGCCGGCATTGCCTGGTGGACCATAAAGCGCCAGAAAGAAAAGACCACCGACCAGTATTTCCTGGCTGGTCGGCACCTGGGCTGGTTCATCGTTGGGGCTTCAATTTTTGCTTCCAACATCGGCTCAGAACATCTTGTCGGACTGGCCGGCTCCGGCGCCACTGACGGCGTGGCCATGGCCCACTATGAACTCCATGCCTGGTGCCTCTTAGTGCTGGCCTGGGTCATGGTTCCCTTTTACATGCGCTCTCGGGTTTTTACCATGCCAGAATTTCTGGAGAGAAGATTTTCTCCGGAGGCTCGAACAGTTCTTTCTGCAATTTCCCTGGTAGCTTACGTTCTGACCAAAATTGCTGTCGGGGTCTTCGCCGGCGGTGTAGTATTTTCTGTGCTTCTTCCTGAAATAAACTTCTACGGGCTTGATAGTTTCTGGGTAGGCTCTTTCCTGGTCATAATAATAACCGGTATCTATACAGTTCTTGGTGGACTGAGTGCTGTGGCCTACACTGAAGCCATTCAGACCATTGTCCTTATTATCGGCTCTGCCCTGGTCACAATTTTCGGTCTGCACTACATCGGCGGATGGTCTGAACTTCGTTCGATTGTCGGTTCAGAGATGTTTAACCTCTGGAAACCGCTCATTCCCCACGGAATGGCCGGCACCTGGGCTCCGGTCAAAGAAGCGGGAAGAATGGCCTGGTACTTCAACGACAATTACCCCTGGCTGGGTATGCTTTTCTGCGCTCCCATTATCGGACTCTGGTACTGGTGCACTGACCAGTACATTGTTCAGAGGGCCCTGGCCGCCAGAAACGAAACTCAGGCTCGCCGTGGCTCAATTGCTGCTTCCTATTTCAAACTGCTTCCGGTTTTTATCTTCATCATCCCGGGAATTATCTGCTACGGACTTGCAGTCAGCGGAAAGGTCCCGGCTCTCCAGCAGCAGCTGATAGGACCTGATGGACAGATAATAAGGGATCAGGCCCAGCAGGCCTTTCCGCTAATGGTGGCTCACGTTCTCCCGGTCGGAGTTCGGGGTATCGTGGTGGCCGGGCTGCTGGCTGCCTTGATGAGCTCTCTGGCTGGTGTTTTCAACGCTTCCTCCACTCTTTTTACCATCGACTTCTATTCCAGGATAAAAAAGAACATTTCCCAGGAACGCCTGGTCCGCGTCGGCCGGATAGCCACTACAGTGATGGTGCTCATCGGCCTGGCCTGGCTTCCGGTCATCCGCGGCGGGAAAGGCCTTTATGATTATCTTCAGGGTGTTCAGGCCTATCTAGCCCCACCTATCTTTGTAGTTTTCTTTGCTGGCATCCTCAATAAGCGCCTAAACGCTAAGGGCTGTTTAGCCGCTCTTTCCACCGGATTTGTCCTCGGTCTATTTCGCCTGGCCGTGGATACCCCGGTCAAATTAATACCGGGCTTCCGCTACCCTGAAGGGTCCTTCCTGTGGATTATTAACAACATCTACTTTCAATATTACAGTCTTGTAATCTTTCTCATATCCATAGCTGTGATGTATCTGGTCAGTTACTCAACAGAAGAACCGGATTATCAGAAAATCTCGGGTCTGACTTTTGGTACCATCAACGAGGAACATAGAAAAGCTACCCGGGCCAGTTGGAGCCGGTGGGACCTGGTGGCTTCAATCATCGTCATTATGATAATCATCGCTGTTTACCTTTACTTCACGGGATGAACCTGAATTTTAGAAAAAACCAAATCTCCTTACGGCTAAGATGGAAAAACCGAAGGGAGGATTAATCCTAGATATATTTTTAGGCATAACAGGAAGTTGCAATTTTGTTAACATTTAATTATCAGAAGGCAATCTGCAAATATTCCTTCAGTTATGAAAAAAATTATTTCCTTCCTGAATTTAGTTGACCGGGAGGAAAATTATCAGCTAAATAGCAATTTGAATAATTTATGAACTATCAAGGGAGGACCCGAATGAGAGGCAAAAACAAAAAAAATCAATGGCTTTTGCTTCTGGTCGTTCTGTTGCTCTTCATTCCCATTATTCATGCTCAAACCAATAAAAAAGCCATAACTTACGATGCTTATGACACCTGGAAGTCAATCCAGGGTACTAAACTCAGCAGCGATGGCCGCTGGTTGATTTATTCTCTGGTCCCCGGTGAAGGAGACCCGGAGCTGGTCATCCTGGATATACAAAGCGGTAAGGAAAACCGCTATGCCCGCGGCCGCGACGCTGCTATCTCTGCTGATGATAAATTCGTGGTTTATACCATTGTCCCGCCAAAAGCAGAAGTGGACAAAGCCAAAAAAGAAAAGAAAAAACCAGAAGAACAGCCGAAAAATGGCCTGGGCATTATAAACCTTAAGACCGGACAGCAAACCACCATAGACCGGGTAAAAAGTTTTAAATTGGCTGAAGAATCAAGCAAATACCTCGCCTATCTCCTGGAGCCTCCTCTAGCAAAAGAGACTGACAAGGCCAACAAGACAGAAGAGAAAAAAGAAGCAGAGAAAAAAGAGCCTGAGGCCAAACCAACCGCCAAAACCGAACCAGAACAGAAAGTTGAGCCTAAAGCCGAAGAGAAAAAAGATGAGAAAAAGCCTGAAAAGAAAAAAGAACCCGGCACCGAACTGGTTATCCGGGAGCTTGAAACCGGAAAGACCTTTTCCGTCCAGGAAGTAACTGAATATATCTGGTCCCGAGACGGGCGCTATCTGGCCTATGCTGTGTCTTCAAAAAAACCAGAAGAGGATGGAGCCTTTATCCTGGAGCCGGCCGCTGGAAAAACTTTTACCCTGCTCAAAGGTCAAGGTCATTACCTAAAACTAGCCTTTGATGAAAAGGGTCAGAAGCTTGCCTTTCTGAGCGATCGGGATAGTTATCAGGAAAAAGTTTCTCCATACAAACTCTATTTATGGCAGGAAAAGATGACTGAAGCGGCAGAAATTGCTGGACCGAAAACATCGGCCTTGCCAGTTAAGACCGCTCCAAGTGAAAACCGCACCCCTTCTTTCTCTAAAGATGGCAGCCTGCTCTTCTTCGGTTACGCTCCAGTACCAGAGCCAGAACCTGAAAATGCACCCGAGCCGATAAAAGTTGACATCTGGAGCTGGACTGACCCTGAGCTCCAGCCGATGCAGAAAGTTCGGGCTGAAGAAGAAAAGAAAAAAAATTATTTAGCTGTTTGCCACCTCAATACCAGGGATAGAAAAATCGTCCCCCTCGGCTCGGAAAACCTTCCAGAAATCAGACTTTCTGACGATGGACGCAAAGTACTTGGTGTTGATAATCAACCTTACCGACAGCTCATTTCCTGGGATAGGAACTATGCGGATTATTATCTGGTTGATATCAACAGCGGGAAAAAAACCAGGATTCTGGAGAAATTTCCAAACGCTGTCAGCTTCTCGCCCAATGCTAATTATCTAATTTTCTATGATGACTTAGTCAACGCCTGGTTCAGCTACCGGCTGGCTGATGGCAAAAAATTTGACCTGACTTCAAAGCTTGGCGTCAATTTCTTCCGCGAGGAATGGGACACACCAAACGAGCCCCCGGCTTATGGCCTGGCCGGCTGGACGGAAAACGACGCTTCTGTCCTTCTCTACGACCGCTATGATATCTGGGAAATTAAGCCTGATGGCACTTCCGCCCGGGTTCTGACCGGAAAATACGGCCGGGAAAATAACCTGATGCTGCGCTATCAGAAGTTAGACCCGGAGGAAAAAGCCATATCCTTCAAAAAACATTTGCTCCTTTCGGCCTTTAACGAAAAGACCAAAGCCACCGGCTTTTACCGCCTTGACCCGGCTAAAAACGAGCCACCCAAAAAACTTATTTACCTGGATAAAATGCTCGGCAACCTGCAAAAAGCCAAAAACGCTGAAATCTATGTCTTCACCATTCAGACTTTTGAAGAATTCCCGGACCTCTGGACCAGTGGTCCGGAATTCAACAATTTGAAAAAAGTAAGTCAGGCCAACCCGCAGCAGGCCGAATATCTCTGGGGTAAGGCAGAGCTTATTACCTACCTCAACGCTGACGGAAAGGAGCTCCAGGCTGTGCTAATCAAACCGGAAAACTTTGACCCCGGTAAGAAATACCCCCTGATGGTCTACATTTATGAACGACTGAGCGACCAGCTTCACCGGTATTATGCTCCCGGACCCGGCACCAACATAAATTTCACCCGCTATGTTTCCAATGGCTACATTATCCTGATGCCAGATATTATCTACGAGGTGGGCTATCCCGGTCTTAGCGCCCTGAAATGCGTCGTGCCGGCCGTAGAAAAAGTCGTCAGTTTGGGCTTTGTTGACCCAAAAAGAATAGGCATTCAGGGCCACAGCTGGGGTGGTTATCAGATTACTTATTTAATTACCCGGACCAACATCTTCGCGGCCTGCGAAGCTGGAGCGGCTGTCTCCAACATGGTTAGTGCTTACGGCGGAATCCGCTGGGGTACCGGTATGTCTCGAGCTTTTCAGTATGAAAAGACCCAGAGCCGCATCGGCAGCCCGCCCTGGGAAAAAGCCCTGCAATTCATAGAAAACTCACCCATCTTCTGGGTGGAAAGAGTCCAGACGCCTTACCTGACCATTCACAACGACGAAGACGATGCTGTACCGTGGTACCAGGGTATTGAATTTTTTACGGCTATGCGGCGTCTGGGCAAACCGGCCTGGATGTTCGTCTTTAACGGCGAAAAACATGGCCTGCGGCAGCGAGAAAACCAGAAGTACTGGACCGTCCACCTGGACGAATTTTTCGACCATTATCTCAAAGGAACCCCAAAGCCAGATTGGATGGTTAAAGGAGTCCCCTATCTGCAGCGCGGTAAAAGAGATATTTCAATCCTGTTCAATCCAAAAGGCGACACAAAGGATAAAATTCAGCCCAATTCTTGAATAAATTTCAACAATCGCAGGACACTCAGGCAGAAAGACCTTAAACTGCCTGGCAACCTGGGCCCAGAACACCAAAAAAGGACCTAAAAAACAAAAAATATATTACGAAAACTGCTTGAAATCATTGAAATTAACCTTGAGGTTCTGGTATATTTACTTTCCTTAATACTTAAAAAGGAGTGAAACATAAAATGAACGTTTTTGTGCTTAACTGCGGAAGTTCTTCCGTCAAATTTCAAATTATTAACACCGACCTTGACATGTTTGAAACCGATAGCGACCATCGGGTGGCCAAGGGTTTAATTGAGAGGATAGGCAAAGATGACGCTATCGTCAACCTGGAGGCTGAAGGCCAGGAACCAGTCAAGTCCATAGAACCCATCCACGACCACCGGGAAGCCATCCTCAGAATCAAGAAATGGATGGAAGACCCCCGGACCAAAATTGAAGGCATCCACAGCTGGGATGACATTCATGCCATCGGCCATCGGGTCGTACACGGCGGAGAGAAGTTCACCAAATCCGTCAAGATCGACAAAGAAGTTCTGGCTCAGATTGAAGAATGCGCGGATTTAGCTCCTCTTCACAACCCGGCCAACCTGAAAGGTATTTATGCTTGCTACGAAATTTTTGGCGACAAGATTCCGCAGGTGGCTGTTTTTGACACGGCATTTCATTCCACTATGCCTGAAGAAGCTTATCTTTATGCCATCCCAATGGAGTACTACGAAAAATATCGCATTCGCCGTTACGGATTCCATGGCACTTCTCACCGCTACGTCGCCTACCGCTACCGCAAGCTGGTGGGAAAACCGCGGGAAGAAGTAAACGTCATTACCCTGCACCTCGGCAATGGTTGCTCCGCCTGTGCCATCAAGAACGGTCAGTCCATCAACACCACCATGGGGCTAACCCCACTGGAAGGCCTGATTATGGGCACTCGTTCCGGGGACATTGATGCAGCTATCGTTGAGTACATGTTTAATAAGGGCATTGGCAACGTCACCGACATTTTTAACATTCTCAACAAAAAGAGCGGTATGCTGGGAGTTTCCGGGCTGAGCAACGATATGAGGGACATCGAAAAAGCCGCCGCTGAAGGCCATCATCGGGCTCAGTTAGCCTTGAAGATGTTTGCCCTGAGGGTCAAAAAATACATCGGCGCCTACATGGCTGAGATGAACGGTGCTGATGCCATCATCTTCACGGCCGGTATCGGTGAAAACAGTGTCCTTATTCGCAAGATGATCTGCGAAGGGCTGGAGAACCTGGGTATTGAGCTGGATGAGGAACTCAACAAACAGGCCGTGCGCGGCAAATGCATGAAAATCTCCAAAGAAACCAGCAAAGTGGCGGTCTACGTGATTCCGACCAACGAAGAACTGCTTCTGGCCAGAGACACGGTCAGAGTGGTCAAAGATGCACCACGCATGTGGTGATTAAATTAAGGAGGCTAAAATGAGCGGAAGCAATTTTGTAAAAGAAATTAGAGAAAAAGCAGCCAAAAAATACTTAAAAATCGCCTTTCCGGATGCTGAAGACATCCGCACCCTGAAGGCTTCCAGAACTATCATTGAAGAAAAAATTGGTGTGCCCATCCTGGTCGGCAACCCCGAAAACATCAAGAAAATCGCCGCTGAAAACAACGTTAAAATCGACGGCATCGAAATTGTGGACCCATTGACCTCAGACTGGAAAGAAGAATTTGCCAACCATGTTTATGAGAGACGGAAAGCCAAAGGATTGACCCTGGAGCAGGCCACCGAGCTGGTCAAAAACCCGCTCTACTTTGCTGGCTGTATGCTGGCTAAAGATAAAGTCGGGGCCGTGGTTGGTGGTAACATCTCTTCAACCGGGGATGTCATCCGGGCTGCGCTCTACACCGTTGGCACAGCTCCCGGCATCCAGACTGTCTCCAGCTACTTCATCATGGTCTTCCCTGATAAGCTTCTCTGCTACGCCGATTGTGCCGTGGTCCCGGACCCGACCGATGCTCAGCTGGCTGATATTGCCATTACCTCGGCCAAAAACTTCCAGGCCGTAACCGGGCTGGAGCCGCGGGTGGCCATGCTGTCATTCTCTACCAAAGGTTCAGCCACCCACCCCCATGTGGATAAAGTCATCAGCGCCACCAAAATCGCTAAGGAAAAAGCTCCTGACCTGCTGATTGATGGCGAAATGCAGGCCGATGCCGCTCTCGTTCCAGCCGTGGGTGAAAGAAAGTGCAAGGGTTCGCCAGTAGCCGGCAAAGCCAACGTGCTCATTTTCCCTGACCTTGATGCCGGAAACATCGGCTACAAGCTGACCGAAAGGCTGGCTGGAGCTGAAGCCATCGGACCTATCGTTCAGGGCCTGCAGAAACCTTACTGCGACCTCAGCCGCGGTTGCTCGGCCGATGATATGGTCAACGTGGCCGCCATCTGCAGCCTGATGGCCTGAAGTAATTCGGCCTGAGGCAACTTGATCTTAATGATTGCTTAATGATGAAGCTTAATCATTAAACTCTAAATAAAAGCCGTCTGAGTAAGGTAGCTAAAAATTCCATCCTATGTAAGTGCTTATTTGGCTTAGACTTTGCGTCTTAAAAGGAAAAGTATACGGATGACCAAATTGCGGCGCAAACACCTGCTTTCCTAAATGGTAAATCTCTTCTCTGATGGACAGGCTGGAACAACAATTATTTAGAAGACAATCTGCCTGAAAATTAGCTCGCTCGCTCTCTTCCTATTTTTTTATTAATTATCTCTATAAATTCCTCTATATCTTCTAATCGATGGTGCAAGATATCATAAACAATATCATAATCAATTTCTCCATAGTCATGGGAAATAATATTTCTAAACCCAACCATTTTAACCAGTTGCTGGCAAAGCTTTTTATCAATAATTTTCTCTTCTTCTAAGATAAGGAAATTTTCACTCATGGTAGCTGGTTTACGGAAATTCTTAAACGATAACACAGCTCCTGCCAGGTCAATAGTAGCCTGGACAGCCAAATAAAGATAGCGCTCCACCGCCCCACGCAGATCAATATCTTCCTCAATTTTTTTTCGTGAAATTTTTTTGTATCTTTCCAGAATTTTTAGATATTTTTTAACAGTGCTAATTCTATTTTCAATTACCGAGATGTTAGTCATATCCTGGCCTTTGTTAATTTATTTCTCACTAATAAAATATGAAAATCAAAATATTCATTTAAAATTCTTGGTTCAACCAAAATTTTATAAGGCTCCCTTTCAAAGATTAATTTCCCCTCCTTGATAATGTTGTATTTTAGTTCCGGCGCCTCAACAGTATTTAATATCACCAGGTCAATTTTATCGCTTTGAAGAATCTGGCCAATTTCACTTAATAATTGCAACTTAATCTCAAATATTTTCCTTTTGTTTTTTTCCCCAAGGTAGAGAGCAAAATCATAATCACTCAAAGGACCGCTTTTTGCTTTCACTTGAGACCCAAAAAGATAGACGAGTTTTACTTCTGGATGTTTCTGAAACACAGGTAAAAGCTTTTTCCTTAAATCTTTTCTCTTCATCTGGTTAGATAATATAATATGGTCACTTAAAAATCAACCTGGTGAGGCTTAAGGCCGAGCAAAACAAATTGAATAATATGCCCGAATGGACGAATCAAACGCCCTAACCTGAAAGAAAAAAATACTTGACAAGCTGTTTTTTTTTATCCTTCATAAGGGAAGGAGGTCATAAAAGCAAAGAAGAAAGGGGGCATATAATGACAAAAAAGATTTTGAAAAAAATCTATTCACTTTTTATCATAATTCTCATTTTAGTGGGAATTATGATGAGTATGTTAAATTTCAGTGTAAAAGCTTATGCCAGGGACCCAATATGGGGGACGATAACAGTGGGAGACGGGACATTAACTGAAGCCTGGTGGGCACTGGCAGGAAGACTCATAGGAAGTTGGGGGGGCAATAACTGGTATTGTTGTCTTGAACCCCACAACTGTGTTATAGTTTTTTCAAATTAAGCTTTATAGATGACCTCCTTCCCCATAGGAGAACCAAATGAAAAAATTTGTCCTTTTCAGCTTGCTTTTAATTCTTTCCAATTTTTGCTTGTCCTGGGAAATAAGATTAGTTAAGGAGATTCCTGTTGAAAATAATGCTCTTTTTCATTCCATATCGTTTGTTGTGCTTCAAGGTGGGAATTTACTTTTTACTGATATTAAAGACAAAGATAACCAGCTGAAGATGTTTAATGAAGAAGGCAAATTAATAAAGGCCTGGGGCAGGATGGGTCCTGGTCCTGATGAATTTGGTGGATTGGGATTCTTAGATTATCAAGCCCCATATCTGGCAGTAGCTGATGCAGGGAAACACAGGATTTATGTATTTGAAAATGTAAGAAACTCCGAGTTTAAAAAAATAGGAGATATTTTGGCCTGGCAGCAGGAGGGAAATATAAAAATCTACCAGAAAAATATCCTGATGCACGGGTTTTTTGTGTCGCCAGAAGGGCAAAAATACATACTCTTTATGAGAGATTTCAACGGACAGAAAACAGAATATATCTTACCTCTTGAACATAATTACGGAGCCCAGTCAATGAGCGAATATAAAAAAATCAGAGAAGAGGTTGATATTTTTCTCCCCTTATGTTTTATGGATATCTATGAAGATACATTATTTTATATAACAGACATAAGGGTAAAAGTGGTCAAGATCAATCTGAAAACAAAAAGGTTAGAAATCATAGGAGAAGCCCCTCATAATTTCAGAAACCTGAGCCTAGATAAGAAAACAAAGAATATGTTGATGGATCCTAATTACTCGAAGGGTTTGCTTCAGGATATTATTACCAAGCGCTCTTTTGTCAGCGGTATTTTTGCTGATAAAAATTTCGTCGCTGTTATCTATGTGAATAGAGAAAAAAATATTGGGGACAACGCTTACTGGTTTCCTTATGTTCAGATTTATGATCATTACGGCAAAGCCTTATACCAACAATCTCTCGCCCCATTTTTTTCCGAGGATAGAGTTATACCTCTTTTTTATCAAAAGGACAAAGGCTACCTCTATTTATGTTCAATCATTAGCGGCGACGCAGGCTACCAATATAAGATATACAAATATTATGTCCAGCAATGAAGAAACTTCTGTTCATCCTGGCCGGGACTATTATTCTTTTTTTGAGCAGTCTGATATACCGGGAAAAGGTTACTCCCATAACAGTAAATTTTCCCATAAAACAATTAGAACAAGTATCTTCAGCTAAAATAGAATTAAATCTAATTCTGTTTTTCTCACTAAAGAACTGCCCTCCCTGTTTAAGAGTCATAGATATTCTTAATAATCCTCCGGAAAACGTGAAAATTATTGGTATTGTTCCAGATAAAGAACTGCCTCTTTTAGATGAAATAAAGCAGGTCACAGGAGCTAATTTCCCGATTTATAGCGCAAAAAAGTTAAAAAAATATTGGCCTATATATGCACCTACGCTATATGGAATCGGTCCTGACGGAACTATCTACTTCATGCTCCCTTGCCTCGGGCTGGAGGAAGCCTATCTTCAAGATTTCTTGTCTAAATTTATGCAGAGAGCAGCTTATTTGCTTAACAAACAGGAAAGAAGATAGAAAAAAAGCCACTATCTGGGCAAAAAGTCTCTTCTGGCCAAATCTACAAGGGGATCTTAATCCAGGTGCTATTTATTGCTGCTTTTGAATTAAAGCTAAAAAGACCCGGCCAATCTTATTTTTTTACCTCTCTTTTGGTAGAAATAAGCGAGGCCAGGCCAATGGAATAAAACTTGGATTCCTCGCTGTCGCCGCGTGAAGTTAAAACGCAGGGAACCTTAGCCCCAACCACATTGGCCGCCAGCTTGGCTCCAGCCAGAATGGCGCAGGCTTTATAAAACACGTTACCGGCTTCAATGTTGGGGAAAATCAGAATGTCGGCTTCCCCAGCCCCATCGCCTTTAAAGCCTTTTATCCCGGCGCTCTCTTTAGAAATAGCAATATCCACCCCCACCGGACCTTCCACCTTCGCTCCTTTTATCTGGCCCCTTTCGGCCATGACCTTAATCAGAGCAGCCTCAATGCTGGAGGGAACCTTCTGGTTGACAATTTCAGCCGAGCTTACCAGATAGGCATAAGGTGTTTCAATTTCCAGAGCCTTGGCTACTTCAATGGCATATTCCAGGATTTTAACCTTCTGCTCCAGGTCAGGAAGCACCAGCACGGCCACATCGGAGAGAATGAGAAGCTTGGGGTAGGTGGGAATTTCCATTACTGTCACGTGAGAAAGAAGCCCACCAGGTGGAACCAGTCCATTTTCTTTATCCAAGATGGCTCTCATATAATCGGCGGTGGTCACCAGTCCTTTCATCAGAATGTCGCCTTCACCTTCCCGGCACATCTTAACCGCCAGCTTCAGAGCTTTTTTGGGGTCTGGTTCATCAATAATTTTTGAAAAAACGGCAGAAACGCCTTGTTTTTTAGCTGCTTCTTCAATCTTATTTAGACTGCCGACCATAATGACTTCAACCAGGCCTTCAGACTGGGCATTGGAAACGGCTTCAATAGTGTGCGGGTCTTCGCCGCAGGCCACTATCAGTCTCTTTTTAGGATAACTTTTAACAGTTGTTATTATTTCATCCAGTTTCTTTATCATCTTAAACCTCCCTGATTTCTTTCTCATAAATCCTGGCTGGCTCTTCGCCGCGTAAAACTCTTAAAGCGCCTTCCAGAAGAGCTCGCATTTCGTCCTCTCCGGGGTAAAGGTAGATGGGGGCGATAAACTCACACCGCTCTTTTATCAAATCTACAAAATAGCGATAATAAGCCAGACCACCGGTTAAAACTATCCCATCCACCTGACCTTTGAGCACTGTTGCCATAACGCCAATCCATTTAGCCACATTATAGGCCATGGCCTGGATGATTAAAGTGGCTTTCTGGTCGCCTTTATTGACCATCTCTTCAACCACGCGCATGTCATTAGTGCCCAGGTGAGCCACAATGCCGCCCTTGCCGGCTAAAAGCTTTTTTATTTCCTGCTTGGTATACTTTCCGGAAAAGCACAGTTCAACCAGGTCAGCGGCCGGAAGGCTGCCAGCTCTTTCCGGAGCAAACGGCCCATCGCCGTTGAGGGCATTGTTGACATCCACCACTTTTCCTTTTCTGTGGGCCCCAACACTTATTCCGCCGCCGAGATGAACCACGATTAGGTTCAGTTCCTCATAAGGTTTACCGATATCGGAAGCGGCTTGCCTGGCTACCTTTTTCTGATTCAGAGCATGGAGGATGCTACGCCTTCGAATCATGGGTAGACCGGTAATTCTGGAAATTTCTTCCATTTCATCAACAACGACGGGGTCCACAATGTAAGCCGGAATGTTCAGCTCCGAGGCAATGCTCTCTGCAATCATGGCTCCAAGGTTGGAGGCATGCTCTCCCTGGACTTCAGCTCTAAGGTCCTCCAGCATTTTCTCGGTGACCAGATAGGTCCCGCTGGGAATTGGGCGCAGCAGTCCACCGCGTCCGACGACGGCCTGGAGCGATTCCTTAGCAATGCCAGCCTTAGCCAGCTCACCCAAAATCACTTCTTTCCGGAAACCGAACTGGTCAATAATCCTGGGATATTTCTGGATTTCCTCCAGCGGGTGAGAAATATTAACCTTGAAAACTTCTTTTTCGTCATCAAAAACTGCAATTTTGGTTGAAGTGGAACCCGGGTTTATGACCAGAATTCTAAAAGTCATCTAAACCTCCTCACCTACGTTCAAAAGGCTTCAAGCCCCCTGATTGGGCACGGGGAAATAGCCTGTTTTCTGCTAACCTTAAGTTTCCTTTAATATTAGCTCCCCGCAGGCTATTTTTATTAGGAGCTATTATATCCAAAATTCCCCGCAAATAAAACTGGAATTTACAACTTTTTTTAAACGCTTTATAATTCTTTAAAATAAAAAAAATTATTCAATCCTCTAAAAACTTGGTCTTTTAAGCTTTTGATAAATTTATTATAATTATAATTATTATTCTTCATATCTCAATGCTGTATTATTAATTTCAAAAGGTTAAAATGGAAAAAATGGATAGGCTTTTCAAAGAAAAACTTAATGAATTTATCTATAAAAATGGAGAAAACTCAATAACAAAAATATCAGATTTCCTCAATAATTTTAGAGAGATATATGAAAAAGCCAAGTATCAAGAATTTTTGGAAAGAAATTATTCATCTTCTATCGCCCAAAATAAAGCAAGAAATAGTTGGGTATCATACGTTGGTAGAAAGCTGGAAGACTTAATTTTTGCTTTTCTTAATGAATTTTGCACCAAAAATAATATCCTAATGGTAAAAGGTGCATCGCTTAAAAGATGCAATAATAATGAACTATTAAGTAAGATCAGGAGAAAAATTGAAATCTCTTTCAATGAATATTCTCTTTTGCCTGACGCAGATATAGTTATTTATAGAATAAAAAATAATGAACCCCAAATATTAGCAATACTTTCTATAAAAAATTCTTTTCGTGAAAGATATACCGAAACACCTTATTGGAAATTAAAACTATTAGGAGATAAGGTCACCGAACATATAAAAGTTTTTATGATTACTCCGGATAATGACGATGAAATTTCTTTTAAGAGTCCCAGGCCTAGACAAGCAAGAATAGTATTAGAATATGAACTCGATTCTATTTATCTTTTAAAAAATGATTTCGATAAAAGCCGGAAAGTTAAAAGTATTTCTGAAATATTTAAAGATTTGAAGAATCTAATAGGCTGAAAACTCTAAGCCAAATTCTTAGGAAATTTAAGGGATTCTGCTTCATTTAAAATTCTCTCTTTGGCTAGTTCACAGTATTTTTTGTCTATTTCGACCCCGATTCCTCTTCTATTAAAATTCTTACAGGCGATCAAAGTAGTTCCGCTACCTAAAAATGGATCAAGCACCACATCCCCTATATATGAAAAAAGTTTTATACACCTTTTGGGCAGCTCAATGGGAAACGGGGCTGGATGTCCAACTTTTTTTTTGCTTTCTCCGCTAAATGTCCATAAGCCATTCGTCCAATCCATAAACTCTTTTTTGTATAAATCAGATTTGCCATTTTTTTCTTTTTTCCAAATCTCTCTATAAAAAATAACAATTGTTTCTACTGGGGCGATTACATATGGGGCCTTCGCACTTAACCATGATCCCCAAGCAGTTCGTCTTGAAATATTTCCCTCATTCCAAATTATTGTTGAAAAATATTTAAAACCAATTTTTTTTGCTATATTTACAATATCAGCATAAACACTCTGAAAACCCGACTCATCTCTTCCCTTGCTTTTATCCAGTGGAATATTTAAACACATTCTTCCATCTTTTCTTAAAAGATTATATGCTTTAGAAAGCCATTTTTCAGTAAATTCAAGGTATTTATCATAGGGCAAACGATCATCAAAACTATTGTAATGAATATCTACATTATAGGGTGGTGACGTAACAATTAAATCTATAGATTGGTCTTCTAATAAATTCATTTCTAAAAAATCATCATTAATAATTATTATATCGTTCTCATCGGATCTATAATATATTTTATCCTCTGGGAAATGTTCTTGTCCCTTTCGTTCTGTTTTTTCAAAGCTACCTGGTATTTCTTTAACTTTTTTTACTTTAAAACCCATACCTGTCTCCTTTATGTTACATTTAATAAATTAGACGATTATTATTTTTTTAAATCTCATAAAATTCTTTTAAATTAATTAATAGCATTTTAGTTTATTATAAAATTTAATCTCAAAAGTTTAAAAATAATTCATTAATCTAAAAGATCGATAATTTTATTTTTTTATAAAAACAAGTTATATTTCTTAACAAAGTGGTGGGGATGGTAGGAGAGTTTGGAGCGGCGCAGCCCCGGTATCCCAGCATCCTGCTCCCTGTTAATGTAGAGATATTGTTTCCAGATGGTCCGGGCACATTCCCGGTTCATAAATTGATGTAAGCCAGCTATCTGTCGGTTTGCCAGTTCCACATGGACCACTACCGTTTGCGGATTCAAAGCTTCGCCAAGGCAGAATCCCTGCACCTGCCCGCTTATTTTGGCCACTATTCCCCCGAGTTTCAGGGCCGAAAAATGGAACAGGGCTTCCCTGATGGCGGTCGAGGCGGCCCGGGTCAGGTCATCGGCCGCCCTGTTTTCTTCGGGACTATCAGCTTCCCAGCGATTGACCAGTGCCAAACAACCATCCAGGTCGGCTTCGGTTAGCGGCCGGATCTCACCCTGGTAATTCTTTTCAAATTTCCTGATCAGGTTTCTTTTGCCATCATATTTTTTACCCCTGAGCTCTGCCAGCTCCTCGGTTAAATAGACATAATCAAAATTGTCGCGGTCTTCCTGAACAGAATAACGGCCCTTAAGCTTTTTTAAAAATCTTTCCGAAACGCGCGAAAGCCGCGGCGCCAAATCAAGGCAAATCTCCACTGTCTCGTCCAGAAAGCTTTCACCTACCGGTTCTAGAAAATAAGCCGGCTCATCAGGTGGTGAACAGAAAACACAAAGGTTGCCCTTGATTTTAGTTAGCTGCGGCTTTTCCCAGTGCCGCCAGATAAAAATGTTGGCGAAGGTCAGCTCGCAAATCTCTGGCGGGTAAAGCTCAAGAAATTCATTTACTTCGTCTTTATCTGCCAGTTCAACAGGTTTTAGTTCAGGATATTCGGGAATCATGATTCACCTGAGGTTTTGAGTTATTTGCTCGCTAAAAAACGAGCTTTTGATGAATCTGATAGTGTCAAGAAATATTGTCAAACAATTAAAAGACAGGCTTAAATCTAGAAAAGAATTGCCTCTTCTCCCTTTTTGAAAATTACCTTTAATTGCTCTCATCTCCAGTCATCGTTTAACGATCCGTTTCCCTTCCTCCCGCTTTCAACCAGGTATAAATTTCTTCAGCCATCCTTATCTGGCTCAACCTCTAAAAAGCAGATTTAATTGCTCCTTTAAATCTTACCTTCTCTGGTCATCCTGACCATAACCGTGCACTGATTTTTATCGCAGGCGGCACACCAGGCCGGGTCTTTTTTCAGGGCTTCAGGAACTCTGGTCGTCTTCTCAAAACCCAGAGATTCATAAAAACGGGGAATGGTAGTCAGTAGATACACCAGCCGTCCTTTTACACTTTTTAAGGCTTCTTCCACCAGCTTCCGCCCTATCCCCATTTCTCGGTATTCTTCCAGCACGCCCACGGCCAGCATCTCCAGAAATTCGCCAAAATCCTTAAGCCCCAGGATACCGACAATTTTCCCCCTTTCCTCGGCTACAAAAAAGGTGTCGTTCTCCATACCGGGATAATCCAGAGCCAGGCGCCAGGCTATCCTGACCACATAAGGCATATCTTCTTTGGAAGCTTTCCGCACAATCATTTTTC
>CAYQZX010000046.1:0-39523 GCA_964422165.1 uncultured Eubacteriales bacterium | reverse complement strand
GCCCGAGAGTCCATATCGACGGCGCGGTTCGCGACCTCGATGTCGGCTCACCGCGTCCTGGGGCTGAATAAGGTCCCAAGGGTTGGTCTGTTCGCCCATTAAAGCGGTACGCGAGCTGGGTTCAGAACGTCGTGAGACAGTTCGGCCTCTATCCGCAGTAAGCGTTCGATACTTGAGGGGAGCTGGCCACAGTACGAGAGGACCTGGCTGGGCGAATCCCTGGTGTGCCAGTTGTTGCCGTCAGGCGCAGCGCTGGGTAGCCACATTCGCGTAAGATAACCGCTGAAAGCATCTCAAGCGGGAAGCTTCTCCCAAGATTAGGTATCGTTGAGCCCCCTTGGAGACGACGAGGTTGATAGGCTGGAGGTGTAAGCGCCGTAAGGCGTTTAGCTGACCAGTACTAATAGGCCGTGAGGCTTGACCGTAAGGTTTTTCATCTTAAATCTTATCCAGCAATGTTTTAATAAATTAACCTCTGTGGCCATGCCGAAGGGGAAACACCCGATCCCATTCCGAACTCGGAAGTTAAGCCCTCCAGTGCCGATGGTACTGCGGGGGGAACCCCGTGGGAGAGTAGGTCGTTGCCGGGTTTTTTTTTGCCCAAACAAAAAGGGGACATCCTACGCATTTCCTGATTTTTTGTTGAAGGTAGTATGACGTCTTTTTTTTATTTTTTTGAATTATAATATAATAAATTAGGGCGATATCCGATGGAAAAAGCACTCAGAGTAATTGAAGAGATCACCCGTTTGGGGATAATTAAGGCTTATGCCATCGGAGGCGGGGTTGCCGCCACATATTACATCGAGCCTATCTTGACCTATGACTTGGACATTTTCTTTATTCCGGTCAAAGGAGGCCTGGATGAACTTGCTCCAATTTACGATTTTGCCAGAAAGCGCGGCTACGTTGAAGAGGCCGAGGCTATCATTATCGAGGGTTTTCCCGTTCAATTCATTCCTGCTTATAATGATCTCGTCCGCGAAGCGGTAGCCGAGGCTGTTACTGTAAATTATCGGGATGTTGAGGTCAAGCTGGTCAGGGCAGAGTACCTGACTGCGATTGCCCTGCAGACAGGCCGGGCGAAGGACCGGGAGCGAGCCCTCCGGCTTTTGGAGAGCGAAGCCGTTGACAGAGACATGCTTACCAGGATCCTTAAGCAGCACGGATTAATGGATAAGCTAAGTAAGCTTAAGGGGAGCAGCCATGATAAATAAGTCTGCAGAACGCGTTTTCGAGAAGAAGCGACAGCGCCGGCGCCATTTAGCAAAACTACCGTTCGAGAAGAAGATCGAGATCATCGTCGAGCTCCAGCGGGTAGCTGCCGGCATCAAAAAAGATCAACGACACAAGGTTTGGCCAATTTAAGTCTGAAAATAAAAAATGGGGGCACAAATTATATTTCCTATTTTTTCTTACCTCTCGGCTCTTAATTTCTAAGAAATTCAGAGAATTTTCAATTTTCTTTATTTGTTTTCTTCTTCAAAATTTAAGAACCTATCACCAAAACTATCTTTATTATTTTTTATGACCCTCACCAAGTTTCGCGGCTGTATTTCCGCCAGGTCTCATTCTTATTCTTTATTTCTATTGTATTTCGTTTTTCTGGCAGAAATTCTGAATCTTGCTTTCCAGCTCCTGGGCGCGGGCCACGGCTTTTTCTTCGGTTAAGGTTGGCTTGAACTCCTGAAGCTTTTTTCTAACTTCTTTAACCTGGTTTTCCGCTTTTTCCGGGTCTGAGATGACTACCAGCCCTGGTTCGGCGGCCTGTCGGTTAGCAGCGATGTAATTCTGAGTGGCTGTCTGGAATTCTTTTTCCAGGCTGCGGACCAGCTTTTCTTCAGCTGAAATCTGATAAAAGTTGGTGTAGACCAGGTAGCCGGCGGCGACCACAACCAGGAGAAAAATCAATTTTTTCATTTTCCCTCCAATTACCCTCTAAAAAGCAGGGACATAGTTGATGCCCGCAATTTCCTCCATGTTTCTTTATCATCCTTTTCAGGAACATTTTATTTGAAGACCGCGGATATCACAATAAAATTATTCTGCCCGAGAAAATCGGGACACAAACTATATTTCCTATTTTTTTTTTTTCTTTTTTTTTTCTGGCCTCGCTTGTGTTCGCGGCTGTCTTTCAACCAGCCCTAATTTTGATTCCCTGTTTTCGAGCTATTCGACAAGCGGTCATGTGGCTGCGTTTTTTATTATTGGAAATAATTTAGGAAGTGTTTATGATATGAATGATGGCAAATATAACTTAAAGATAATGGAGGAATTAATGAAGAAAATAGCACTAAGGTTTGTTTTAGCCGCACTCTGTTTATTATTTATCGCTGACTTCATCCCTTCAGCCTCAGCCACTCCCCAGCTGCCGAAGGAAACCGAAGCCCAGAAAGCTCAGCGCCTCAAATGGTGGACCGAGGCTCGCTTCGGCATGTTCATCCACTGGGGCCTTTATGCCCTTCCCGCCCGGCACGAATGGGTTAAGAACCGGGAACGCCTGACAAACGAGCAGTACCAGAAGTATTTTGAGCATTTCAACCCGGACCTCTACAACCCGCGGGACTGGGCAAAGATGGCCAAGGCGGCCGGGATGAAATATGCGGTCATCACAGCCAAGCACCACGAAGGTTTCTGCCTCTGGGATTCAAAGTACACGGATTATAAGGCCACCAAAACGCCGTTCGGCCGTGACATCCTGAAGGAATTTGTGGAGGCTTTCCGGGCCGAGGGCCTGAAGGTGGGTTTTTATTATTCACTGCTGGACTGGCACCATCCGGATTACACCATAGACCGTTTCCACCCCCTGAGACCGGATAACGAGGCTGACTATGAAAAGCTCAACGCCGGCAAGGACATGGCCCGTTACCGCGAGTACATGAAAAACCAGGTCCGGGAGCTGCTGACCAACTACGGCGAAATCAGCATTATGTGGTTTGATTTCTCTTTCCCGGGCAAGCATGGCAAAGGGCGTGATGACTGGGATTCTATTGGCCTGCTCAAATTGGCCAAGTCGCTTCAGCCCCACATCATTGTTGACGACCGGCTCGACCTCCAGGATGTGGAAGGCGGCTGGGATTTCATCACACCCGAGCAGGTGATTGTGACCAAATGGCCCGAGTACAAGGGCAAAAGAATTCCCTGGGAAACCTGCCAGACTTTTTCTGGCTCTTGGGGTTATTACCGCGATGAATACACCTGGAAAAGTCCGGCCCAGCTAATTACGCTGCTCATTGATTCAGTGAGCAAAGGCGGGAATCTGCTGCTGAACGTGGGACCCACGGGCCGCGGGACTTTTGACCAGAGGGCACAGGAAAGGCTGAAAGCCATCGGCGAGTGGATGGCCCTCAACAGCCGGTCAATCTACGGCTGCACTCAGGCGCCGGATGAATTCAGCACTCCGCCCAACACCCTTCTCACCTGGAACCCGGAAACCAAGAGGCTCTACATTCACCTGCTGGCTTACCCGCTCGGCGGCCTGTGGCTTAATGGAATGGCAGATAAGGTAAAATATGTCCAGTTCCTGCACGACGCTTCTGAAATTCGCTTTCGGCCCGGAACTGGCGAGGATGCCGGTAACCTCTGGCTGTCGCTTCCCATCCAGAAGCCGCCGGTGGAAATCCCCGTGCTTGAAATTTTCATTAAATAAAAACGGGTGACACAATACTCATTTCCCAATTTTTGCTCTTGAAATAATTTAACAACTGTGTCGATAGTTATATATTAAAAACATAGGCCTTTAAAGTGGGGACAACAATTTGTCCCCAATTTTTATTCTTCTACAATCTTGAACCTGTACCGCTTAACAAATTTATATAAATCCTGTGTGGCCAGGGCGTAGGCCTTGCCGTTCTTAAAGAAAAAGTAATCGCCTGGGACGCCGGCTTTAAACTGACCGATATAAATTCCATCCTTATCAAAAAGGTCAAAGAGGGTCGGCTGGCCGGCCACATAATTCGCCTCCACCACCAACCATCCATTCTCCATCAAGGCAAAGTTAGAATAAGATGGCTTGTATTTTGGGAACTTGATGAACTTGTAGATTTCTTTCCTCATTTCTTCAGGATACCTTCTCAAAAAATCTTCTGCCTGTTCCCTGATAAAGTTTTCTTTATCTTTATCGCTGTAGGTTATCGGATCATAGTCCCGCCGGATGGACATTACCTTTTTACCGTCCGGGTTAAAAACGTCAATTAGGTAGTTTTCGCCTGCGCCAAAATAAATGTAATCATTATCTGCGACCAGATAAGTCGGTTGCGGCTCTGAAACCATGTCGCTCAGAAGGCCAGCCATAAATTTTGCAATGGAGGTGGCGTCGCGGCCTTCCGGTGGTTTCGGCTCCTTAATCATGGAATAGAATTCAGTCAGAAGCTTACCCTGGCTATCAAATATCCCGTATTCCTGTTTAAAAGCTGAAAAGCCGGATTTCGATTCAATGCTCGCGGTGTGGACGGCTACGAGTCGCCCTCTGGAGTTGAGGTAAAGATTTTCAAAGACATCAGGAAGGTTAATCTGTTCCATAAAATTTCCTTCCCGGTCAAAAAAATTTATGCGTCGATTAGCGAGATCTGTTACGTAGAGAAGACCACGGCGGTCAAACCTAACCACAGAAAGGTTGCCGAACTCTCCTGGCCCCTGGCCCTGCTTTCCGATAGAGAGCAGGTATTTCCCGTCAGGATTGTATTTCTGGATTCTTAATTTTTGCCAGTCGCTTACGTAGAAATTACCCTCATCATCGGTGTTGAAAATGATGTCTCCACCGAACAGGTAGTTTTCATCGCCTTCAACCACTCCGATGGTCAGCTCTTCTTCAAACACAAGTTTCTTCTTCTTTCCGTCGCGCGGGGCGGGAGTCCTGGGATTATTGACGATTTTAACCTCGGTCCCCAGGGGCTGAGCGGCTAAGCGAGCCAGCAGTTGGTTTAAAGAACAGAGAATTATTAAGCTTATGGAAAGCAGCCAGGCTAAAAGCAAAAAAGGAGAAGATTTTTTGGCTATCCTGACCATGAAAAACGGGGGACACAATACTCGTTTCCCAATTTTCACTCTTGAAATAATTGAGCCGATAGATTTATCTTAAAAATAGAGGTTCTGGTAGAGGTTCTAAGGCTTTTCCTTCGGACTGAATTTACTTTTTTGGGGACGGTGGTGGGGAGGTAGTGGGGTCGGACCACGTCGCGTTATTGATTATCAGAAAATTAGACTGATTTTTTGAGCAAAAAGGCAGGCTTAGATGAGACTTTGGTGGTAAAAAAGCTTGAAAAGAGTTGGTTAAATCTTTTTGTTATTTGAGCTTAAAATGAATTTGAGACCTTCAAAAATGGCTTATAAACTGATTTTCTGAGCCAGTTTTCAAGTTAATTTATTGACAAAAAAAGATCGTATGCTCCGCCACCATCCATAACCCATCCGTAAATGGTCTGGCCCCATGTCACCCTATGTCCACGACCCCATGTCCACCATGTCCAATCCATGTCCTCCGACACCATATCTATTCATATCTATCACACACTTAGGCAAAAGCTAGGCTAAAATTATATTTCCTTGTCATTAATTAAGCATGCAAATGGGGTACGGATTCGATTCGTTGTTGCTTTTTACTCCAGGTCTAACAACAAAAGGCGAAAAAGAAACAAGAAGTAAGCGTGTATAGCATTGCATATAGTTCACGCTTTATTTGTATTATAAAAATTAGGACATAAAAAATTTGGGGAATGAGTATTGTGTCCCCCATTTTAAAAAAGGTATTATATGGCGAAGGAAAAATTATTTGAGCCGAATACGCAGCTATAAATTTGAGCCAACCCATTGTAATTTGCGACGTTTTTACCGTTTTCCGCACTCATCTTCAAGCACAGATAATCATACTCAAAAATCGCCCGTTTTCGGCTTAAACATTACAAACATTACATAGGAGGGGAATAATGAAGCTTCTTAGAAATGAAAGCCAGCCTCGCTTAATCCGCCATCGTTTCAGTTATTCTTTTGTCTATATTTCTTTCGCCGTGCTGCTGGCTGTCGCGTTCTTGCTCTTTACTGCTTCGGGCTGTAATCAAAAGGCTTCCGGCCCCGGCGCCAAGCAGGCCCGGCTTAAATTTGCCGTGTCGTTTCCGGCCGAAAGGTCCAGCGCCCCGCTTGACGGCCGCCTGCTCCTGCTTATTTCAACCAATAACGAGCAGGAGCCGCGCTTCCAGATCAGCGACGGCCCGGCCACCCAGCAGGTCTTCGGAATTGACGTCGATGGGCTGGCGCCCGGCGCTTTGGCGATAATTGACTACACAGCCTTTGGTTACCCGCGCCGCAGTCTGGCCGATATCGAACCGGGCGAATACTGGGTTCAGGCCCTGCTTAACATCTACCAGACTTTCCATTTGGCCGACGGCCGCGTCCTCAAGCTCCCGCCCGACCGCGGCGAAGGTCAGCAGTGGAACCGCAAGCCCGGCAATCTTTACAGCCAACCCTTTAAAGTTCGCATAGACCCGGCCCGCTCCGAAACTATCAAAATTTCCCTCGACCAGGTCATTCCGCCGATTCCCGACCCGCCCGAAACCAAATACATCAAGCACGTCCGCATTCAGAGCAAGCTGCTCTCTGACTTCTGGGGAACGCCCGTTTACCTCGGCGCTCACGTCCTTCTCCCTCACGGCTTTGATGAACACCCCGAAGCCCGCTACCCGCTGATAGTTTTTCACGGACATTTTTCTTACACCTTTGAGGGTTTCCGCGAAGAGCCCCCTGACCCCAACCTTCCGCCCGACTACAGCGAGCGCTTCCGCCTCCACGGTTACAACCGTATTGTCCAGCAGGAAGCCTACAATTTTTATAAATACTGGACGGCCCCCGACACGCCGCGCTTCCTCATTATTGAAATCCAGCACGCCAATCCATATTACGACGATTCCTATGCCGTCAATTCGGCTAATCTTGGCCCCTACGGCGATGCCATAAATTATGAACTCATCCCTTATATCGAGCAAAAATTCCGTGGTATCGGCGAAGGCTGGGCCCGCTTCACCTATGGCGGCTCGACCGGCGGCTGGGAAGCTCTGGCCACACAGATTTTCTACCCCGATATGTACAACGGCTGCTGGGCAGCCTGCCCGGACCCTATTGATTTCCGTGCCTATACTATCGTCAACATTTACGAGCATAAAAATGCCTACTACGTTGAATCGCGCTGGAAGCGCACGCCGCGCCCCGGACGCCGCAACTGGCTGGGTGAGGTAAGCTGCACCCTGGAAGAGACCAACCACCGCGAGCTGGCCCTCGGCACCAAAACGCGCTCCGGTGACCAGTACGATATCTGGGAAGCAGTTTTCTCACCCGTTGGCCCTGACGGCTATCCGCGGCGCATCTGGGACAAGCTGACCGGCGAAATTGACCCGGAAACCGCAGCCTACTGGCGCGAACACTACGACCTCCGCTATATTCTGGAGCGTGACTGGAAAACACTCGGTCCCAAGCTCAAGGGCAAAATTCACATCTATGTCGGCGATATGGACAACTACTACCTGAACAACGCGGTCTACTTGATGGAAGAATTCCTGAAAAACACCAAAGACCCGTACTACGACGGCGAGGTTGATTACGGCGACCGGGCTGAGCACTGCTGGAACGGCGACCACAACAATCCCATCTGGATATCGCGACTCCGCTATCACCAGCTTCACATCCCGAAGATAATGGAGCGCATCAAAAAATCGGCTCCACCCGGTGCCGACCTCAAAAGCTGGCGTTATTAAAACGGGGGACATAAAATGGGGGACACACTCTCGTCTCCCCAATTTCCGGCCTTTTTTCCTTGCAATGAGGGCAATTGTTTGTCTATGCTATTTGTATAATTAAATAACTAAATCCAACCCCAAAAGAAAGATGGTTAGCTTTAAAAAAAGGAAAATGGTGACAAAAAATAGGGACACGAGAGTGTGTCCACCTTTTTATTAGAGAGGGAGGGAATAATGAGAAAAAACTCTGAGTATTTTTTATCAGCAATATTAATAACCCTGACGATAGCCGCTGCGACCGTTTCAATTTATATTATTTCCTGCAAGCCCCAGGAATCAAAAAAGCCAGTTGCTGCGGCTGCTACGGCCAAACCCAGGATCCACCTGATTCCCGAAGACCAGGTGCGCCTGTCTAACGACCCCCAGAAAACTGAGATTTTCCGCGACGCCGGACTGGGCCTTTTCATTCACTGGGGCCCGAATTCCCAGGTGGGCACAGAAATTTCCTGGCCCCTCTACAACGCCTCGGAAGATTTCATCAAAAAATATTATGCCCTGGCCGACACCTTCAACCCAGCTCACTTCGACCCCGCCGAGTGGGCCCGCCTGGCCAAACTGGCCGGCATGGCCTACGTGGTTTTTACCACCAAGCACCACGACGGCTTCTGTATGTTTGACACTGCCTACAGCAATTTCAAGATAACTAACACTCCATACGGCCGCGATATTACTGCTCAGATAGTCGAGGCTTTTCGCCGCGAAGGAATTCTCGTTGGTTTGTACTATTCTCCGGCCGATTTCCGCTACCAGTATGAAACCGGCCTGCGCACCGGCCACATCTATGAACCAGATTTTTCGGCCGCTGCCCCCTTTGGCCCGCTCCAGAAAAATTTTCTTGAATACGAACAGGGTCAGATAGAAGAGCTGCTCACCCGCTACGGCGACATCTTTCTGCTCTGGTTTGACGGCAAATGCGAACCCCTCAAAAAGCATGCCTGGCGCGTTAAACAGGATGTCTTTATCAGCCGCGGCGAAATTCCCACACCCGAGCAAACCATCCCCGGCGAACCTATGGATTACGCCTGGGAAAGCTGTATGACCACCAGCTGGCAGTGGTCCTACCAGCCCAACCCCGATGTGCGCACTATAAAGGAAGTGCTGGCCAACCTGATTCGCATCAGGGCCCGCGGCGGCAACATGCTGCTCAACGTCGGGCCACGTCCTGACGGCCGCATTTCGCCGCCCGACGAAAATCTGCTCCGTGAGCTCGGGCTGTGGATGATGCTGAACGGAGAAGCCATCAGCGGGGTTCGGCCCTGGCATATCACCAACGAAAGCGACATCTGGTTCACCTGCCGCCGCAGCGATAACACGGTCTACGCCTTTGTCAACCTTGAGTACGGGCTCGATGGCATTAAAGCCCCGGCGGGAGCCCGCTTTACGCTGAAGTCAGTGAAAACCACTCCTGAGACGCAAATCTCAGTCCTCAGCCAGGAAGGTGGTTGTGAGTGGAAGGAAGATGAAAGCGGCCTGCACATCACGGTTTCACGCCTCCAGACCATCCAATTCATCAAAACTCCGCCGCTTAAACCCGGCTCAAAACGCGCCGCTGAATTTGGGGCTTTTACCTGGGGTCCGGACTGGCCCATCGTGGTTAAGATAACCAAGGTTAAACCGGCCGTGTAAAAATTGGGGACACAAACAATATTTCCTATTTTTCACACCAGCGCTGAACTCCAGGCGCCTGGCCAGGGGCGAGGCACAATTTATGTTTTTCTGTTATTTTTCTGTAATCGTGCCCTAAAACAGAAACCGCGGTTAATTCTGTCTGGTGTCAAGATTCGCTGTTGTTATATTTATGTTCAGCAAAACGAATCCACCCGGCCTATTTTAAGGACCATTTGCCAGGAAAGATTCAGCCAATAAAAATTTTTGGTTGTAAACCAACAAGAATAAAGCTTAAAATTGCCTTGAGGCCGGGCAATGGGGAAGAAATAAGAAAAAAATAGGAAATATAGATTGTGTCGCTATTTTGCCAGGAGGAACATGGCCAGAAATAGCCAGCAAAAGCCAGTTCAGTCCTCGATCGAAGCTGGAGCTCTCAGCGCACGTCTGCAGAAGCTTCTGCTCCAGCTCGCCGCCCCGCGCAACATCCACCACGCCGTTGTCGCTGTCGAGAAGGGCGACGGCACCATCCGCTGGAGTGGCGCAGTGGGCAAGGCCGACCCAGACGGGAGGCCAATGGACACCGATACCCCGTTCTGGATCGCCAGCGTGACCAAGCTCTACATAGCCAGCAGCATCCTAAAGCTGATGGAGCGCGACCTCGTCCACCTTGAGGCGCCGATGTCAACCTTACTTCCGAAATCACTAATCAGCGGGCTGCACCGTTTGAACGGAGTTGACTATACTGGACAGATAACCGTCCATCACCTCCTCGGGCACCTGAGCGGTTTGCCGGATTACTTCGATGAGCGCCCGCCCGGCGGAAAGAGCCTGCTTGAACAATTGATCGAGCGAGATTTTGCGTTTACCATCCAGGATACTCTGGACATGGTGCGCGACAGGCTCACCCCGCACTTCCCGCCGCAACCGCTTGATGGAAGGCGCCCAAAGGTCAGATATAGTGATACCAATTACCAACTGCTAATTGCGATTATCGAAGCCGTGACCGGGCAACCGATCCAGACTGCTCTGGCCGACCTGATTTTTAAGCCGCTGGGATTGGAGCAGACCTGGCATCCCGCCGCCAAACCGGAATCGGTCAGCCCGGCGACCATCTGGCTCGACAAACGACCGTTGAACATCCCTCTTGCCATGCGTTCCTTTGGCGATTTGATCAGCACTGCTTCTGACCTGCTCAGGTTCATGCGGGCTTTGGTCCGGGGCGAGGTGTTCGACGCCCCAACCACTTTCAACCTGATGATAGAGCGCTGGCACACCTTTGGCTTCTCACTCAACCCCTTTCGAACTTCGCCCGGCTGGCCTATCCAGTACGGCCTGGGAACGATGCGGTTTCAGATACCGCGCGCCCTCTCTCCCTTCCGCTCCATCCCTCCGGTTATCGGGCACACTGGCTCGACCGGGTCCTGGCTTTTCTACTGCCCGGCCCTGGACTTTTACCTTGCCGGGACTGTCGACCAGGTGGCTGCGGCCGCCGCACCATTTCGATTTGTGCCGAAACTGCTTCACACTCTGGCTTAGTTGAAGCGGAGCCATAGAGCGGAGGTCAGACCTTTATTATCACCTCTAATCACGATTTCAAATCGGTTAGGCCCACGAGTTATGCCGTCGCCTACCGGGTGTGATCTTTTATTTTTCTTGACATCGCCTTGGCCGGAAGATATATTCTTCCGTGCGGTTAGATGGGGAAATATGGACTTTGCGTGCTACCCAGCCAAGACCCCTGACAAGTAAATTCCCATATTTGGAGCCTGCAAGGATTTTGAGGGCGCCAATTTAATCCATAGTATAGGCTATCATACTGCAAAAAAAAGGAGAAAAAAATGGGCTATAAGCGCATGGTTATAACTGAGTTCGGCGGGCCAGAGGTGCTCAGGATGATCGAGGAGCCTGAACTGCCAGAGCCAAAGCCTGGTCAGGTGCGAGTCAGGGTACTGGTTACGAGCGCAGCATTCACCGACGTGATGATTCGTAAAGGCAAATATCCTGAGGTAAAAGAGAAACCGCCCTTCTCTCCAGGCTATGATATGGTCGGTGTCGTAGACAAATTAGGCGAAAGCGTCACCCGTTTTAAGATAGGGCAGCAAGTGGCAGACCTCACAGTTATTGGAGCGTATTCGGAATATCTCTGTCTGCCGGCAGGCCGTTTAACGCCCGTGCCGGAGGGGCTCGATCCAGCCGAAGCCGTAAGCCTTGTCCTTTCGTATGTCACAGCCTATCAAATGCTCCATCGAGTAGCCAAAGTGAAGCCCGGTCAGCGCCTCTTGATTCATGGTGCAGGTGGAGCGGTTGGCACAGCACTGGTACAATTGGGCAAGCTACTGGATTTGGAAATTTACGGCACGGCTTCTCGGCCCAAACATGAGCTAATAAAAAAACTGGGCGCAACACCAATTGACTACAAGGATGAAGATTTTGTGGAACGCATCTACAGCCTGACGGGTGATGGTGTTGATGCGGTTTTTGACCCAATAGGGGGAGATAATTTCAAGCGGTCATTTAAGGCTCTGCGGCCAGGCGGAAAACTGGTGGCCTATGGCTTTTATAATGCCGTGCTGGGGAAGAGTGGGAACATCCCCCTTGACTTTATTCGGTTGAAGCTCTGGAACATCCTGCCGAATGGACGCTCTACAAGATTTTACTCAATTGGGACCTTACGAAGAAAGGACCCGAATTGGTTTTCAGAGGATTTGATAAAGTTATTTGATTTGTTGGCACAAAGGAAGATCAAGCCAGTCATCGCCATGCAGCTACCGCTGGCTGAAGCCAGCCGGGCCCATGAACTTATAGAGAGGGGAGAGGTGCCGGGCAAAATAGTGTTAACCGTAGGGGGTACGACCGCATAAAAAAAACATAAAGAAAATAAGAAGATATATAGCGATAGACTTACGACCATCGCTGATATGAGATAATGAAATGAAAGGTTAAAGGTCAATCATGGGGTGGAAGGTGTTAGCAATTGTGCTTATGATTCTGGTTTTTATTGTGGCGTTAGCAATTCTTTACGCAACTAACCGCTGGCAGTCAGATACGAGAAAGCTTCAGTCCAAATTGGACGCAGGTCGAGAAACGCTCAATCCAAAATCTTATGAGATGCGCGAATTAGAAGGGTTGCCGGCGCCCGTTGAGCGCTATTTTCGTACTGTTTTAAAAGAGGGGCAGCCGTTGATTACGGCGGTCAGTGTAGAACACACTGGTACCTTCAACATGAGTGAGACCGGTGAGCAATGGAAACCTTTTAGTTCAATTCAACATGTCATCACCAGGCGTCCCGGTTTTATCTGGAATGCTCGAATTCGCCTGATGCCGGGAATAACCGTTTACGTCCATGACGCCTATGTTGCCGGTGAAGGGATTCTGACAGCCAAACTGTTAGGGCTGGTAACTTTGATGAAGCTGCACGGCACACCGGAAGTGGCCCAGGGTGAGCTGATGCGCTTTCTGGCTGAAGCTGCCTGGTATCCGACAGCCCTGCTGCCGAGCCAGGGGGTTAAATGGGAAGCAGTAGACGACGCCTCTGCCAGGGCAATCATGAGGGATGGCAAAATTACTCTGACAATGTTATTTCGGTTCAATGAAAACGGCACTATCGAATCAGTGCGGACTGAGGCGCGAGGACGCATTGTCGCTGGCGCAGTGATTCCAACACCGTGGGAAGGTCGCTGGAGCAACTACGAGCTTCGTGAAGGGATGCTTATCCCACTTGAAGGCGAGGTGGCCTGGATACTGAGCGATGGGCCGAAGCCTTACTGGCGTGGTCGCATCACAAAACTCAATTATGAATTCGCCAAAAGATCTAACTGAGCCGCAGAAATTGGGGACACCCCGGAAATTGGGGACACCGTAGATTTTTCCGATTTTTGCCGGAATCTGGGGGCATAAAACTGATGAACCTGATGATATTTAATATTTTTTTATGAGTTAGTGGTTAGCCAGTAGTGATTAAATTAACCCAGGCTTCATTCTTAATCAGTTAATCCCACCCCTCGAAAGAAGATATAGTTAAGAAGGAAACTTTTAGTAACTCAGGGTTGATTCTTAATCAGTTCAGCCTGCCTTGATTAAAAAATATAAAATATACAGGCTCTTCCGGCCTTTTAATAAAAAAGGTTCCAGGTCAAAGGAAGCAGGCGCCGGGTTAAGGCCCTCCAGTCTTTCGTTATTAGGCGATTATGCCCAAATTAGACTCGGAACAAATTACCGGGCTGTAGATTCCGCCTGGTATTTAGGTTTTTGCGGTTTCCTGTTCAAATCAGGCAGCAATAAGGGGAGTAAATTTGATATCGAGGTCTGGCATTACCTGGATGTCCCAATAGCTCAGCTTGCCCTCTCTAATGACCGGCGTCAGATAGATATAGAAATCAAGTCTGACTATATCAATGTCCGGAGCAGATAAGTCATAATAAGTGCCAAGGGTATACTCCCAGCCTCGCAGTTCCACCCGTCCCACGGTTTCGAAAGGTAGTTTTATCATGAATTTTCCGCTCTGGATATTAAGGACTTCTCTTCCCAGTTCTCCCGCTCCTCCTCTCAGCACTCAGTCATGGTCGCGAAATTAGTAATGATAATGACAGCCGCTCTTTTCAAAATGGATTTCCGGATTGAAGAAGACCAATAGGCTGTTTTTCAAGGCTTTTCCTTCTTGAGCCTTTCTTTTGGGTTCATTGTAGCTTTTTTGAAATGCTCATTTCAACAGGAATCGGCAAAAATCGGGACACGCCAAAAGTCTGGACACTCTGCATTTTCCGGATTTTTTTGCCTTGAGGTAGGCCCACATCCCTTCATCATCTCATCATCACTTTATTCCCGTATTTATGCCTTGAAAATATAGAATCAAATGAGCCAGTCTCCGGCTCCAGGGAATTTATTCGATTCGGCATGAACGATTATTAATGAGCTCCAGAGCCTTTTCCTTACCGGTGTCTTTTACTCGAAAGGCTTTACAGATTTGGCCATCGACTAATTCTATGATTTTATCTGCTCTAATCGCTATGTCTCTGTCATGGGTCACCATTATTAGCGTTACTCCCATTTCTCTGATCATCTCGGTCATTAATTCCAGCACCAGAAAACCATTTTCCCGGTCTAAGTTTCCTGTTGGCTCGTCGGCGAAGACAATCTTCGGATTCTTGAACAGGGCTCGAGCAATAGCTACTCTTTGTTGTTCTCCGCCGGATATTTCGTGCGGATACTTATTTTTTATATGTAAAATTTTGAGTTTGGTCATAAGGTCCGTAGCTCTTTCCTTAAGCTCTGGCGATGGCCTTCCTTCGCCAATCCAGTATGGCAGCAGAACGTTTTCCAGTGCTGTAAACTCAGGCAAAAGGTAATGGAATTGAAAGATAAAACCAAAATTTTGGTTTCGGAACCGGGCGTAAGTGTTAATGTCACCCTTTGAAAAATCAATTCCCTCAATAAAGAGCTCACCTGATGAGGGGGGCTCCAGCAGACTCAGAATATGCAACAGAGTTGTTTTTCCTGAACCAGAGGGGCCAATAACTGCGGTAAATTCTTGTCTGGTAAAGGAAAGGTCGATTCCGTGGAGAACTTCAAACTGGACCACCTCGCCAAATCTTTTAGTTAAGTTCCTGGCAACAATAATTTCATCCATAGCGAATGACCTCTATAGGTGAAAGTTTAGAAGCGCGGCGGGCGGGAATGAGAGAAGCAAGAGCGGAGGCGAGAATGGCAATGAGGACTGGCGAAATCAGGTTAAACCAGGTTATTTTAAGGTCAAAGGTGACCATGCCCCGCCCTTGAACGAAGGCATAGGCCATTCCGTACCCAATGAGGATACCCAGCACAGAGCCTAAAAAACCCAGAATCAATCCCTGTAGCAGAAAGATAAGGGCGGCTCCCCTGTTGTCAACTCCCATCGCTTTAAGTATTCCCAGTTGCCGGGATTTCTGGATGGCGGAAATTCCAAGAACGGCAGCTATGGCCAGAGAAATGCTTATCACCACCAGAATTTGAATAATGCTGGAAGACATACTCTGAGATCTGAGCGCAGTTAGAAGCTCACGGTTTCTACTTTGCCAGGAGTCTATCTTAATCCTGTTAAATTCGCGACCTATGGAAGTCGCTATTTTTTCGGCCTCAAAAATTTTTTTCACTTTAGCCTCGATTGAGCTTATGCCATTCAATCTAAAAAAGCTTCGGGCTCTTTCGAGGCTGGTAAACACTACGGAGTTGGCAGCTGCCGACCCCAGGTCAAAAATACCTGTTATAACAAACAGGTCTCCATTACCTTTTTGGTTCTGGATAAATAACCGGCTACCGGTTGTTAACTGGAGTTTCTCGGCCGTTGTTTTACTCAGGAGAATCGAATTCCCAGTCAAATCCAGCCGTCCGAATATTAAGTTTTTTTCCAGATTGTAGATCTTTGCCCCTTCTGCCTGGTCAATTCCTTTTACTATGATTGAGTAGGAAGCATCACCTTTGCTAATAAAACCCTGTCCTTCAACTATAGGAGAAACCGCCTTTATTTCAGAAAGATTTTTTAAATACTGGAAATAATTCTGCCAGGAGAGAATTTCTTGCTTTTCTGTAATTGCTGGCTCTCTTGTTTCTCTTATTTCTTTCTCTGGCTTCCAGGTCTGGACAGGAATGACATCTGCGGGTAGTACGATTATATGGGGCGAAGCCCCAACCGTTCTCTCAATTAGATCATCTTGTAACCCGCCAATCAAGGATAGAAGAAAAAATTGGACCGATACTCCGAAGGCAATACCTGTCAGGATGATAAGGGTCTGCAATTTCCCCTTAACTAAAAAACGGCGGGCAATCATAAACTCGTAAGGTCTGACAATCATTTAATTGATAAACACCTCTTTATAAAGGGAAATCTTATCTGCTTTGGTCTCAAGGCCGGCATCCACGAGGATGGTTGATTCCGGAAGACCTTCAATAATTGCCCATCTTTCTCCTACCGAAGTTGTCTGGACCTGGACCAGCCTGGCCTGGCCATTTTCCCATACCCAGACATAATGTCCGTCCGGGGCTTTTTTGACAAATCGAGCCGGGACTGCAAGTACTTTTTCATAGCGTTCCGCTAAAATCTCGGCACTCCCGGTCAGGCCATGCCTGAGGAAGGGGGCCTCATCGATAATCTGGAGTCTTAACTCGCAGGTATTTTTTTCCTTATCAACTTCTGTACAAACATAGACGGTTTCTGCATTTAGTTTTTTCCCGGGGTAAGCGTCCGTAGTCACCACAGCAGGGAGACCAACACGAAGGAAAGGCAGGTCTTTCTGGTCAACGTTCAAAACCAGAATCCAGGGACTCTTTTCAACGAAACGGGCTGCCGGTTCATAAAGGTTTACTTTTTGACCTACCTGGACATAAATTTTCAAAACTTTCCCATCATAAGGGGCGACCACCCGGGTGTTGTCCAGCGCCTGGCGAGCAAGTTCCATGCGAGCTCTGGCAATGGCAACTTGACTTTCTAAGTATGGAAGGCTTCCGCTGCTTTTGAAAGAGTCTATTTCCAGCTTCGTTTGGTTGTATTCGCTGGAAATCCGGAGATAGTCATTCTCTACTGTCTCCAGCTGGGCCCGGCTGATTCCACCTTCTTTTTCCAATTTGCGGTATCTCTGGACCATTGATTCAGCCTGAGCCAGGTCAGCTTTGAGCTTTTTCAATTTTTCTTCCAGCTTGGGGAGTATTTCTTCCCGGGCATTCTTAAGTTTGATTTCCGCCGCCTCCAGTTCTTTCTGGCTGATGATATATTCCTGACGGGCTTTGAAATCATCAAGCTCGATAATAGTCTGTCCTTTGGTTAGGTTGTCACCTTCTCTGGCTTTAATGGCTTTTACGGTTCCTTCCTGGAAGAACTTCATCTCTAAAGGAACCGGGTATTCCACAGTAAAATTGGCTAATATTGTGTATTGAAGGTCTATGGGTTTTAGCCTGATAAAATCTGCCTTAAATTTTGCGGTTTTTTCCTTAGTAATAAAAACTAAAAAGATGATAACACTCAAAATAGTTAAGACATAAATAGAAAGACGTTTTTTTGGCCATAAAGCCATGCCTGATGCTCCTGACCTATCAACCTAATATTATAGTAGGAGCATAAATTTTAGGCAATAAAAGTAGCTGAAAAAACCTCCGGCTTGAGCCCTGGGATTTGTACTCCTGTCTCTGCGAAATGGCGGGCTCGGTTTCTAAAAAAATGTTGCAACGGGATTCGTTTTTGTTTTATAATCCTTAATAAAAGCGTAATCGAGGCAACAGAAAGCTTAGGAAGGGCAAAAGCAGCTAAGCTAAGAGATCAATAAGCTAAGCAGGGAGGATACACAGCTTTGAGTCTCAGCGGGCTGCGTTTCAATTCAATTTTTAATCTGACTGTTTTTTCAAAACGGGGAAAAACGGGATTTAATATGAAAACTCCTCTCCAGAAACTCTGGGAAATTAGTGTCTGGCTTTTTGCTCTTCTGATTGTTGCTTTATGGCTGACCCTTTTTACAACAAAACTGACTGAAGCATCAGACTCAACCCTTAAACCCCAGGCTGGAAATCGTAAATTAGTTTTTGTTCAGGTTTTTGATAAAGATAAGTTCGTTGATTCCCTGACTCTTTCAGATTTTGAGATTATGCTGGATAGCCAGCCAGCTTCCCCCCAGGGCCTCGCCTTAGTAAAAGGTTTGAAAGTCCGAAGAACTGAAGGAAGAGAGATTACCTCTCCGATTATTCCACGGGTTTTTATTCTTGAATTTCGCAGTTATCTTTATGACCAGAAGTTTGGTCAGATGGTGGAAAGTCTGTTCCGCCGACCTTATAGCCCTTCGGACCTGATTTACCTGGTCACGCCACTTAAGCCTTACAGTTTTTCCTCTCAGACGCTGAGGGATTATTTGCCTGAAGAATTGATCAACGCCGGCATCACAATCTTAAAACGCGACCTTTCTGCTGTAGGAAAAACTCAAGATGAATTGATTCAGGATATGACTGCGCTCATCCTGGACCTTCAGCAATCATCCTCGCCTCGCGATGTGCTGAGACAATACCAGCAAAATCTGGATAATCTAAGGTCTTTTAGAAAATTTAGCGATGCCAACCTTTTCCGGGCTGCCTTTCAGTTTGCTGGACTGAGGGCTCAGAAGCATTATCTTCTGGTTTGCCAGCAGGAGTTTATTCCCATTCCAACCAATGAGATGATTGATCGACTGCTGGCTAATCAGGCCACCATGTTTCAGGCCAGCGAGCTTTTTCGCTCGCTGAGCCATGGCCAGGAAGAAAACCTGGAGTCACTGATAAAAGAATTGACTGCCTCAGGTCTTAGGGTTGATTTCCTTTATTTTAAGACCAATCCCAGACCCCGGCCTGAAGTTCAGATGAAAGAAATTTCGACCGATATGTTCGATATTTATTCTCGTCTGGCTAGGGCCACCGGTGGCCTGGTGGAATCCACCGCCACTCCGGCTGCCCAGCTAAAAAAAATCCTGGAAAATTCTGAAAATTACTACCTGATTTCTTTCGATGTAGAAATGCCGGAGGAAAGCTTGCGAGAAAGCAATATTCCCGAATTGATAATCAGGATTAAAAACCTTAATTACAGCCAGAATTACAGCCTGAAGTTTTTCTTACTTTGAGGGTTAATCCAAAATATTGGATAAAATTCAAAAAAATATTTGATTTTTAGTTTTATAAAAATTTATCAAAGAGGTAATTTCTTGTTAATCAAATACTTAATATATCAAAAAATCTGGCACAAAAATTGCTTATATATAAGGCTGGAATGGAGATGTGGCTTAATATAAATTTTTGGAAAGGAGGTGAAAAAGTAGGTACAGGCCAACCAATAATCTATCTGTTTAGGGGCAAGGCGGGTGTTTAACACCCAGGGTAAGGGCTTTTAAGTTTATCCATTAAGGAGGATGTATGAGTATGAGAAAGTATTTAGCTGTTCTGTTTGTGTTACTCCTGACAGTTTCTTTGGGTGCCCAGCAAAGAACGGGGAATATTTATGGTAAAGTTGTCGACACCGAGGGTACCCCACTGCCTGGAGTAACCGTCACTTTAACTTCACCCTTCTTTGCGCCAATGACCGCTGTATCTTCAGCGGAAGGGACTTTCAGGTTTATGTCTCTGCCACCTTCCCGCGAATATACCATCAAGCTGGAACTTACTGGTTTTAAGACTGTTGTTCAGACGGGCATTGTGGTGGAAGTCGGAGCTAACGCCAACATGGTTTTTACCATGGAACCCGGCGGCCTGGAAGAAGAAATCACCGTCACTGCTGTCACACCTATCGTCGATACCAAGAAAACCTCGGTCGGCACCAACGTTACTCAGGAACTTTTGCAGGGGCTGCCCACTGCCAGAGACCCGTGGGTTATCCTGCAGATGGCTCCTTCCATTATGGTCGACCGTGAGAACGTCGGCGGTAACGAGTCTGGTCAGCAGTCAAGCTTCGTTGCCCGTGGCGCTAACAACTACAACAACAACGTCTGGGCTATGGACGGTATTGTTATCACAGACCCTGCGGCCATCGGAGGTTCACCTTCCTACTACGACTTTGATGCCTTTGAGGAAATGCAGATTTCAGTAGGTGGTAACGATGTTACAGTCCAGACCGGTGGTGTCGCATTGAATATGGTTACCAGACGTGGTACCAACAGGGTAACTCTCGGCGGCCGATTCTATCTGACTGATGAGAAATTCCAGGCTAAAAATACCGAAAAAGTGGCGGCCATCAAAGCCGAAGAGAACCCCAACAATCTCAGCAACTTGTTCCAGGGCGTCAACGTAATCAGGAATATAAAGGACTACGGCTTTAACCTTGGTTTCCCGATTATTAAGGATAAAGCCTGGTTCTGGTTCTCCTACGGCATTCAGGATATTAAGACGAATACTATTTATGGAACTCCGGACGACACCATGCTGGATAACTACGTTGGAAAGATTAACGTCCAACTTATCCAGAACAACCGTCTGGAAATCTTCTACCACTCCGGCGGTAAGAAAAAATGGGGCCGTTCAGCCACTTCATCCAACCCTGAAGGTCTTTATCAGCAAGGCCGTTACTATTTCGGCAGCCCTATCCTGAAGATACAAGATGAGCATATGTTCGGTAACAACCTGTTTGTGTCTCTAAAGTTCGCTTATTCCGATGCGGGATTCAGCCTGAGGCCGATGACCGACCTGAAATTTGAAAAAGTTCCTATCTGGGACGTGGCCGCACAAAGATATTACGGTTCCCAGGCCAGCAGGTATTATGTTGAACGGCCTGTCTACCAGTATAATTTGATGGTTCAGTACTTCAATGATAGCCTCTTCGGTATGAGCCACGAATTCAAGTTCGGCGTGGATTTTTCCAAGAGGAAACAATATGTGGAATCGGTCTGGAGCGGTAATTTAATGGTCACCCGAAATTACCGCGCTACTGATACGGCCTGGGACATCAATGGTGATCAGATTGCTGACCCTGTTTCGGCTATTTATCCTAACTACGCTCAAAGAATAAAGTTTTTTGAATTCTGGCGTGGCTATTACCGTGACCAGAGAGTTGACGCTCTGGGCCTTTATTTCAGCGACACCCTTACTTTCAACCGCTTCACTTTAATTCTGGGGCTCAGGTGGGATTATCAGATTCCATACCTGTATCCGTTTACTCTAAAAGCCATGGATGGCGGACCTGCCTGGCAAACCATAGCAGACCCGGCTGTAGCGGCCAAGCTGGACGAGTTATTGCCCGGCCTTGAAATCCCCAAGAGATATCACTATTACTATGATCCTGCCACTAACTCTATTTCCACTGAGAAATTCCACTGGTCCGTTTTCTCTCCCAGAATCGGCTTTACCTGGGACATCTTTGGTGATGGCAAGACATTGTTTAAAGTGAACCTTGCTCAATATGGGGACTTTATGGGCACTGGCTGGGCTGACTGGGCCTCTCCTTCAGGAACCGGCGGCTGGATGGATTTCTGGTGGGATGATGCTAACCTGGATGGGGTAATACAATTTACCGAGCTTTACTGGCTCTACCGAAGAACGCCTGGTCAGAACTATTCCCGTTACAATGTTTTTGATGCCAATGGCAATTTCATCGGAAACTGGAGTGATGCCGCTGATTACTATTGGGGTGGCTTCGACCCGAATAATCCACAGGCTTTCGGAGAGCCATACACCTCAACCAGAAAAGGTGTAGGTTCCAGCAGAACCAGTGAAGCCATCGTGACCCTGGAAAGAGAAGTGCTGCCCAATTTTGCCGTATCCCTGGTCGGTACTTACAGGAAGTATGATAAATATAACTGGACCCTGAAGTACTGGCTTAATCCAGACGGAACCCGGACATATCCTGATACCAGCTACTTCCCGAGCCGTGGCGTGCCCTCAGGCTCTTATTACAACAGCTCTACCAACACTGTTTTCATACCGGATACCAAAGAAGCCAAGAACCACGAGTGGTATTCTGCCAATGCTGCTTATCTCGCTTATTCACCTTACAGCGAACGGCAGCTCCGTCCGAATTACTACATGGACTACTTTGGTGTTGACCTCATTTTCAACAAGAGATTGGCCAACAAGTGGATGCTAAACGGAAGCTTCACCTGGCAATGGCAGGCTCAGCACTACGGCGAAGGCAGCTACCTCAACCCCACTAACCTGTGGGCTTATGACGGCAAGCCGCAGGCTGCCTTTGTTGGCGGTGCTTCCGGTAAAATTGACCAGTATATTTATTCTCGCTGGATGTTCAAGCTTTCTGGACTCTATCAGCTACCCTTTGATATTTCTGTGTCTGCCACCTTCAACATGAGAGAAGGCTGGGTACAGGATGAATATTTTACCCTGGTAGATAATAGAATTCCTGCTAATGAAACCAGAAGCGCTGACATCAGAATGGATGTGTTCGGTGCCCAGAGACTGCCCCTGTTCTACAACGTCAACTTCAGAGCGGAAAAGCTGTTACGCGCTGGCAACACCGGCCGCATCTACATCATGCTGGATGTCTTCAATCTACTCAACAAGATGATTGAAAATCGTCGCTATCAGAAGTACTGGGGTACAGTTAGAGTCTTCGGTGATGCCCAGGGTAATATTGACTGGACCAGAACCACATTCACTCCCAACATCACCTATAATGCCCTGAACGAAGTCCTCAATCCCAGAGTGGCCAGACTTGGAGTCCGCTTCGAGTTCTAATAAGGCTTTTAATCTGAGCGGATGTTTAGGCTCTCCTCCCCGGAAGGGGAGGAGAGCCTTTTTTTTTACACTGAACACTTCTAACTTGATCAAGCGGGGTGGCTATTTTAATTTTTAGTTAAATTAATGATGAATTCCTGTTGATTATGTTAAATAAAATTATGCTGTCTTGGGTAGGAGAATAGAATAGGACCCAAAAAGCTTAAAGATGAGTGCAGGCGGTTAAAGAAAGGTCAGGCCGCATTTTAGATAAAAATTAGTTAAACCTTGAGAGATTTAAACTTGAGATTAAAAAAATTATTCAGTTTAAAACCTTCTTTCCGAGTTCATTTCCCTTTAAAAATTAGCTTTCTTGAGATTCATTTATAGCCCCGCCTGCCGTGTTGCTTTTGCCCGTAGCGAAGAAACCCAGAGGGCAACTGCAAACTGGCATAAATTTTGCTTTATTTTTTTTGGAACACAGATATGATAATATTAATAAGCTATGTGTTTTGATTAACAAAATGGAGCGGAGGTTTTATATGAAAAGAGCTTTGGTTATAGTGTTGGCTATATTTTTCACCATAGGGCTTGTCTATTCCCAGGTGTATAAGGGGAAAGGCCGGGCCTTTGGCGTGGTTACAGACGAAGAGGGAAACCCATTGGAAGGAGTAACTGTAAAATTATTTTACGTTAAGGAACAACAGGGTTTCAGTGTCAAAACTGATAAAGATGGCAAGTGGATTGCCTCCTGGATTCGTGGTGGTCAGTGGTATATTGATTTTGAGAAAATTGGTTATGCCCCCAAAAAAATCACGGTTGAGCTTCAGGAATTTCAAAAAAACCCTGAAATCAAGATTGCCCTGAAAAAGATAGAAGGCCTGGTGGTGACGGATGAAATCAAAGAAAAATTAGAAGCGGGCAATAAACTTTTTGAAGAACAGAAGTATGATGAAGCCCGGGCTGTTTATGAAAAAATCTTAGCCGATAATCCTGATGCTTATCCTATCTGGAAAAACGTTGGCAACTGCTATTTTGCTCAGGAGAAATACGACCTGGCTGAACAGGCTTATCTCAAGATACTGGAAAAGGACCCTAATAACGCCGATGCTTTGGTTTCTATTGGAAATACTTATCAGAACCGGGGTCAAACCGAAAAAGCTTTTGAATGGTACGGTAAAGTTGATATAGATAAAATTACTGACCCGGTAGTCATCTATAATGTTGGCACTATTTATTACAACAGTGGTCAATTTAAGGAGGCTCTGGCCTATTACCAGAAAGCAGTGGAAAGGGATAAGACTTTTACTGATGCCCTTTATCAGCTGGGTCTGACCTACCTGAACCTGCAGAAAAACCAGGAAGCCATAGAAACCTTTGAGCAATATCTTAAGATTGACCCAGACTCACAGAGAGCTGCCCAGGTCAGAGCCTTTTTGAGCTATCTGAAGAAATAAACTTCGGACAGGAAGACAAAGACAGACCAGCAGGGAAATCAGGGGAGGAGGAGGGTTAGGTAAAAGGCTGGTCTGGATTAAGGTCTGGATTATAGAAGGAATAAGGATTAGAGAAAGAAATATTTTAAGTTTAGTTCTTCAAGTAGGCCGGAAGCCTGGAGTGTATGCGTTTGAGTGAAAGGAGATAATGCCATACGGGGCAGGCAAATTATAGGGGAAAAGCGGTTACTGTTTTTCAGGCTTATATTTCTATGAGGCAAGATCAGAGGGGCAGATTTGGAAAGCGAAATTTGGGGTCCTGGTTTGAAAAGGGGTCTATTAAACAAATGGCAAATTATAAAAATATTTTGCCGGTGGAATTATAGGAGTGAATTTTGCCAAACCCGGATGAAAAGCATAACGATAAAGTGGCTGCGAAGAGATTTAGAGCGGATTGTTTGCTGGTGCTTAAATACAATTGTAAAAAATGGGGTCATTGGAATATTGATTAGAAGGGAAGATAAGGGCAGGGGAGAAGTGGAAATAGCTGAGGGTTTGAATATTATGAAAGAAAAATTTTGTCTGATTAAATTATTTTTTGGGGGTTAGGATGAGAAAAATAAAATTTAAAAAAACTTTTTGGTTCTGGACTGGGGTCTTTCTTCTGGGCTGTCTGTGGCTGGCTGGATGTTCCAGCTTACCCCGCCCGCAGCTTGACCCGGAAAGTCGTGAGTTTTACGAACTGGCCAGGCTTATCATGAGCCGCGAAGAGGATAAAATATTTCGGCTGCTGCCTGATGCAGAATCCAGAAAAGAATTTATTCAGGAATTCTGGGAAAAGCGCGACCCTTTCCCGGAAACACCCGAGAATGAGTTTAAGCAGGAGTTTCTGTCCCGCGTTATTTATGCCGACCAGAGGTTTAAGGAAGGAGGTAAAGGGCGGGATACGGACAGAGGCCGAATTTACATTTATTTAGGTCCGCCTGATAAGTTTGACGAAGTTTTCACGCATTATGATAGTTCGGTGCGCGGGTCGATAATTACCTGGATTTACTATAATTACGGGGTGGGAATTGAGTTTGTGGATGAAAGGGGAACCGGTCAGTATAAGATCAGAGATATCTCAGGCAATCTTTTTGAAGCTATGGATCTCATCAAGCTCGGGGGTCGCTTCGGGCCGGACAATGTATTTAAGGATAGGACTGTCAGATTTGAACTGGAATATCTGGAAAATGAAAAGCAGATTAAAATAATTTTGCCGGTTAAATCCCTTAATTTCAGTGAAGATGAGGAGGGTAATTATTTTTTGGACTTGCAGTTTGTCTTTTATGTTTACGGGCGGGATGGGAAGAAACTTGGCAAATATGTTGAGGACCGGGTTTTTAAGGTTAGTCTGAGGGAATTTACCGAGCTGAAGGAAGCTCCTTTTTATTTTGACCTGGAGCTGCCTGGCGGCCAGGGTATTGTGGATGTGACTATCTCAGGTCGAGGCGAAAAGGGCGGCCGCATCCGCCGCCTCTTTGAAATAAAATAGGGACACAATCTATATTTCCTATTTTTCCTGTCCCTATTTTTCAGACCTGGAGATTCTCCTTAATCTGTTCAAAACTGGCCATAGCCACGGCCATGGTATGGACTACATTCTTCCGCAACACCCAGCGCAGTGCTTCTACATAAGTGGGTCTTTCTTCCGGATTGTTGGCCAGAGGCCCGGCCGAACAGGTCTTCATGGCCACCAGCCCAACGCCCCTCTTTCTGGCCTGAAGCATTTCTTTTTCCAGAGCTTCCTGGTCCCAGCTGCTCTGCCTTCCTGTATTCATATGAACGTAAGCTCCCTTATGATTGTAAGTGGTCATAATCACATCGTAGAAACCAACCTCATTTTCAGCCCGCAGCAGTTCCACCTGATTTTGATGCGTGGAAAAGCCATGGGCCCGAATTATCCCTTTTTCCTTTTTTCGCACAAAAAAATTCATTATTTCTGGATGATGAACTACTTTGGAATGTTCAGCTCCATGAATGAGAAGAATGTCAATATAATCGGTTCTTAAAGCTTTAAGGCTTTCCTGAAGCGATTTTTCCATCTCTTCCAGAGCCCGCTTTATTTCTTCATTGGACTCTATCTGCTCAGGGCTCAGATTCACCCGAAGTTTCGATTGAATTACCACTTCTTTTCTTCGTCTATCCAGTGTTCTTCCCAGCATAACTTCGTTCTGACCACGAAAATAGGAACGCCCCGTGTCCATAAAATTAACTCCGGCTTCTATAACTGCGAGAACCAGAGCAGATTCCATTGTGCGGGAAACCCCGAATCCTACAGTGGAAACGCTGATTCCGGCCTTGCCAAGCTCGGTGCGGGTTGGAAATGTTTGAAAATTTTCTTCTGGGAATTTTTCTCGAAACTTCTGCGCAGAAGGCGAGCTTAGGTGTTGCTCTTTAGGTCGTAATTTCCATTTGATATTTCCTTCAGTTGATGAGGTGAGGGGCTGCAACTTAAAACCAGAATTTTTGGGCTCTGCATCTATGAGTTTTTTGCCAAAAGCGAAGCTGATTAAGCCACCCCCGACCAACCTGAGAAAGTCTTTTCGTCTAATTCTTCTGCTCATTTTTAATTCTCTTTCTCCATTTTATATAAAGTTGGGGACACAATCTATATTTCCTATTTTTTAATTTATTAGGCGGATTTTTATATTCTCTTGTAAATTAGAACAGCGCTGAGCAAATTAAATCTAAGGGAAAATAGGAAATATAGTTTGTGTCCCTAATTTAATGAATGCCTTGAGTTGGGCAGAGGCCTGGCAATGATATGAAAAATAGGAAATATAGATCATGTCCCCATTTTTCATTTTTCGAGGACAAGCCGACACGTCTCCTATGGTGTGTTCTTATTTGAAGCCCAAATTGGTTAATGGTAACATGGAGGTGGTTATATTTGATTGAAGGAGGCAAACTTTATGAATGAAAAAAGCAAACCTAAAGAGATAAAGAGAAGGGAATTCCTAACGGCCGGACTCGGTCTGGTCGGACTTTCGACCCTTGGCGGCAAAAAGTTGCTCTCGGGCAGCCCAGCATCAGCCAGATTCTCAACCATTTCAGGTCTTTCCTCAGCCGGCAAATCAAACCCGCCCTCAGACTCTTTCTCTTTGTCATCTCCCCGGTTTTCATCATTTTCACCCTATCCCTCCGACCCCCTGGCTCCAGCCGGCAAATCCCGAGTTCTGCTCATCAGGACTGACAATCGGGCCGAGGGTGTTCGGAAAGCCTTTGCCTTTTTCAAAGAGGCCAACCCCTTTCGAGGTAAAAACGTCCTGGTCAAGCCCAATTTCAATACTTCCGACGAGACTCCAGGCTCCACTCACAACGATACCTTGAAAGAGATCCTTGAAGAGCTTCGCAAAGCTGGAGCTAAAAAACTGACCATCGGCGACCGCAGTGGTCCGGAACCCACCGAACAGGTATTCGACAAAAAAGGAATTCGCCAGCTGGCAGGGAGCTACGACGCTGACCTCCTTAATTTTGACGAGCTCGGTCCGGATGGCTACGTAAAAGTGGTTCCCCCCGGCTCCCACTGGCAGGATGGTTTTCTGGTGGCTCGTCCTGTTATTGAGGCCGAAGCCCTCATCTCCACCTGCTGCCTTAAGACGCATGCATTCGGAGGGGTTTTCACCATGTCGCTAAAGAATTCTGTCGGTGTGGTTCCCAGAAAAGGTCACACCTATATGCGCGAACTTCATTCCTCTCCACACATGCGTTGGATGATTGCCGAGATTAATTATGCCTACAAGCCAACCTTTGTTATCCTTGACGGTCTGGTGGCCTTTGTTGACCAGGGGCCAATGACCGGACCGCGCAAAGAAGCTAATGTTTTTCTGGCTGGTGTTGACCGGGTGGCCATTGATGCGGTCGCAGTGGCCGTTCTCAAAGAGCTTGGCTCCAACGAAGCCATAATGAAGCCGAAGGTCTTTGAGCAGGAGCAGATTGTCCGGGCGGCCGAGCTTGGTCTCGGCGTTAAATCGCCAGAGGATATAATCATAGAGACACCGGATGCTGTAAGCGAAGCCTACGCCGCTAAAATCCGAAAATTCCTGGTCTGAAAGAGACTTGGGCTTCTGCCTCTTTCTCTTTCTGACTGGCTAGAGGTCGGCTGAGGCTGGGCAATGGGGAAGAAATAAGAAAAAAAATAGGAAATATAGATTTTGTCCCTAATTTTTGGTGCGAGCTGTCTATAATTTATGCCCTGAGTGTTTTAGAAAAATATGAGCAGGCTGAAAAAGGAGCTGAAGCTCTGCTTCAGGTTATGCCTCGAAACCCGTTTTTTTATGATTGGCTGGGGCTGGTGAAGGCTGCCCGGGGAGAAAATGGGAAAGCCCTGGAAATGGCTGAAAAATCGCTCTCGCTTTTTAAAAAGAAAGGCATTGTGGCTTCTATTTCTGAGGGTGAGATTTACCCTCTAATTGTTGCCGTCCAGAATGGGATACCGGCAGAACGAGCTGGCCTGAAAATTGGAGACCGCGTAGTGGTCGTAAACGGCCAGGATGTGAGACACTCGCCGGAGCAGGAAGACCCAACACAGATGGTGGTCAGGATTGTTAAGGCTCAGGAAAAAGCTAAGCTCATCATTTATCGTCCCGGCTCCTTGGAGTTAAAGAAAGTTGAAGTCCAGGTTGAGGAATACTGGCCAGAAGAAGCCGGGCCGGTCTTAAAGTTAAAAGAGCAGTTAGCTGGTTCTCCGAGAAAGATAGCCCTTCCCTCATTAAAGAAGCTTAGGGATGAATTTTACGAAAAGCAGCCATGGACCTAAAAACGCGGAAGCGTGCTGGCCTGTAGGTTGATAGTGCTTACCTAAGTTTCTAAAAATTTCTTACTGCGTGATTCTTTTTTTTCCGGCCTATGATGAAATAAAGAATTGGTCCGAGGAGTGGCAGAAAAATAACTACCAGCAACCACACTATTTTCTCCTGGCCAGGAAAATCGTTTCTCAGTATGTCTACAAGAGCGATGATGAACAGAGGCAACGACAGTATAAAAAACAGAACAATTAATTCACTGAGTCCTATCATCTTAACTTTCCTTTCAGGTTAATTTTTTTGTTTCAAAAATATTATCAGTCATCTTTTAGTCCGGCTAGATAAACATAATAGTTCGAGATAAAGCCAAAATATTCTCTTTTGTAAATCAGGTAGAGGTAAACCTTGTGGATTTTTCCGGGTTGAAGTTTCTGGAGAATATCATTGCGGTATCCTGCCAGATGATAAAAAGGTCCAGACCTGGTCATGCCCGCCACCTCCAGAACTGACCCGATTTTAAGCGGTTCTCTGACTATGACCTCAGCCCCTCTGACCTGAGGTGGCAGGATAGGACCAGGGGCAGGGGATAGAGAAACTTCCGCCCCGGTCTCTTCGCTGGGAAGAGGGTTTTCGGTTTCTGGGAGCGAACGGAATTTTTCTAATTCCCTGGAAAGCTCCTCAACTTTCTTCTGGTCACCACGCTGACGGTAGCGGTCAATCTCGGACTTAATAGAAAAGAGCATGGCCTCTTTAAGCTCAGACCGGATAAGGGCGGCGTGGTGTTCCAGCTCTTCTTTCAGAGTTGTAAGAAATAAGGTTTCGGTTTTCACTGTTCCGATGGCTGGCTAAGCTTCTTCTGACTTTAAGACTTTAGCTTTTTCCAGGCTGAAGTATTTTTCTACGATGGAAGTCAAAGAATCAGGTATGTCAGAGGGAAAAATTTTATTAGACAGCGAATAAGTAAATTTGCCTTTCAGGCCAAGGTCTTTTTCTAAATCAAAATAGAGAACGATCTGTTCGGGAAGCCCCTTGCATTCATCCGGCGTTTTTCGGAGGACGGTAAACACATACCTGGTGGTGCCGTCCGGGTTGACTGTTTTGGTGGGTTCTATTTTAAAGGATTCTTTTTGGGTGCAGCCGTTGCTTTCCACCACGATGAAAAACCCTTTAGCTCCGAGGAGAGCTTCGTAGAGAACCTCTTCTCCCGTGCGGCGGGCATCGGGGTACTGGGCAGAGAGGTTAACAGATAGAAGGACGGCCAGAAAAAATAAAAACGCAATACGGATTTTATAAAACACTATTTGCTCCTTTTTGCTCCTTTTTAATTCTTATTATCGTTATTTTAATTTATTTGAGGTGATTTTAAAAACATTTTTTGCCGGTAGCCAGGGGAGGGGGCAGGTGTAGTGTTTTGCCCCGGAGAAAAAAAGCAGGCAGCAGGCTGTTCTTTTCAATATAATGGTTAAAAGGAGGCATTATGAAAGAAAACGGCGAATTTAATTTAAAGGGGAAACGAGCTACGGTTCGACCTTCACCCACCGCTTCGGTTGCAACTCTGATAATGAGTGTTCTTTTTTTATTTTTCGGGCTAGTCTTAATCGTTTCTAATCTGGGAGGTGCTGGTGAAGCTGCAGGGCCTATGGTTTTTTTTCTGGTGGTCTGGGTATTTGGCTGTTTAGGTATAGCTGTATATTCAATCATTAATCTTGCTTCCTATGGGAAATCCAGGCCGAACCCAGCTGCTCTGGAAGTATTGGAGATAGAAGGGGAAGGCGAAAAGGAAAAAGCCAGGGAGGAAAAGGGCCGAGAGGAAAAAGCTGGAGAAGAAAAGGCCAGAGAAGTTAAAGGACCGGCTGAGTCTAAACCCGGCGGATATTCTGTTTCGGATAGCAGATCAACTCAGGAGGTTAGCTTTGCGGTCAAACTTAGGGAGTTAGAAAGCCTGAGAAAAGAAGGGCTGTTGACAGAAGAAGAGTACCAAAGAAAGAGGAGAGAGATAATTGAAGAAAAATGGTAGACAGCCGGTATGGTTTAAGCAATGGCGGTTTAAAGAAGAAGGGAAGAAGTCAGTGGCGAGGCTGGGGCTGCTTTTGCTGATAGTCGGGCTGACCCGGTTGTTTTTTTCTGCTGCCGTCCCAGAGGGAGCTGAGGAGCGAGGAGCCTTTTCGGTGATTCCCGTTGATTTAACCCAGGAGTTGCAGAAAGAGAATAAACTTGATGATTTTATGGCCATGGCCGGTGATTATCTTGCCCGCGGGTTTAATTACTTCGTTTTCGACTCGCTGGTAGCTGGCAGCTCGACCAGGCTGATTGAGCCGCTGGCCTATAGGTTTAAATCCAGAGAGCTCTATTATCCGCTAAAGACCTCTAATTTATTCGGCGGGCAGGGGCAGGTGGATTTAATCCTCATTCTGCCGGGCAGTTTTTGGGTTGAAGAATTCCTGCGGCCTGCTTATTTTGAATTGTTCAGCCGAGGCTGGTGGGTAAGCTCGTCCTCAAAAATGTACCCTGAAGAAGTAGAAGCCCTGCTTCCGGAGGCTGGTGGATTTTTCAAACCCGGGCAGAAAATCTATCTTCAGGTTTTGAGTTATTTTGGAAGCTATAATTTTAAGGATGATTTGAAGTGGGATATTTCGAGCCTGCCCCGCTATGCTTATAAGCTTAGGGCAGAGTTTCCATATGGCAGAAGTGAAAACCAAAAAAGCAGCGAAGATGAAATCAAAGATTATCTCCAGGCCAAGTGTGAGGAAGACCCTCAATTTCTGAAAGAAAAACGGATGTTTCTTGATGATTACACCATAAGATATCTGGTTACTTCTGGCTGTAGCTGTCAGGATTTTGTCCATTCCGAGGAATTTAAGGTTTATGCAGCGGTTTTTAACCCATCGAAGTTGAGTTCGCTCCGGCTGGATGGTCTGCCAGAGGGTTTTGTGGTCCTTGAAGACGAGACTATTAACCGGTCGGCAGAAAAGCTAAAAGGGGTGGACAAAGAGCTGCTCACGGATTATAACGGCAAGAATAGGAAGAGATACCGGCTGAGTGAGTTTTTGCCCGAAGGTTTTGAAGGAATTTTAACTATAAGGAATAGTGAGAAAAGTGAGCTGAACTGGAAGCCAGAGGTGAGCAGCGAAACAGTTTCGCTGTCAGGGGGTCGAACCTATGTCTCCCGTGCGGGATTTAACAAATCAAGGATAGCGGCCATGGTTTTTGTCTCACACGTGGCTTCCCCTGAAATGGGCGTGGGTTATCTGGTGTATTTGGAAAAGGTTAAAGGCAGCTGGGTCCCGACTGGAATCTTTAGCCACGAAACCTATTAAGAAAACGGGGGACACTATACTCAATTCCCAATTTTTTATTTCCCCAATTTATAAATTTTCTCTTTCTTTATGATAAAATTGTAAAACAAAGGAAGGGAGGCATGACTCCATGTGCGGTATTGTCGGCTATATAGGTAACAGGCAGGCTTCTCCGATTCTGCTCGAAGGGTTGCGCCGCCTTGAATACCGTGGCTATGACTCGGCCGGCCTGGCAATCCTCAGCTCCGCCGGTCTGCAGGTCCTGCGTGCTGTCGGCAAAATTTCGGCTCTGGCCGATCTTGTTGCTTCATCCAATCCCCAGGGCAATTTCGGTATCGGTCACACCCGCTGGGCCACCCACGGCCGGCCATCCGAAAACAACGCCCATCCCCACCTGGTAAACGGCCTGGCTGTGGTCCACAACGGCATCATTGAAAATTACGCCGAACTCAAAGCTCAGCTCATAAAACAAGGCCGCACCTTCACCTCCGAGACTGACACCGAAGTCATCGCTCATCTTATCGACCTCGAGCTACGCACCACCCCTGACCTGTGTCTGGCTGTTCGCAAAGCTCTCTCCCGGGTTGAGGGTACCTATGCGATTGGGGTCATCAGCCAGACGCACCCAGATTATTTTGTCGCAGCCAAAAACTTCTCTCCACTCATCATTGGACTTGGCGAAGACGAAAATTTCATCGCCTCCGATATTCCAGCCCTTCTGCCCTTCACCAGGCGCATCATCACCCTCAAAGAAAATGAAATTGCCTGTGTTTACCGGGATAAGGTTGAAATCTTCGACCTTATTACAGGCCAGCCTGTGGTCTCGCCCCACCAGACTGTAACCCTGAGTCTTCAATCGGCTGAGAAAGGTGGCCACAAACATTTTATGCACAAGGAAATCTTTGAAACGCCAAAAATATTCACCGACACTTTCCTTGGCCGCATCAAAAGAGAGCCGCCCCGGATTGCCTTTGATGAACTCAACCTGCAGGTTGCGCCAGAGCGGATAAACCGTATCCTGATCATTGCTTGCGGCACCTCTTACCATGCCGGTCTTCTCGGGCGCTACTACTTTGAAGAAATATCTGCCATCCCCACCGAAGTAGAATATGCCTCAGAGTTCCGCTACCGCCGCTCAGTTCTTCTACCAGGCGACCTGGCCATCTTTATTTCGCAGTCTGGAGAGACAGCTGATACCCTGGCGGCCCTGAAAGAAGTTCGGGCCCGGGGTATAAGCACGCTGGCCATCTGCAACGTCATGGATTCATCCATCGCCCGAGCGGCCGAGCAGGTGGTCTATACTCGAGCCGGCATAGAAATTGGTGTAGCCTCAACCAAAGCCTTTATCGCTCAGGTTGAGGTCCTCTTCCTTCTCGCTCTCTACCTCGCTCAAGAGCGCGGCCAGATTCCTTCCTCAAAGCTCGCCTATTACATAGACCAGATCTATCATCTTCCCGCCATCCTCGAGCGGCAGCTTGCCTCCGAAGACAAAATTAAAGAGCTGGCGGCTCGCTTTGTCCGGTCTCATGATTTTATCTACATGGGCCGCGGGCTCAATTATCCAATCGCTCTGGAGGGAGCCTTAAAGCTCAAAGAAATCTCCTACATTCATGCCGAGGGTTATCCGGCCGGCGAGATGAAGCATGGCCCGATAGCTCTTATCGACGAACAGGTTCCAGTTATGGCTCTGGCCACGCGCGGCAGCCAGCTCAAAAAAATTATTTCCAACCTTCTGGAAGCTAAGTCGCGAGGCGGAATAATCATCGGTCTTATTAGCTGTGGTGATGACGAAACCCGGTCCCTGCTGGATTATTCCATTGAAGTTGAGGAGGTAGACGAATACCTGCAGCCCATAGTAAATACCGTTCCCCTTCAGTTATTTGCTTACTTTGTGGCAGACCTTAAGGGCACTGACGTGGACCAGCCGCGCAACCTGGCCAAAAGCGTCACCGTCGAGTAACGGGACATGTATCTCTTACCCCTTTTTAATGATACTAACCGGCTGATTGCCAATAAATTACAAATAGGTAAAGGTTTTCCTGTCCCTTTCTATAAATGGACCGGTTAAGTTCTATTCTTTTTGAAAGGAATTAAAATATTTTCAATTAGAAAAATTATTCAGTCAATTATATAGCCCTTTTTGAATCTGAAAATAACCTGTAATGAAGAGAAAGAAGAGATGGAAGTGGAAAAGATTAACCTTATCAAGTGCCTTATATAAAAAAATTATTAAAAATTAATAATTTTAGCGAGTTCGAGCCACAACACAGAAGTGACTAAACCACAGTTCCTCATTGTCAAAACAAAAAATTAAAAGAAAAAAAAGGCAGAGATAAACTTCCCCATTGTGAAAAAAAATTTGTTTTTTTATAAGATTTTTTTTAAGATATATAATTAATTAAAAGCGAGATATGAAATTCTGGGTGGCGATTTCTGACTTTATATATCTTAGCAATTTTTACCTCATAGTGCCTTTTTATCTTAGGGGAATTGATTTTAAAAGATGGGCATTGATGGGAAAGAAGTCCTGAAAAAGAACGGGCAAAAAATATTTCTTAATTCAGTAATTTTAAAGCCTTTGCCGCTTTTAAGTCGCTCGTTCTGGTCAACCAATCATTCCAGTCTTTACCTGAACCGAATTAGCCCTACCAAATTTTTATTTTTCTTTTTGCTCTTTAGCCGGCCACTTCTTCTCTTTCTTATATTCCTGCTTCTTCCCCTTCTGAGCCAGCACCTCCAGGCTGCCACACTCCCCCCGCATCTTTTTTTCCGAACCATCTCTATAGAACAGGGTCTTTCTCAAAATTCTGTTCACTCTATAGCCCGCGACCACTTCGGGTTTCTCTGGTTCGGCACCGAATCGGGCCTAAACAAGTTCGATGGCTATCGCTTCACTGTCTACTTGCCCGTTGACTCTGACCCACATTCTCTCTCTAACTCCTGGATAAATGCTCTTCTGGTTGACCGCCACGGCAACCTCTGGGTCGGCACCGAGAACGGCCTCAATCGCTATGTTTACTCTCGCGACTGGTTTGAACGCTATCTCTATGACCCGGCCAATCCCGACTCAATTTCCTCCTCCAGGATATTCTGTCTCTACGAGGACCGCCAGGGTCGGCTCTGGGTCGGCACGGACCGGGGGCTAAATCTTTTTGACCGCACCCATCAGAAATTTATCCGCTACCGATCTGACCCCTCTCAGCCCGACCGCTCTCTCAGCAGCGATAACATCAGAGCCATTGCCCAGGACAGCGCGGGCCTGATCTGGGTTGGAACTGCAGGCGGAGGACTGAACATCATTGACCCGGAAACTGGCCGCATCACTCACCTGCGAGCTACCCCTGCGAGCCCCGGCCCCGCCAACCTCACCACCGCCCAAACCATCTCCTATCTTCCTGACGATTATATCTTTGCAATTTATATAGAGCCCCGCCCCAGCGGAGCTCCTCTCTCTGTCCGGGTCTCTGGCCAGCGCCACCCTGACCGGAATTCTGAAAAAAGCTCTCCTTCTACCCCCTCAGCCGACATCATCTGGCTGGGCACAGCCTCTTCAGGACTTATCCGTTATGACCCTGCCCTCTCCGAGTTCCGTATCTTTCGCTCTGACCCCGCCAATCCGCTTTCAATTAGCGATAACTCAATCAATTGTATCCTCAAAGACCAGGACGGTACCTTCTGGATTGGAACCGATGCTGGCGGCCTTAATCACTTCAATCCCCACAGCGAAACTTTTGTTGCCTTCGAAAATAAACCCGGCGACCCGGTTTCGCTGGCCGACGACCGGGTTCTATCTCTCACCCTTTCACCCGAACGAATCCTCTGGGTTGGAACCTACCGGGGTATAAGCCAGCTTAACCTCAAGCGCCAGTATTTCAAGCGGTTTCTGGCCAACTCCTACGACCCGTCCTCTCTCATCTCCCACCCGGCGGTTCGGGCTTTCTGCGACCACAGTTCAGGCGTCATCTTCATCGGAACTGATGGCGGTGGAATAACCGGGTTTAATCGACGTACCCGCCAGGCAATTCGGCTTCGCCATAACCCTGCTGCTCCCAATTCTCCTAACTTCCTCAGCAGCGACCGGGTTTTTTGCCTTTTAGAAGACCGCGATGGCACAATCTGGATAGCTACCTACGGTGGCGGCATCAACCACTACAACCCGACCACCGGCAAATTCATCCATTACCGCCACCGGCCCAACCTCCCGGGCTCTCTCCCTGACGACAACATCCGAAGCCTTTATCTCGACTCTTCAGGTACTCTCTGGGTTGGGACAGTCACCTACGGCCTGGCCTATTTTGATCGCACCAACCGCCGTTTCCTTCGCCCTGAAGTTTCAAAAATTATAAAACTTTCAGGCGAGGGCAAACCAGAAATCCTCTTCTCCTCTGATGATGAGGCCTTTTCTCCTCCCCCTTCTCCTTTCCTCAACCCCCTCCTTTCCGGCCGCATCTTCTGGATAACCGGAGACAGCCGCGGACATCTCTGGATAGCGGCTTACGAAACTGGCGTTTTACGCTACAATCCTGCCTCAGGCGAACTTTTCATTCTCAACCATGACCCCCTGAACCCGGACTCGCTTTCCAGTAACTCGGTCATCACCGTCTTCGTTGACAGCCGGGACAGCGTCTGGGTCGGAACAAACGGTGGCGGCCTCTGTTTAATCAGCCAGCGCCAGCCAGCCGAACTGGCTCACAGCAGCTCAGACCACCTGACCATCACCCGCTACAACGAATCCCACGGCCTGCCTTCTTCGGTCATCTACGCCATCCTTGAAGATGATGATGGCTACCTCTGGCTGAGCTCAAACCGCGGTCTTTCTCGCTTTGATCCCCGGACAAGCCAGTTTCGCAATTTCGACACCAGCGACGGCCTGCAGAGCTACGAATTTAACGGCAACGCTGCCCACAGAGGCCGTAACGGCCTATTCTATTTTGGCGGGATTAACGGTTTCAATTCTTTTAACCCCCGCGAAATCACCTTTAGCGACTTCATTCCCCCTGTTTATCTAACGGATATTTTTGTTAATAACGTAAGGGTTAAGCCCGGCCAGCCAATTAGAGGCCAGGTCGTCTTTGAAAGGGCTATCCATGACACCCGTCAGCTTGAGCTCATCTGGAAGCACCGGGTAATTTCTTTTGAATTTGTGGCTCTTGACTATACCTGTCCCGAGAAAAATCAGTATGCCTACAAACTGGAAGGTTTTGACCCGGACTGGAACTACGCAGGTACGCGCCGCTTTGCCTCCTACAGCAACCTGCCACCGGGCCAGTATACCTTCCGCCTCAAGGCTACTAACTGCGATGGACTGTGGAATGAAGCCGGCACCGCCATAAGAATAAGGGTAATCCCTCCCTTCTGGCGTACCATCTGGTTTTATCTGATTTATGTCCTGCTGGGAGTGGCTTTCGTCTACACTATAATCAGCTTTCGCCTTCGCCAGGCTCGCCAGCGGGAGCAAGAGCTGGAAAGACAGGTGGCCGAGCGAACCGAAGAGCTCCGCCTGGCCAACGAAAAGCTAAAATTACTGGCAACCACCGACGAGCTGACCGGACTGGCAAACTACCGCCGTTTCCGGGATTATCTGGAATATGAATGGCGCCGCTCCGCCCGCTCTAAAAAGCCCGTCTCTCTTCTTATCATTGACCTTGATAACTTCAAAATATTCAACGACAGCTTTGGTCATCAGGCAGGAGATGAGTGTTTGAAGCAAATTGCCCTGGTTTTGCTTAAAAGCTGCCGCCGGCCCGGCGACCTGGCCTGTCGCTATGGTGGAGATGAATTCGCTGTAATTTTACCCGAAACTGATACTGCTGGTGCCTACCTTGTGGCTGAAAGAATAAGAACTCTGGTGGCGGAGCTGGATTGCACTCTGTTTAATTTCAAAAAAATAGGCTCTGTTCTCGGCGAGGCAGAAGAGGCAAATTATTTCGAAGCCAGCAACTCGCTCCAACCTTCCTTCCAGATCACCGTCTGTGTTGGAGTATCTTCTATGAACCCGGTTGAAGGCGGCACACCGGATGAGCTCATTGCCCAGGCTGACCGTGCCCTTTACCGAGCTAAAACTGCCGGGAGAAACTGCACTCAGGTCTGAGCCAGTACTCGTTCTTAATAACTTTGTTAATATCTGTATACAAGAATGATGAGCTAAAAAACATCTGCGGAAATCAGAAAAAGAGCCCGATATAAAAAGAAGATTAGAAAAAATCAGCCGTATGCATTTCGCTTCTTCAAAAAATTTTAACTAAAAATCTTGCAGAGGCAATTCAAAGCCAGGCTCTTTTCCACTTTTTCTTAAAATAAAGTAAAAAGATAGTAAGAAATAAAAAGTAAATAGTTTTTTTGATTGCCAGATATTGCAAAGTCCTATTTGTTCAGCAGGTGAGTTTCTTTCCATTGGCTAAAAAAAATAATTTTTCAGATTTTATCTTGACAAAGATGGCTGAAATTATTAATAAATATTAATGAGATTTGGAACCAGGGAGCTTGAAAAAGCGGAGCTGAAGGCAGAAAACTTCAGTAGCCTACTCTTCAATCTCTCTGGTTTTATTGTGTTAAATTTAAATTAAAAAAGTAAAAGCTGAGCTTAAATTGATAAGTCTCGGGGAATTAAATGCTGGAAGGAAGAGAGAGAAGGGTAAAAGAATCAAAAAGAGAAAGTCAACCAGATTCAGGCTCTAATAATCAGGCCCTATTCTTAGCTGACTGCGATCTGCTTCCAAATTCCAGGCTGGGCTCCAGGCTGAGGTGTTCATATCAGCCGGTCTCATTCTTATTTCCAGAAAAATTCAAACAGCACCCTGGGACTTTTTCCATTGATTCTTATTTCTATTCCCATTTCTTTTTTGCTCGGCAGTTGAAATCTGTCTTTCAAAATATGAGGTTGATTCAAGTTGGCTCCTAAGAGCCTTAGTGAATAAAAAATGCGCCTTAAAAAAGGCGTCCAGCTGTTGAGCGGCTGCGAGCCTGCATCGGCGGTAGCCTATCATCGCCCTTTTGCCTATCTTCTTGAAAATAAATAAATTAAAAAAATGAAAAAATGGGGACACATTCTATATTTCCATTTTTTTTGCTAAGTTTTGTGCCGATTTTACGCTGAATTCTACGCCGATTTTTACACCGAGTTTTTCGCTTCCTGAATCCCGAAGGGGGACAGAAGCTCAAAGGGGACAGCAATAAATGTCCCGGCAAGAAGGAGATTTAATGAGCACAGCTTTCACCATCAAAATTATCGGGCTTTTTCTTGGGGTGGTAGCCCGCTCGCTCATCCCGTGGCTGCGCAAGCTGCGCAAGGGTGAGGTCCAGAGCTTTGACCGGCGCTATCTCTATTCGGCTATCGCCACCTTTATCCTTGGCATCATTATCACTCTGGTCCTCTTCCCTCAGCTGAAGGATGATAGCGTGGTTCCAGTGGTCTCTTCGGCTCCGGCTTCTGAGGCCTCTCGGCCAGCCTTTGAGGCTTACTTTCGCCTTTTCTG
>CAYQZX010000045.1:0-3108 GCA_964422165.1 uncultured Eubacteriales bacterium | reverse complement strand
AAGCACTTTAGTTAAACAAATCAACTTAATGATGTAAAATTGAGGTGAGCATAGCTAAAAGCGGCCTTTGGTAATTAAAAGGCAAAATTGAAAGGCAAAGATGAAGTTGGTCCATTTATTAATCCTGGCCGCATTTTTTATCACACCTTTGATTGTCCTCGCCGCGGTCAGTGAGCCCTCCTGGAAAGCAGTTATTGTTTATGACAACAATGCCGGGGACCTGCGCCTTAAAACTGACTGGGGCTTTTCCTGCTACCTTGAAGGTGCAGAAAAAACTATCCTTTTTGATTGTGGCGGTCGAGGAGATATTTTACTTTCTAATTTAGAAAAAAAAGGCCTATCGCCCGAGAAAATCCAGGTCATTGTCCTTTCCCATTTTCATCAGGACCATGTCGGCGGTCTAGAAGATTTCCTTGAGAAAAATCCCCGGGTTGAGGTCTGGTTGCCCTATTTTTTCCCCTCTGATTTTAAAAAAGCCATAGAGAAAAAGAGAGCCCGGGTGATGGAAGTGATCGGGCCAGCTGTGATTTGCCCCGGTGTCTATACTTCAGGAGTCATTGATGGGCCCATACGAGAACAATCTCTTGTCCTGGACACCAGGGAAGGCCTGGTGGTTATTACCGGCTGTGCCCATCCCGGCATTATTCATATTCTGGAAGAAATTAAAAGCTCATTTCCCAAAAATTTTTACCTAGTCCTGGGTGGCTTTCATTTAGCCGGAATGCCGGAGACGGAAATAAAAAAGATTGTGGCTTCTTTCCGGCGCCTGGGGGTTAGAAAAATTGGACCAACCCACTGCTCTGGAGAAACCGCTCTCCGTCTATTCTCCGAGGAATACGGGTTAGACTACATCAATGCCGGCCTCGGTCGGGAAGTTCTTATCCAGTGATCATCTCTGTTGCCAGTGGAAAAGGTGGTACAGGAAAGACCACTGTGGCCGTAGCCCTGGCTCTTTCCCTCAGCGAGGAAAATCCGGTTCAATTTCTGGATTGCGATGTAGAAGAGCCTGACGCTCACCTTTTTCTCCAGCCTGAAATTAAACGGATCCTTCCAGTTGAAGTTCCCATTCCCGAGATTTTAGAGGACCGCTGTACCCACTGTAGTTTATGCTCGCAGTTTTGTGCCTACATGGCCCTGGCCGTGCTGAAAGATACGGTTCTGGTTTTCCCAGAATTGTGTCACAGTTGTGGTGGATGTCAACTGGTCTGTCCCGAGCAGGCCATCAAGGAAGTAGGACAGCGGATTGGAGTAATTGAATACGGCTCGGCCGGAAAGATCCAGTTTATCCAGGGGAAACTCGATATCGGTCAGGCCCGTCCTACGCCGCTAATAAGCAAAATTAAAAAGCAAATTATTCCCAGTAATTTAGTCGTAATTGATTCACCGCCAGGAACTTCCTGTCCGGTAGTAGAAGCGGTACGTGGCAGCCATTTTGCTCTCCTGATAACCGAACCCACGCCTTTCGGTCTGAATGACCTTAAGCTCTCGGTTGAAGTTTTAAGGCAAATGGAAATTCCCATAGGCGTCATAATCAACCGGGCCGGCCTGGGAGCGGATAACCTGATAGAGGATTACTGTCGCCCGGAAAATATCCCTGTCTTGATGAAGATTCCCTTTGACCGGGAAATTGCGCGGGCTTATTCCCAAGGAAAGGCCCTGACTGCAGCTTTGCCTCAATACCTGAAGAAATTTAAAGAGCTTTTTGGGACCATCAGGGAGCTGGCACGATGAAAGGCTTAAAACAGATTTTAATCATCAGCGGCAAAGGAGGCACCGGTAAAACGGTCATTTCTGCCGCCCTGGCTCACATCGCTTCCAGTAGAGTAATGGCTGACTGCGATGTGGATGCAGCCAATCTTTATCTCCTTCTCAAACCTGAGATAATGGAAAGCGTACCTTTTTATGGAGAAAAAAAGGCCACGGTTAAAGAGGAAACCTGCACTGGTTGCGGCGTCTGTCTCCCCCGTTGCCGCTTTTCTGCCATAGCGCCCACGCCGGAGGGAAAAATAAAAATTGACTCAATTGCCTGCGAGGGCTGCGGAGTTTGTGCCCATGTCTGCCCGGTCAAAGCCATAGAAATGGAAGAGAATATCGCCGGAAACTTATTTGTTTCGCGCACTGCTTATGGGTCATTTGTTCATGCCCGTCTGCGGGCCGGTGAAGCAAATTCAGGTAAGCTGGTGACTGAGGTCAAGAAAAAAGCCAGGGAAATTGCTGAAAAAGAGGGCTTGGATTATGTGATTATTGACGGACCGCCAGGCATAGGCTGTCCGGTGATAGCTTCGCTGTCAGGAGTCGACCTGGCGCTTGTAGTCACCGAACCCACCATGTCCAGCATATATGACATGGACAGGGTAATGCAAACGGCCAGACATTTTGGCCTGAAGACGGCTTGTGTACTGAATAAATTTGACCTAAACCCTGAACTCAGCCAGGAAATAGAAAAATGGTGCCGAAGTAAATCAGTTCCCGTCCTGGCCAGAATCCCCTTTGAGGAAACGGTGGTGAAGGCGGTAATCCAGGGAGTGCCCATAACCGAGTTTTCAGACGAGCTCCGAAGCCAGGCGGTCGCCGAAATCAAACAACTCTGGCTTAAAATGGGTGCCGTCTTAAAATTGGTGCCGTCTAACATATTTCCTAATTTTTAAAAATGGGGATATCCTGCGCGTTTCCTGATTTTCAGGGTAAGTGGAGGGAAATTCGGTGAGAGCTTACCTGTTTCTTGATTGTTTTTCTACCAGGAACTTTTCGTTTACTCCAACCATTTTTTTCCACAATAAGTTGATGCCAATATTTCGCCCGCATAGTTTGCCCGGCAGAAAAAAGATTGGAACAATGACCAATGAAGCGCTAAAGGACTATATCAAAAAATTCTAAGAACAACTTGAGGATAAAGATTTCTGCGCATCTGTCCGATTTAATCATGCTCACACTGCCTGACCAAAGCTAAAGAATAAGATGAGCTTCTGGAAAAAGAAAAATAGCCACCGATTCCGGCTGATAAGATGAACTGATTTAACCATTCCCAAAGTTTTTTTATTTAAATGCCTAAATTATCTTCCATTGAAACTTAAAAATAATTAATCTATCTATCAATAAAAATTTGGA
>CAYQZX010000044.1:0-82003 GCA_964422165.1 uncultured Eubacteriales bacterium | reverse complement strand
TGGAAACTTCGGCCGGAAGTTGCTGGTAGAGACACCGGTCAGGAACCTGTTCCTGGCAGGGATTTATGCCGCCAGCGAGCTTTTTATGGGGGGAGTGCCTACAGCCATGCGCACCGGAGAACTGGCCGCCAGCCTGATCCTGGAGAATAAAACCTAAGACCACATTCCTGAAATAATCGCTTGATAAGCTGGACAAAGCTGCTGAAGATTTTTATGATCAGCTTATAGATAAATCAGAGTTGGAGATTAAAAAATGGTAAAAAGGTTATTTTTATTTTTAACACCGGATAGCGTTACCTTTTCGTCGCCGGAGCTTAGCGAACCAGATGTCGATAATTTCCAGGTGCTCGGCTACGGGGAGGGCGCAAATGAAGAAGAGGCTTTCGATGATTTCAAAAGCAAAAACGCGTGGCTTGAGGATACTGAATTTGACGAAGCAATCTCCGTAGAGATTAAACATAAAATTCACGAGGGTAAATCTTTTAGCCTGAAAGAATAAAGCCTGAAGAAATGCTCAAAGCCGAAACGAAAACAGCTTAATGCTGGGTGGCCTTAAAAAATAGAAAGAGTGGCTAATCAGAATTGTCGACCGGATTATTAACTTGAAGCACGAAATATGGATAATGAATTGTCTGTAATAACTTAGGCTCAGACTTAGATTTTATCAATGAGTTTAATTTTCCCGGTGGCCAGGAAGGGTGGGTTGACCAGAGATTCTTTGTTGTAGGTCAGGGGGCGGCGAGTGGAAAATTCCAGGACCTGACCGCCGGCTTCTTCCAGGATGGCCTGGCCAGCGGCTGTGTCCCATTCCATGGTGCGGCTGAGGCGCGGGTAAAGATGAGCCTGGCCTTCGGCCAGAAGCATAAATTTAAGGGAACTGCCGACTGAAACCAGTCGCGGATTATTTAACTGCTCAATAAATTTTTGGGTCTCAGGGTCAAAATGAGAGCGGGAAGCAACTACGGTCAGGCCGGGCTCGTCCGGGGAAAATTCAACGACTTGTAGCCTGGAAACGGTAATTCTTTCTTCAGTTTTGACGGCATCAGCATCTTCGCTGACTGAGCCACTCTTTCCCGGGCTCTCTCCCATCGGCCCGTTTAATTTTCCCCCGGCTATGTTTTTCTCATGAATTCTATAAGCGCCCTCTCCCTTAAGCGCATAATAAATTAATCCTTTGCAGGGGACAGAGAGAAAGCCAGCTATTGGTTGGGTGCGGTTGATAAGGGCTAAGTTTATGGTAAACTCCCCGTTTCTTTTGATAAACTCTTTAGTTCCATCCAGCGGGTCAATCAGCCAGAAGTATTCGTACTGACGGCGAATTTCATAGGGAATTTGTTTGTTTTCCTCAGAAATAATGGGAATGTCAGGAAAGAGCTGCTTGAGACCTGCGGTTATGATCCGGTTGGAGATTCGGTCGGCCTCGGTAATGGGGGTCCGGTCATCTTTGAGCTGAACATCCCAGTCTTTTTCAAGGCGGGAGTAGACCTGCAGTATTCCTTCTCCAGCCTGCCTTATTATCTCCAGCAGGTCCGGGAAATATTTGCTGTTTAATAAAACGGGGGACACAATACTCGTTTACCCTATTTTTATCCTATTTTCAAGAACCTGTAAAAATGGGGACACAATCTATATTCACCATTTTTTGCCTTAATAAAAGCTATTTAAAAGCGTCTTGTTATAGTCGCGCCATAAAAAAAAGCCTCTAGTTCAATTGCTACTCTTAACTCCAGCCGCCAACCAGGCTCATTATTAGAGCAGCGCAAAAAAGTCCAGGTAGAAAATAGAACCGGCCTTTAAGCTAACTTATTCGGGGTACAGGACTAAGTTAAGAAATAAGAAACTTTTATGATTACACTTCCTTCCAAATATAAGGAAATGGTCTGGGCATCTCTATAAAAAAATAGGAAATATAGTTTGTGTCCCTAATTTTCATAGTTTGTGTCCCTAATTTTCAATTTTTATACTGAAATATTAACAGGGCCCAGGCTGTAAAATCGGGTAAACGAGTATTGTGTCCCCCATTTACCACCAATAGCCCTGGATGTCCAGATTGGTTAAACCCAGGCTGATTGCCCAGTCCACCACTTCCCGGTATTCCGATCTGGTAATACTCCTGGCTATCTGGGGATATTCTCTGGCCCTGTAGGCTGGCTGATACTGGGACATTATGTTTATGTAAGTATCTTTAGGTAGATTCTCAGCAATCCAGCTCAGGATTTCTTTTGACCCTGCTTGTCTGTTAGGAAGAACCAGATGCCTTATCATCAAACCCCGGTACATCAAGCCGTTGCCAGCCGGTCTGGCCACTCCCACCTGTCGATTCATTTCCAGCATGGCCTTCCTGGCATATTCCGGATAGGTTCGAGCACCCGAAGAAAGTCTTGAAGCCACCGAGGGGTGCCAGTACTTAAAATCCGGCAGGTAAATATCCACCACCCCATCCAGATATTTCAGCATTTCCACTTTTTCCCAGCCATGAGTGTTATAGACAATCGGCAACCTCAATCCCTGACCGGCAGCTATGTCCAGAGCAAGCAGAATATGAGGAAGGTAATGGGTCGGCGTGACCAGATTGATGTTATGGCAACCCATCTTCTGGAGCTCAAGCATCATACCGGCCAGTTCTTCCAGAGACCTAAATCTTCCCGCCCCTCCCTGGCTTATTTGCCAGTTGATACAGAAGACACATTTCATACTGCAGTTGGAAAAAAATATCGTTCCAGACCCACCTTTCCCAACGAGAGGCCGTTCTTCCCCGAAATGGGGATGGAAAGCAGAAATCTTAAGGCGATAGTCAGATTTGCAATCCCCCTTAATCCCTTTAAACCTGTCCTTCTTGCATTCTCTCGGGCAGATATGGCACTCCCTCATCATTTCCCAGAGCTCTTGACCTCGCTTCTTAAGTTCACCGCTCTGATGAAGTTTAAGATAGGCCGGCTCGAATGAATGCTGGTTCATCCCCTCTCCCTTATTTTCTAATTTTACCGGGAAGAAGAGGTTTGTTTCCTCTAATCCCTTTTCAACAAGTCTAAGCCCTGAGGCCAGGCTGCCCCTATTAAAGATACAACCTAAGGCTCCAAGAACCAGGCTGCCAAAGGCCTTTTCTAAGAATTTTCTCCTGCCAAGCCTTCTCATACCAACCTAACACCTCCCTCTTTGTCGGCAATTTAAATATAAGCCTGACCAATCTGGTTGACAAGAAAAATCGGCTCTAAAAAATGGGGACACAATCTATATTCACTATTTTCCTGGCTAAATAGAACCTGTTTAACTCAGCCGTAAAACAATTGCTTCAAGGTTAAATTTATTAATTCAGCAATTACTGATAACTCTAATGTCCACCCAGGCTCATTATTAGAACCACACGAAACAACTCCCAGAATCCCAAAAATCAAACCCATTCACAAACTAATTTCTTAGGGTCACAAGATTAAGAAAAATATATCTCGACAGGCTTTTCATAAATCAGGAAATGCCTGGAACATCTTTAATTTATAGAAATTTGGAAATATAGTTTGTGTCCCCAATTTTGTGTGTCCCCAATTTTGGCGAACTAGGGCAATTTGAATTTTCCCTCATAAAAATTTGGCTTGACCTCCACTCTTTATTTGTATTAAGGATTATATGAATAAATAACTCTGGAGGTTAGCATGAGTGAAAAAGAACCTAAAACCGATAAGCTATCAACTCCCTTAAGCCGCCGCGAATTTCTGGGCAAGACTGCTGCTTCGGCTGCCGGGCTGATTATTGTTCCCCGCCACGTCATCGGCGCTCAAAAAGACAAGAAGAAGAAAGCCCCAAGTGATACTCTGAATATCGGCTGTGTCGGAGTGGGCGGAAAGGGCTTTTCTGACGTTCAGGCCGTAAGCAGCGAAAACATCGTCGCCCTGTGTGATGTCGATGCCACCATGATGGAAAAATTTCTCACTTCTGACCGGCACCTCCCAGAACATAAAGCCAAATATGAAAAAGCCCATATCTACCGCGATTTTCGGGAAATGCTGGAGCGAGAAAAATCTCTGGATGCCGTGGTCATCAGCACCCCAGACCACACTCACGCAGTCATCGCCATGATGGCTATGAAGCTCGGCAAGCACGTTTTCGTCCAGAAACCCCTGACTCATACCGTTAAAGAAGCCCGGCTACTCCGCCTGGAAGCTGAAAAACGCAATCTGGTCACCCAGATGGGCAATCAGGGTCACGCCAAGGAAGGTGCCCGCCTTGTCTGTGAATGGATCTGGGACGGGGCCATCGGTCCGGTTCGCGAGGTCCATGTTTGGACCAATCGCCCCATCTGGCCGCAGGGGATAGAAGCTCCAAAAGAAATTCCTTCCTGTCCCCCGACTCTATCCTGGGACCTTTGGCTCGGCCCCGCTCAGTGGCGGCCTTACCACCCTGCCTACTGCCCGTTCGTCTGGCGTGGCTGGTGGGATTTTGGCACCGGAGCCCTGGGCGACATGGGTGCTCACCTCATAGACCAGCCCTTCTGGGCTCTCAAACTTGGTGCCCCAAAAAGAATCCAGGCCAGTTCAACCAAATACACTAAGGACTCATACCCTCTGGCTGAAATTGTCACTTATGAATTCCCGGAACGGGAAGGAATGCCTCCGGTCAGGCTCATCTGGTATGACGGCGGATTGATGCCGCCCCGGCCCAAAGAATTACCCCAGGGTCGCCGCCTGGGTGACGAAGGCGGTGGCTGTCTGTTCGTCGGTGATAAAGGAATGCTAGTCTGCAGCACCTACGGAGAAAATCCCCGTCTTCTGCCAGATGAATTGATGCGAGACTACAAGCGCCCGGAAAAAACTATCCCCCGTTCACCCGGAATCCACGAAGAATGGATTGCTGCCATCAAAGAAGGCAAAAAATCCACAACCGACTTCTCCTATTCCGGTCCTCTAACCGAGATGATGCTTCTCGGAAACATAGCTCTTCGCTTTAAAGATGATAACGTGGTCTTAGAATGGGACAGCGAAAACTTTCAGTTCACCAACGTACCTGAAGCCAATCAGTACCTACACAAAGAATACCGTTCCGGCTGGGAACTATAATAAAAATTCAAAAAAATTCTTGGCTCCAGTTATAAAAAACGAGTTCAGGTGGCCGGAAAAATAAATAGAGTTAAAGGTAATAAAGACCAAGGAGGCAAAACAACATAAAAAGGAGGTAAGAATCATTAAAATAAATCAATTAGTAAATTAATTAGAAATAAAATTGCTGAAAATCCAAGATGAAATTGAGATGGCAAAAAATAATAAGAGAGGAATAAATAGATAGATAAGAATTTACCCCCTGAAAAAATTCGCCAGAATTTGAAGTGGCCATTATCAGAAGACTGGAAGTTAAGACCTTAATGTTAAGAAATTTTAGATAAAATTTTGTCCCCAGAGGACACAAAACAAAAAGGGAGGAATTTATGAACAAGATGAGGAGAGAAGTGGTTTTGTTTACTTGTTTTCTCATGCTGTCTTCTTTTTTGTCTTCTTTTCCGCTTGCCCAGCAAAAAAACCCGAAAGATACGCTTTCCCAGTGGACTATCCATGACCTGAACCGACCATTGCCGCCCGTGGTTATCCCGGGGCCACCGCTCCCTCCTGTGCCGCCGCCTTCAGACGCCGTCATTCTTTTTGACGGGAAAAACCTGTTCAACTGGGTTGACGCTAAGGGACAGCCAGCCCGCTGGAAAGTTGAAGGAGATTACATGGAAGTTATTCCGAAAACTGGAAATATCCAGACCAAGCATGGTTTCGGTAGTTGTCAGCTCCATATTGAATGGATGACTCCTTATCCGGCCAGAGGTGAAGGTCAGGACAGAGGCAACAGCGGGGTTTTCCTGATGGGACTTTACGAAGTTCAGGTTCTGGACTCTTACGAGAACAAGACCTATGCCGACGGCATGGCCGGAGCCATCTACGGCCAGTATCCGCCGCTGGTCAACGCCTGCCGGAAGCCCGGCGAGTGGCAGACCTACGACATCATCTTTTACGCGCCAAAATTTGACCAGGAAGGCAAGCTGCTGGAGCCGGCCAGGATGACCGTCTTTCATAACGGGATCCTGATCCAGCACAACGCCGAATTAACCGGGCCAACAGCCCACAAAGCGCGTCCTCCCTACAAAGCTCACGCCGACAAGCTTCCTCTGATGCTTCAGGACCATAGCCACCCGGTGCGCTTCCGTAACATCTGGCTGCGTGAGTTAGACTGAAAATCTTTTGGAGACATTCAATTACTTAATAATTGCTGCAAACCATAGACAGCACTGGCTCCCAATAAATCCTTAAGGAGAATAAATCTTAATCTCTTTAGGGGATTATTCTGTCGGGATGATAAGTTCGCCACTCTTCTAAAGCCCTTGTGGCATAATCAAGAAAAATTTCGGGTCTGGATGGGCTGACTCTAATTCTTGATCCGTCCACTCTAATAATCTCTACCAGACCACGGAAAGAAGTAGCGAAATTCTGGGTTCTCCAGGACGGCCTAAGAGTTCCTGAGCTAATGGTTTTGATTTTCCCAAAAGGGATCTTCCAGGAAAAAACTCTGAACCTGAGCACTATTCCATCCTGGGCCACAGCGATAGAGCGGGGTAAAGCCAGGAAGTAAATGAGCAGCACAAAAGCAGCTGCCCCAAACATTACTGCGGCCCCAACCAGGGAATCCTGTGGTCTTTCTCTGGGAAAGATATTCTGGTGTTGAGAATTCCAATAAAAGAGCACAGCCAGGATTAAGAACAACAGAACAGGAAAAACAAGAATAACTTTAACCCACTTATCATACCTGACCGTATCTTCATAGAGGATCAAATCCATGGCTGAAATCATATTAGCAAAATTTTCCTAGCGCGGGCAATAAAAAAATTGAAAATAGCCAGTAGAAACTGGGTTTGGCTATTTTCAATTGGCTTTCTATCAAACAGCTCTCTAACCTTCTATAACCAGGCATTTATTTATTAATTAAATTATCAGGCTCAGCCCTGCCAACCGGCCCCTATGGCTAATCAGCATAGTCAGCTACATTGTCCAATATCATCTAAAAACCAGCTTTTAAGAATCCGACAGGTTCAGCTAACTAATTTTTGAGGAATTTCCTTAACTCTGGAGAATTTTAATTAATGAAGCAAAGCTTTATTTTTTATATAATAAGTTTTTGATAGCAGATACCTGATTCTTATGAGGTGAACTATGAAGAAAGAAGAAATTAGCCGAATCTTGATAATGGCTTTGTTCTTAATCCTTTTTTTTACAAGCATTCTTTTTCTTCCCGCATTTTCTCATCAGACCGGCTCCCAGCCGAAGAAAAAAGCTCTGATTGTCTGGGGTGGCTGGGAAGGACATGAGCCCAAAAAATGTGTGGACATTTTTGCCCCCTGGCTGGTGGAGCAGGGCTTTGAGGTGGAAATTTCCAACACTCTAGATGCCTATTTAGACCTGGAAAAGCTAAAGAAACTGGACGTGATAATTCAGGTCTATACCCAGGGGACCATTAAACCAGAGCAGGAGCGAAATCTTCTGGAAGCAGTGAAGAGCCGTGTGGGACTGGCTGGATGGCATGGGGGGCTGGCGGACTCATTTCGCCTGAATACCGAGTATCAATTCATGGTCGGCGGGCAGTGGGTGGCTCATCCCGGCGGCATCATTGATTATGAAGTAAACATTGTGCCGGAAAAGAAAAATGACCCCATTGTCCGGGGGCTTAAAGACTTCAAAATGCACTCCGAGCAGTACTACATGCACGTGGACCCCGGAGTGGAAGTCCTGGCCACCACTACCTTCAGCGGCAAGTATGCTCCCTGGATTGAAGGGGTGGTTATGCCGGTAGTCTGGAAGAAATACTACGGCCAGGGCCGGGTGTTTTACTGCTCCCTCGGTCATGTGGCGGCTGATTTTGATGTGCCCGAGGCGAGGGAAATTGTCAAGAGGGGCATCCTCTGGGCCGCCCGGGTAATTGAGTAAAGCTCAGTCGGCCAGACCTTCGGTTGATTCCTTTTTGCCAGCCTTCACTGCCAGAGGCTCAGCATGGTGAATTTCAGGCGCCTTGATGAATCTTTCCACAATAGCCTTCGTTCCTTTAATGTTCAACTGCTCAAACAGAAAAGTGAACTGCTTCTCTAAGTCTTCACCGATGGCTTTGAGGCTCTCTTCAGGCAAAGTCCAGAACTGCTTCTTAAAGGGGCCAACCGCTTTCTTCCTGGTTTTGTAGATGAACTGAGCTTCGGTGTCAGTGGGCTTTCTCTCTGAGGCAGCGTTAACCTTGAGCCATTCGTACATCTCCTGGCGCAGGCTTTCCGGCACAGCTTTATGCTCCATTATCATATTCTGGAAGGCCGTAGCCAAATGGACCTCGCAGGTTTGAACCTCCACAAACTTATGAAAAGCTGAATCCGGAAGAGTGCTGGCTCCATGCTGAACCACTCCACCCAGGCCATATTTCTTTCGGGCCAGCTCACCCAGCCGCTTTAAAACATCAAAGTCAATGGCCACCTGGGCCAGCGTTCCATCTGGTAAAACCACACCGCCGTGATGAGTGCCGGTTTGAATGCTCAGCTTGCTGACGCCTTCTACCTCACCTTTAACGCGGTTGAACCCTTTCATAAAGGCTTCCAGGTCTTCTTCCGTGCTGTTTTTTTCGCCCACTTCACCAATTTCTCCGCCAACCGAGATGGTTACCCCGGCCGGCTGTTTTTCCCTGATAAACCGGGTAAGCTCAGCGCAGAGCTCGTAGTTAAGTTTCTGCTGCTCGTCTAAATCGGGCCTGGAAATATCCACCAGCGTTGAAGTGTCTATGTCAATGTTGTAAAAACCAGCAGCAATGGCCTCCTCAATCAGTTCTTTTATGGCTTTGATTTCTGAGTCCGGGTCCTGTTTGAATTTTTTGGCTGAAGCCTGGAAATGGTCGCCCTGGATGAAAACCGGACCGCGATAACCTTCCTTGATGGCCGCAGCCAGCACCGCGCTCGCATATTCCGACGGCCTCTGGTCAGTATAGCTTATCTCGCTCCGGGCAATTTCAAAAATGAAAGCGCCGGCATCCAGCTTCCTGGCCGCCCTGAACACAGCTCTGGCTGAATCATAAGCCAGCATCCTCAGGTTCATGGCCGGCACAGTAAAATTGAGCGGGGCCTCATCTCGCCCCCTGGCCAGATAAAGCTCATGAATGGAGGCCGGCCTTATGCCCAGAGCCTGGGCCGCTTCCCAGATTATCCAGCGGGCCACAGCCTTGGTAACCTCATCTCCAAACACCCCCTGAAATATAAGGGCGGAAATATTATCCTGCAAAACTTTTTCGTCAACTACTTTAACCCTCTCTCCCTCAACCTGAACCGCGCCTTTCAGTAATCCTAACATGTCTTTCAGTTTAGTTATGCTCATTGCTCTCTCCGTGCTTGATTTTTTTATTTTAATCCGAATTATTATAGCATAAGTTTCGCTTTACTTAAGACCAACCGAAGGAAATCCCCTCCTCTGATTATCTTCTTATAAAAAATTAATAAAAATCTTTTAGCCCTATGACTGATAATTTATTTTTTTATCTTCTTCAAGGGGCCATAAATCAAATTAAAGGCTTTTCTTTCAAATTCGGATAAGTAGCCGGCAAGAAAGTCTTGTTCTATCCCCGTGCAGGGGATCATAAAATAAATAGTTCCATCAGGCCCAACCCCATAGAGCGTCGGGGCATAAACCGGGCAATATTTTTTAAATTTGCTTGAGCCATGAACCGGGAACCGTATCCCAGTAGTAAGCCTTAACTCATCTAAAAACTGCAGCTCTTTCTCTGGCACAATCCCAAAAGCTCTTGTGTCCCCTGGAGCATTATTTAAAAAATCTATGACTCTTAGACAGGGAGGACAGTTCTTTATAGAGAAAAACAAAACGAGAATCATCCTTTTTTCAGTTGAAGTTCTTGCTCCAGTTGGTAGATGGGAAAACTTGACGTTATTGGCTTTGCCTTTTCCCGATATAACAAGCTACTCAAGACGAGAGCTATAACTCCAGCCAAAATAAGCAAAAGTTTTTTCATTGTTCTACTAAAAATTTGTATATCTCATATTGATAGGCGGCCTCGTTGCTGATGATCGAGCACAGGTAGAGCTGGCGCTTATCCTTTTCATAATACAGGGGAATAACCCTGTCTGAAGAAAAACATGGCTCAAGTGATTGTTCATGCAGGACTTTGCCTGAATAGTCATAAATCTGGACGTAAGGAACCCAGTAAAATTCTTCTCTGATTCTTCTCTCCTTGTTCACATAAATAACAGCCACAAAATTCTTATCAGCAAAAAGACCGCTGACAAAAGAGTGCCTGGATATTATTTCGTCAAGTTCCTCTTTGCTCTTTTGGTTTTTGGCGTCCATCAGCCTGTTTTTTGTTTTCTTGTCTACACTCAAAGCTCTAAAGTTTTTCGGTTCTTCTCCTATTATTTCTATTTTTTCTAATTTAAGGTCGATTTTATCCACTTTTAACCTTTTATCCCTCACATAAAATATGGTATCTTCATAAAGATCTATAAATGGAATAGATAAAACAAAACCCGCCTCCTCCACGATCTTTTTGTACTCCTGGATTGATCTGGCTCCGTATACATTTTCAAGGGGTAAAATGTATTCGGTTTTCCGGTCGTTAAAATCTTTCATAAAAAGCATGAATTTTTTTCCAGCTGACGACACAACATAGCCAGGTATCAGCACATTATTCCGATAGATTTTTATCGGCCCCTCGCGCTCCCAGGCCAGAATACCACCTATCTTCTTAAACTCATAACCCATGATATTTTCATATACGTATATTCTGTACTTTCCTGCATCTGCCACTGCCAGATAAGGTTTTTGATAATCTAAAAAACTCGCTCCATTAAATTCATCCGGGCCAGGCCCCATCTTGCCCCAGGTTTTTATCAGCTTACCTTCCTGATTAATGACCTTGATTTGATTATCTTTATCTTTGAAGTCGGCAAAAATAAAATTCCCATCCTCCAGGACTACAAACGAGAACGAAGCAAGCACAGCGCCATCTTCAACAGGAATCTTTTTTATAAATTTTATTTCCCAGGAGAAAGCCAAATTTGAAAGGACTAATATAAGGCTGATTAAAACCAGACTTTTCATTTTGACCTCATTTTGGGGAGGAGATAATTTTTAAGGAATAATTGGCAAAAACTATGACGCAATCGGATCGGGTCCCGCAGCAATAATAGTTGGTTACTCCAAAATTCCCGATATATCTTCCTGCCAGATACCAGATAGACTCAGCCAAAGTCCCATCACCAGCCGTTCTCGTACCCCATATATATCTTTCGGGACTGGCATAAGTTTCCGTACTAAAGTTTAATATACTAATGATGATCCCCAGAAAAATGAGAATCACCATAAAAAGTTTAGACAAACTTTTTAGCATCGCATACCTCCTTTTGCTTGCAAAAAATAATTTTATCTCCTCCCCTTTTTGTGCTAAAAAAAACATCTTTGTCAAGTATTCATAGCGCTAAGATGCCCTACGAAATTTTTAATCTCAGAAAAGGCGCCATGATAGCCTGGATACATAACGATAACTCAAGAACATTTATGTTCACCTAAGGCCAAAAAATAATGCCTCCGGTCAAAAAATAACAGGCTACGATTTGTCCAGAAATAAGTAAGGCTTTTAGAGGATTTAGAAAAGTTCAGAAAACAACTAATTTAAATTAGAAGAAGCTTAACGACTGGAGCTAATCTTTCTCAATTTGTAATTTTCCCAGAGGTCCTGGCGGATAAGTAGTAACAGCAACACCTCAGACCGCAAGCTATAATATTGTGTGACGTAAGATTCAAGCTCTTTTTCTGACCGCCTGGAGGCTTCTACAGCTGACATTATTACTACAGCCGCTGGCTCAATGCTTTCCACCTGCTCACTGGAAGTCCAGTAGCCAACCTGAGGGTATTTTCGTAAATACCAGGGAAGCGGCCAGGTCTCCTCGGGCGGGGCAATGACTCTGATAAACATATTCTTGCCCTCTTCAGCCACCTGACTCAATTCCTCTACTCTGCCCACCAGCCTCAAAAAATCGGGAGAGGTCTGGGCATAGACATAAGGGTTACCAGGGTAGGAATGAAAATAGAAATTTACCAGGTAAGACTGCCAGCCTGCCCAGAAAAGAAGAGCCCCCGCCAGAATAACTTTTACCTGCCTTATTTTTATAAGCTCCAGCACGTAGACAAATCCAGCACCAGCCAGAATCAGAAAGCCCGCCCAAAAAATAAGCATGTTCCAGGGGGTTTTATAGGGAATAGCAGAATAAACCAGGACAGTAAAAAGAGAAAACAGGGCTAAATAACCTCTGAAATTTTCAGCACTTTTCCGTCTCATCCGGGCAAAACTTAAAACCACACCAACAAGCGCCAGCAGCAGAAAAGGAATTTCACTAAAAACTGGCGAGTGTCCACTGCCCTTATGATAAAAAAGCAGGCTGAAATAATACCAGAAGCCGTGCCGGTGCCAGCCAGGCTCAAAAGCTTTTTGGCTATAGCCAGAAAATGCCCGGAAAGAATCCAGAAAGCCTTGCGGATGCCGAAAGAATGAGGAATAAAAAAGAAAAGAAATGGCCAGAAAAAGGAAAATGGCTAAAGCTAAAGGCAGAGCAACTTTTTTAATTTCAGCCAGAACTTCTTTCTGGCTACCTTTAGACTCGCTCTTATGGCTGCTACGTTTTCTGCCATTGCTCCTTCCCCACGACAGAAACCAGATAACCACGAGAGCTGAAACAGAGGTGGCCAGAACAATCAGGGAAGTTTCTTTGGTAGCATAGAGCAAACCGGCCGATATTCCCAGCCAGGTAGCTTCTTTATAATCAGGCTTCTGGAAAAACCTCCAGAGAAAGATAACAAAAGCCAAGCCAAAAGCCACAAACAGAGATTCCTGAATGTAAAACCGGCTGAAGTAGATAAGTGGCGGGGAAAACGCCAGGAAAACTGCGGCCCAGAATTTTTCGGAAGATGAGAGATACCTGCCAGCCGCCAGAAGAACCAGCAAAATCAACAACCCAAAAAAGACTGTTACGCCCCGCAGCGTGCCTTCGGCAAGCCCAGCGAAAGTTTTCTGGCCGCTCAGCCAGGCAAAAGGGAGACTAAAATAATAAAGCGTTGGCCCGTGATGGTCAGCCGGGTCGTAGCGGTATTCTCCTTTTTCCAGAAGCTGACCGAATTTGTAAGCCTGGTTGGCTTCATCATGGTGCATCGGCCGCAGGTCAAGCCGGTAAAGACGGACAAAGAGCGCCACCCCCAGCAGCAAAACAAAAAGATAGGCAAACGTTTTTTTTCTCATTTAACCGGCAGAGCGTAAACTTCCACCTCAACATAATGGTTCATATCGTTGGCCGTGTTACCATTGCTCCAGAGCCGGACATAGCGAGCCCTGGTCCCCTTGCCGTCTATGAGTTTACCTTCATTAGTCTCTATGTATTCTTTATCCCTACCAGCTCCAAGGCCTGAGGAATTGTCATGATCGTTGTTAAACAAGGTGACCACGCCGTTAACAAAATCTTTGTCCTCAGACACCTGGACAATGACATCGCGGTAAACCCGGGCCTGGCTGTGGTAATGCCAGACAACAATAGCCTGAATTAAATAGGGCGCTTTCAGGTCAATCTGAACCCACTGCGGTCCAGGTCCGAGTTCCACAAAATAGCCGTCTTCGCCGGATTTTTCTCCGTCGGTGACATAGCTCAGCTCACCTATAACAGGCTGTGGGTCACTCGAAGTCACCGGCTTTTTGAGAGAAACCAGCTCAGTTCCTTTGGGCACATAGAAGGGGCCGCGTGGTTTGCCGGTCACCGGTTCAAGATTTGGGGTCTTGATGTTTCTCGGTGTGCCGATAAACATCGGCTTGGGCAGCTGAATTTTAAGCTCCACCTTCTCCTGATCCTGAGCCAGAAGAGAAACGGTTGAAGCCAGCAGAAAAAGCAAAAAGCTGCCGAGTAGCAGCACCTGGGCCAGAATTTTTGTTCTTGGTCTCATGTTCAGCTCCTTCATCTATTTTCAAATTTATCAAGATTTATCAAAATCACCTTAATATTATACATTTTTCCAGAATTTTTTGATTATCCTTTAGCCTAATTTTTTGAATATCGTTATTCAATCTACCAAACAATTCTTCCTTGCTCACTTTTTTTCCCGTATCAGTCTTAATCAAGCTGCAGTTCACAGCGTTTCAGATAAGAAACCATTTTACATAAAAGTTATTTTTTTCTACCAGCTCGAGAAACGATTTCTAAACTAAATTACATGCTGAACCCATTTTCAATCTTCCATTTAACTTTTAGGCGCCTTTAATAAAGGCTTTCTTTCTGTAAGAAATTCAAAATTAGCTGGTCAGTTCAGAGCTCGGGCTCTTAAATTTTTGCTTCGCCAAACATAAAAGATTCTTGCTCACGACTGAGCACCAGAGCCCAGACTTCCGGATGCTTTTCACAATAAGCTGCGATTTCATCCAGGCTCATAATCATAAAGGCCGTGGACAGACCATCAGCCAGAGTTGGAGAATGATGCGATACCCAGACTTGAAGATATTTGGATTTCTTTTCTCCATGACGCGGATCAAAAATGTGCTCGCCTTTAACCTCATGACCTGAGCCGCTTAAAGCCCTGTTGAGTAAGCTAATTTTCCCGCTCTTGAAAAAATCAAAGCCGCTGCCCACAGCCACTGGCCAGGGTTTTTTCCCGCAGGCATACACGGTGCTTCTCCCGGCATTGACCAGAAAATCACTTATTTCCCACTCTGAGAAAATCTGTGCCGCCTTCTCCAGAGCATAGCCTTTTCCAATGGCTCCAAGGTCCAGGTCCAGCTCCACACCAGGCACACTCAGCCTGACCGTCAGATAACCGCCCTGAACCTCCAGAAGCTCCAGCGGAAAGACTTTCTGCCAGCGTTCAACCTCTGACTGGGATAAATCATCAAGAGCTAATTTGAGCGCCCCTTCTTCTAAGTTGCTCTCAATCTCTCCCAGGGTTCCGACAATAGATTTAGATTCAGAGGAAGTATTTTTAGTTTGCTCTTCTGACTTCCCTTTCTTTTTCCATTTTTCTACTGCTTCTCTTTTGATCTTATTGTGATTACTCTTGTTTTCTTTTTGGTTGGCTTCAAATTTATTAATTCCCTTCCCTTCCACCCGAAACTTATTTTCTTCTTTTTTGTGCTCGGTATTTTTTTCCATCTTCAGGAAGTCTTGCTTCCCCGCTGCCTTCTCCAGAGCTCTGTAATTCGGGTTGAAGGCACCTTCGGTAGCGATCATCAACTCAAAACCGGCTTTCAAACACTCAAACGTTTCTACCCCTACAGGCAAGCTTTCTCCAGGAGCTAAACGATTAATCATAGAAATTTCACTGCTTGGGTCAAAGCGACTCAGCAGCCGTTCCAGTCTATCAATTTCTCTGAAAAACTCATGGCCAGCACTTCGGCTGTAAGCTTCATCATAACCGGAAATAAAAACTTCAAAGAAAGTGGACATAGCCTCGTGCTTGAAATTAAAGATTTTCTTGGCCGGCATTTATTTTTTAATAAACTACTCAACGATCATAACGTCAATGGCCAGGCAGGCGGCCAGCACTGAAGCTAAGGAGCTCCAGCGGTGAAGATGGAAGAAAAATATTTGAGCCGGATAATTAAAATAAGGAAGCATAGAACCAAGAGTAGAAGAAACTAATAAAAAACCAGCCAGTACAAAAACCCAGAAGGCTACGGCTTGAAAGTAAACCCGAGGTAAGCTTTTGCCTAAAAGCAAGCAGAAGAAACCATCGCTCTCTTTAGAAGCTGCTTCAGCTATCTTTTCCGGCAAATAGACCCGGGCTTTTATAAAAAGAATGATGGTCAAACAGATAGCAAAAAGAGCTCCCGCAGCCACATGCAGGAGAAGTGGAAATCCAAAAAGTCCCCGCGGCACAAACCAGGCAAAGATAAAACCGCTCAGGGCCAGGTAGATATAGCTTAACGCCAGACCATAAAACACCCAGGCCGTCCAGCCCTGAAATTTTTTCTGGCCCCAGGCAATCAGGTAATCCAGACACCTATCCCAGCGCTCTAACTTCAGAAAAGACTTTTTCCAGCTCACAATCCAGCTGATATAACCTTTTAAATTCTCAGAATTAATTTTCCTTTTTCCTTCTGGAAGAGTTTTGAGGTAGCGGCCAAATGTCAGCCGCAGGTTCAAAGCTACAATCAACAGGAAACTGGTTATTCCGAAAATCATCTTCTAACTCCTGCTCTCCTATTTTGGCTCGTCGTCTTTTAGACCGGTGATTTTTCCTGTAATCCTTATTGCCACAACCAGTAAAATCAAGCCTGTTACGAGCAGACAGCCTGCCAGCAGCAGCTTGAAAGCCGGCCGGACCAGAAAAGTAATCCCGAAAAGAAACTGGAAAAGAGTTCCGGTTTTCATCCAATCAGCCTGAAGTTTTGTTTCTTTGGAGGAGGTTTTAAGTGGCGAACTGGCTTCTACTTTCCCGAAGAAAAACCCGGCACCTGGACTGTGACAATCAGTGCAACCGTTTTTACCGAGGGCCTGCTGGGCCGGTCGGACAACATGGGCTAACGGCCAGGAAAAAGGCCTGGCCGCCTGGTGCTCGGCAACTTTTAATTTTCCGCCCTTATCTAAGCTGAATACCCGGCCGGCAGTTACGTAAGCAAATTCTTTTTCTGGAGAAGATTGGGTAAGCTTCTCTAAAACTAGTGCTACCTGTTCTTCAGTTAGTATTTCCTTGCCGTCCTTGAGCTTTGCCAGAATCCTGACCTGAAAATCTGAAAACAGAGGCTGGATATTTTCCCCCTCCAGCCAGCCGATCTCTGGTTCGGGTCTCGGTTGCCCGGCTTTTTCTGCTTTATCCAGATAACCTTCAGTGATTTTATAAATAAAATTTCCTGCTTCCAGAACAGGTTCTCTTTCTCTGGACTTCGACTTCAAGGCCAGTAGTGACCTTAATATTTTATCTTCCAGCTCAGGGGAAGCTTCCTCTGGGTTAAAAGCGGTAAGCAAAGGTTTAACCTCTCCCTTTTTTACCTGGACTAAGATGAACTTTCCCTGACGGGGTTTTCCCGAAAGAGGTGCTTTTTCCAGTGGCCTGACATCCAGGCTACCATCAACATTCGGTTCAAATAAATACCCTGAGATAACCACTGCCGGATAAAAACCATCTTCAGCCAGAGGCAGCAGGCTATTAAGCCAGTCGGCTATATTTTCTTTGAACAGAAATACTTCCGGGGCAGTCTGCAAAATCTCCTGGCTGTTCACTGGTACCAGCTCTTTTCCTTTTTTCTCCGCCCAGAAAGCTGGCCAAATCACTCTTTCTGGATAAATTTTTTTGTCCTTTTCCCTAACAAAAACTGGTTCCAGAATGACAGGATATTCAGATGTCCAGTGTGCCTTACCAAAAACACCCAGGCGGTTAGCCCGGGAAGTATAGACTTCCTGAACTTTTCTATCGGGAAGAGGCCCTGAATGGCAGACCGTGCAGGACAGCCGCTCAAAGTGAACTTTGGGGATGCCCTTGTGAGAAGGGCGCGGGGCTCCGAGCTTTCCGGCAAAACCAAACCCACCCTTTTCCGGCTTCTGTCCGAGATGGCAGCCTGCGCAGGTGAAATCCTGCGTCTTGAGCCCAGAATTGCGCAGCTTCTGGCCCTCAAAGCCACGGACCATTTCGTGGCTTAAATCGTTTCGGTGGCAATCCACACACTTAAGGCCAGCCACAGAGTGAACATCACGCTCAAGTGCAGCCTTGGTTGGAGATTTTCGGGATGTAACTGAATGACAGGCCAGGCAGCGGCTGTCTTCAGGTTGATGGGCTAAATCCAGGACAACATTATTTCGGCTGTCAAAAAAACTCTGATTATACTTAACCTGGGGGACAACCGCCCATTCCCGGTCATCCGGATTGGGGCCATCAACTATACTCCAGGTTGATGGCAGCCGCGAAGCCATTCCCCCCACTTCACCTAACCCCGAAGCCGCTGTAGCGGCCCAGCGGAAATTCTGGCGCATGACCTGTTTGACCCACTCTGAGTGGTCCTGAAGAGGCGATTTGTTATGACAACCAAGACAATTTATTTCAAGCTTGCCTGAAACATTCCAGCGAGAATCAGGAGTTTCATCTTTTTCAGCTGGTTCTCCCAGGCCACCACCAACCAGATTCCGGCCAAATAGATTAACAAACTGCCAGGAGTTCAGCCCTAATCTCTCTGGAGACCACAGTCCTGGATATTTTTGAAAAGAAACAGGTAACTGAACCCCAGCTTTTTCCTCAACCAGAACCCAGGGCTCGGTGGCTCGGTCAGTTTCCGGCCGAAGGTGAAGGCTGAAATGCGAACCACCGCTGATTCTCTGGTAATTGTGGCAAGGTCCACAGGTATAGCGGGCTGAGAAAGGAAGTGAATCAGGAGCAGCCGGGACTATTTTTTGATTGAATTCATCCATCAGCGGGATTCGGTGGAGAGGAGAAATCTGACTTCCTGACCAGCTTGTCTTTTCTTCAGCTTTAAGTGTTATTTCCTGACCGGATTTTTGAGAGCTTCTGGCTTCAAGCAGCCAGGAAACGGTCAGTGTTACAAAAATAAATATAGTAACACCAAGAATTAAAGCCAGGGCTGACCATAAAGATTTCCAGGAAATTTTCTGTTTATCTTTTTTCCTCTTGTACAGGGTGCTCATCTCACTTCCTCTGGTAATCTGTCCTTTTTTTCTTTAAGCCATTTTACCTATTTTTCATATATGGTTTAATTAAAATTCATTAACTCTATCTTCCTGCTTCTCTTATCATAATCTAAAATTTCCCGATCATCCTCTACTCTCTCCTTCAATTCCTGCTTTTGTTTCCTTTTGAATGTCACAGTTTTGAGCTCTCTATTTCGCCGTTTCCGGTCTTTTCCAGAACTATCCTATCTTTTCCGGCCTTATGGGCTCCCATTCTCTGTCCTCTCCCCGAGCTATTAACTATCATTTCCTCAAGCACCCACTTTCATTTAAGCTTTGAAATCTTCTGGGCGGAAGCGGAGCAGGGACCTGGTCCTAACTGCCTCGTTTACCCTGAGTACGGCTACAGCCGTCTCGTAAGCCAGGTCGGCCGGACAGCTAAGCGGAATCCCTTTGCGAATAGCTTCAAAAAAGTTTTCTAAATGTGGTTGATGAGCTGGCTTGGCTAACTCTACGGGCAGAGGCCAGCGCCCGGCCTCAGCAGTAACCCGAATATCAACAAAAACATTTCTGGTTTCCAGCTTCTGGATGGGCGGCGCTTCGGACATAAGCAAACCTTCCCTGACCAGGGACTCCCAGTCTGGAGCGTGGGCTTCGCGGTAAGCCCAATTTCCTTTCTGCGGAACTTCAGAAATTACCAGAGAGCCGTCCTCACCCATAAAAGTTTCATAGAATCCACCGTGGGAAGTAGTGGTTTGAACCTGGTAGAAGGCTCTGGCTGTTCCTTCGGTGGTTTCATACTCATAGATGACCATGACGTTATCGTACCACTCTCGGTTCTGATAATAATCCACACCTCCAGAAGCTACGACTGTTTTTGGATTGGTTTTAAATACCCAGCTAAAAAGGTCAATCTGGTGAGAACCAAGGTCAACGATGGGTCCACCTCCGTATTTTTTGAACCAGCGCCAGTTGCGAAACTCTTCCATAGAGTTGTAGCCGTATTTATGGAGCGTCTGCGGGTCAATAGTGTATTTCTTGGGCCAGCTGAGCATATCAGCTTTAGCCCGGTTCCATTGAGCATAGGCAATCATCACCCGGCCGAGAAGCTTCCGGTCATGGATGAGCTTCTCAATGGCGTGGATGTAGCGCGGGTTGGAGCGCCGCTGATGACCAATCTGCAGGAGTTTTCCGGTGCGCCGGGCAGTCTCGACCATGGAACGCGCTTTCTCCAGACTGTTGGACATTTCCTTCTCGCAGTAAACGTGAAGCCCGTGGTTAAGGCAGGCATTGGTCTGCTCGGCGTGAACCCAGTCGGGCGTGGCCACGATGACCGCATCAAGGTCTTTTTCGCTGTTGAGCATCTGGCGGTAATCTTCATAAACATTCGGGGTCTGACCATATTTTCGGACATAACCGGAAGCATAGGTCCGGCTGTATTCCCAGATATCGCAAATGGCCGCAATTTTAATCCCGGGAATTCTGAGGCAGCAATCGAGGAGAATCCGGCCCTGTTCGCCGGCTCCGATCAGCGCTATTCTCAGCTCTTCAGAGGGCATTACCGCTTTGCCCTGACCCCGGCTGCTGATGAGAAGGGGCATTCCGAAAAGTTGGCCCGTGGCTACGGTCAGACCGGCGGCTGCGGTGGTTTTCAGGAAATCACGGCGGGAAAGCTCCGGGCCAGACTTCTCTGAGGTTGTTTTTGCCGGAAGTTGAACCGGCGGGCCGACCTTTTCCATTTTTTCTTTCTTTTCAGCCATGGTCGTCTCTCTTCTTTCTTTTTTAATTAGGTATTATATTTTCCTACAAAACGCTTTCGGATTAAACACCTTTTTAGGGCTCATAAATTTCTACAATAAATTGAAGCCCGACGCAACCTCAAATCAATTGGCCCAGCCCATTGGCCTTATATCAGAGGTAGAGGCAGGACATCTTAAATTTCCCCCGATACTTTTTTATTGGAATAGCTCCCTGAGTATTGATTCTCTGCTGGCTTCGCTAACCGGACAGGGATTTTACAAAAAACTGACCCGCTGGCGCTAATGCCACCCGGTAACTGGCCCGGCTCCAGTTCGAGGTTAGCATCAACAGATTCTAAGCTGTGCCGGACTGCGATTAAGATTTCCGCCAGTTAAACTTGATGTCCAACCGGTCAGACACACAGTGATATATGAATAATTGTTCATATATAATTGGTCTATCATCATCCTGGAGAATCTTGCTTTTAAAGTCTAAATGGGGCCAGCCGCACGAGCCCTGCGGCAAACGCGGTGTTTTTTCCCTATTTTTTCATATGGCTGTCAAAGGCCACACCTGAAGGCGGAAAATCGTGGCTGCGGACAAACTCCAGGGCTTCTCTGGCGCCAAATTCCCGGTCCATGCCGTTGTCTTCCCATTCTACCGAAAGCGGGCCGTTATAACCAATAGCATTAAGTTCACGGATGATGGATTCAAAGTCTACATCACCATGTCCCAGAGAGCGGAAATTCCAGCCGCGGCGCAGGTCACCAAAAGGCAGATGAGAACCGATGAGAGAAGCTTTGCCATCAAGCGTTATGGCCACATCCTTCATGTGCACATGGAAAATCCGGTCGGAAAATTCCCGGATAAAAAGGTGCGGCACCATCCCCTGCCACAACAGGTGGCTGGGGTCAAAATTGAAGCCCAGGGTCGGGCGGTAGTCAAAAACTTCCAGCAGCCTCTTGGCCGTGTAAAAATCAAAGGCTATCTCAGTCGGATGAACTTCGAGAGCAAATTTAACGCCGCAGCGGTCAAACTCATCCAGAATGGGCGTCCAGAGCTCTTTTATTTTCTGAAAGCCCTGTTCTACCATCTCCTCGCTGGTTGGTGGAAATGAATACCAGAACTTCCAGATGGGTGACCCCATAAAACCGTTGACCACGTAGCAGCCGAGGTTTTTTGCCGCCCTGGCCGTGAGCTTCATCTCTTCTATGGCCCAAGCCCGGAGCTCTTCCGGTTTGCCTTTGACTTTATCTGGGGCAAAGGTGTCCAGCCGCGGGTCGTAGAGGTCGCCCACACACTGGCCGGCCAGGTGAGCTCCGAGGGCCCAGCATTTCAGGTTGTGTTTGGACAGCGTTTCTAATTTTTTCTGAACATAAGCCGGGTCCTCTGCTGCTTTTTTTACTTCCAGGTGGTCGCCCCAGCAGGCAATTTCCAGGCCGTCGTATCCCCAGGCACTGACCTTTTCGCAGAGAATTTCAAAGGGCAGGTCAGCCCATTGACCGGTGAACAAAGTAACAGGTCTTTTCATTTTTTCCTCCTTAACCAAACTTAAAAACTAACCCAGACTGCGCCTTTTTCCGAGCTTTCCACGCACTTTTCTATAAAGCGCACACCGCGCACTCCTTCCTCGGCATTCGGGAAATCCAGGTCTTCAGCAGTGAGCGGCTCTCCGCGGAGTTTTTTGTCCAGAGCCGTAATGAAGGTGGAATAGATGTTGGCAAAAGCTTCGAAATAGCCTTCGTTGTGGCCCGATGGAATGCGGGATAAAGCCTGAGCCCGGGGACACATCGGGTCGCGGCCACGCGAAATGAAAGCCACCGGCCGGTCCAGATAAGCGATTTTGGCGTGGTTGGGGTCTTCCTGGTACCATTCCACCGCGCCTTTGGTGCCGTAAATACGAACTCTGAAACCATTGTCATGGCCAATGGCAATCTGCGAGCACCAGTAAAGACCACGTGCTCCACCCTTAAAATTCACCATGATGGAAGCGTTGTCATCAAGTGGCCGACCCTCACCGAAGTGGTCAAGGCGGGCACAGAGCGATTCAATCTCCAGGCCCGTAAGGTAAGAAACCATGTGCTCAATGTGCGAGCCGATATCACCGACACAGTTAGAAATGCCAGCCCTGGCTGGGTCCGTGCGCCAGGCGGCCTGTTTCTGCCCGGTTTTCTCCAGCAAGGTAGCCAGCCATTCCTGCGGATATTCGCCGGCCACAAAGCGAATGGTGCCTAATTCCCCGCTGGCAATAAGATGCCGCAAATGCTTGATGATGGGAAAGCCGGAATAGGTGTAGGTAACGCAGAAAAGAAGGCCCTTCTGGCGGGCTAAATCAGCCAGCTCTTGAGCGAGCTTACTGCTGGTGGCTAAGGGTTTGTCGCAGACCACGGCAAATCCCAGGTTCAGGGCCAGGCGGGCAATCGGATAATGGGTGTCGTTGGGTGTGACGATGACGATAAAATCCGGCCGGTCAGGATGAGCAGCCTCTGCCTTGAGCATCTCCTCAAAGTTGCGGTAAAGGCGGCTTTTGTCCAGGCCCAGCAGCTCGCCGGTTTTCAGGGTATTTTCATAGCTCTGAGAAAAGCAGCCGGCCACCAGCCTGGCTTTGCCGTCCATGGCAATGGCTTTGCGGTGAACATCACCGATAAAAGCTCCGACGCCACCGCCGACCATGGCGTATTTTAACTGAGTGACTTTACCTAAGGTTTCCTGACCTTCAATCATGGCTTTCTCCCTTTTATAAATTTAAGATTAAAGAAAAATTTACCAATCCTATGTTATTTAAACCCTCCTCACTTTTCAAACAGAAATTTCTTTGAGGTCAGGATACGGATTTATTTTATAATGAGTTGATGGAAGCATCGCGGCACCATTTAGATAATTCAAACCACCCCGGCAGAAGTAATGGTATTTATCAGGTTGGTATTTGAAAAACTTATTATTTCCGTATTTGACAAACAGACGTCCATTTGTAAACTACGATTTCATCTTATCTGTAATTTTTAGGCCTTAAAAAACCTTGGCCCTGGTCAAAAAATGAGTCTTCCCCGTTTGATTGACTGATTTAAAAACTTTTATATATTTAATAAATAGGGGAGAAGATGAAAAAAGTATTTAGTTCAATAATTATTTTTATGATTTTTCTAAACTTAATGATAGTTAAGGTTTCCCCAGGTGACAGTAAGCAGATTATGAACTGTGGGTGCCCTGATCCAGACCAGGAGCACCTTTGTTTCAATGACCAGAATTGCGAGAGCATTTTTATAAAAGAATATTTAAGTTTATACCGTCAATCCTATCCCGAGCCGTGGGTAATAGAGATAGATGTTATTCCTGTATGTCCTTATGGCACCTGCCTCGACGGTATCTGCCGCAACTACTATGACATCTGGATAAGGCTTTTTAACCCTGTTACCGGTCAATCAGAAGAATACTGGAATTTTTATCAACTCTGTGAAACCTGGCCATGTAATTGATTATTACGGCTGAAATAACACCTTGATTTAACATAATGAAATAAATTTTATTCATGAGACAGAAGGCGGGGAATAAAACCTTTAAGAAAGGAGCTTTCTTCTTCTCAGGTCTCCTTTTTACATCTAGCCTCATTTTAATGGCCCTGAACCAGCAGCAGGTGCCGGTTGAACATCATAAAGTAACCGTAAGACTCAAGCTGGTTGATGTCATCGTTACAGATAAGAATGGAAACTTTATCCCGGGCCTAAATTCTGGAGATTTTGAAGTTTATGAAGATGGTTGGCCACGGCCCATTCACTCAGTAGAACTTATAACCCTCAAAAACAGAGAAGAACTATCGAAAATTATTCCTGAAATAAAATTTCCTGAAGAAATTAAGTTTAGAAAACGTCTCTGGGTAATTTTTGATGGCCTGAATACTGAAGAAGTACTTATGAGAAGAGCTTTGGCCAGAGTTACAGATGTCCTTTGCCGGCTGGCCGCCGAGGGTTATGAAATAACCATTTTAAAATTTGACTACCAGGAAGGCCTAAAAGTCTTGAGTGACTTTACCCAGGATGAATCAACTATAAGAAAAACTCTCCAGACAATTGCAGGCAGCCTTCAGGCTACCTTCCTTAAGCGGTCCAAATCTGAGGCCTGGAAAAGAAGTCTCGAAATTTTAGGCGAAACTCTCCCAGAAACAACCTCTGAAGAACTGGAACGCCTGCAGTGGAGAAACCTTCTGCAGAAAACTCTAAGCTGCCTTTTAACTTTCATCCAGATGAACCAGGAACCTGCCGGAAGGAAGCAAGTTCTTTTGATAAGCTCTGGCTTACCAGAGCAGCAAAGCAACATCTATTTTAACCATCAGGGCTTGAGAAACCTGAAATTCTTCGACCCTTTCAAAATTATCAAAAGCAATGAATACACTGCTATTCTTGAAGAGATTATAAACTATGCCAATGTTTATAAAATATCATTCTATTGTTTTAACCCCGCGGAAACGGTCATAGACCAGAACAATTTCGCGCTTTCTCATCTTACCAGGAAAACCGGCGGTTTACAGCTTTCGGAAATCTATACACCAGAAAATCTGGTTGAGATCTTAAAAAGGGAAAGCGAGTGCTATTACGAAATCGCCTATAAGCCAGCCACCAGGGAAGAAGACGGCAAGTTTCACCAAGTAGAGGTCAAGGTAAAAAGAGAGGGATTATCGGTTAGAAGCAGAGCCGGTTATATTGAATATCCAGAGCAAGAAAAGAAAATCCGGGAACTGGCCGCTTCGTTCTTTTCCCCTGAATTTTACAAGGACGTTGATTTCAATTTCCAACTAATTGCCTGGCCAGAGAAAAAGAACAGCTATCTGTTGTGGGGTAAAATTAGATTGTCACTACGACCACTAAAAGAGACCAATTGGACTCAGGGAAAAATCAATTTTTTTCTTGGCCTGCAAGAAATAGCCGGAGAAAGAGTTCATCTTGGTGAAGAATTGCTGGACCTGAGTCAAGACCTTAAAGCTGGAAACTCTTATTTCGATTATTACTTTATCACTTCAAAAATAAAAATTAAACCAGGCCGTTACGAAACAGTAGCCATCTTGCGAACAGATACAAATAAAATAGGAGCAAAAAAAATTTGGCTGGAACTCCCGGACCTGGACCAGAAAAAAGAGCCTACTCTCATCAATTTTCTGGCCGGGCGATTGTTGCCGCAAGCCGCAAAAGGGAAACCGTTCACCTTTGGCAGCTCAGGACTGTTGAACCTGAGTTCAGCGGTCTTTCTGCCATACTGTTCCGAAGAAATCCTTGGCGATCGTTTGCTGGCTATTTTCCTGCAAGTTTACGACCGTGGGCTACGGGAGGAAAAGCCTGATTTCTTTCTTGACGGTCAAAAGGGGCAGTTTAATCTTCCAGTTAGTTTAATAGAAAAGAACATTAACCAGCGCACAGGCTGCAAGTCCCTGGTTTACATCTGTTCTCTGGCGGGAATTCCACCTGGAGAATACCAGCTTTCAGTCAGGGGACTGGCCCTATCTGGCTCAAAATCTACAATTTACCTGAAAATAAGCAGATAACCTCTGCCTCTAAAAATCGACTCTAACCTTTTTAGAATTGGATTAACATCAGAAAACCAAGGAACCATACGGCTTTAACCCGGCGTACCCTGCACTGGTTCTGGCTGCTGTGCAAGTTGTTTCGGTCACCGCCCAGAGTGCCCAACCGTTTTTTCCTTTCTGCATAGACTGGCATGATGCCAAAAAGAGAAATTTCACCGAGCAAGCAGTCATGTTAAAGGAGCTCGGCTACGATGGCGTAGGCCACATCTGGTTAGATGGAGTGGAAGAGCGCCTGGCTTCGCTTGAATCTGTGGAGCTGAAGCTTTTTCAAATCACCATGATGGTCAACATTGCCCCGGGCCAGGCTCCATACGACCAGAAACGATTCCGCCAGGTGCTGCAAGCGGTTAAAGGCCGTGGGGTTCAGTTTCTGCTGATTTTTGAAGGAGCCAAGCCATCCGATACTTCTGCTGATGAAAGAGCGATTCCCATCATCCATGAGATGTCAGTCCTGGCTCAAGAAGCAGAGGCCTTCTTGCTTCTTTATCCGCACACCGGAAACTGGATAGAGCGGGTTGAAGACGCCGTGCGGGTAGCAGACAAAGTAGACCGGCCAAACGTTGGGGTGATGTTCAACCTCTGCCACTGGCTGCGTGTCTCAAAAGACCGCGATTACAGGACGAAGCTTCAGCAAGCGCTGCACCGTTTAATGGCAGTATCCATCAATGGTGCCGACGAATATGACGACCAGCCAGGCTGGAGCCGATACATTCAACCGCTGGACCAGGGTTCTTTTGACATTCTGGCCTTTTTGAGGACACTCCGGGACCTGGGTTACAAAGGGCCAATCGGTCTCCAGTGTTATGGTATTGGTGGTGATGCGCGTGAGCATCTGGCGCGTTCCGTGGCTGCCTGGCGGCGCCTGCAGGCGGCCCTGGCAAATTTTTACAGGCAAACCGCGCTTGACAAAATGTCTTTTTTTTTTTGATATTGTTTTAATCAATGAGGGCAAGATGAGCAGAAGAGGGAAGACAATATTTATAATTATGTTAGCTATTATAGCTACGAGCAATTTGCTCATTCTTAAAAAAGCACTAATCAAAAGCAGCAATGAAATAAATGTTTTCCAAGACTTTTCTCTTTTAGAAACCGAATCCGAACAATTTGTCATTTCGCGAGTAACTAAAATTGATTTTTCTCAAGATAAAGTTTTTGTCTTTGATCAGAAACAGAAAAAAATTTTTGTCTTCTCTGAATCTTTTTCTTATCTTTATTCCATAGGCTCACCAGGCCAGGGTCCGGGAGAACTGGAAGACCCGGTAGATTTTGCTGTTTGCTCGGATAAGATTGTCGTTCTGGAGCGCTTTCCCAGAAAATTGGATATATTTACACTAAATGGTGAGTTCCTGGAGCGGGTAAACTTGAAGATTCCAGAAGAAATTTCTTATTCTTATCCATCGGCCATTCTTCCAGGTCCTGACACAACCTTCATTATAGCTTACGACCTAAGCGATCACTTAATAGATGTCTATGATGCTCAGGGAAACTATAAATCCACCCTGCTAAAAAGAGAAGAGCCAATAATAATCTACAGAAAAAACATTGGCAATGAATCAGCAATTGGGTTCTATAATCAAAAAAATCTATAGTGCATTTTAACCGCTTAGATGGCGAATTCGTTGAAATTTATCCCGACGGAGTCCTGGGTGGCAAATTTCGCATACAAGATGCCTCTCTTCAAAAAGTAGCCAGAGAACTAAGAGCGAATTTTGAAAAAGAAGTCAGGCTCAGCAATATCCAAACCGATATCATCGGCTTTCTTCTCTACACAAATTTTTGCCTAGATGAAAAAGACAACCTTTATGTGGCCAAACTCAGGTCGGATAAAGACAACGTTGGCCAAAAAATATGGATTTTTGATTCTGCGCAAAAATGTCATGCGGGGCTGCTACGTTTACCTGATGGGGAAAAAGTAAAGGCTTTATATTGTGGGAATGGTCAATTTTATTTAGTTAGTGACCTGGAAAAAATCTGGGTTACAAAAAGGAGGAAACCATGACTAAAATTAAAGTGATTCTATCGCTTGTCTTGATAAGCGTTTTTTTGCTGCAATTTTTTCCTGCCAAAGGCAATGTACCAGGAAAAAATTGCCCTTGTGTTCTTGAGCCAGGTTGCGGTTGCTGTCCAGAATATACACAGGGTTCGACTGTCTGGCATCTTACCGGTTGGGAATGTTGGGGAAGTGGCGGTGAATGCCAATACCGACATTGCATTTATAGTTGATTTTAATAAAGCAAAAACCCTTTTATCAAAAGCTCTATTTTAATTTAAGTGGGCAAAAACCAATGCGAAATTTAATGAAACCCATCTCACCTCAAATAAATAAAAGCATATTTTTGTTAATTATCTTCTTATTAAGATTGTTTTCACCTTCGTTTGCTTCTACAGAAATTACTGCAAATTGACACCTCTGGATACTTAAGGTTCCTGGTCTTCAGTACATAAGAGAAGAAACAGAAAAAGATGGAAAGCCCTTTGTCCATATAAAAGGAGCAGATTTGAGCGCTCGATTTCCTGATGAAGGAATGCTTTTCAGCACCCGGCTGATAAGAAAAGAAACTAAGCAAATTGTCGATTTTTTGCGAACTAAACTTCCTGAAAATCTTTTGGACCAAGAGGTAAAGGTCAATTGCCTACTTGAAGAAAAAGGTATTCGGTTCGATTTAAATAAGAATAAAACAATATTCAAACAGGTTGACCAGGATGGACAAAACAACTTATTGCTCTGGATAGAATGGAAAAAGACAGTTGGGCCAGAGCAATTCATTTTTAATTTAAAACTAAAAATAAAATCAGGACCTGACGCAAAAATTATAGAAAAGACAGAATGTCTCTGGAACATTAAGGAGCAGATCTATTTGGGGTTCATTTTTGGCCCTGAAAAAAAGAAGGCTGAGCCGAAAAGCCTAAAAGGTTGCAAAGGTGATATCTATTTCATCGTCCTTTTAAACGAAAGTAATTAATATTAAAAAAAGTTCAGACCTTTTTTATCATTCCCCTACGTTCCACATTAATCAAAAGGCGAGAAAATCTTAGGAGCAAATATTTTTCTGCCACCAAGAACAGGTTATTTTCTCTTCTTCCTTCAGCATTATTATTCCTTAAAATCACCTCGGGAAAAGAGAAGGCGACTCGCTCTAAATCAACAAATCTGACCTTCTGACATTTAAAGTAGCTCTTCGCATCCGGTCACCTTGATGATAAGGCCTTTGCTCCGCCATTCATATGCTTCAGTAATTCCAGGGCAAACAACATAGTTTCGACCGCGAGGATATAGCTGCCTGAAGGCCCGCAATGATTCTGAATCAAAGCGCTCTGGGTTTATCTTACATTCATAAGCATCAACTTCCTCTCCGCGAGGAATCACAAAGTCAATCTCACGGCCTGATTTGTCTCGCCAGAAAAAGATTCCATCCCCGCCAGTGCGGGCTCGTAAACAGTCAAGGACCAAATGTTCCCATAGCCATCCACGGTCTTCTTCCCTAATCTCATTCCACCCTCTCACATAGGTCACAAAGCCTATATCAAAGCCATAGATCTTGGGCCTTTTAAGCAGTTCTCTTCTTCCCCCACCATGAAATGGTCTTACCGGATAGATGACAAGAGATATGGTTAAAGCTTCAAGATAGCTCTTTACGGTCGGCCGGCTGAGGTCACATTCCCGAGACAATTGAGAATAATCTACCAGCCCTCCACTTGTCCGCAGCAAAAGTCGGAACAGGTCAAGAAAACCCGTACGTTCCCTGACAGCAAACAATTCTTGAATATCTCTGGCATAAAAACTATCCATCCACTCAGAAAAAAGAGAGTTATCTTTTTCATTGCTGAGCAAAAATTCAGGTAGCCCTCCGTGCAATAAACGACGATCCAGCTCTGGAAGCCCAAATTCTTTTTGGCATTCACTCCAGAGGACTGGAAGTAAATGAATGGTTATTTTCCTTCCGGTTAAAGCATCCCTAAATTTCTTGGTGGCCGACAGCGTTGATGATCCTGTAGCCAAGATCCGGAGATGAGGAAAAGAATCAGCCGCCACTTTCAAAACGCGTGTCGGATCAGCTAAACGATGAATTTCGTCAAGTATGATGATAACCTTTCTTTTCTTGGAGCGGAAAAAAAGTTCTGGGTCATCAAGTTTGCGGGCGTCAGAAGGTAAATCACAATTCAGGTACACGGCATCAGGAATCATCCTGGCCAGTGTGGTCTTCCCCACCCGCCGGACACCAGCCAGCCAGACTATAGGACGCTTCCCCCAGGCCTCATAAATTTTTTTTAGCCAATATGGTCTTACTATCATGTAACTATATTTACCAAATAGACGTCTATTTGTCAAATAGAGTTTCAATTAGCAAAAACTGATCATAATTTTTAAATGCTGGCCATTGCCATAAAACCAGCCTGACTGAAATTTATAACCGTGGGTTTAAAATTAAAAAGGATATACGATTTATTTTCTACTATCGTGAGAGAAAACCAGTCGCTTAATATCGCCGACTATCGTCTACACCAACCCAATTAATCCAGCCGGCAAAGATAAATACGATGGACTCAGATAAAAAATAAAAGGCCGAATGAAAGTCAACACAAGACCAGAACTGTTCCTTACAGAGGCCAGGGCCTATGTTTTGAATCTTTCTTTATTTCGGCAGCAGCTCGCTGCATTTTGACGATAATTTCTATTTTTTTCTCAAAGGGCAGCCTGGCCAACTGTCGGCGCCGCTGGCGTTTTTTCTCAAAAATAGATTCAATGTATTATTCATCACCGTCATTTTCAATTGTATTAATTTCTTCTCAGGCGCTGGGAGATTTTTTCGGCCGCGGTGCGGGCTTCGGAGCCAACTTCAGGGTCATTAGCCAGTGATTGGCAGAAAGAAAGCCCGGTTTCGCAGGGAAAATTCGGAAAATCCGCCAGCACCAGCTTTTTTTCCTCAGCTCGTGGGGAAAGAGAAAAAATTTCCTTCAGGGACTCAACCACAGCTTCCGGCCGCCGGTATCTCTCAGAAGCAGTCAGCCGGACCAGTCCCCTAATGGCCAGAACCTTCTCCTTCAGGTCAGATGAACTGCGGGCTATGAGCCAGAGGTCATCGCGGGCTTCAACCTCGGGCCAGTCAGACAAAGCCCTGAGGCAAGCTTCTCTGATTTTTGGGTCCTGACTCTTCAGATAATTCCGCAGGAGTGGCAGAGAATTTCTTTCGCCGATTTTCCCGATTATGGAAATAAGCAAGGCCTGCCTTTCGGGCTGCTTTTCCGAACCCAATAGGTTCCGAAAATAGCCCGAGCGGGCATCGGGCCGGGCACTCTGTTTGGCCCAGGCAGCCATGATGCCAGCCATCTCTTCCTGGAAAGCCTCATCTTCAATCTTATAGGCTATGTTTAGCAGCTCTTCTGCCAGGCTGATATCGCCAAAGGCTCTCAGGCCGCGGGAAACCAGAGCCAGGTCAGCCGAAGGATTGGCTGCCTCTTTAAGGAAAAATTCCCGGCTTTCTCCGATGTTTCGTTCGCAGGCAGCCAGGAGTAATTCGTTACGCAGCGCTTGCTCGGACGTAGAAGAAAGCATTTCCAGAATCTTTTTATCAACCTCCTTTCCCCGCAATGCTACCAGACTTTCTCTGGCTGCTGCCTTTTCATTCCCGCGAGCAGTGGCTGCTTTGCCGGCCAGAAACTCCACCGTGGAGCTATCGCCAATCTTTCCTAAGCTGATGATGGCTTCTGTTCTGACCTCGGGTGCAGGCGATTTCCCGGCCAGGTTTAAGAGGTATTCCCGGGCTGTTTGAACAGGATAATTAGCCAGAACCGCAGCTACCTGGACCTGGAGGAGGTCCGGAAGCCCGGAAAAAAGCCCCAGGTAAGAATCAATTTTATCCTGGGAAACGAGGCGCGGGATAAGACCGACGGCCGCCTGCCTGGCCAGGTCATCCCGGCTCTTTAAGGCGGCTTGAATTTCGCCTTCGTAATTATTCCCGGCGGCCAGAATTTTTACTTTCCAGGCCGCCAGTTTTTCGGCTGGAGTCAGCGCGGCTTTAAGCAGTGAACTGGCTATGGCCGAGGCCGCATCGTATTGCCGATTGTCAATTTCCCTGTTGGCCGTCCTCAAAAGTGAATCGGCCGCCAGAAGGCGAATCTTTTCATCGCCGGATTGAAGGTAATTAAGAAGAATATTTCTGGCTGCGCTGCCGCCGATGTTGCCCAGAGCTTCAAGCGCAGCAACCACAACTGCTGGCAACGGATTTTTCTTGAGGAGTTTTTCCAGCTGCGGCACCGCAGCCGTCGCTCTCCTATGGCCTAGGCTGCTGATGATTCCGGGTATTACCTCGGCTGGAGCCTTTTCCATAGCGGCAATCAGCACAGCATTTGCTTCATCTCCAGGGATTCTTTCCAGGACAAAGCGGGCTGGGTCGGATTTTTCAGGGTCAGTAATAAATGAAGATAAAGCTTCAACCGATTCAGAGCCAGCGATCCAGCTCAAAGGCTTGCTGACTGCGATGCGGGCCTCCCTGGTGACCGGAGCGGCAAAAAACTCCAGAAGCTTTTTCTCGGCCGCCAGCCTCAGCGCCTGATCGTCTTTCAGGCTGAAAATGAGTCTTTCCAGTGCCAGAGCCGGGCCTTCTCCCTGGCTGTGGTCAAATTTTTCCAGAGATTTTAAGACCCGGTCTAACTGTTCCAGGCTGTTCTGCGAACTTGCTGCCTGTTGCTCTATTGAGGATGTAGAAATCTCACGCGCTGAATCAGCCATGGCTGGAAGCGGCAGTGTCATCAGAAATGAAATCAGGAAAACAAACAGGATAATAGAGACCTTTTGAACCTTTATTAAAGAAGTTTGAAAAAAGGACCAACGTGAACTGCCTTTTCCTGAACAATTGCCATCAGCCGGGAATATAAAAGTTTGGCTCTCAAACTCCATTCTTTCAGCCCACCTTGCGTCCGGCACAGCCGAGTTTCTTAAAGCTTGTCCCTTGTCTTCTATATTTTCATTTTTGTTTCTGTTTTTCATGGTCATCTCTCCCTTCCTCTCTTCATTCCGGAAGAACCCAGGGTTTACGGTAGGAACGGCTGAGCAGCCTTTCGGCTTCGGGGTCACCAATGATTTTCTCGCTGGCCGGGTCCCACCTTATCTTCCTGCCCACGGTCATAGAAATCATGGCCAGATGCCCGACGCTGGCTGAGCGATGAGCCACTTCAGCCGGGGTAATGGTTTCTTTTCTGCTCCTGACGCAGTCCAGAAAATTCTGGTAGTGGTCGCGGCTTTTGTAAAGCCTGATTTCTTCCGGGCCGATGACTTCGTTCTTGAGGGAATCTGGTTCAGTCTCAAACTGCCCGCGGTCCACCCATATCCAGCCTTTCTCACCAATCCATTTCGTTCCACTCCATATTTGAGGATAGCCGCCAGCCACAATCATCGGCGTGCCGTCGGCGTATTTAGCTTCAACCCAGTAGCGTAGCGGGCTGTTGTAAACCCCATCTTTTGGATATTCACCGCGCGCTTCAATCTCTACCGGTCCAGTGCGGTCCCAGCCCATGCCCCAGTGCGCGATGTCCACGTGGTGGCCGACCCAGTCCAGGAGCTGGCCTCCGCCAAAATCCATGTTCCAGCGCCAGTTCATGTGCACCCGGGATTTACAGTACGGCCAGTAAGGAGCCGGTCCCAGCCACATTTCATAATCAAGCTCGGGCGGCGGGGGTTCGATTTTATCCTGGCCAAAGGTGCCGGCGAAATCGTGATGACCTTCTGGCAAGCCAACTTCAATGCGGATGACTTTCCCGATACGGCCGTTACGCACCAGCTCGGCCGCCCGGTGAAAATTCTCCACCGAGCGCTGCCAGCTTCCGGTCTGCCACACCCGGCCGTAGCGTTCAACGGCCCTGACCAGAGCCCGACCCTCAGCCAGGTCGTGGGTCAGCGGCTTTTCGCCGTAAATGTCATAGCCGGCGCGGGCAGCACTTATTGATAGGAGCGCATGCCAGTGGTCAGGCACAGCGATGGACACCGCGTCAATATCTTTTCTCAGAAAAAGTTCTCGAAAATCCGTGTAAGCTTTACAGGATTTATTCCCGTATCTTTTATCAACAATATCCTTGGCCCGGGCTAAATGATTCTTGTCCACATCACAGACAGCTACCCACTGTACCTCATCCTTGCTCAGAAAGGCTTCCATGTTGGGAATACCCATCATACCAAAGCCAATGCCGGCCATGACAATGCGGTTTGAAGGTGCCGGACGCTTGTCCCGTCCGAGGGCTGAAGCGGGCACGATGGCAGGAAAACCCAGGCCGACTGCAGCCGCCACTGAAGCTGCTTTTAAAAACTCTCTTCTGGAAATTCTTTTTTGGTTTTTGTCCATTTTTATTCCTCTTTGATATTAATATTTTTAGACAATAAAACTACTCTCTTTTTTTAAACCAACTGGGTCTGGAAATCAAAGCCTATTTTTCTCAAGGTCTGTCTCCCGCTTTTTTCTCATCGCTTCAGGCGGGAAACTTAAAAGAAGACAACTACTCTCAGAAAATAAGGCGAAAAGACGGCAATTCGTCAACTCAGAATTCATCCAGTGCGAGTCGTCCTCTTAAATTTTTTTTATCCTGTTGCCTGTCTTTATTATTTGTGGTAATGTTAGATTATAGGAGGGATATGATGAAAGGTTCCAGTAGCAGCCTGGGAATAGTGTTTCCTCTGATTCTCGTTTTTTTTCTGGGGCTTGTCACATCCGCCAGCCTGCAAAAAGCCGGAGATGAAGCTCTTGGCACCAGAAAATACAGCGATTATCAGACTCCAAAATTCTGCGGCCTCCAGTGCCACAATGACATCTACCAGCAATGGAAACAGTCCATGATGTCCCAGGCCTACACCCACCACTGGGATGAGATTGAATACTTCAAGCTGGCTGTTCCTCATGCCGAAAAAGACCCGGTAGTGGCCGGGGTTAAAGCTGGATGCAACGGCTGTCATAGTCCTCTGGCCTTCCTGGCTGGCGATGTCCCCCCACCCCATCCCTCTAAAGGCAGCCGAGCCAACGAGTCTGTTTCCTGTGAGGTCTGTCACACCATAACTGGCTTTGCCGGTGATGTTCCCTATAACTTTAACTGGATATCAGAGCCCGGAAAGGTCAAATACGGTCCCAGAGGCGGTACAATTTCTCCAGAGCATAACACCGTTAAATCAGAATTTCTGAAAACCGCTGAATTCTGTGGCACCTGCCATAACGAAAAGAGCCCCTACGACGTCTGGGTCAAATCAACTCACTTAGAATGGAAGGAAGGGCCTTACGCCAGAGAGGGGGTTCGTTGCCATGATTGCCATATGACCTATGCACCAGGAAAAAGCGCCTCTATGGGCAAGACTTATCCGGATGTCCGTCAGCATCTTTTCCACGGAGCTCATGACCCGGGCAAGGTTAAAGGAACCGTTGAGCTTCGCGTTCATCCGGATATCAACGAAGCTGCTCCTGGCGATAAAGTCAGGTTTACCATAGTGCTTTTCAACCAGAAAACTGGACACAAATTCCCAACCGGTTCGGTTGAAGACCGCATCGTCTGGATGCACGTAGAAGCCGTGGATGCTAAAGGCAAGGTTTATCACCTGCCAGTGGATAAAAAAGGCTTTCCCGGGGAAGAATACACCATTGCCGCTGATACCCTGGCTTATCAGGACATGGGCATCGCCCTTGGTGACCCCAATTTTAAGGGTGTACAGCGCGACGGCGTGCCAGCTGGTAACCGCATCTTCCGTATGCCTTATTTTGACCCTCAGGGCCGGATGACCATCCAGCAGTGGAACACTAAGTCACTTGGCGTAGATTACCGAATAGGGCCAAGGGAAACCAAAATTGAAACCTGCACTTTTCAGCTACCTGATACCATACCGCCGGGACCGCTGACAGTCACTGCCGTCCTGAATTACCAGAAACTGGTCAAACCGGTGGCTGATTTCCTGGGTGTGCCACCAGACGAATCAGAAATCATAGAAGTTAACCGGCATTCAACAACTATCAAGATAGTTGACTGAATTATTCCATAAATAAAGCTGACCGGAGGTGACGATGGGAAGAAAGTATCAAATTGTTACTTTATCTTTATTCCTGCTGGCTTTCCTGACAACTGAAGCTCTGGCCATTCCCTCTTTTGCTCGCAAGTACAGTATGAGCTGCAAAGTCTGTCATACTCCCTTCCCCAAGCTAAAAGCCTATGGGGAAGAATTCGCCGGAAATGGCTTTGTGATTAAAGATAAGGAAACGCCGCGTTATAACATTGACACCGGAGATGATCTTCTTTCGCTTTTAAGAGAAATACCCATAGCCATACGTTTTGACGGCTTTCTAAACTTCAACAACGCTGGGAGCAAAGGACTGGATTTCTCCAGCCCGTTTGTGATCAAGCTTCTATCTGGTGGTGAGCTGACCAAGAATATCGCCTACTACCTCTATTTCTTCTTCAGCGAAAGGGGCGAAGTGGCTGGCCTGGAAGATGCTTTCATTATGCTGAATGATTTGTTTAAGACCGACCTTGATGTTTACATAGGCCAGTTTCAGGTTTCAGACCCTCTTTTTAAGAGAGAATTGCGATTAACCTATGAGGATTACCGGATTTATAAAGTTCGGGTCGGTCAGGCTCGAGCTAACCTGACCTACGACCGGGGAATCATGCTCACTTACGGCCTGCCCACTGGTACCGACCTGGCGCTTGAAGTAGTAAACGGCCTGGGTCTGCTGCCGGCCGATGAAGTCGGCTCTTTTGACACCGATAAGTACAAGAATTTTATGCTTCGAATCTCTCAGGATGTTCTTAAAAACTTAAGAGTCGGGGCGTTTGGCTATACCGGCAAAGAAAAGCAGGCAGAAGCCATCAACACTCTGTGGATGCTGGGAGCTGATTTTACCTGGGGCAGTCCCAAGCTGGAGCTCAATGTTCAGTACGTGGAGCGAAAAGACAAAAACCCCTATTTCTACATACTGAGTCCCGAGAAAATCGCCACCCGAGGCGGCTTTGCCGAGCTGATTTATCTTCCCCAGGCCGATGATTCCCGCTGGTATGCGGCCGCTATCTTTAACTGGGTAGATTCAGACCAACCGGATCTAAAATATACTTCAGCTGGCCTGCACTATGGTTATCTGCTGAGAAGAAACATGCGTTTAGCTGTGGAAGGCACCTACGTCTTTAAGAGTGATCGGCCAAAGCACTTCCGGCTGGGTTTGGGACTTATTACTGCTTATTAAGCCACTTGTTTCAATTCATCACTATGAAATTGCTCAATTAAGCGGATTTCCTGGAGTCCCAGCGGAATTAGATAGCCTCTCAATCCGCTCGCTGACACTGCGATAGGTCGGATTCCAGGATTGAATGTCCCGATAGATGGACAGCGCTTTCTCGAGGTCACCGGTCTGCTCATAAATTAAGCCCAGGTCAAACATCAGAGCGAAATACTGGTCCGTGCCAGGCGCTACCAGTTTGATGGCCCGATTAAGCCAGCGCTCGGCTTCTTCCATATTCCCTTTCAACCGATAGCAGTGGCTGATGAGGGTCAAAGTTTCCAGAATGAGGCTTTTGTCTTTTGAGGCTATATTAAATTCTTCTATGGCTTCATCTAGCAACCCCTGTTCCATAAAAGCCAGACCAAGCTGCAGATGAATCTGAAAATCTTCTTCAGGAATTTTATCCCTGACACCTTTCCGGAATTCACTGACAATGCTGCTAAGTTCCTTCTCAAACTGGGTAGTTACACCTTTTTTCTGCCTTTGATAAATAGCTGAGATCATGGCCAGTTCGGCCCGGATATTCTCCTGAAGATCATAGTATTTCTTTTCCCGCCCATCGGTGGTTATGATGGGGACAATTCCAGTATCCCTGAAAATATCTAAAGGGTTTACCTTATCTTCACCCAGTATCTGTTCGTTAAAAGGCAGGGAAGTTTTCCTTTCCTCCTTTTCCTGCCTTTTGCCCTTGGCGGGCCTGAGAACCTGGGTTTCGATGGCCGTGGCTTTTTCCACCTTTTTAATCAGCTCTTCCTCACTCAGCTGAGTTTTCAGGCTGTCTATGTAATTTAGCTTCTGCTTGATCATAGAGTCATTCGGATATTTCAGCAGTAGACCTTCAATAACTCTCCGGGCCAGCCTAGTGAGACCTTCCTGGAGGTAAACGTCAGCCTGAGCCAGACCGGCTTGAATCTCTTCTTCCTGGTCTTTGGAGGGGACCCAGGTATCGTAAACTGCTTCTTGTTCCTCGGTAATCATCAGCTCTTTTTTTAGTTCCCGGTATTCCTTAGCCAGTTTTTCGTCAGAAGGCTTTAGCTTTAAGAGTTCGGCATAGACCGGAAGCATTTTGGTCTTTTCACCAATTTTTTTAAGCTCAGCCAGGATAGCTCGATCAACCTGCTCCAGACGGCTCAGGTCTTTATTCCCCCTGAAAATGGCCGCCATTTTTTCCATCGAGGGCAAATGGTCCTTACGAACCGTTAGAATCAACCCCAGCAAACCGATGGCTTTATCTTCCTTTCTTTTCTTAAGGTAGCTATCAATCAAAGGCTCAAAATACTCATAGGCTCGGTCAACTTCTCCTTCTCCCAGGTTAATCCGACCGAGCTTATAACGAGCATTTACGTTCAAGGGATAATAATTCAAAATTTTGGTGAAGACTTCCTTGGCTAATGAAAACTTTCCTTCTTCGAAATAAACATTGCCCAGAAAATTTAGAGCTTCAAGGTCATTGGGATTCTTTTCCAGAGCTGCTCTAGCCAGGTCCATAGCTTCTTCAGCTTGCCCTTTGAGCCGCAGAACCTGAGCCAGTTTTAATCCGGCTCTGGGGCTTTCGGGATTAAGTTTTCTGGCTTCCAGGAGTAATTTATGAGCTTCATCAATTAAGCCGGCAGCCAGCTTTAGTTCGGCCGCTTCCAGCAGTTCATTAACGGCCCGGTCTGTACGCCCATCCAGCTTATATAGGGCAGCCAGCTGCATTTTCAGATTAAGGTCATCTTTATCGAGTCTAACCACCTTTTCGTAAAGCTCGATTGCTTTTTCGACCTGTTTAGCTCTGAGATACTTTTCAGCAATTCTCAAGTACTCCTGTTTGGCTTCAGCAGTAAAGCCCTGGCGGGAATAAAGGTCTGCCATCCGGATAAAATACTGGGGGTTTTCGGGGTTTAAGCGGCAGATCTTTTTTAATATGGCCAGAGCTTGAGAGTACTGGCTCTTTCTCTCGTACTCACTGGCCACTTTTTCAAAAGATTTGATGGCTCTCTCAGATTGGCCCAGCCGAACATAAAGGTCACCAACTATATTGTTTATGCTAACATCTGCGGGGTCATCTTCAAGCAGCTTTTCATACTCTATGATGGCCTCTTTAATCTTGCCGGCCCGGACGTACCGCTCCGCCTGCTCGATGATCTTAACCCGGTCTAATTTGCCGTTCATTTTATGAGGACCTTATCTCTGAAAAGCTTAAAACTTTTTCTGTGCAAAAAACAGGGGCCTTTTTTCTCCAGTGCCTGATAATGAGCTTCGGTAGCATAACCCTTATTCTGGCAAAAGTCATAACCTGGGTATATTTCATCCAGCATTTTTATTAGCCCATCCCTAAAAACCTTGGCCACTATTGAGGCTGCGGCAATAGAAAAAACTTTCCTGTCTCCCTTTGGCACAGCCATCTGACAATAATCTATACCTTTCAGGGGATTTCCGTCAACCAGAATAATATCAGGAGAGGAATTAAGCTCTTCCAGAGCTCTTTTCATAGCTAACTGACTGGCCCGAAAGATATTCAGCCGGTCAACTTCCAGATGGGTAGCATAACCTATCCCAAGGTCCGAAGCATTTTTCAGGATTAAGCGGGCCAGCTCCATTCTTTTAGTTGAGTTGAGAAGTTTGGAGTCATTAACTTCCTCAGTCCAGATGGGTTTCTTTCCAAAAAAAAACTCTCTGCCAAAGACCACAGCTGCGGCCACCACCGGCCCCACTAAAGAACCCCTTCCAACTTCATCCAGGCCGGCCAGGTGTCGATATCCCTGCCTTAGTAGTTTCTTCTCAGTTTGAAACCCAATCATCGAAATAATTTTATAAAAAAACCCCCTCTACGTCGATATGATAAAGATAGTATTTTATAGTTGAGGTGGCTGAATAACAGAGGAGATTGATTACTGCTGTTCTTCCTTAAGCTTGGCTGCTTTTCCCTTGAGCTTACGGAGATAGTAGAGTTTAGCCCGGCGGACCTTTCCGTGCCGGACCACTTCAATTTTCTTGATCATTTTTGAATGAAGGGGAAAAATTCTCTCAACCCCGATGCCGTAAGAAACTTTCCTGACGGTGAAGGTGGCCCCCAGACCTGAGCTTCTTTTAGCTATTACATCGCCTTTGAAGACCTGGATCCTTTCCTTATCACCCTCTTTAATCAGGACATGGACCTTAACTGTGTCACCCACTTTGAATGGCTCTATATCCTGGCGGATGTACTTTTCCTCAACCATTTTTACCAAGTTCTTCATGGCACTTTCCTTTCTTTTTTAATTTCTTCAAGGAGAGCTTCCTCTTCCGGAGATAGCTTCCTTGATTCTAATAAATCTGGCCGACGGGCCAGAGTCTTTTCTAAGGCTTTTTTCAACCGCCACCTGGCGATTTTTTTGTGGTCACCGGAAAACAGAATCGAAGGTACACGATAGCCACGAAATTCCCGTGGCCGGGTATACTGAGGAAAATCCAGCAATCCAGCAGTGAAAGAATCATGGCGAACAGATTCTTCTTTACCCACCACTCCGGGGATAAACCTGGAAACTGCATCCACCACCACAGCCGCAGCCAGCTCTCCGCCGGTTAGAACATAGTCACCAATGGATATTTCCCTGTCCACCAGATGCTCTATGACCCTTTCATCAACTCCCTCGTAGCGGCCGCAGATGAGAATAACCTGATCAAACCCGGCTAGTTCTTCCGCCAAAGTTGAGTTAAAAGTTTCTCCCTGGGGAGTTAAAAGGCAGGTAACAGACCCCTGGGGCTTTCTAATAGCTTCTACTGCCCTGAAAATGGGCTCCGGTTTGAGAACCATACCTTCCAGTCCTCCATAAGGTCTGTCATCAACCTGCCGGTGCTTATCGGTTGTAAAATCTCTCAAATCGTGAACTTTTATTTCCAGGATTTTTTTCTCCACAGCCTTTTTCACCACCCCGGCCGAAAACAGGCTGTTAAAAATACCGGGAAAAATGGTGATTATATCAAACCTCATTTAGCTCCAGCAGACCCTCCGGCGGGTCTATAACAATTTTTTTTGCCGAAGGATCTATCTTCTTACAAATCGCTTCAACCAGTGGTACTTCAACCTTTCTGGTACCTGTATCTACCACCAGAAGGCTGGATTCTCCTATAGTAATAAGCTCTACAACCTCTCCTACTGGCTTACCCAGCGTTGTTTCTACCTGACAACCGAGCAGCTCAAAATCATAATAGGTACCCTCTTCCAGGGAGGGGAAATCCTCTACTCTGGCTTTTATTTCTCTGCCTCTTAGGGCCTCAGCTTCACCTAAGCTATTAACACCTTTTAACTTCAAAAAAAGAGAGTTTCGGGCGAGGTAGCAATCTTCAACCTCGTATTCCCTGACCTCTCCTTCCCTCAGAATGAAAATTTTTTTGAAGAATGGCTCTCTCAGATTTTTAAGATATAGCTTTATCTTCAGAGTGCCATTCTTTCCTTCACTCCGGATTACCCTTCCGATGGAGATTAAATCAACCTTTTTCAATGATTTCCAGGTTGAATCTCCGTTTCATCTTCATCCCGGCCGCGCCCAGGATAACCCGGATGGCTCGAGCAGTCCGGCCCTGCTTTCCGATCACCTTTCCCAGATCTTCGGGAGCAACCTTGAGTTCCAGGATGGTGGTCTGTTCCCCTTCAAGCTGGGAAACCTGAACTTTGTCCGGATTGTCCACCAGTGACTTGGCAATCATTTCAACCAGTTCTTTCACAGTAACCTCCTTTAAGACTTAGAATCTTGGGTTGTTTTTTGTACTTTAACTGCTCTATTTATCAATGAATTAACAGTTTCCGATGGTTTAGCCCCTTTATTAAGCCAATAATTGACCTTTTCCAGGTCAATTCTGAACTCTACAGGTTCGTTTCTGGGATTATAATAACCGAGGGTATCCAGAGTTTTGCTCTGTCTGGCCCTTCTCGAATCGATAGCTACGATTCGATAGCTGGGTTTTTTCTTAGCTCCAAATCTCATCAGACGTAATTTAATCATGGTCAGCTTCTCACCTTCTCAAAAAATAGACTAAAATATTAGCCAAAAACCAGAAAATAGTCAACCAAGACCATTTTCTGCCGGGACAGCCTTATTATAGCCATATTGAACTCTGTTTTGCAACTCATTCTTGACAGAAGGGTGGGATTTGGCGTTTAATTATGGAAGCGCTGGAAAGTCTGGCCAGATTGAGGAAGAAGGCTTGGCAGGCGAGAAGAAGCTTCTAATTAAATTTCTTTACCTAATAAATAACAACTACCGCGAAAAAGATCTTGAAGAACTTATCATAGCTCTGGTAGAGTTGCTTTTGCCAACCATCAAGAGAGAAGTTGGACCTTACTTAAGGATGGCCAGCTATCAGCCAAGAGATATCGCCCTGATAACCATCTCATCTCTATTTATCAGAGATTCCAAGGGGCGTTTTCCGGTGCTGGAAAAATTGTTCAACTGGAAAATAACTGAAAAATTCCTGATTGCGGAGGAAAGGGATTTTCAGAGGTACCTAAAAAAAATCCTCAGTCGACGACTGAAGCAGACTTTTTATTACCTGAGTAGTGAAATCCGGCCCGAAAGAGCCCGCATTCGAAAGGAAATCCTTTACTCTTTGAAAAAAAATCCGGGCTTTAGAATCAACAAAAAAAACCACTTAACCCTGGTCAGCTTTTGCCCTGATGGGGACCTGAGCCAGAGGCCAGAGGGTTCAGCCGAAAATGAATACAGTAATCTTTTATACCTCTGCCTTAACGGCTGTCTGGGTGGTCTCCAGGTTCCGCGGTTTCTCAAACGACTGGCTGCAATTCTTCGAGAAAAGCAGATAGCTCTGGAAATCTCCCTTTCCATCCTGGTTGATCTTTATGTTGAAACCCAGAAAAATTATCTAATTTCTGGACTTCGGTCTCTTCCCCTTGTCGGACAGCAGGAAACTGACTGGTCAGTCAGCTTTTACGAAAATTTTCAGAAATGGCAGTCTGAACTTCAGGAAAAAAATGCTTTGCTCCTTAACAAATACATCAGAAAAAACAAAATGACTGTTTCGGAAAAAGAGAACTACTTGAAAGCCCTTAATGATCTGATTCTGGATTGGTATGACGGAGGACAGGAAAAACCCCTGCTGGACTACCTGAAAAAGTATCAGCCAGATCTTCAATCTGAAGATTACAGGAAAGAGAAGCGAAAAATCTTTGAATATCTGGTAAAAAACTCTAAAAATTTCTTCAAAAATAAACTTCAGGCTGAGGCGTAAAAAGGGGAATTATGAGCAAAGCGGGAAAGCCTAAAGAAAAATCCGAATCTAAGGACTTTTGCTGTTCTTTATGTCAGAAGGCTGAATTTAAAGAGACTGTGTCTCTCTTCTACTGGCACACCCAGACTTCTCCCTTTCCTTACCTGCTCGGATTTACAGGAAGACCTCCATTTGAATTTTACGCCGAAAAAATTATTCTGGCCTCATCCGACCGAAAATTCCTTCTGAGGATTCTTAAAAACACCCTGTCGGGAGAACACCAGGCCTATCTGCTTCACGAGGAGTCTCACAAGTATCAATACACCTTTATAACTTTCGAACACTCCTGGAAAGAATTTCTCACCGATTGTCAAGGGCAGGCCAGACTGGATAGAATTGACATGGAGTTATATCCTATTAAAGCTTCCGTTTGTCCACCCTGTGCTATATTTCAGATGCCTTCCTTTCTTAACAGCGCCAGGCGTCTTTTTCCTTCTTACGCCAATGAAAACTGGAAAAATTCAAGCCTTGTGATGGAATTATTTCGAGAACAAACTCCTCTTACCCTGAAAATCCAGGTGGAAAAGCCCGAAGTGGAGTCTGAACTGAAGAGAATAGTTCTTATACTCAGTAATCAGGAGAAACTAATAGCTGTCCCAACGAAGGAGCTGGCCCTGTTTGAGCTGCCAGAAAAAGTTATTCCGGTTCAGGCCAATTTATATGAATAATCAAGACCACAGCCCAGGCAGTATTTCTCCCCTGCATATGGAAAATCTTTTCAATCAGACCCTCTCTAACATTTCCTCAGCCCTTAATGATCGAGAGAAAGTTTGGTTAATAGCTGAATTTCTGGAATCAACCAGGCCTCTGCCGGCAAATCTTACTTACTCATTCCACCTTCAGCTGGCAGGATTATTCCTGTATCTAACTGCCAATTTTCAGCCAGATTGCTGCCCACCTGAAGAATTAAAGATTTATTTAAGCGCATCCCGATATCTGCAGTCCAGGTTTGTCGGACAACTGGAAGAAAACCTTTTCAGGGAATCCCAGAATAATCTTTATTTCTATCTGGCCCTCAATCATCTATACCTGGGAGAGCTGGAGGAAGGACTGACCGCTCTTCTTTCAAGACAGAAAATAAATAATAAGTCAAGTAGCTTCTCCAGTGAAGAGGATTTTAAAGAACTTAAAAAAGAATTAACACCTGCGATCCCTGAAATAAGGCAGAATGCTCAGAGTAACGAACTGATGGCCCAGGTATTGTTCGACCACCTCAAGAAGTTTGCTGGACTGGGCCAGGATCTTGATTTAGTTATGGAAAAATGGAAGAGCTTTTCGGGCTGGCGTGACGATAGTATTTACTGCAGCCTGGTAGAAAGCTCTGGCCTTTTGAAATCCGCTGAACGAGCCAGAATAATTTCTTTAGAAAGTCGCTGCCGTCAATCGACTGCCGTTGAGAGCCAGAACCTGGTCAGGTTTTCCAACCTTCCGGCTTTCAGTAAGGAAGAAATTTACCTCAGTGCCACTGACGCCATGGAAGCCGCTGACTTTTCTATAAACAAACACTTCCGTTTGACTTTGCCTCCCTGTACCCTGATTTTTTCTTTTTCTGAAAAAAATTTCAGATACTCCGGAGAAAGCCTGGGGCTCCCCCTGGCACTTATAGCTATTGCCCAGAAGCTCCTTTCAGCCGAAAGCCGCTATCATCTCAGTTTTTCCAGAGAGGCAGCCTTCACCGGGAAAATTGATCTTACTGGAGAAATTAAACCTATTGAAGCTGAGGGCCTGGGGCTGAAAATCAGGGCTGCCTTTTATTCAGGAATTAAGTATCTGGTAATTCCTGCATCCAATCTTAAAGAAGCCAGGGGCGTTCTGTTCAATCTGCTGTCCAGACACCCCTGGAGAAAGCTGGAATTAATCCCCGCCAGAACCCTGGAAGATGTCCTTAATGACAGTCGAATCACCTTAAAAAAAATAGATTCATATGCCCGTTACCTATTCAGAAAAAAGAAATTCACCATGAGAAAATGGTTTCTGGGCTTGCTGGCAGCCGGACTTGTAATCTCCTCTTTTATTTTAATAAACCGAAACCCCTCTTATCATTTCTGGAAAATACGGCATCCAGTAGTTTTAGAATTACATAACGGTAATCTTTTTGCCAGGAATCAGGAAAGGCAGCTTCTCTGGGTATACAGACCCTCCAAACCCATAGTAGCTGAAAGTCTGCAACAGAAATTTGAAGACCTGGATGGAGATGGAAATCCAGAAATTCTGGTTAGCGGTAACTACAAAAGTGATGAAAAATTGAGATCAGAAATCTTTTGCTTTAACAAGAAAGGAGAGGTTCAGTGGAGCTTCAGACCAGGAAAAAGAATCCAGACCCTGACCGATGAATTTTCCAATCACTTCATTATTAATAGGTTTGAGGTGGCCGCTTTCAACCAGAATTCACCTGAGAAAAAGGTGCTGATAATAGCTAATCATACTACCTGGTATCCTACTCAGATAACCCTCTTAAACAGCCGCGGGGAAATTCTTGGAGAGTACTGGCAGGCCGGCCGCCTCGGTCGGGATACTCTGGTCATAGAAGACCTGGATGGGGACGGCTGGAAAGAAATAATTCTGGCCGGGACTAATAACGATTTCCAATCAGCCTGTCTTCTGGTTCTTGACCCGCGAGCCATAATCGGTTGTTCGCCGTCAAGTGGTAATCCCGAGTTTCAGTTCAAAGATTTGCCACCTGGGAAGCAGGAGTATTACCTGCTGCTTCCCAGAACTACTATCAATAAGGTCATGGGCATTCGAAATTATGTAACCCTGGTCGAAATCTCTCGGGAGGACCGGACTATAGACGTCACAACTTCAGAATATTCAAGCGAGATGGACTGCGGAATGAAATACAGCTTTGACTTTAACCTTAACCCCTTGCTATCAAGACCAGCCGATTCCCTTATCGAAAAGACAAAAGAATTGGTAATTTCAGGCCTTGTGCCCCCACATGCTTTGACCGAACTGAGAAGTCTAAAAGACATAATAAGATACTGGGATGGAGAAGCTCTGGTTAACTATCCAGTCCGCAATAAAAAGCTGAATTTTTAAGATTTTTTCCTAAATTCTTGCCAGATTTTTCTGCAAAATCAATTTTCGTCATCCATAATATTTTGCAGGTGGAGGCAATGGCAGAAGGAAGGGGGGAACCTTCTTATTGCTATGAAAATATCGGCCCTTTATTAAGGTAAAAAAGACACAAAGCTGAAATTTTAAATTTTTTGTTTTTATTACATATTACCCTTCCATAGCCTGTTAAGGCAACGGACCCAAATAACTACCAAAACGGTACGTTTCTTACTAAAATGTAATGTAAGATATTTCTTAAAATTTATAACTGGATATGGACTACGAGCATATGGAGCATTCAGGCCTGGTTAAAGAATTCTTGAGCCATAAGGAAATCGCGGTGGTCGGGGCTTCCAGAAATCCTGCTAAGTACGGTTACATAGTGTACAAAAGACTAAAAGAGGTGGGGTATAAAGTCTACCCCGTAAACCCCCTGGCTCATTACATTGACGGGGACCAGTCCTACCCAGATCTGCAAGCCCTGCCCCGCTCGGTCAGGGCCGCAGTGGTTGTAGTTCCTCCAGAAATCTCTATTGAAATAGCCAGACAGGCGGTTGAAACCGGGTACACCCACCTCTGGTTCCAGCCCGGCGCCGAATCATCTTCAGTAATCCAGTACCTTCAGGCCAGGGGACTCAAGGTTATTCATGGAGCCTGTTTACTGATAAGGGTTGGGGCCTGATTTGACCTGGTCTATACCCGGTTTGTTTTGCTCATAACCTGTATATTTTCTTGACAAAAGACTCTTTATCCCGCCATTTTTCCTTTACTTTTACATTAAGGTCGAGAAAGACTTTCTTCCCGGTCAGAAATTCCAGCTCCTCGCGGGCCTGACTTCCTATCTTCTTAATCATAGAGCCTCCACGCCCTATGATTATCTTTTTCTGAGAATCTTTTTCCACGTAAATCTCGGCATAAATTGCCAGAAGGTTCTTTTCTGGCTTTTCTTCTATTTTCAAGACCTCAACAGCTACCGAATGAGGGACCTCCTGGTAAGTATTATTTAAGACCTTTTCCCTCACCACTTCGGCCGCCTGAATGGTCAGAGGGTAATCAGTAGTCATATTTTCCGGATAAAGAGCCGGTCCTTCCGGAAGATAAGCCATTATTTTATTTATAAGTTCTTCAAGGCCATAACCGTTCAAGGCAGAAACTGCAACCCAATTTTCTACAGGTAAGACCTTAAGGACAGCTTGCTTGACTGTTTCCAGCTGCTTTTCCTCAACCAAGTCTTTTTTGGTCAGGGTCAAAAGACAGGGTAAAGCCGTTTTTCTGATCTCTTCAGCCAGGTGCCTGTCCTCATCCGTAAGCTGGCTCGAAGAATCCACCAGAAAAAGCACCAGATCCACTTCTTTTAAAGCCCCGGTTACCTGAGAATTAAGGAAAGCTCCGAGGGCATCCTTGGGCTGATGAAAACCAGGCGTGTCAACCAACACTATTTGACCTTCCGGTCTGGTTATTATCCCCCGCAGCTTGAAGCGTGTGGTCTGAGGTTTTTCGGAAACGATACTTACTTTTCGGCCGATTAAGGAATTGATAAGAGTTGATTTACCGGCATTCGGTTTGCCCACCACTGCCACAAAACCCGATTTCATTTTCCTCTCCGAAATTTTGATTTCCCGCTCCCGGGAAAAGATGCTCTCATATTTTATCCAAACTTCGGCAAAAGACAAAGATTTAAGGCAAAACTGTTATCTTTTGAGGGTAAATTCACCAGCTAATTTCAGAGTCAGCTATATCCTTTCTTTAGTCCAATCAAAGGAAATAGAAGATTAAGGAAATAGATTACAGAGAAGCTTTCTCTGATTATAAGCCCCTCCTTTAAACTAAAGAACTGAGAATTCAAGCTCGTTCCCGGACTTAAGCAAACAAGCAGCTTCTTAAATCCTGAAATCAAAGCTTTCTTTTCTAACCGGACTTTAGCTCAATGCTTAGTCCGGCCAGCATTTGAAGCATTACCTCCAGACTTGCCCGAATTCCCGGATGAGCCAGAGTTATTGGTTGGGGTGGCAGTGGCAGTGGCACTGGAATCATTACTGCCCGAGGTAGCAGAAGATGAAGAATTCAGAACGTAGCCACCACCATCTTCCCGGTAACGAACCCTCTGAACCACTCCATAGGGAGTAATCCTCAGTCCCATTCCCCTGGCTTCTCTGGAAGTAAGCCCGAGCTGGGGAGCAACAATCTGGTTGCTGAGGCTGTCATAGAAAATCCTGATTTTTAATTCCCTGGCTACTTTTAGGTCAGGATTCCAATCTCTGAAGCGAGCCTCAGTGTTAACCTGGAGCCTCAGGCCTGTTTTTTCTGGAACTGCTTCCGATTGCCCCCTTTTTATTAACTGAGAGCCGGCGGGCGGGGTGCCCCCTTGTCTTTCAGGTTCCTGATTGAGGTTGGGAGTATAGCTTTTTTCCTCAAATGCCTCTAAACCAGCCTGATTTTTATGTCGCATAAAATGAAAAACAGCCTGATTGCGGGATGGAATGTTTCCCCTCTTTGCTTCTGGTTCTCCGCCAGTCTGTTTGTGGCTATTCATAAGTCTGCTGAATTCACTCCAGGGAATTCTTTTTTCTTGAACCCTTATTACTCCCAGGTCCTCAGCTTTAACTACTATCGGTTCTGGTGGCTTCACTCCTACCCGGCTCAGGGCTTCCGGGTCCTTATTTTTCAAAGCTCTGGCAAAACTGGCCACTACTTTTTTATAGCTTTCTGGCAAGGGTATAGAAGAGCCAGTCGGTTTTTTGAGCTGGTCCTTGTTTATTTTGCTCAGAATATTTCTTTCGGCAGGTTGCCCGATCTGACCTGGAAGGGAGTTACCTGGTCCATGAATTTCATAATATCCGTAATAGCCATAACCCAGCCAATCAAATAGGCTCCAGGGCCGCCAGGAATAATAACCAAAATAGAAATCCCAAACAGCCCAGGCCGGAGCAAATGCCGAGCCCGGTATCCAGATCCAGCCTTTCTTCTTATCCCACTGCCAGATACCAAGATGGTAAGGTACCCATCCCCAGGGCTCCTCAGGTACCCAGAAAAGCTGGCCGTTCAGGTAAGTCCAGCGTCCGTAATAATAAGGGGCCCAGCTGCCCCATGGATAATAGTCGTTATAAAAGGGGCGCCAGACGTAGCCGTAGTAATCATCCCAGACCCATTCTCCATACCTGTTGCCATAGAATTGAGCAAAATAAAATACCGCAGGAGGCAATTTCTGAATTGGTTTAGGCAGGGGCGTTACCCCTTTATGTAAGTCCAGAAAATTTTTATTCAACTCTACGCTCCAGGCTTCAAAACCAGCCAGGTCAAAGAGATCGGGCTTTATGCTCAGTTTATGGTCAGCAGTGACTAACAGGCTGTCTCCTTTTTTGGCTTTAGCTGATTGCAACTTTTCAGTAGCCGGTCCGTAAAGGAGGTCAATCTTCCCTTCTTTGACAGCCACTTTTGTTTCACCATTAGGATTGACTGACATCAGAAGAACCGTTTTGTTTTTCATCTTAATGGCACTGGTAGCTGTCAGCAACTGAAATATCTCCCATTGATTATAAGCGGTGTACATAAGAAAGAGCTGACCTTTCTCCAGGAAAAGGTTTGAAAACTGTCCCTCTGAACTCAGACTTTGGGCCATAATGGTTTCTATTCTAAGCCGGCTTTCCGGACCAAGACGAAAGACCGTTCCGCTATCAAATTGGACCTCACAGGGCTGGTCGTAGGTAACAATCGTATCTCCTGGTCCCAGCGGAAAATTCAAGCTGGCAATTTCCGGCCTGGCCAGCCCCGGGCGGATTATTTCGGGCAGTTTTCCTCCCCTGTCTTCAGGAAGGTAACTAATAAACCCATAGTAGAAATCTATCTCCCCGGTAACCAGGCTATAATGTCTGGACTGGGCCGCTACCGCCTGGATTAGAAAAATCCCTAACCCGAAAACGAACAAAAGCCTCAAGACATATCTTTTCATATCATATTAACCTCACCAAAACTTATACTGCAGAAAGCATGCCAGGTCAATGTTTTTTACCCTTCCTTTAAGAATGACCGGGGCGGATATAAAAATTTTTTCTGTCTTATTTTTGATACATAGTGTACTTTTCATACTACACCCAACTGCTAACTCCAATTGCAGTCTGTTAACTTCTTTTTTGCCTTATCATCTTATTTTTATCCCATAAATTTTACCCTTTATACAGATAAAGCTAACAATAGAATAAACTTAATTAGCTTGAAGCTCTACCAGACCGCCAATACCCGGGCCAAATCGACCCCAAGCTGCTCAGAACAGAAAAAGAAACTGACTTACTTATTATTCCGACAGTCTGTCCAAAAATCTCCTGAGGTTGCAGGCAATGAGGAAAGAAGTCAGAAAATCAACCTTTACAAAACCAGAAATATGTCTTCTGAAAAGAAAGGTAGCGCTAAGAAGGCAAGCTTAATATAGCCTGTTTCCTTTATCATCAATTATGATAAAGGCCGGTAAATCTTTCACCACAATCTTTCTGATAGCTTCCATACCCAGGTCTTCAAAATCAACTAATTCAGAGGAAACAATGTGCTCTCTGGCCACCAGAGCGGCAGCTCCACCTATGGTTCCAAGGTAAAATCCTCGATATTTCCGACAGGCTTCTACCACTTTATCAGAGCGATTACCTTTCCCCAGCATAACCCGGGAAGCACCGGCTTTCATAAAATCTTCCACATAACTATCCATTCTCTGAGCTGAAGTTGGACCAAAGCTACCTGTGGGCCAGCCTTGAGGTGTTCGGGCTGGACCGGCATAATAAACCGGATGATTTATGAAATAATCAGGCAATGGTTCGCCCCTTTCCAGCAGCTTTTTCAGCCTGAGGTGGGCCAGGTCTCGGGCCACAATCAAGGTGCCCGAAAGGCTCAGCCTGGTGCCAACCGGATGTCTTGAGAGTTCAGCCACAAGAGATTCAATTGGCTGGTCAAGGTTTATCGCTGGAACTTTCTCAATCTTCAGCGATTCTATTTTCCTTAGAAACCGAACCGGATTAATATCCAGCTTTTCGACAAAAATTCCGTGGCGGTTAATTACGGCTTTTAGGTTCCGGTCAGCATTGCAGCTCAGACCAATTCCCACCGGTAGAGAACCGCCGTGGCGCGGCAACCTTATGACTCTGGCTTCCAGGGCCAGGGCCACTCCGCCAAATTGAGCTCCCAACCCAGTCGCCCTCGCTACCTGGAGAACTCTTTTTTCCCATTCCAGGTCCCGATAGCCGTGAGGCAGTCCGGTCGGTCTGGTTACCAGATTATCCAGAAAACCGGCCGAAGCTAATTTAACGGTTTTCAGGTTCATCTCTGGTGAAAGACCGCCGATAACTACAGCCAATCGGTAAGGGGGACAGGCGGCCACTCCTATGGCTTTAATCTTTTCTCTGATAAAATCCAGCAGGGTTTGCTCATCCTTAAGAAGCGATTTGTTCTCCTGATAGAGTGCCGTCTTATTAGACGAGCCTCCACCCTTGGCTATGAAATAAAAATGATACTCACTGCCTCTGGTGCTGAATATCTCAATCTGAGCCGGTAAATTATTTCCGGTATTTTTTTCATCCAGAATGTTTAGCGGCACATTCTGAGAAGCTCTGAGATTCAGACGGGTGTAGGCTTCAAAAACACCCCGGCTTAGATACCTGGCATCTTCTACTCCGGTCAGAACCCGCTCTCCCCGGTAACCAATGATGTTAGCCGTTCCTGTGTCCTGACACAACGGCAGCAAGCCCTCGGCTGAGATGACAGCGTTCTTCAAAAGCATAGCAGCCACAAATTTATCGTTCTCTGAAGCCTCTGGGTCGTCCAGGATAGAAGCCAGGTTTTCCAGATGAGATGAGCGGAAATAAAAATTAACCCGGGCAAAAGCTTCCCGGGCCAATAAGCGGAGCGCCTCGGGTTTTACTTCCAGAAACTTTTTGCCCCGACATTTTACTTCTCTGACCAGCTCTGAGGTTAATCTTTCAAATTTCGTCCGGTCTTTTTCCAGAGGCAAAACTGGAGAATAGACAAACTTCATCGGCTAGCCTCCAACTCCGGAAAGATCTCAGTCTTCAATGTCCATATATTCAATGATATCTTCAAAGCCGGCAATGGTTTTATGCCCGACCATCCCTATGAGCATAAATTCGCTGGTTAGGGGATTAAGCCTGAATTCTTTCAATAAACGGAAATTTTCTATTTCTCCCGAGCGGTTGACATGAGTCCGTGGACCGGTGCAGTATATCTTGAACTCACCTATGCAAATTGTGTCTTCTCCGCACTGACTGATGGGAACATCGGCATCTATCACGGCCTGGACTTTGGCTTCAAGTTCATCCAGGTCAATCTCCGGTCTTTCCGGAAAGTTGATGACAAACCCGTGGCGGATGTCAGAATGAATCAGAGGTGAACGAGATTTATAGTTGTAGTCTCTTTCCAGAATGTAAGTGGTGATGTCTTCGGCTGAATGGGCCATCAAGCGGTATTTAATCGTCCGGTCAACTATGGCTTTTATGTTTTGGGGAAAGGGGCCAAAAACCGTCGGCCTGGCCACAATTATCTCTTCCCCGATTCCTATCAGAACCTGAGCATTCATTCCCAGGATGTCATAAATCAAATCAAAGTGCTCCACCACCACCCGACGTTTGTGTTCCACTGCCTTTCTTATGGCCTCCTTAATTTTATATTTCTGCTTGAAGGCCAGTTCATATCTGACATCAAGGTGAAAAGTGTGTCCGGAAAAAAAGTCTTCTGGCGAAAAAGAATAAATCGGAGCCCGGCTGAGGTTGACCCCGTCATCTTCATTGGTAAGTTCCAGCCCGGGGAAAAGACCTCGAATCAAGGTCGATTTACCCGAACCCTCTTCCCCTATTATTCCTATGAGATAATCGGTAGGAGAGAGGTAGCGCCTGGCAATTTCGCTGGCTACCATATAAAGCCGGTAGCGTCCCCGTGGTGCATAATAAACGGCATAGATTAGAGTATCCACTCGGGACAGCTGTTTTGGGTCCATCTAAGCTCCTAAAAAGTCAAACTAAGTAGCGGCGCATGCTGCTGGGCTCCGTATACATCGGTATCTCCAGGAGAACCGGAGGGAATTCTTCTCTTCAACGTCACCTTGATGGCCTGACTTGGTTCAAAGTAGACAACCTTCAAAACCTCTTTTTCGGGAATTCCATAGAGCCGGGCAATCTTTCTGGCAGTTATTATCCTCTTCTTCTTGAATAGCTCGAAATAGCGCCTTTCCTTAAACATAATATCAAGAGTCAGCTCAAAAGGTCCAGAATTTTTAGAACGAATGACCCGGGCCACTTTCAAAAGGCTGTTTTTCTTTTTTGCGGCTGTTGGCTTTGTTACTCTCATCTTTCTTCCCCTCACAATTCTTCTACGCGGCTGAGGAAAAAGTCCGGACGGTCAACCTGCATCAGATGATAGACAGAGAATTCATAGACTTTTCCCATGGAAATATCAGAAGGCGAAAAAGGAAAGGCCAGGTTGCCGGCAGTGGCAATTCTGCCTTCATAACCGTAGTGAAGAAGAGCTGAGCGAGTCAGGGCCAGAAGGCTGTCGGCCTCTTCCTGAGTTTTTCCAATAGTTTCAATAACCAGCCCGAGCTCGTGAGAAAGGGTTCTTTTTACCGGCTCCAGTTCGCCCATCACTCCGTTTTTTCCGTAAACATGAAAATAAATCTGGCCATTTTTCCCGTCTTTACCCATAATTTCCCTGACCTTCAGTTCAACCTCTTTCAGGATTTTATCTATCTTTTCTATCATGATCGGGTCCCGCACTCCAGCAATACTTATGGACCTGAAACCAATCATCCGAACGCCTTCTATTTTAACCCAGTAATTTTCACTCGGTATAAATCGGCTTCCTCTAACTCTAACCCGCCCCTGGCCAATATCCTCAAAGGAGCACCCTCTCAGGTTGATCAGGCCACCAGGCCCTGGCAGTTCATAAGGGTCTGATTTTTCATAAAGAGTGTGGGCAGCCGCTGACTGCGGTGTGAATTTTCGTTCCGGCGAAAGAGTTTCCAGGATAAAAGAATCCTCTTCCAGGATACCGAGGGCACAATCCGAGCCTGAACCCGGAGTGGCCGCAATGGCCGCACACTCCAGAATTTTGCCCAGGTGCAGGGCCAGGCCAGGGTCATACCCCAGAGAGATGGGCAGAGCCGCAAAAACTGCCGGGTCATAGGAACGTCCGGCTATAACCACCTGGCATCCCTGATTAAGTAATTTGATGAAAGGTTCAATCCCCATCTGAGCTACAAGATTCTCGCTCTCAAACACCACTTCCGGGGTAAGTTCAGGAACAAAAGCCAGCGGTTTGACTCTTTTCTGTTTAAACGCCTCCAGCACCATTTCCTTTTCCACATCGGCATAAGCAATCCCCAGTTTGAAATGAAGATTTTCTTCCCGGGCAATCTCCCTCACTATCTCCAAACACCATTCTAAATGAGGTCTGGCTCCAGAGCCGCCGGCGGTACCCACCACAACCGGGATATTATGCTCTAATCCAGCTTTAATCATAAGTCTTAAATCCCTTTTAACTGCTGCTCTGCTGGTAAATGACTTGCCAGCCCCAAGATAGTAGGGACCTGGGTCGGTTGAACCACCATCAACAGCAATCAGGTCAGGTTTTTTCCTCAAACCTCTCTGAAAAGAGCTTTCTGGAAAACCGTAACCCAGAATGGCCGTGGTTGAAAGTATCTTAAAGGGAGCGAGCTTTGATCTGGCTTTCGATTTATTCATCTAAATCTTCTCCCCTTGTTTAATCTTTAAAAGCTCAATTATCCTTTCCATCTCATTATTCACAATCATAAAACCTTCGTCAAAACCCATGCCTGGTTTAGCCAGCATTCTGTCGGGGCGGGTGGCCATAGCCACATGAACACAGGCAATAGCCGAAATGTCTGTTTCGTTGCAGGTGCCGCCCTGATAAGCTTCTATTCCATGAGCTTTACAGTAAAGGTTGCTTTCTACTACGTTCTGGATGCCACCCAGATCAGGGGTCTTAATCTGAATCATATGGGAGGCTTTAGCCTCGGCAAACTCCTTGATGTCTTCAATCGTGTTGCAGTGCTCATCAGCCACAATTTTAACCCGGGAACCCAGAGTTTGAAGTTTTCTGGTAATTTCCGCCAGGGCTTCCAGCTGCCTGTATTTCTCCTCCATATCCACCGGCCCTTCTATGTAGAGGTTAAACTCCCCGGCCTCTTTTTCCAGCGAGGCCAGGTAATCAGCAACCCGGGTGAGGTTTCCTTCAAAAATCAGCCCTATAGTGCCATAAACATCTATGTGCAGGTCGGGCCGGTAATCAGGGCGCGGTCTTAGTTTGATGATTCTATCAACCAACCAGCGAATGTATTCTCTCAGCTTCTCCCCTTGCCAGCCCAGTTTATCCTCAATATTGTTGATCAGAGCATGGGGAAGAGCATCCACCTGTTTTAAAATCATTTTGTCGGCATTAGTATATCGGTCATCTCCGGATTGTCCAAAGACCTTAACTCTTTCAGGAACCAGCGTCAGATTATATTCTTCCGCAATGACCTCACATTTCAATTTTTTCGAGACCCTGGCCCGGGCATCCAGCAAGGCCTGAGACAGGCCGTATCTGATGGCCGTGTGAAGTCTTTTCCCTTCAAATTTCAGATGCTCAAATCTCTCTGCTAATCCCCTGAAGGAATCTACTTCCAGTCCTTCCAGCAGTGGTTGAAGATTCTGTTTTAGAAACGGCAAGTAATGGGCTGCCAGAAACAGCGGGTCCCGGCCTCCCACCCCGGAATACTGAACCGCTGCACAATCCCCAACTGCCTGCTGGCCGTCTTCAAGTTCCAGGACGATAGAGATACACTCTCCAGCCATCCTGATACTTTCAAAACCCCTGGTTACAGGCCGGCCCTGATAAACAAAACCGTCGCTCTTAGCTCCTTTCTTTATTGCTCTCTGGTCGTCAAAAAAGAAAGCTGACTTACCCGGTACGAAAAACACTCTTTTTATTTTCACTTCGGCCTCCCTACTAATTTGCCTTTGCTTACGGCATAAATATCGTCTGTAACCATTTCAAAGGAAATAACCCGACCCTCAGCTTTAGCTCTTTCCTGAAGCCTCTGGCGGTGGTAGGAAATAATCTCGTCGGTCAATGGCAGATTACCTTTGTTGAAAATCCTGATAAAACCTTCATTATCCCGCATTGGGATTATTTTGCCGTGGTTATACACGGAAGGAGCAAAAGGTATGTCCAGAACACCAGCCTGGAAAGCAGCCACCGTGCCTGCGGCTATATCTCCCTGCCCGAGCTGATAGACTCCGTTCAACAAACAGCGCACTTCTTCTTTAATCAAATCAACTTCTGCCTGGAGGTCTTCGGGCTTAAATATAACCTGGTCTTCAACCAGGCTGATAGCCTGTCTGGTCGCTCTCAATCCCTGGGCATTAGCTTCTTTTGTGGGAATGCCCATGGCTTCATGAGGAGATTTGACAATAACTTTTTCTGACCCCGAAAATCTGGCCACTATAGCTCCAAGGGCGATAACCGCGAAGGCTTTGGCTTCATCTTCTGGAAATCCACCCATCCACTGATGAAAAACTGTGGTCAGGTCAAAATCTTCAAACCCTTCCTGCCTGAAATATTCATCAGCCAGCTCCCGGAGTGCCTTTATAGCCGCCACATCCTGGATAATGTTGCCTCCCTGTCCGTAACCCAGGGTAATAGATTTTACTCCCTGTTTCAGGGCCAGAAGACCTTCGATGATTCCCACAGCAATAGAAATGCAGGGCGGCACCAGAGTTCCGGTAAGGGGTCCGAATGGTTCACGGTTTATCTGCACTCCATTTTCCTCATAAAGGCCCACCAGTCGGTCCACATACTGCCAGTCTCTGATAGATTTTTCCACCGGGACTCTTTTAGCATAAGGTATGTTGTAGGAAATTCCGCCACCTTCAAAACTGGTAAACCCGGCCGCCAGGGTTACTTCTGCCAGTAGCCGGGCGTCAGGGGTCCCGTGGCGTACCTGCAGCGGACGGCTGAGGTTTTCTACCACCCGACGGCAGCCTTCTACCCCGTAATTAACTGCCGGAAAACCATTCAACAGCGAGGTGCCTGCCTGTTTTGATTTTTCTATTCCTTTTTCCGCCTCTTCATACCGATTCTGCCTGGTATAGGCATCTATGGTAGTAGGCAGCAGGTCAGCCTGTCCCTCTGTTTCTAGGTAGCGGAGAAGCTTGATATGTTCCTCAATCAAAGCTACCCCAGCTCTGGGCTGGAGCAGAGTTTTACGCCCTTCCCGGGCCTTCTTCATTGCCAGGACAAATCGTTTTTCTTCAGGCAGGGTATGATGGTATTTAATTCCCTCATCAAGAGATACTTTTTGACCCGTAGGCCAGCTCTGGAGAACTTCTTTCCTTATCTCAAAAAATTCCTTTAAGTCCAATTTCTCGTTTCTTATCATGCTTTATACCTCTCAACCTAATTTTTCAAGTGAAGCCACGGCCAGAATAGCCGCATCTTGAGGATATTTTTCGACCAGATTTCCCAGAAGAGGAAAAAGATAATCTTTATCCCGAAAGAAAGATGGTTTTTCCGGCAAAAGCTTTCTCTCATCTCCATAAAAGGCAAGTCTTTCCAGAGGCAAGCGCAATACTTCAGCCGAATTTTCGGCCGAGAGAAAACCGCCACTTCCCACCACCGCCTTAACTGCCCTTAAATCCTTTCCGGTCTGAATGTAAACTTTGCCCTGGGGAGTATATGTTTCTCTCCAGCCGCCAGCATGTCTCAGAGCAGAGTAATAGACGCAGGTCTCTGCCAGAATCCGGTCCAGCCAGATTTCCTCTTCAGTTTCTGGTAGGTAATCATTATCAACAGAAATTTTTTCAACAAATCTTTCCATCGCTTCCAGCGACAGGCCCAGACTTATCAGTCGAGCTTCAAGGTAGGGTTTTCCCGCTTCCAGCAAAGAACAAGCTGACACTCGCATTCCTAAGTCCCCTTCCACTGTCCTTTTTACTCTTGGTTCACGAATCCCTTTTAAGATTACCGAATCAGTTTCCAGGTAAGATTCGGTGTTGGAATAAAAATCCGTGGTAGCTCCCCCTATATCTATGGCCGCCAGGTCAGACCAGTCTGGATTGAACCTGGGTATGGCCTGTATCAACTCGAAAACAGCCAGAGGAGTTGGTCGGGGCTGAGTGCCGAAAATTTCAACCAGTTCAGATAATCCCCGGCCTTGAACGATCCTTTTCAAGAAAATTTCTCTGATTTTCTCCCTGGCCGGTTCAATGTTTACCTGACCAACCTCTGGCATCAGGTTTTCGGTTAAGATGACCTCTTTATTTTTCAGGACTTCAACTACTTCATCGGCCACTGCCCTGTTGCCAGCATAGACCACCGGACAGCTAAAACCTGAACTGGCCAGCCGCCGGGCATTATCCAGAACATAGCGGGTATTACCACCATCGGTTCCCCCGCTGAAGAGAATGATATCCGGCTGAAGCCTCTCCAGGGCTTCTACATCCTGCCTGGTCAGAGTAAAAGCAAAGCTCCCAACTACTTTGCCCCCGGCTGACATGGCCGCCAGTCTGGCTAATTGAAGAGTCAGGTCAGGAACCAGCCCGATGGCAGCAATTTTCAGACCGCCCTTGGCCGAAGAAGAAAAGAAAACTTCGGTTGAATCATTGAGACCGGCCAGTGCACCATTTATATCCTGGCCAGTAAGGCCCTTAAGCACTTCGTTAAAACCCTGAATCAGATTATTCTGAGTTGTAGGAGTGGAATATTTGCTCTTAAGCTTCAGCCCTGAAGGTGAGAGGACAAAAAGACCTCCTTTGGTCCAGGTGGAACCGATATCAATGCTGATTATTGTTTTCATGGCTGAAATATTCAGCTGGTCACTTGTTACTTTTTTTCTCCTGATTTTTTTCTGCCGTCTCTGGCTTTCTGACCGACCCGAATTTTTCCTCAATATCCTGCCTCAAGAGTTCAGCTACCTTCTTAAGATCAACATCAGGCGAAAAAACCCGGTCAAAGCCCATCTTCTTGAACTTCTCTTCAACCACAGCAAAAGGTGTTTTTCCCACAACCAGATTGCCACCAACATAGAGAACAATCGGGTCAAGACCTTTCTCCAGACACAAATCTCTAAAACCCTGGCAGTCAATCTCGCCATGCCCGTATAGTGAAGAGACCAGGATAGCTTTGGCGTTGGTCTCAATCGCCGCATCTACAAATTCCTGCTGGGAAACCATTACTCCGAGATTGACCACCTTGAAGCCTTCAGCGGTGAAGAAAAGCTCCAGGATTTTATTCCCCACCGAATGGCAATCAGACCCAATTACTCCCAGGATTATGGTGTGTTTTTCATTTTTACTTTCACAGGCTTTCATTGGTATAACCTCAGCTTGTTCCAATTCTTACATCCTTAAAGAATCTCTCGGGTTGAGGCTGAAGAGACCGTAAGCAACTCTACCCGGTCTCAGGGGTTCAGGAGCTGGCTGATCCTTTCTTCAACGTAAAGCAACGAGCCTCTTTCAATCTGATAATCAAAGGCAATAATTTTCCCGCCTCTTTCAGTAAATGCCTGAACTGCTGATAGGTTGGCTTTTTTCCTCTGCAGCTGATACCCGGGAGGAACTAAAACTACATCCACCTTTTCCAGAAATTCGGGTAATTCATCTTCATCTTTCATAAAAAGACAAGGAACACTTCCTTTTACCAGACCCAGATTTTTTAACCTGGAGACTACCCTATTCAAAAAATTCTCACTTTCACAGATTACACCAATTCTCTGAACCGGACTGAGACTGGCCATTTCAATGATGGTTTCCTGACTCGGTGAGACAGCTACCTGGATAAGTCTATCTCGCAGGTTTGGAAGTTTGCCCAGTAACTCACTGTAGTGGGTACTGGTGGTTAAAATCAGGTCAAAGGGTTTGAGCCGCTTTTGGGCTTCAGGGTCAGCCACCACTTCATCCAGAAGAAACCTGGCTACCCGGACATGTTTCAAAAAGGTTAACTGCCTTTCAAAAATGGCTAAGCTTTCCGGGTTGCAGTCTATAACCGCCACATTAAAATTTTCCAGTTTTTCTTCTTTCTGAATAATAGAAAGTTCTATAAAGGCTCTGATTTCCTGGAAGGAAAAATTCATCTTTCTCAATTCTTCAAGCAGGTTGTCTACCAGCTTCTGGGCTTTTTCTTTTCGGCCGGTCGGGATAATGTCTTGAACTGAGGAAACAAAAGTGCCCCGGCCCTGAGTAGTTTCAATAATTCTATCTTTTGATAATAATTCGTAAGCCTTCTTAACCGTACCCCTGGCAATTTTTAGAAGCGTGGCCAGTTCCCTTTCGGTGGGGAGCTTATCCCCGGGCTTAAGCTTCCCTTCACTAATCAGTGAGGTAATTTGCTTGACCAGCTGACGGTAAGCAGGAACTGGACTGTTCTTATCAATTGATAATTTCAAATCCATATTAAACCTCTCTATATTTTATATATATACCGTTATGGACCATTATATACCACTATATTCCAATTGTCCAGCTCGGGTTCATTTTTTAAATATCCTGACACCCAGAGACTGGAAGATTTGCGGTAGTTTTCGTCTAAACTAAAGGCGGGAAATCAGGTCGGTGATAGTTTGGAAGACCCGTTTTTAAGGCTGATATTAGCATTAAGCTAAATCATTTGCCAGGGCAATCCAGAGAAAGGTAAAATAAAATATGATGGAATTAAGCAAAATTAAAGAAAAAATTCTTATGCACCTGCCGGGGATAATTGCATTTTTAGCAGGTCTATGGCTGCTATTTCCTTTTATCAAAATCGACCAATCCGATTACACTCAAGGCAAAATCATTGTCTATCGTCTGGCCTTTGGTTTGATGATAATGATTATTATGCTCGGCAAAATGGGTTTTGATGTCTTTTTCCCCCAGGGAATAGCCAGAAAAGTCTCCAGCTTAAAATCAATACTCTTTTTGATTTTTGGCATTCTTATTCTGGCGTTTGTTGTCTACATAATCATCCAGGCCGGTTCTATGTTCATGAGTAGCTATCCCCAAACAACCGACCTCAGCCAGTAGACTAACACTCTACCTGGCCGGCTGGAAAATTAATCAGGGTTTCTGAGCTGCCGGAAAAGATTATCTGAATATTTCTTTATTTTTTGCCACTATTATTACCGCAGCTAATATATAAAAAGCAGTTATTAAACCTTCGGTCAAAACCTGCAGTTCAAAAAGCTGCCCGGTGAAATTAATCATAAAGTGAAAAAGTATAGCCGCCAGGGTGCTTCGATTATTCTTTAAAAAAACATAGGTAAAAAGAAACGACTTTGGAAAAATGTCTATAAAATAAAAAACTATTAGAAGAGGTTCTGCAGTCTTAGCCTGAAGCGGATATCCTTTAACCATAAAAAGCGGCCAGTGCCAGAGAGCCCAGACCAGAGCGATAAGCCAGCTGGCTTTAAACCCGGAAAGATGGTTTTTCAGTTTATCGAGCCAGTAACCACGCCAGCCCAGTTCTTCAGGAAAAGGACCGATAAAAAAAGTATAAAAAATAAATATTAAGATTGAAGGAAGATGAGATCTCACCTGTGGAACTATTTTCAACTGGTTCAATGACTGCCCGAAAGCCAGAGAGAGCAAAACTGCCAGCATTGTAATCAGCAAAGGAAAAAGCAAGACGAAACGATAACCATTCCTGGAGATCAGGGTGGGGTCAAACACCCGCCTCCAGTAATCCCAGTGGTACTCTGCTTCCTCACCCAGAAATATGAAAACCAGAGCCACAAGGGCCGGGACCAGAAGCCCTGAAAGAAGTAGAACTTTAACCGCGAGATTCTCCATTCCTTGACCGGTAGAAACTGCCATTACCCAGGGCAGCCAGGTCAGACCCAGCACAAGAGGAATATAAAGAAAAGGATTTATTTGAATTTTTTTAGAAAACATTTTAAGCCCGTTCCTCCTGGCTTTTCATCCTTTTCTTAAAATATACAAAAATTGAACCAGAATAAAGAAAAAATTTATAAGCCTGGCGGCATAGGCATTCACCTGTACTGAAACTGATGAGTTTTGCTCAAAATAGATTTTCCCGCCTAGTCAAATGACAGGCGAATCGACATTCGGGAACTAGGAATTCTCTGCTTTCCTTCCTCCCTTTTTCCCAATCCTGAGGTATAATTTAATTTTGATGTTGACTACCCTTTCGGGCGTTCCTATTATTAATTAGGCCACGAGAGCAGAATGGAGAATAAAGAAAAATGAAAGTAGCAGTCTTAAAGGGTCCCAGAGATGTCCAGATTGTGGAAAAACCTGAACCTCATCTTCCTGATAAGAGTTCCGCTATTCTGAAAACCAGAGTAGCTGGTATTTGCGGAAGTGACCTCCATTACTTCATCTCTGATTCAGTGGGCGGAGAAAAAGTACCGTATCCAGTTATTGTCGGCCATGAGGTAGCCGCCGAAGTTGTTGAGGTTGGCTCTGAAGCTCAACATCTGAAAAGTGGTGATCTGGTAGCGGTTGAACCCTCAATTTACTGCCTCGTCTGTGATCAGTGCCTGGCTGGAAGGTTCAATACCTGTCGCAAAATCAGGTTTCTCGGCCATCCCGGAGAACTGGATGGCTGCTTTGCCGAATATTTTGTAATGCCGGCCAGAAATTTATTAAAGCTTCCGGAATCACTCACCCTGGAAGAAGGAATGCTGGCCGAGCCTTTATCCATAGCCCTTCACGCCTTCAACCTGGCCGGCCTTGAAAACACAGCTCGGGTTGGAGTTCTGGGCAGTGGTCCAATCGGTCTGTCCTTGATTCTTCTACTTAAAAAGTACGGCTTTACTTCTATTTTTGCCACTGACCGTTCCGAAGCAAGAGCGAAAGCGGCTTTAAAAGCTGGAGCTAACTGGTCCGCCTCGGTAGAACAGGAGGATGTGGTCAGTGAAATCAGTCAACGTCAACCCCTGGGCCTCGAAGCCGTGTTTGAAGTCAGCGGAGACCAGGAAGCAATAGACCAGGCAGTAGAATTGGTAAAACCCGGGGGCAAGATAATCCAGATTGGAATTCCCCTTCCTGAGAGAGTATCTTACCGGATTAGCCGGCTGCGGCGTAAAGAAATCTCCATCATAAATGTCCGCCGGCAGAATCAATGTCTGGAAAAGGCGCTGCAGTTGATCGGTCAAAAAGAGATAGAAGTCAGCTGGCTGTTAACTCACCGTTTCAAGCTTGAAGAGGCTCAGGCTGCTTTTAACACCGCCGCCAACCGCCTTGACGGAGCTCTCAAAGTTGCTTTTGTTCTCAGTTAGCAGCAGCTAACCATCGGTTTTTTCACGCCTATTTTGCTGCTTTAAGCTGTGGGCCAGGGCCTCTTTCAATCTCTCCGCCTTTCTTCAACTTTATCAGGGGCTAGTGATTATTAAAAAATAAAGCCCAGAAGGACCGAGGCTCTGCCTCCCCCGATCTTAAAATTCACCTCTTCATAACTGGAGCTGGCTGCACAATAAGCAGCGTTAATTCCCATCAACAAAAATTTTTCTTTCAGATATAAGCCGCCCTCTACTGAAAAGCCTACCTTATTACCGCTGACCGTAATTCCCATGGCTTCTTCGCTGTAAGTCACAGCCACCACTCCAGCCCCCAGATAAGCTTTAAAATATTTATTCAGATAGGGAGAATAAGCTAGCCCCCCTCCGAAAAACTGTTGCTTGGATCTGGCCGGCTCTTGCAGTTCCGGGGTTAGACCATTTTTAGAAAAAGAGAAGAAGTTGCCGTAGAAATAGAAGTTGCTGAGCACGCGGAGTCCCACTTTAAACTCAGGAACTATCACCCTGCGGCCATAAACTTCTCTATAGCCGGCATCAGCCGGAAACAAATAACCACCGCTAACGGTGAGCATCAAAGTATCAGCCCGTAAATTTGAAGTTAAAACCAAAAAGAGCGAAAAAAGGATCAAAAAAATCTTTGCCCTGTTTATAATTTTGTTTTTCATCCTAACCTCTCTTGTAAATCGGTTTGATGGTCGGCACTCTCCCTGGTTCAGTCCCTGATTTTTCTTGAGTGGTAAGGGTAATAACCCGCCCGTAACAATCTAAAGCCTCCAGGGTATACACATAGCTTCTGTCAATCTCTAAGTATTTATCAACATATTCAAGCCGGCCAGATTGAAAATCAGATTCCCTGAAAATCTTAACAATCTGAGGATTGCCGCTGCTACCGCTGATTCTTCTGGTCAAACGGTAGCTTTCTACCTCAAAAGGAGCTGATTTGCTGACCTGAACCGAAATGACGGCAAAACCCCGCCTCAATATCCAGGCTCTTTCCACTTTTCTCTGGACCTGGAGGTTGATGGCTATTTCCGGCACAAAACCAGTGCCACTTAAATTAATCGAAATCTGAGGGGTTTCCGGGTCGTTTGAGCTTAAAATGAAGACAGCATTCAACAGACCGGTGTTATAAACAGAAAACTTGAAGGTTACGTTCCGGCTGCTACCAGCAGCCACCGAAAAGGGCACAGCTGGTCCGGCATAAATAAAATCACTGGCTCCCGATTGCCTATTGAGGCTGCTGATGATTAAAGGAGCATCACCATCGTTATAAATTGTAAGCGAAAGGTCTTTATAAGTGCAGACATTGACCTGCCCGAAATTCAAAGCAGTAGTGGATAACCGAATGTCAGGATTGGCTCCGGAGAACAAACGAAAGCTAATCTGAGAGCCTGAACCCTGGATGTTTGTCATCCCCATTCCAGTCGGAGTGCCGTCATAGCGGGAGGTGTTGGGATAGGTGGAGGGACCAAGTTCTTTGCCTGGTCGGAAAAAATCTCCACTATCAAAACCCCGGACACCCAGCTCAATCTCATCCAGACCATCGGCCTGAACCAGCCTCAACAATTTCAGACTGGTGTATGAATTATCATACATAAAATTGGTCCCTGAGGTATTTAATCGGGCATTGACGTGCCAGACAGCCAGCCCCACATTTCCGCTGTTTATGGAAACCAGACGGTCATCATTCATAGTGGCATACCTGTTCTGCACCATAAAATACTCATTGAAAATATCTCCAGAGCTGGCTCCAGGAAAGAAAATCACGGCTTCAGGGTAAGCCCCAGAAGCTCTAAGGTTATAGACCTGATTCCCGGCACTGAAAACAGCCGGATTTATCCAGTCCAGCACAAATTTAGAAAAGCAGTTATGGTCATAGTTGGAGCTATCCATCATATCAAAACCGCCCACCCCACCTTTTGGTCCTATTGAATCATCATAATCATAATAATCGGGAAGACCAAGGGCATGACCAGTTTCATGAATGGCAGTTCTTGGAGAAAACTGTCCCGAAGGATAGTTATAGAGCTCCCACTGCCAGGAGTATTTCCGCAGTCTTTTTCCGTCCAGTCTGTAAGTAGAGTCGCTGAAGCTGGTCTGATAACCCCACCAGAAAGAGGCCCATTCTCCATGCGGGCCCGTCCAGAAAACCAAAAAGTAATCTATTGTCCCATCATTGTCGTTATCATACTGAGTAAAATCATGTCCTTGCTGGTCATAATAATTCAAGACTTCTTTAATCAGGTTTTCCCGGCCTGCAGTGGTCTCAGAAACTTGAGACCGTGGGTATGAGGTTGTGTACCAACCGAGAACATTGCCCTGAATATCAAGCTGATTGTAGGAAGCCCGGAGGTAGTAGGCTCGCTGGCTTTCGTAGGGATAGGTCGGGTCATAAACATTGGCCGGGCCAAAAAGTTTTTCCTCCACAAAACTGGCACTGGTTATTGGAGGATAATTACTGAAGGCAACCAAGATAGCCAGGACTTTGACCACCCCCGTGGTCGGCATCCCCCGGCGGCTCGGGGGTGGAGCCAAAATTTTGTTGATTTCACTTTCACTCAACCCCTGAGCTTCAAGAGCCAGTCTTCTCACTTTGTAATTAAGGTGAGCCACCACCTCAGGGTCCATCAGATGGTTGCCAATAGCTTTGGCCGCAGCTACTCTAGCTGCATAAGTACCATCCTGTTTGTACTTTTGGATCTGCTCTCTGGTTGGTGGTTCCAGACCTGATAGTCCGCTCAGACTAAAGAAAAAAATCACCCAAAAAAAGATAAAAAGGTTGCTTTTAAATTTTAGCCTCATAAATGATCCCCTTTTTGTTAAACTCCTTAGTAAAAACTTCTTTACCCAGCTTTTGCTTTTTACCAGAATAATGACTTAAAAGTCAATATTTTATTTACTCCAACCGGGACTTTTGAAGGCCCAGCCTATTAACTTTTTTTCTTTTTCCCTCAAAGTTAATTTGCATATAATATGGCTTGTATGTTTAAGCTAATTATTATCTGATAAAAAGGAGTCGGTCATGCAGCTTCACTGGCTGGACCTTTCAGTTTTCATAGTCTTTTTTGTGGTGGTGGTCTCGGTCAGCATGTACAAAAGCCGTAAAGAAAGGACCGGAACCGATTTTTTCCTGGCTGGAAGAGGTCTGGTCTGGCCCTTAATTGGTTTCTCCTTGATAGCCGCCAACATTTCAACCGAGCACTTCGTCGGTATGTCCGGACAGGCCGCAGGTATTGCCGGTCTGGCTGTAGCCAGTTACGAGTGGATGGCCGCTATAACACTGGTCTTCGTAGCCCTTTTCTTTTTGCCAAAGTTTCTGCGCAGCGGCATTTATACCATACCTGAGTTTCTTGAATATCGCTATAATTCGGCCGCCCGTGGTCTTATGGCTTTCTACATGATTCTCATCTACACGCTGGTTAGTATAGCAGCTGTGGTTTATACCGGGGCACTGGCTCTTCACACCATTTTCGATTTTGACCTGGTCAAAGCTGTCTGGCTGATTGGAATAATTGCAGCCGTTTACACTACCTGGGGCGGTCTTAAAGCAGTAGCCTGGGCGGACCTCTTTCAGGGATCAGCTCTGATTATCGGCGGTCTGGTGACTATGGTCCTCGGTTTCAAAGCTGTGGGTGGCGTAGGAGCCTTTTTTGCCGCCAACCAGGATAAGCTCCACATGATTATGCCGGCAGACCATCCGGTCATACCCTGGACTACCCTGGTCGTTGGGCTCTGGATTCCCAATTTTTATTACTGGGGTCTTAACCAGTTCATAACCCAGAGAACCCTGGCCGCCAAGAGCTTAAAACAGGGTCAGCTGGGGATCATGTTTGCCGCTTTTCTCAAACTTCTTATCCCGTTCATAATAGTGATACCAGGAATCATCTCCTACCAGCTTTACAAAGACCAGCTTCTGGCTCCAGGTCATACCACTGATCAAGCCTATCCGCTGCTCATCAGAAACCTGGTAGGACCGGGGATGAGGGGTTTTATTCTGGCTGCCATCGCTGGAGCTGTGATCAGTACCCTGGGCTCGCTGTTGAATTCAGTTTCCACCATTCTGACTATGGACCTTTACAAACGTCACCTAAAAAAAGACGCCAGCCAGGAATCCTTGATAAAGATAGGACGAGTAGCCACCATTGTCTTTGTGCTGGCTGTCTGTCTGCTGGCTCCGAAACTCGGAGACCCGAGGTTTAAGGGTATTTTTAACTATATTCAGGAATTCCAGGGCTTTGTCTCACCGGGAGTTTTGGCCGCTTTTGTCTTCGGTCTTTTCATAAAAAAAACACCGCCAGCAGCGGGTGTTTCGGCTCTGATTCTAACAGTGCCGGTTTATGGATTTCTGAAATGGCAGTTTGGCCACATTGCTTTCCTTAACCGAATTGCCATAAATTTTCTGGTCCTTATCCTGGTTATGGCAATTATAACTCTGCTCAAACCGCTTAAAGAGCCGAAAACGCTGCCTGTGCAGGAAAACTTCGACCTGCGTTCCAGCCCGGCCTTGAAGTACCTCAGCGCCGCTATCATCCTGTTGACTATTACCCTCTATATAATTTTTTGGTGAGTAAAGAATATAATTAGTGATTTAATTATAAGGGCAGAATCAAAGCCAATAATTATAAAATCTCCAGCCAGAAATGGATAACAGAACTCAAATCGGCAAGGTCGCCCAAAGCCAGAGAAAACAATCGGTTTTTCTATTTTCATTTGAAGGCCCTGGGTCCAGCGAATCAGACAATTCGCTAACCAAAAAATCGGCCTCGTCCCAGCTGAAAGTCAGTATTATGGCTTCTGCTCTTATTCTGGGGCTTCTGGTTCTTTTTCTTCTTCAAAAAAACTCTTCTGCCTCCAGCCCACTTAAATTGCCAGAAAAATTAGATGATAAAGGCTTCGGTCACCTCCAGTTTATTGACCCTGATGATTCACCGGAAATTATTGCCTGGAAAGCAGCCCGGATCGTTCCGACCCAACGCCAGCTGGACTGGCAGAGTAAAGAGCTCTCTGCCTTTATTCATTTTGGTCTGAATACTTTTACCGATAAAGAACACGGCGAGGGAACTGAAGACCCCTCTCTCTTTAACCCAACGCATTTTAATCCGAGACAGTGGACCAGGGTCCTGAAAGAAGCTGGCTTTAAGATGGTTGTCCTGACAGCCAGACATCACGATGGTTTTTGTCTCTGGCCAACAAAAACCACCGACTACTCAGTTAAAAAAAAAAGTCGCTGGAAAGAAGGCCGGGGAGATGTAGTGCGAGATGTGGCCATGGCCTGCCGGGAAGAAGGCCTGGATTTTGGCCTCTACCTTTCACCCTGGGGCCGTCATGAAAAAAGCTACGGTACCCCTCAATACAATACCTATTTTCTTACCCAGCTTAAAGAACTTCTGAGCAATTATGGACCGATAGCAGAAGTCTGGTTTGACGGATACTGCGGAGAAGGTCCTGACGGGAGAAAGATGGTCTATGACTGGAATTCATATTACGAGCTAATACGAAAAATGCAGCCACAAGCCGTCATTGCCATTATGGGTCCGGATGTTCGCTGGGTGGGGAATGAAAGAGGTCTGGCCAGAGAGAGTGAATGGAGCGTCCTGCCGCTGGATCTTCCTGAGGATTCACTCCGCCTTCTCCGCTCCGGCCAATATACCTTGGAGCGAGTTTTTAAGCCCGAAGACCTGATGGCTTCAGACCTGGGCAGCCGGGAAAAAATAACCAGGGCCCGAGCCCTTTTCTGGTATCCGGCTGAAGTTGATGTTTCCATCCGACCGGGCTGGTTCTACCACCCAAACCAGGACAACCAGGTCAAAAGCCCATTTGAGCTTTTTGAGATTTATCTCAAATCAGTTGGACGGAATTCTGTACTTCTGCTTAATGTTCCACCCGACCGTAGGGGACTCATAGCCGAAAATGATGTCAGGTCCCTGCTTGGTTTTAAGAAATTACTGGACCAGACCTTTAAGAAAGGTCGCCTCCAAATAGCCGGGGTAACCTCAAATCACCATCATCCTGATTATCCGGCCAGATTGCTTTTAGACCGAAATCGGGATTCCGGCTGGAGAGCAGCGCCGGGCAGGACCAGGGCAACCATAGAATTTTTATTGAAGACTGGAGTCACTTTTGACTGCGTTGAACTTCAGGAAGACATCCGCCAGGGGCAAAGAATCGAAGAGTTTGCCCTTGAGGCCTATAGAGACCAGGACTGGGTAGAAATAGCAGCGGGCACTACTGTTGGCTATAAAAGGATTATAACTTTTGAGCCGTTTACCTCCGAGAAAATCCGACTGGTGATTAAACAAGCCCGCGATGCCCCAACACTTAAAAGCTTCAAGCTCTTTAAGATACCCAATTCCATTACAGGCAAAAGCATTAGCTGACGTCAGATACCCTTTCTTTAAGCTTTAGGCTCATTCAGCCTCAGGCTTAAACCTCATTCCTGATTGACAGAAGCTCTCCACCGCCTTAATTATATATTTATGAAAGCCAGAATGGCTCTTTGAATAAACAGGGCAACTGGTTTGTAGAATTTTGAGTTTTAGTTACTGACAGGAGAAGAGAGATTCTTGAAGGCATAAGTTTTCTTGACACCTTATGAGCCATGGGTTAGGATTGATTTGCCTGTTGAGTAGATTGGATAAAGCTTTTATGGGTGCGAAAATATGAAAAAAGTAAGAATGATCAGGGTCAGTTTTATCGTCTTTTTGATTATTATTTTGTTGCTGCAACTACCTGCTCCGGCCCAAAGCCAGGACAAAATAATCAAGAATTTGAACCAAAAATATCAGGAATGGCTTAAACTGGTTCATTACATAATATTGCCACAGGAGCGAGAAGTTTTCCTGAAGTTGAACAACGACCGGGAAAGAGACCTTTTTATAGAAACCTTCTGGAATATGAGAGACCCAACTCCCGGGACTCCCGAAAATGAATACAAAGAAGAAATAATCAAACGGTTTAACTACGTTAATAAATACTTCAGGCGGGGTTCAACCAGAGAAGGCTGGCAGACAGATATGGGGCGGATCTATATGATTCTGGGCCCGCCAGAGAGCATTGAAAGATTTGAAGGGGTTCTGGGTATAGTTCCCTGCCAGGCCTGGACCTATCATGGCGACCCCAACAAAGGTTTGCCACCTGTTTTTACTTTCCTGTTTTTTCAGCGGCACGGAAGCACAGAATATAAACTTTACGACCCGGCTGCTGACGGACCGGCCAGCCTCCTTCAGGACAAAAGAGGGCTGGACGGCCTGACTTATGAAGAACTCTACGAAAAGATTCAGGAAATTGCGCCGACTCTGGCCAACACGGCCATTTCTCTGATTCCCGGTGAATTTCACCACGATTATTCTCCTTCGCCCCGTTACAACATTTTACTGGCTGAAATCCTGAACTCTCCCAAAAAGGATATCAATCCATCATATGCCACCCATTTTCTCAACTACAAGGGTATGGTCTCTACCGAATATCTAACTAACTATGTTGACTCTGAAGGTCTGGTAGAGGTAATTCCAGACCCGATAACCGGCCTGAATTTTATCCACTTCTCATTAGCTCCCAAAAGGCTTTCGGTGGATTATTACGAACCAAGAAACCAGTATTACATTCCCTGGCTGATGGATGTTAGCCTCAGAAAACAGGACCAGATCGTTTTTCAGTATAACCGCAATATGTCCTTTTATTTTCAAGAAAGCGAACTGGAAAGAATCCGGGGTAATGGACTGGCTCTGGAAGATACTTTCCCGGCAGCCGAAGGCCAGTACCAGCTGACTGTTCTCCTCAGAAATCCCGTTTCCAAAGAGTTTACCACTCTGGAAAAACAGGTGTTGATAAGCGAACCGGCTGGTAAACCCCACCTGGCCGGTCCCCTGATAGGCTACCGGATTGAACAATTCCCCCAGAATCAGCACCTGCCCTTTAAGATTAACAACACCAAATTCCTGGTTGACCCCCGGAACACCCTGGGGGCTAACGAGCCTCTGATAATAAGCTTTAACGTGGTAAATCTCAGTGAAAATCTAAGACAGAATGGAAAAGCCCTTATTCAGATTAAAGGCCTGGCTCCCAACAACCAGTCAGTTAAAGAACTGGAGGTAAACCTCAGAGAAAAAGAATTCTCCAGGATAACCAACTACTCAAGAGAAATATCCTTAAGGGATATGATGCCTGATTACTACGAAGTTAATCTGACTCTCCAGGATGGAGCGGGCAATCAGCTTGACCAGAAAAAGGGAACCTTTATTATCTCCCCCGAAAAGATAATTGGTCACCCCATTATTCAGGCTAAGAGTTTCGCTCTCAGCAATCTTTTTGCCTACTACTACATGCTGGCCAGTCAGTATGACAAACTCAATCAGAACGAAAAGGCCAGCTTCTACTACGAGCAAGCCTTCAAACACAATCCAAACTATCGCGAAGGGCTCAAGGATTACTGTCAGTTTTTAATCAAGACCGGGCAGTTTGATAAAACCCTGGAAATGGCCGAGCAATTAAAAGCTGAAGACAGCCAGGCTTTTGATTATCACCTTTTCCGGGGACTGGCTTTCCTGGGAAAAGAAGATTACAATCAGGCTCTTGACGAACTTCTCAAGACTATTACCATTTACGACTCCGACATTAGAGCCCTTAACGCCCTAGGTCAGGTCTATCTTAAAACAAATCAGAAAGAAAGAGCCAGACAGGTACTGGAGGCTTCCCTCCGTTTGAACCCGGATCAGCCAGAAATTCGTAAATTGCTGTCTGCGCTGGAGAAAAAATAGAAAAAACGCAACCTGGTTTGGCTTGGTTCCCAGTTTAGCAAACGGTCCTTTATTTCAGAGAATATCAGCCTTATTCTCTGTGACCTGACTCCTAAATCAGCCTTTCTGGCTAAATATTACCGGCGGAGAAAAAATTAGCCATTAAAACTTTATCTTCAAAAGCTTTAACCTGACCTGCCCTATTTGCTCAGAAGGTTAGCCTCTTGACAGAGCTTTTTTTCTCTGCTAATAGTTTTAGCAGTTTTCTGAATAAGATGAAAAAAGTGGAGAGAAATGAAGTGAACGGGCATTTGCCAGGCATTGATTCTTCAGCCCTCCTTTATACTCCCCTCCATCTCCCCTGCATGATAATGTGAAGCCCGAATGCTTGCCTTCCTGAGTGAAGGCAGGTATTCGGGAATCCCGCCTCTTAACCCGGAAAACGGGTCTATTACTTCTATGCCTTAAGGAGGTAATTCATGTCAGGAAAAAGCCAGAAAAAGCCGGCCAGAAATAAACTTTCTCTGCAGGAGTGTTTTGTAAACGAACTCCAGGCAAATCGGTCAGAATTCCCGGCCAGCTCAAAAAACTTTTTAAAAGAAAAGCCTGACCTGGAAGAAGGCTTCTCTTTCCCCGGCCAGTTATTTTCAAGAAAATTTCGGAAAGGCCAGAAAATTCCGGTCGCTGTGCTCGGGGCTTCTGGTCTGGTAGGGCAGGTTTTTATTCAGCTACTCAGCGACCATCCCTTTTTTGAACTGGTCCTGGCTACTGCCACTTCCGAAAATGAAGGGAAAAAAATCGGGGACCTGGATTTAATTCATAAGATAAGCGGTCTCACTGCAATCGAGGTGCCTCAAACTATTAAAAATATGCCTATCAGAAAGACCAGTTTAAACACCATCAAGGAATCAGGAGCCCGGATAATTTTCTGTGCTCTGCCAGCAGGAGAAGCCAGCACCATCGAAACCGAGCTGAGGCAGGCAGGTTTTTTTATTTTTACCAACGCTTCAGCCCATCGCATGGACCGGGATGTTCCCATTCTTATTCCGGAAGTCAGTTTCAGTCACCTGCCGCTTTTGCTGATTCAGAAGAAAAAATACGGGGGGTTCATAGCCGCTGGCAGCAACTGCTGTGTGGCCGGACTTTCCCTGGCTCTGAAGCCCTTAATGGAGTTTGGCCTCAAAAGAGTCAGGGTAACCACTTTCCAGTCAATCTCTGGAGCAGGAAGAAAAGGCCTGCCGGCCCTGGACATAAGCGGAAATCTCATTCCCTTTATTGAACAGGAAGAAGAAAAAATCATCAGAGAAACCCCCAAAATTTTGGGCTTTCTTCACCAGTCCTCCATTATTCCACAAAGTTTTGAAGTACATCCAGCCTGTGTTAGAGTTCCGATTTTGCAGGGTCACCTGCTTGATGTTGAAATTGACTTTCAGCGAGAGCCCTCTCTCAATGAAGTACTTGAAGCTTTAGGTCAGCAGCAGGGTTTGGTCAGGTTAAGGCTGCCGTCCGCTCCACAACCGGCCTTAATCCTGCGGTTCGAACCTGACCGTCCTCAGCCTGCGAGCGACCTCTGGGCAGGTCATCCTCAAAGAGCCCGGGGCATGGCCGTGAGCCTGGGACGGGTCCGCCAGCTAAACAGCACGGTCCGCTTTTTTCTCCTTACCAACAACCTGATACGAGGGGCCGCAGGCAATTGCCTTCTGGCGGCTGAACTGGCACTGGCCCTTGGCTACCTGACTTAAATTAAAAGGAGGAAAATATGTCAAACCAGAAGCCTAAAAAAAACCTCAAACCAATTAAGAAAATAATTAAATTTGGCGGAAGCTGTCTAAGAGAACCCAGCTCTTTAAGAAATATCGTTTCAATCCTAAAGCAGGAAAAAGAACGGGTAGCTCTGGTAGTTTCAGCAGTCAGTGGAATAACTGACCTTCTGATTGATGCCTACCATCTGAGCTTGAGCCAGGACCGGAATTATCAGGGAATCATGGCTCAGATAAAAAACCGTCATTTACTGTTAGCTTCTGAATTACTATCTTTAAGCCACTTTGGTCAGTACCAGGCAAAAAGCCAGGAAATCCTCAAGCAGCTGGAAAGAACACTTAAAGGTCTCTCTCTAACCGGTGAATCCACCCCATCCTTGAAAGCCAGGGTCCTGAGTGCGGGAGAGCGTCTCTCTGCCTTCTTGCTGGCCGCGGTGCTGGAGGAAGCCGGTTTCAAGTGCCGGGTGTTCGAGACAGACCGGGTGGGTCTCGTTGCCAATCAACCCTCAGAAGAAGCAGAAGTTGTTCTGGAAAAATTCGACTTTCTATTCAGAAAGACAGCCGAGGAGATAAACCAGGGTGATTACATTCCCGTTTTCACCGGATTCTTTGGAATTACCGAAGAAGGAAAACTTGCCCTTTTTGGCCGAAATGGTTCTGATTACAGTGCTGCAGTCATTGCCCGTGGTTTCCAGGCCACAGTCCTGACGACTTACAAGGATGTCCCAGGGTTTCTAACAGCCGATCCTGATTTCGTCCCGGAAGCCAGACCGGTAAACAGACTGAGCCGGAAAGAAGCTGCCGAGCTTTGTTACTTTGGAGCCCGAATACTCCACCCCAAAATCTGGGAACCGCTGGAAGACCTTGAAACCATCTTGGAAATCAGAGATTTTAACCGACCAGAATCTTCGGGGACGGTCATAATCAACTCTGCTGAAAGCACCGCCCGTATCATTAAAAGTCTTTCGGTCAATCAAAACATAGCTCTGGTGAAGGTGGAGGGACCCGGGGTGGGTTTTAAGCCTGGCCTGATTGGGAAAATTGGCTCCAGATTAGCTGAGAAAGACCTGAACATCCTGACCGTGTTGACTTCTCAAACCTGCATTAATCTGCTGATGAGCCCGGCAGCAGCAGAACTGGCCAGAAACAGGCTGGTTGAATTGAAAGAACCAGCCTTCAGAAAAATCACTCTGGAAAAAAACTTGGCCTTAATAGCCTGTGTTGGTGAAGGTCTCAGAGAAACCCCGGGAGTGGCCAGCCACCTGCTGTCCATCCTGGCCAGAAAAGGAATAAACCTGGAGCTTTTCTCAAGCGGCGGTTCAGAGGTAGCTCTCTATCTGGTGGTCAAAAAACAAGAAGCAGGTCGGGCTCTTCATCTCCTTCATGAAGAATATTTAGGTCCAGGTGAGGCCCGGGAAGAACAGGTCGGTCTTACAATCACCGGTTGATTATCAGCTTAGATTCTTCAGATTGCTAGTTAAAAAGACCAAATAAAGTGCAGATATCTTAATAACAGAAAAAGCCTGCCCCTGTTCAACCGTCTTTAGGCTTGAACAGGGGCAGATACTCTGTTATTGAGCTATGAGGTAAAAAACTTATCTTCTCAGAAACGGTAATTGAGCCCGAAGGCAAAATCCAGGGTTTTTCTCTTATAAGTTACATTGTAAGGGGGAAAGCTACCGTAAGTCTCTGTCTTCTGATAATTCTTGTAGAAAACATACAGGGTCCCAATATCCAGACTCAATTTTTCATTCAAGTTAATCTTAAAACCCCCACCGACCGAATCAGCAGTTAGCTCATGATTGATATCATCCTGATACTGCGGGCTTAAGCCGAACTGGGTCCGGAGGTAACCGGCACTGACGGTCATACGCTGGTTCAAGTCATATTCCAGACCAAAAGCCAGTTCATAGGTATTCTTTTCAACTAACTGCTCAGAACCTTCCCAGTTGGCTTTCTTGTCAAAATAGTAATTGTAGGAAGCGTGAGCTCTTAATTTGGGGATGATAGCATACCTGAGACCGGCGGAAAGGATGGCCGGAATATCATTGCGGAATTTATAACCATCAGGGAACAACCCGACATCATCCACGGTGGTTTTGTTGGTCAGCTCCAGCTTGGTGTTGAATTCATACTTCAGGGTAAAGACCAGAGCTTCGGTGGGAGTCAGGCTCAGGCTGAGTATGGGAGTGAACCCGGAGCCAGTCTGCTTGGCATCTACCTCTTTATCAGCTACCATCGCGGCGTAGCCGGGCTGACCTATCGACATGAAGAAAGTATAGGCCGAGACCCAGTTGCCACCAGGATTAATCCTTACATCTTTGATGTGACCCTGATAGGTATTGGTAGCCTGAATCATCCTGGCACCCACACCCAGAGCAACTGCCTCGCTCAAAGCATAGGAAAAATTGAGCTGATAACCCAGAAAGACCGATTTCCCCTTGAAAGCAAGGTCTATAGTATAGGAAGTTGTCGGCACCCCCATATTGGTCAGAAGAACTGGGAGAGTAGAAAATGGAATCTCAAAGGAAGGTAACCCTCTGACAAATTCAGCCGAACCACCTCCGGCATTTGGCCCGAAGCCAAAAGAGACTGCCAGTTTGTTCTTCTTATAAACTGCATAGAAATCGGGAAAAATCGGGACCCGAACTTCTCCAGGATAATTGGGGTCTCTCAGCAAAGGAAAGCTATTGACTATTGTTTTATCCTGAGAGATTACCTGGTTGTGCAGAGCCAGATGCCATCCATCAGCCAGTTTTACCAGCCCTGCTGGATTGAAATAGACTGCATCAGCATCCAGGGAAGCATTCCTGGCCAGCAGCCGGATGTAACCAGCACTCTGATTCTGGTTAGTGAGGATACCCCCGGCCATGGCATTCAAGGCCAGGATGGCCAGCATCACTACAAGAGACATCATTCTCCTCATTTCATGCCTCCTTAAATGAGTTTTGTAATATTATCTAAAAATCCAGAAAAATATCAAATTTTTTTTCTGGGCTGGCGAGGCGATTTCTCCAGCTAACAACATCACCATAAAGCCAGGGTTTTTCCTGCTTTTCAGCCATAATCCTTCAAAACAGGGATTTTATCCAGCCGGCAATATCCTTAACCACTTCTTCCGAAACATTGCCAGCCCGGTAAAGATATTCATTTCGCCCGACAATCCCGAAATTGACAGCAAATATCTGTTCTGCTTCAGAATGGCATCTTCCAGTGGTCTGGTCAGGCCGGCCATGATGATAAATCCGGCAGCCTGTTTATCTTTTTGCGCCACCCTCGGTATCGTCATCCCACCCTGACTGTGCCCAAGAACAAAAATCCGATCCGGCCTAATACCTGGAGTTTGACTTAGCAAGGCGACCGCTGAGACCGCATCGTCTACCGTTTCTTCATAGACTGTGAAGGAAGTTAAAAGTTTCTTATCCTGCTGTAGTTTCTGTCCATAAACTCTGGTGCGCTTTTCATACCGCAGGACAGCAATTCCATAAGTAGCCAGCCCCCAGGCCAGATCTCTAAAAGGCTTATTCGGACCAATTGTCTCATCGCGGTCCTGAGGCCCGGAACCGTGAACCAGCACTACCGCCGGAAAAAGCCCCTGGCCCACTGGCATGGTTAAAGTCCCTGGTAAAACCCACTCTCCAGTTTTTATCTGGACCTCCGTTTCTTTGAAAAGATCGGGCCGGGCATAGGAAGGTGCCGGGCTTTCCTTAACTTCAAGATGAGGGACAAAAGTAAAACCAGTTATCTCAGCCCGCTGATTGAAAACAATTCTAAGATCAATCGTTTGTCTGGCAAAATTACAGACCAGGTAAACAATACCATAAGGTCTCTGGGACTCAAACCTGAATCCCTTTATTCCCTTAAACTCTCCCAGCTGAGCCAGAACTCCTTCCCAGATGTTTTCAAGAGAGCAGGAGTAGCCTGCTTCTTTATGGTCTGATCAAAATTTCGGATGGCTTCTTCATAATTCCCCTCACTGAGATTTTTCACCAGCTCTCTCGCCCGATTTAAGAGCTGTTCGTTTGCAGCCTGTTCCTGATTAAAGAAACCGGCTGCCGCCAACGTCATCCCCAAAACAATTAACATAACCCGGGAAATCTTTCCTGACCGATTTTTCATTTCTCTGCTCTTCCTCCAGCTAACTTATTGACATAAAATATTATATATACCCCTGTATCCAATCTGTTAGCACTGGCAAAACTATCAAAAAATTAAAATCCGCACACATTCACCAGATGATAATATATTAAGAAAAATCCTGGCTCTTTACCAATTACAACATTTGGTTGAGCGATATGTCACCCAATTTCTTTCTTCCCATCCTTACCCTCCAGGTACTTCCTCGGAAGGTGATAATTCTTGACATTTATTTCACCAGGGATTAATTAATTTTTAAAGGCAATGCTTACAGAAGAGTTTATTACGAGGGAGGGTCTTCTTTTTTCTAAATTTCTTCTTTTCGGCTTTAACCGAAAGTTACCATTATCTGCTCTTCTTGCTTTCTGGACCAAATTTACAGATTTAACTCTTTCTGGCCTTCTGTCGTTTTTATTCTCTCCCCATCATCTGAGCTGAAGCGCCAAATTTGTGGAATTAAATTAATCCTTGTATTCTTATAAGTATTATAGGATAATAAAGCTATGGCCAGACCAGGTAAAGACAATAATACTAACCGACAGGTCTCCTCTCTGAACTCCTGGCTTTGCCCTTTTAATCTAGCTAAAAAGCTATATGACCTAGCCTTCCTGAATTTCCATTCTAAACCATTAGCCATAGCTCTTCCCTCGTTTTCAAAAAAGACCAACTACTCTTTTTATCTTATAAACAAACCAAAAACAGGAGGTTATGAATGTCTGATATCTCTCCAAATGTCACCCTGGACAACAGTGGCTTGGCCTGTCCCCTGCCCATCATCAAGACCAAGAAAGCCATTGATGGGATGCAGGTCGGCCAGGTGTTGAAAATGATAGCCACCGACCCCGGTTCAGTCAGCGACGTTCAGGCCTGGGCAAGCAAGACGGGCCACGAATTGCTGAAATACGAGCAGGAAGGCGAGAAATTCATTTTCTACATTCGTAAGACCAAATAATTTTAATCGCAAGGAGGACAAAAATGCCTGAACCAACAGCCAAAAGATTGGCCATAATTGCCCTGCACGGCTCACTGGACCTGGCTTACCCGCCGTTTATTCTGGCCACAGCCGCGGCAGCCATGGACATGGAAGCTGCCATTTTTTTCACTTTCTACGGCCTTGAGATTCTGAAAAAAGGGAAAATTGATAAGTTAAAGGTATCACCGGTCGCTAATCCAGCCATGCCGGTCAAAATGCCGAACATCCTGGCTATGCTCCCAGGCATGACCCCCGCTGCCACCATGATGATGAACTCCTGGATGAAAAAAGCCAGGGTTCCAAAACTGAGCGAGCTACTGGAAACTGCTAAGGAAATGGGTGTCCGCCTCATTGCCTGCCAGATGACAATGGATGTTATGGGCATCAAAAAAGAAGACTTGATTGATGGTATTGAAATTGGCGGGGCAGCCACGTTCTTAGAGTTTGCCAGCCAGAACGCTATCACTTTGACTTTTTAAGGAGGATAAAGTGGCCGATGACAAAATTTTAATCATCATGACCAGCGGACCCGACACTCCGCGGCGCTGTGCTACTCCCTTTTTCTTTGCCACCCTGGCCACGGCCATGGATTATGAGGTGACCATGTTTTTTACCATTGACGGAACGCTGCTGCTCAAAAAAGGTCTGGCTGACACCGTTTATCCAAAAGAAGGTGGCAAATCAGCTGGTCAGTTTATGCGAGAAGCCATAGAAGCCGGGGTTAAAATGACCGCTTGTTCCGCCTCGCTTGAACTCCACGACCTGAAGCCAGAAGACCTTATCCCTGAAGCTCAGATTGTCGGTGGAGCTACCATGTGGCAGATGGCTGAGGAAAGCAAAACGGTTTTAACTTTCTAAGAAGAAATGAAATAAAGAACTTAGCCTTAAAGGAGGCAAAATGGCCATCATCAAAGGATGCAACCTGCCTGAGGACCTTTATTATTATGCAGAAAAGCATCTCTGGCTAAAATCACTCGGTGGTAATTTATTTCGGGTCGGATTAACTCCCATTGCTGGCAAGCTGGCCGGCGGTAAACTCAATGCCGTAACCGTCAGATCCAAGAACATCGGGGCCGAAGTGCAACAGGGGAAAAGCGTGGCCACTCTGGAAAGCAGTAAATACGTTGGTCCGGTGCCGGCGCCGATTACCGGTATCGTCAAGCGCGGAAACGACAGGCTGGCCACTGACCCCAACCTGGTCATCACCGACCCTTACGGCGAAGGCTGGGTGGTGGAAATTGAAGCCACTAAATGGGAAGAAGAAAAAGCCGCCCTGTTGACCGGTCCAGAAGGTCTGGCTGAATATCAGAAGAAGCTGGAAGCCGCCGGCATTTCCTGCGGCTGAGCTAAAGTGTCAATGATCTGAAGGGAATTGGTGCGCTTATAGCCTGAAAATTAATTAATCATAAATTGAAAAAACATTCCTTCGCCAAGGAGGGCAAATGAAGGAAAAAACGATTTATGAACATTTAAGGGAAAAAGGGCTCTCCCGCCGTGATTTTATGAAGCTCTGCGGTACCATCGCGGGGATGATGGGACTGGAGCTGGCTCCGCCGGTCAAAGCCCTGGGGAAACTGGCTCAACCTACGCCGGCTGAAGTAGTGGCTCAGGCGCTTACCACCAAACCGAAGCTCCCTATCATCTGGCTGGAATTTCAGGACTGCGCCGGTTGTAGCGAAGCTATCTCTCGCTCCAGTTCTCCTCTGCTTAGCAAGCTGGTGCTCAACGACATCGCCATTGAGTACCATGAAACGCTGATGGCCGCAGCTGGTTTTCAGGCGGAGAAAGCCAAAGAAGAATGTATGAAAAAGTATTGGGGTAATTATGTTCTGGTCGTTGAAGGTAGCCCGACTCTGGCTGATGACGGCATTTATTGTGTCGTGGCCGGGAAAAGTAACCTGGACCTGCTGAAAGAAGCGGCCGCTGGAGCAGCGGCCATCATCGCCACTGGAAATTGCGCCTGTTTTGGTGGCATTCCTGCTGCCAATCCGAATCCCACCAGGGCCGTTGGCGTAGCTGACCTCATCAAAGACAAGCCTGTGGTCAACATTCCCGGCTGTCCAGCCATACCTGAAGTTACCACCGGCACCATTCTACACTTCCTGGTTATGGGTGAACTGCCGAAAACAGATGAACTTAAGAGGCCGCTGCCTTTCTACGGTAACACTGTTCACGACCACTGCCTGCGCCGGCCGTTCTATGAAGCCGGGAAATTTGCCGAAAGCTTTGATGATGAAGGTGCCCGCCAAGGTTATTGCCTTTACAAGTTAGGCTGCAAGGGACCAACCACCTACAACGCCTGTGCTGGCCTCAAGTGGGAACGCGGTCTGTCCTACCCGGTTCAATCCGGCCATCCCTGTCTTGGTTGCTCTGAGCCGCACTTCTGGGATGCCGGCGGATTTTACGAAGGCCAGTCCGCACCAACTATCACCCTGGATAAAGGCTCAACCGCTGCTCTGGTTGGGGCAGGTGTGGCGGTGGGCGCAGCTCTGGCTGGAGTCAATGCCATCAAGAAAAAACGGGCAAAAAACGCTCTAACTAAAACCGCTGGCCAGGAAGCGAAAACTGAGCCTGAACCTAAAAAGGAGGCCTGAGATGAACTGGACAGAA
>CAYQZX010000043.1:0-43169 GCA_964422165.1 uncultured Eubacteriales bacterium | reverse complement strand
CCGGAGACGGCCCGGGCCATAAACCAGGCCAAAAAAGAAGGTCGCCCGGTAGCAGCCGTGGGCACAACGGTGGTCAGGACTCTGGAGAGCGCCTGGAGCCAAGAAGGACTGAAGCCCGGGGAGAAAACAACCAATCTTTTTATCTACCCAGGGTATCAATTCAAGGTGGTAGACCGCCTTCTGACCAACTTCCATCTCCCCCGCTCCACCCTGCTGATGCTGGTCAGCGCGTTCGCCGGTTATGACCTGGTCATGGCCGCCTATCAGGAAGCAGTCAGGGAACGCTACCGCTTCTTCTCTTACGGCGACTGCATGCTGATTCTTTAACTCCAGGTAATCAAATCAACCATCTGAAGCCAGTATTATTCAATTATAGCCAGCATCCAAAACCTGGATAACAGGTTTTATTTACAGGCCGGCTGTGCTAAGGCTGTGCTAAAATTGGCGTTAATTTAGCAAATATTATTTTTACACAAGTTAAAAATACTCTGAAATGGTCAGGAAGCTTCTTAACCTATCTCTTCTAATCGGCCTGGTTCTTTTTGCTCTGGTCATTTGCAAAACAGGGTTGCGACAGATTATTAATGATTTCAGAGCCATCAGTCCGGCGAGTTTCCTTATCCTAATGCTGCTCAGTCTGGTACAAAACAATTGAGTTGATTTCCATCATAACCTTTATAATCATAGGAGTTATTTTGGCCCTCAGCCGGCTGAAAATGCCTGGAAAAATGGAAATTATCTTTATTGTCTTCTCTTTCGGAAAAGACCCGGCTCCAGCTCAGCCTCCAATAATGCCCAGGGGTGGAGTGGTCTTCCAGGCCCCGCGGGTAAAATCAGGGAATTTCACCGGCTCGGAATTCCTGGCCACCGATTTTTCGCTAAGGGCTGAAACGGCGCTCCAGGCTGCGGCATCGTAAACATTCATATCCATGGGCTGGCCCATTCTCAGGCACTGTACCAGGCGGTAATCTTCGATGAAATCCATCCCTCCGTGACCGCGCCCCTCCCCTTTCTGGCTCAGTTTCTTCCAGAGCGGATGCTCGAACTCGGCAGCATAGGCTTCGATGTCTTCCCAGCGATGGGATGGGCTACGTCCTTCTATGTAAATTCGGTTTGGCCATTTCTGAAGAATTCCGCGGGTACCCTGAATCAGATGGATCCGGCTATAGGGCCTGGGCAGGTTGGTATCGTGAATCAGGATGATGGTTTTACCCAGCCTGGTCTTAATCAACGAAGTATTGACATCTCCCAAAGCAAACCTTTCTCGGGCCTGGGGCGAATCAGGGCCGAATTTTTCCAGGGCATAGAGCTGCAGACCCCGTGAAGGAGAACTCATTGAAACCAGATAATCGAAAGCATCTCCGCGGTTGATGTTCATACACTGAGCTACAGGCCCTAGACCATGGGTTGGATAAAGATTGCCATTCCTTTTCCAGGAATGCTGACGCCGCCAGAGCCCTTCGCCCTCATGGCTAAATTTCACCTCTCTTAAATCATGAAGATAACCTGCCTCAGCATGAAGAATTTCTCCGAGCAAACCGCGCCGGACCATGTTGAGGCTCATCAGCTCTATCCGGTCATAACAGCAGTTTTCCATCATCACACAGTGCTTTTTGTACCTTTCGGCCGTTTCCACCAGTTCCCAGCACTCTTCCAGAGTTACGGCTGCCGGTACTTCAGTGGCGGCATGTTTGCCGTTCTTCATAGCTGCTACACAAACAGGAACATGCCACTCCCAGGGAGTAGCAGTGAAGACCAGGTCCAGATCTTCCTCCTCACACATTCTCCTGAAATCCCAGGGCCCACGTGAATAACCTTTGGGTCTGGGAAAGCCAGCCTCCTCTACCCATTTTTGAGCCCTGGTCACCTTTTCTTCAACGATATCACAAATTGCCTTTATTTCAACCCCGGGAATGTTAAGAAAGTTCTGGACATGGACCGAGCCCATTCCTCCCACACCAACAAAACCCACTCTGACCACCTCGAGCGGCGGGCTGGTAAAAAGTGGTCCATAATCTTCAGAGGGAGATTTTCGTACTGACGAAAGAGCTGTCTTCTGGCTAAAGCAGAGTCCTGCGGCTCCTGCCAGACTGAGCCTTAAAAAATCCCGTCGGCTCTGACTTTCTAAAAGAATCCCTTTTTTCTCCATATCTTATTCTCCTTACTCAAAAAATATACCTTAAATTAATTTTAAATTTTAAGTCCCACACCAAAACTAAAGCTCAAGCCAGCCAGGTTTGCCTCACTGCCCCCAAGAAGAGGACTTCTGAGTCCGGTCGGGATACTTTCGCCGGTCAGACTGGCCCTGATAAAAAGCTTTTTTGTCAGGCTGAATTCGGCAGCCGCTTCATAACGAAAATGAAAGGATTGTCCTTTAGAAGACAGTTCAACTTCCTGCCAGCTCTCCCGGTATCTGGAAAAAGCCAGGCCCAGGGCTGCCAGCGCCTGAAATCTTTTCCAGCTCAACCGATATTTAACCAGAAGCGGAATAGTTAAACGGTTAAAATTAATCTCGTAGTCTTCAGACTCTCCCACCAGATTCAGGGCTTTTCCCCGGGTCCGGTAGTAAAAAATACCAGAACCTATTCCCAACCTGGAACGGGGAAAAAAGTCTAGGCTGAAGCTTACAGCCGGAACTGAGCCATAGAGTTGCCTGAACTGCAAATTGCTAAAATTGAAAAAACCTCCAGAAAAAACCAAGCAAGTTTGGGTGGCCTCAGCCCTGACGGCCAGGAATAACACCCAGCCAAGCAGAATAAAAAGCAGTTTTCGAGTTTTATTCATTTTTTATCTTAAATCCATCTCCTTCTAATTCCCCCAACGATTCACCTGGTTCTGCCAGAAATAATTGACCGGAGAAATATAGCCCATCGTCGGGCTGACCACCCGAACCCGGCTCATATTGCTCTCCTGGTTTAAGCTGTCTACCGCCGTTACCGCATAGTAAAAAGGTTGATCTGAAGGCAGCAGAAGGTCCACATATCGAGCTTCAACGAGTGGCCTTGAATTAAGTTTCTGGAAATTGCTGTAGGGCTGATTAGAACGGTAGATGTTGTATCCAATAACTCCGGGCACTTCCTGCCAGCTAAGAACAACCTTTCGCAAATAATTAAAGATGGAAGCATAAACTCCTAATGACAGGTCAAAACTACGAGGTGTGACCGGGTAGCCTGGCAAAATTGGTTGAGCCAGACGAGCTAAACTTACCAAACCAGCTCTGGTTGATGCCTTAAAGAAAAAAAAATTCAGGGTGTCGACCGTATCGGTGGTTTGATGATAGTAGGGATTAGGAACGTTGTAATCCTCAATCCCGCAAATAGCGGGAACCCCTTTATCCCAGAAGGAAGCATGGTCTGAATAAACAAAAGAAGGACTGATTATCTTTTTGGCTGGGGCGGGGCCATAAAGAGCAGTCATCGAGGCTACCAGGTCCACTAACCAGCTAGAAGCTGGATTACCGATGACGTCCAGGTCTTCCGGCAGGACATCAGCATAAGCTATCATATCCAGGTTTATAACACCGATGATGTTTTCCTGTAAATTCAGCTCACTGGTTACATAACGCTGGCTGCCAACAAGACCCAGCTCCTCAGCTGAAAAAAGAATAAATCGGACTGTAAAGTCCAGCGGCTCACGGGCCAGAATTCTGGCCACTTCCAGCACCGCTGCCGTTCCCGAAGCGTTGTCATCAGCTCCCGGAGCCAGGGTCCAGCGCTGGTTAGAGATTGAATCATAATGAGCACAGATGATAACCACCTGTTCCGGGTAGCTCTGTCCAGTAATCTCTGAGATGACATTACGGCACTGGTAACCGTTGTAGGTAAAATTCTGAAAACGGACTGAAAGTCCGCAAGAGGCCAAGTAATCGGACAAAAACTGACCGGCCTGATAACAGTTAGAAGTCAGGGCATATCGGGTTCCGAAATTCTGAAGAGTAACCACCTGGTCTCTCAGATTATCAGCCGAAACCTGCTCGGCCAGCTGAAGATAAAAATTTTCCTGAAGACCCCGCCAGTGGTAGACTTGAGGCTTTGCCGGTAACGGCTGCGGAACCCAGCCGGTCACCGGGAGCTTCTTTTTTGGAATAGAAACAGGCAGGTCTTCGAGGGATAAAGGGTCGGAGGCAACCGCCAGATAATTATCAGCCTCGAGCTTAATTAGCTGGAGTTGGTTTCTGAGCTGCTCCTGCTCACCAGGTCGGGTGATTCTGACCACAAAATAAGTTTTCCGGGGATCATAGAGGGTCAGGATTCTAAGTTTTATCCCCTGGCGCCTGAGTAGAAACTGTTCTTGCTGACTGACTTTTAAAACATAGCTTCCTTCCCCTTCCAGCAAACACTCTATCTGCTGCTTCCAGAGAGTGACTTCCAGAGCCGGTTGATTCTTGGCCACCTGAATAAGCCGCAGCGGACCAATATCTCTGGAGGGAGAAAAAGCCAGGAGAAAAAAAAGAATGATGGGAAAACAGAATTTAATCCGACGGAGCGAACTCATAGCTATTAAATATATTTATTACCTTTATACAAATCAAGATATTAGGTTCACTCAGATACTAAGGTAAGTTCTTGAAAGTTTCCGCCAGGTAATCAGATAATCATTTTTTTTTTAAAACTACTTGACAGTTTTTTCAAGCTGATTAGAATTATGAGCATGATTTTTTATTCTGGAAAGAAACAAATTTCTACCTTCCAGAAAAGCTCTGTTCTTTCTTCCCTCCTTCAGTGGTTCTGGTGGGCGGCTTAGTCCGCCCGGGAACTGTATTTAAACCACCTTATTTTAGCTTCCTTTTTTTCACAGTTAAAAAATTAGAAACAAACTACTGGAGGACAAAATGATGAGGTATGCTTCACAAAGAAAAGACCATTTGCCGCTCAATTTTTACAATCTTAAAGCTGACCTGGAGGAACTTCCACCTCCGCCCCTAAACCCCGGGACCCGCCAGCCGCTGAGCCCAGAGGAACTCAAAGCAATTTTTCCTCCGAGTTTCATCCAGCAGGAAACCTCCACAGAAAGGTTCATTCCGATTCCAGCCCCGGTGCTGGAAGCTTTTTCGGTTTTCAGACCCACTCCTCTTATTTACGCTTCCGCTCTTCAAAAATATCTGGATACTCCGGCCCGCATATTTTACAAATATGAAGGTGTCAGCCCGACTGGAAGTCACAAAACCAACACTGCCCTGATGCAGGCCTACCTGGCCAGGCAGGACGGGATTGAATCCCTGACCACTGAAACCGGCGCTGGCCAGTGGGGCACTGCCCTGTCTTTTGCTGGTTTGAAATTTGGGGTTAAAGCCAGAATCTTCATGGTCAGAGCCAGCTTCCGCCAGAAACCCGGGCGGAGAATTCTAATCCAGCTTTTCGGGGGTGAGGTGGTGGAAAGTCCCAGTCCCCTGACTGAAGCTGGCAAGAAATATTTCCAGCAAAATCCTGACCATCCGGGAAGTTTAGGCATTGCCATATCTGAAGCCGTTGAGATTGCGGCCAGGAATACGGGGATAAAATATTCTCTTGGTTCAGTTCTGGACGCCGTCCTGATGCACCAGACGGTGATCGGCCTGGAAGCTGAGAGCCAGTGCCGGGAGCTCGGAGTTGAGCCTGAGCTGATAATTGGCTGTGTCGGTGGAGGTTCCAATTTCGCTGGCTTGAGTTTCCCCTTCATCAGAAAAAACCTGAAGGAAAATAAAAAAATAAAATTTATTGCCGTCGAACCAGAGGCCTGCCCCTCGATCACGAAAGGTCGACTGGATTATGACCACGGAGACTCAGTCGGTCTTACTCCGCTGCTGTTCATGCACACCCTGGGTAAAGACTTTGTTCCCCCACCCATTCATGCCGGAGGACTCCGCTACCACGGGATGGCCCCGCTGGTCAGCCACCTGGTCAAATCTGAAATGGTAGAAGCCAGGGCTTATTCTCAGAAACAGGTTTTTAAGGCAGCCGAAATATTCTTAAAAACTGAGGGCATCCTGCCAGCTCCAGAATCAGCCCATGCTGTGGCTGCGGTCATCGACGAAGCCCTGCAAGCCCGAAAAACCGGAAAAAGCCTGACCATCCTTTTTAACCTCTCAGGTCATGGCTTCCTGGATATCAACGCTTATGACTACGCCCGGCTTAATAACGGCTGAAGGCACAGCTCATATGGCAGGAAACTATTAATTTAATTACCTTTGCTTGCCGGGCAGAAAATTAGGACAGGGAGAAGGTCGGCTTCAATCCTCTCCCTGTCTTTATTTTTTCTACTTCTTTATCAATATCTGATGTTCCGGTTATTGAGTTCAGTCCTGACCAGCTCAATCGTCTTTCTGATTTCACCTAGGTAGTCAAGAGCACAGAGCTGTAGGGCTTTTCTAATTCCATATTCAGAAATCATTTGAGCCTGGTCAAGAGGGACTTCCATTCCGGTAAATTTCTTCAGAAAAGCTACTCCTAACTGAGCCATTTGCTCAGCCATAGCTACCAGAGCCTGACCTTCGGGAAGGCTAAGGATACCACCGTACTGAATCATCAACCGGCGGAACTGAGCTTCATTCTGAATAATGGCCTGATTATATTCAGGGTTATTAAGAGCCCTTATCAGCAGTTCCTGAAAATTTCGGTTCCTGAGAACAGCCGAAATAATTATCTGATGTCCTATCCTGGGGTCAACTTTTTTAATTATTAGATCACCAGCCGATTCTACCAGGTTATGGCACATTTCGAGGCGAAGCATAAAATGTTCAGGGACCGAATTGCTCAAACCAATAGCCTCAAAATAGCCATTCATAGTCGGGTCCATATTGAGAGCCAGAGCTTTGATTATGACATAACCCGGCTCAACGCCAGGAATCGACGGAAAGTTGGCCGGCCGGGAAAGGGTTTGAGCCTGGTGATGGGCGGTGAAGTCAGCTCCCCAGACATCATTGTGGGCTACAAAACCGAAGGCCAGAGGTTTGACCAGAGGTCCAGCCTTCTGCCAGACAGCCATAAAGCCTTCATTTCCTGGCTGGCCGTGAGTAAAGGCTCTGAGAAGAGGGTCGTTAATAAGGTCAAAATTGTAGTTGAACAGATCCGCAGCCATCAGGCCATACATCTCCTGAAAGTTCAAAGTAACATTCAGCCGCCCTATTCTCTTGGCAATATAGGCATGAGTGGCTGAACCCCAGGAGAAACCTGAACTCACCATAACCAGGTTCAAGATTAGAAATAAAACCCACGCTCTTAAAAATTTTTTCATGGATTACCTCCTTTGCCTTTATATATTAACTCGACCGCGCTTCCCCAAAACATATTTCCTCATTCGCCTGAGCCTTTATATAACACTCAGCTCATAAGATAAGACACTTGTATTATTTTTTCCTTGGAATTTTTTTAAAATTTTATCAAATCAGATAAGAATTAAGCAGGTCTACCCTTAAAAGCTGCGAGCGGTTTTACAAGGGGAAAAACCCTCTCCTAACTCAGGACTCATGAGCTCAGAATATAGCCTGGCCCCGGGTACAAACGAAATGCATGCCCCTGCTTTTTATTTATTCTATTTATTAAATCTTAAATCTCCTCCAGGCGAACGGTAAAATGTCGCAGGTAACGGGATTCCCGGACTATCCTAAGACCCCGGATTTTGTCCCGGTTCTCATACAGGTCCATGATGGCTTCAGCCACATAATCCAGATGAGCGCTGGTATAGACCCTCCTCGGAATGGCCAGACGAACCAGCTCCAGAGGTGGGAAAATTTCCTTACCGGTTTTCTCATCCTTTCGGGCAAACATTACCCCACCGATTTCCACTGCCCTAATACCAGCTTCCCGATAAAGGGCTACGGTCAGAGCCCATCCCGGATAATGATGGCGGGGAATATGAGGCAGGAACCTGTCCGCCAGAAGATAAACAGCATGACCACCCACTGGCTTGAAGACTGGAATTCCGGCCTTGTCCAGTATCCGGCCCAGATAAGCTGTCTGATTTATTCTATATTCCAGATAATCCTCATCTAGGACTTCTTCAAGACCCCTGGCTATGGCTTCCAGGTCTCTTCCGGCCAGCCCGCCATAGGTTGGGAAACCTTCACTGATAATCAACAGGTTTTTGAGTTTTTCAGCCAGATGGTCATCGTCCAGAGTGACAAACCCCCCTATATTGACCAGGGCGTCTTTCTTAGCACTCATTGTGGCTCCCTGGCCGTAGGAAAAGATTTCCTGGGCTATTTCCAGGACCGATTTCTTTTCATAGCCTTTTTCTCTCTTCTTGACAAAATAGGCATTCTCAGCAAAGCGGCAGGCATCAAAGAACAGGGGGATTTTGTAATGTTTGCAGACCTGACTGACTTCCTTGATGTTTTTAATTGAAACTGGCTGACCGCCACCGCTGTTATTGGTGATGGTCATCATCACCAGAGGTATCTTCCCTGGACCCTTTTTTTCAATAAACTTCCTCAGTCTGTCCACATCCATGTTTCCTTTGAACGGATGTTCAGAATCCGGATCATATGCTTCATCAATAACCAGGTCCACAGCCCTGGCTCCCCTGACTTCAACATTGGCCCGGGTGGTGTCAAAATGGATGTTGTTGGGCACATAATCACCCTTCCTGACCAGAGCCTCAAAAAGAATTCTTTCAGCCGCCCTTCCCTGATGGGTAGGAATTACATGTTTGAAACAAAAAATATTCTTAACAGTTGATTCCAGATGAAAAAAATTTCTGGCCCCGGCGTAAGACTCATCCCCGACCATAATTCCAGCCCACTGATTATCGCTCATGGCCGAAGTGCCTGAGTCGGTCAGCAAATCGATAAAAACTTTATCGGCCGGGATATTGAAAACATTAAAACCGGCCTGCTGTAGAATTGCTTCTCTTTCCCGACGACTGGTCAACTTTATTCTTTCCACTACCTTAATGCGAAACGGCTCAACCGGTGGTTTGAGATTTCTCATAATTAATCCCCTTTCCTCATTAAAATTTATAATAATTCTAATCCATTCTTAACTCAGAAAGAAACCAGTTTCTTATAAATCTTGAAGCGGTCAAGCAGCTCCAGCTCAGTAGCCTGAACCAGCCTTTTAATTCCAAAATCTTCAATTACCAGAGAGGCTACCAGGTTACCGTAAACGGCTGCTTTTCGCATTTCTCTCTGATTGAAGCGACCGGTGCTGTCTAAATAGCCAAGAAAAGCTCCGGCAAAACTATCTCCGGCCCCTGTCGGGTCCACCACTTTTTCACAGGGATGGGCCACTACTCCAAAAACAAAGTTTTGGCCGAAAAGCATAGCTCCGTGCTCACCTTTTTTAACCACTATAACCTTAGGTCCGGTCGATTTAAGCTTTTTCCCGGCTCTGACCAGATTGATTTCCCTGGCTATCAACCGGCATTCCTCATCGTTAACAAACAGAAGGTCAACTTTCTGAATGGCTTTCAGCAGGGCTTCTGGCTTGGTCTCTATCCAGAAACGGATGGTATCCATAGCTACCAGTCGCGGTTTTTTGAGCTGGTTCAGGATAAAATCATGGCTATCAGGGTCCAGATTGGAGAGAAAGATGATTTCGCTGTCATAATAGCTTTTCGGGAGAACAGGGCGAAATTCCTTAAGGACATTCAGCTCGGTCCTGATTGTTTCCCTGAAGTTGGGGTCCTGACCGTAGCGGCCATGCCAGTGGAAAGTCTTGCCCTTCTTTATCTCCAGGCCTTCGAGATCCACGTTTTTTGACCTGAACAGTTCCAGGATTTTTGAGGGAAAATCCTGACCAACTACCGACACCAAACGAGGCCGGGTAAAAAAGCTGGCCGCCAGGGCCGCATAGGTGGCTGAGCCACCGACAATCCGGTTACGCCGGCCGGCTGGAGTCTCAATAGTGTCAAAAGCTACCGAACCTATGATCAGGAGACTCAATTTGGGCTTTTCCTTCAGCTGTATTTAGATATAAGAAGAGCCAGTTTAGCCTCAGTTTCCCGGTTGCGAAACTCCGGGCTGGTGACGATGGCTTTCTCCAGAGCCTTCTGGCAAGGACAAGCCTGACTTTCAATCTGATTAATAGTGCTTACAGCATTCTTGATCAGGGCTTTAGCCTGCTCGATGTTGTGGCGGAGATTCTCCAGGACCAGCTCCACGCTGACCGATTCTTCTTCGCTTTTCCAGACATCATAATCGGTAACCAGGTTCACAGTCACATAACAGATTTCGGCTTCTCTGGCTAATTTAGCCTCCGTAGCTGCAGTCATCCCGATTACCTCAGCCCCCAGCTTTCGGTAAATCTGGGACTCAGCCTTGGTGGAAAAAGCCGGTCCTTCGATACAAACGTAAGTCCCCCCGGAATGAATTCTCAGCCCAAGTTCGGTGCCAACCCGGTAGACATGGCTTGAAAGAACAGGACAGACCGGCTGGGAAAAGCTGATATGAGCCACCACCCCCTGCCCGAAAAAAGTATTCTGGCGACAGGTCCGGTCAAAAAACTGGTCAGCCAGGACAATATCTCTGGGTCTGATTTCTTCTTTTAGCGAGCCCACTGAGTTAACCGAAATAAGTCGTTCAACCCCCAGCATCTTAAAGCCAAAAATATTGGCCCGGTAATTCACCTCAGCTGGAAGCAGCCGGTGTCCCCGTCCGTGACGGCTGAGAAAAGCTACCGATACTCCATTGAGCTCCCCGACCAGATAATTATCGGAAGGCTGGCCAAAAGGTGTTTCCAGTTCAACTTCCCTGAGGTTGGTCAGGCCCTCAATTTGATATAGTCCGGTCCCTCCCAGAATCCCAACCTTAACTTTCTGAATTTCATGTTTGCTCATCATTTCACCTCTCGAAGCTATTGATATATAATTTATCATCTAAAGCCGTCAAGCTCTACCGAAAAAATTCACCAGGACCTCATCCGAAATCATTCAGTCTTTGATTTTTTGCCTGGAAATGACTATTCTTTTAATAAAATCAAATTATGGCAGGTTTATATGAACTTTATTTACTTTGATTGTTCGGCCGGAGCCAGCGGAGATATGATTCTGGCTTCGCTGCTGTCTCTTGGTGTTCCGGTTGAAGAATTCAGGCAAGTTCTGAAAAAACTTAAAATCAGAGCTGAAGTCGAAGCCAGAAAAGCCCGCTCTCATAACCTTTCGGGACTCAGGGTTGAGGTCCGGGTAAGACAAACGGCAGCTGAAAGAAATTTCGCAGAGGTAGAGAAAATAATACTTAATTCGAATTTCAGCCTTCAGGTCAAAACCCAGGCTCTGAAAATTTTCAGGCGATTGTTTCAGGCCGAAGCCCGGGTACATGGACAGAGCTTTCAAAAAACCCATCTCCACGAGGCTGCCGCTGATGATGCTCTGGTGGATATAGTCGGTAGTTGCTGGCTGCTGGAAAAACTTCAGGTCAGCTCAGTTTATTTTTCTCCTGTAAATACAGGCAGCGGATATGTAAAAACCAGTCACGGGCTGCTTCCGGTTCCTCCGCCAGCAGTAGCCGAATTGATGGCCGGATTTCCAGTCTACAGCACTGAAGAACCAACAGAGCTTCTTACGCCAACAGGCGCGGCTATCCTGACCACTTTGGGAAAATGCCTGCATTCCAGACCGGAACTGGTCTACGAAAAAGTTGGTTACGGTCTTGGTCATAAAGAGCTTAAACACCATCCTAATGTTTTGCGGGCTTTCTTTGGGAAAATGGAGAGTTTCGACCCGGCTCGAAGGGTCCAGGTTATAGAAGCAACCATAGATGATGCCTCACCTCAGCTCCTTGGTTATTTTCTCAACCGGGCCTTAGAACTTGGAGCATTGGAAGCCTACCTGACGCCAGTTTTTATGAAAAAAAACCGACCAGGCACTAAATTGACCCTGATGGCCGAGGTTGATAAAATAGATAGATTGGTAGAAGAGATTTTCAGAGAAACCACCACCATCGGATTGCGGCTGTATCCAGTAGAAAGAAAAGTTTTAAGAAGAGAGATAAAAGAAACTCGCTACCGGGGGCAGATTATCAGGATAAAAATCTCTTATTACGGAGAAGAGCCCGTTAATCTTCAGCCTGAATATGAAGATTGCCTCAGAGCCGCCCGGAAGCTCCAGCTTCCTCTTAAAAAAGTGATGACGGAAGTTATGAAGAAATTTAATCTGTGAGGTAAAAATGCCCAGAAAGATAAAGAAGGATAGGCCAGCCATGGACCTGAAAAAAATAGAACAGGGAGTCAGGTTGCTGTTAGAGGGAATAGGAGAAGACCCGGAACGCCCGGGTTTGAAGGGCACGCCCGGGCGGGTGGCCAGAATGATGGACGACATCCTGGGTGGTACTCTGCTGGACCCGACCGAAGATCTGGAAGTTTTCCAAGATGAAAGGCACGACGAGATGGTCCTCATCCGTAACATCCCCCTTTATTCGGTCTGTGAACACCATCTGCTGCCTTTTGCCGGAGTGGCTCATGTAGCCTATATTCCAAAAGAAGGCCGTATCATGGGCCTGAGTAAGATTGCCAGGTTGATTGATACTCTGGCCCGCCGCCTTCAGGTTCAGGAAAGACTGACCAAGCAGGTGGCCGACATCCTGAATGCTACCCTAAACCCTCTGGGGGTAATGGTAGTTATTGAGGCTGAACACCTCTGTATGTCAATGCGGGGTATTAAAAAGCCCAAAGCCATAACTGTAACTTCAGCGGTCAGAGGCTCTTTTCGCAGCAATCCGGCCACCAGAACTGAAGCTATGATGCTGATCAAAGGAGGTTTCCACGGTGGAAGAGAAAGCTAAAAACACTTTCTACGTTACCACTCCAATTTATTACGTTAACGATGTTCCCCATATTGGCCATGCCTATACTACCATCATCGCCGATGCTCTGGCCCGCTACCAGAGGCTCTGTGGAAAAAAAGTCTTTTTTCTGACCGGAACGGACGAACACGGGCAGAAAATTGAAAAGGCTGCCGCCGAAAAAGGTCTCTCCCCCAGAGAACTGGCTGACCGGGTGGTGGTAAGGTTCAAGGAACTATGGGAAAAACTCAACATTTCTTACGATTATTTCATTAGAACCACCGAAAAATTCCACGAGGAAGGGGTACAGAATATTTTTTCTCGGCTGCTTCGCCAAGGGGACATTTACAAAGGGACTTACCAGGGCTGGTACTGTGTCTCAGAGGAAAACTTTCTCCCAGAAGATGTCCAGATTGAACCGGAAGGTCATAAAGTTTGCCCTGACTGCGGTCGAAAAGCCCTGATGATTGAAGAGGAAAGTTACTTTTTCCGTCTCTCTGCTTACCAGAAACAACTTCTTGATTTCTATGAAACCCATCCCCGGTTTGTCCGACCCCAGAGCCGGATGAACGAAGTGGTGAGCTTTGTTCGTCAGGGCCTCAAAGACCTGAGCATAACCAGAACCACGGTTAAATGGGGCATTCCGGTTCCTGAAGACCCCAAACACACCATCTACGTCTGGTTTGATGCTCTGCACAATTATATTACTGGCATTGGCTACGGCTGGAATCAGGAGCTTTTCAAAACCTTCTGGCCGGCCGATGTTCACCTGATAGGAAAGGATATCCTTCGTTTCCATGCTATCTTCTGGCCAGCTTTCCTGATGGCTGCCGGGCTTCCTCTGCCTCAAACAGTCTTCGGTCATGGCTGGTGGCTCAAAGACGAAACCAAGATGTCCAAATCCAGAGGTAATGTGCTTGACCCCTACCTGATACTGGAGAAGGTCGGAGCCGACGCCCTACGTTATTTCCTGCTCCGGGAAATTCCGGTCGGTCAGGATGGGAGCTTTTCTCACGAAGGTTTCATTCAGAGAATCAATTCCGACCTGGCCAATGACCTGGGCAACCTGGTTCAGAGAACTCTGACCATGGTGCTTAATTATTTTAATGGTCGGCTGGAGCCAATGGGGCCGGAGCTTCAGCCGGAAGTCAACCTGAATGGATTGTTTGAGGAAACCAGAAATCGGGTTTTTTCTCTTTATGATGATTACCAGCTTAATAGAGCTCTGGAAGAGATCTGGAGTTTCCTGAATTCGGTCAACAAATATCTGGCCGATCAGGAACCCTGGAAACTGGCCAAAAACATGGAGCAAAAACCAAGGCTGGCCAGGATTCTCTACCAGACACTTTGCGCCATCCGGGGCAGCAGTCATCTACTTTACCCGGTAATGCCCCAGACAGCCGAAAAAATCTGGGCTTTTCTCGGAGAAAAAAGGAACCCGGGACAGGTACTAAAACCAGAATTCAATTTTTATGATTGCCCACCTGAAATAGCTGTCCGAAAACCCGAGGCTCTTTTCCCCAGAATCGACCTAAAAGAATTCATAGGTGAAATGGAAAAACCAAAACAGACTGAATCCAGTGAATTAAAACCGGAGGCAAAAATGGATTACCTGACTTATGAGGAATTCAAAAAAATGGACCTGAGAGTGGCCAAAGTCCTGGCTGCCGAAAGAGTCCCGGGGACCAGCAAGCTGTTAAAGCTTCAGATTGACCTGGGAAGCGAAAAACGTCAGATTGTGGCTGGAGTAGCCGAAACTTATTCTCCCGAAGAGCTGGTAGGTAAAGAATTCATTGTCATCGCCAACCTCCAGCCGGCCGTCATCAGGGGAGTAGAATCTCAGGGCATGCTGTTGGCGGCCGAGGTGGAAGGCAAGGCTATAATACCCTTCTTTGACCGGGAACTTCCACCTGGAACCAAAGTGAAATAACCAAAAAAACTTGTATGAAAACCCCGAATTTACGGGTCTTCTTAAAAGAAAATCAATTCCTGACCGGTTAAATCAAAATGGTGGATGCTTAATCTGGCCTGAGGCATAAAACCCGGGGTTTAAGTTAGCCTGGTGAAGGAAATTACAGAGGGATAATGTCCCGAAGTATTTGTCCTGGATAGATAGGATTTAAGGACAGGTGTCTCAAAAAGTAAACATCAATGTTAATCCTGATTCCCTAATAATCATTATAAAAGCTGGCATATAATTTGCTATAATGGTATGGTGAGGAGGTCAATAACATGAAAAAAACCATCACGGCCGTAGTAATCGGCATTCTGCTTTTGCCCCTTGTCGCCTCTGCTAACATTTTTACTATGAGATATGGTTACTTTGTGCCCCGGATGAGCGGCGGGCCCGACAGCCTCTGGAATATTGAGTTCGAGAATATGAGTTTTAAGAAATCTGAATACCAGGGTGGAGTGTTAGGTCTGGCTTACGAATACTTCCTAAATCGAAATATAAGCTTAGTCCTATCCATTGACTTCTACAGCCGCAATAAAGCTGGTTTTTACAAAGACTGGTCTCTATTCAGAATAGATGGCAGCTACTTTGCTTTTCCCTACGAATACTACCCTACTGGAGATATGATTATCCATAACTTTGAAGTCTCCCAGACCCCTCTTTCAGTTTCTCTAAAGGTTACCCCTCTTGGCCGAAGGGTCAGATTTGTTCCCTATTTTGGGGGTGGTATTAGCCTGTGTCTGTGGACAGTTAGATTGCGGGGGGATATCATAGATTTTTCTGACCCTTATATTTATACAGATCCCTACCTGGATGATGTCTATGTTTATCCAGTCGATTTTGCCGTTCTTGATGAGGCTAACCGTCTGGCCCTGGCCTATAATGCTTTCGCCGGGGTGATGTTGCCCATCGGAAACCGGATGACCCTGGACCTTGGAGCGCGTTATAACTTCCTTAAAGTAGACTTCCGGGATACCTTTGTGGGATTTGAAAAATTTGACCTGAGCGGCTACTCTTTGATTATCGGTCTTAATTTCTGGTTCTGATTAAGCAAAAACCAATTCTCAAACTCTTAACTAAAAATGAGGACCGGCTTTCGGGCAGAGAGCCGGTTCGCTTTTTCAGTCAATTCTCAAGATGGTTAATTTTTAGCTAAGAAAATTGTTCTGATAACAGGCTGATTATTTCATAACCAAAAGTCAGGTCAGTGGTCCACTGTGAGGTTGAAACAAGCTCCGGGGTTTGGGCTGGTCAGCTCTGAGCTAAGAATATTTTTCCAGAATCTTTTGAAATTTTTCAGCTTCTGGACGATTACCTCTTTTTAAGAACCCGGTTATCAGCACCTGGCATTTTTTCTTAATTTCCTCTTTTATAAGATTTTTATGTTCAAGATTTTCAGCCAGCTTATAGGCTTTCTCCAGAGCCTGAACCCGCCACTTATCCATCCCCCAGTATTTTCGGGAAAGCTGATCAGGATGGCCACCTCTCTTAATGATCAAAGGAGAGGATAAAAAATGATAAGGGTAGCGCAGGGCAATTCTTATCCCCAAATCATAGTCTTCACAAACTGGAAGAGACTCATCAAAAAGGCCAACCTCATCAAATAACTCCTTGCGGAAAAGAGCCGAAGAGAGACTCAGCAGGCAAAGCGGCAGGACCTTATCCAGAACCCATCCTGAATGCTTCTGGTGTTTCTTTGCCTGATTTACCCGCCTGCCATTTCTGACCCATATTTCTTCAGTTAAACAGAATTTAGCCTGAGGGAAAGCCCGAAGGTAGCTGAGCTGAGTCTGAATCTTGGGTTTCAACCAGAGGTCATCTGAATCCAGAAAAGCAATGAATTCTCCCCGGCTCAGATTCAGGCCAAGGTTTCGGGCTGGGCTGACGCCCCTGTGTTCAGAGCATACATATCGGATTGCGGAATACTGCTTCTGGTAATAGGCCATCAGAACTGATGTCTCATCCGTAGAGCCGTCATCCACTACTATTAACTCCCAGTCATCAGGATATTTCTGAAAATAGCTCTGATTTAGCACCGAATCCACGGCTTCCCGCAAAAAAACCGCCCGGTTAAAAGTCACGATAATAACAGAAACCATGCCAGCTCATCGGGATCTGAATTCTTTACTTATCTGACCGCTTTTCTCTGAAGAAAAGCTTAACCGACCCCAGGCTGAGTCAGATTCAAACTGAAGCCGCAAAGTGAAAGGAACGGCTTCTTTCTCCAGATTATCCCTCAGTTCCCGGCCCTGTTCAAAAAAATCCAGAATTAGAGGAAGGCTGAAACTCTTAGCCTCTCCTGTTGCCAGGGTTTTATCTCCGGTCAGATCCCCTCTGAAGATTACCTGAGAGCCGAGACTGAGTTCCAGGCTGATTTTATTTATCAGCAGGTCATAGGGATTATTGTTTTTTAAGCTAAAATTAAAACTGAATTCAGCTCCGCCCAGGGTCAGGGTCTTGACTGTAAGAGGCAGAAAGTTAACTTCAGGTATTCGGAAAATCGGAAAATAGCTGCTAAAATTCAAAGAGGTTTTTTCTGTTTTTTTTCGGTCATCCTGAAAATAGACCTGGCCATTCAGCCTACAGCTCAACTGCTTTTGATTTTCCTGGAGAAATGGTTGAAGATATTTATAGTTGAGCCGAAGCGGAAAATTCAAGGTGGCAATTCCTTCAGCCGGTATTTCAATAGATTCCTCAACGGAAAACTGCTGACGAAAATATTCTTTTTCATTAATCAGGACCTGGTATTCATAGGACATCAGCCGGTATTTACGACCAGAAGAGTTTTCTACTATTGTCAGGAAAGAAAGAACCAGTCCATCGTTTGAAAGTTCAGAAATTCTGGTCTCTTTAAGCTTGACTTCCAGTACCCTTTTCGGCAGGGCTCCAGTTTGATTTATGAACAGAGGTACTGTCCAGAGAACAACCATAAGAAAATTCAGTAGCTTTCTCTTTAAATTTCTATATTTATACATTGACTTTTAGAACCCAGCTCCGAAATCATTCCTGGCTGGAAAAGTTAAAATACCCGAATTCGGAAGAGATTACAAGTGGGCTTAAAATTTTCTGGAAATTTAGTGGCAAGTAATTATAAACTAAATTGAAATATAACAACCATGACAGGAGGTGGCATGAATAAGCTAACCCGAAGTCAGATTTACCTGGTAATAATCTCTACCCTGATTTTGCTGGCGGCTCTTTCAGCAGAAAATGACCGAACCGCTTTGAGCCCTTGGACGATAGATGATGTTATCAATCAGGAAAGAGCCTCTGATTTTCGGTTTTCCCCAGAGGGCAACAGGGTGGCCTGGATAAAAAATGTTCCCGACAAAGAGAAAGATGGGCGCCTTTCTCATCTTTTCCTGAGCTATCTTGACCAGAACGGGTTGACTGTTCAGCTCACCCGGGGCAGCAGCTCCGTCAGCCGGCCACGATGGTCGCCAAGTGGTCAGATGGTGGCTTTCCTGAGCAATCGTCAGGACCGGACAGAAAATCCAGCTGGAGAAGAAACCCGGCGCCAGCAGCTCTGGTTGCTGGACCTGAGAGGCGGTGAACCCTATCGGGTCACCAACCTGGAATTCGGAGTTATTAGCTATGAATGGACAGACGATGACCATTTTTTAATCCTAGCCAGAGAGCCGAAAACCTTAAAAGAAATAAAAGAAAAAGAGAAAAAGGATACCTCCATAGTCTTTGAAGACCAGGAAAACATGATACCCCAGAGGTTGTTCCTCTACTGCTTGAAAGAAAAGAAATGGCACCGGCTGACCGAAAATCAGGACCAGATTACCCATTTTTTTCTTTCGCCCAATAAGAAACTGGTGATTACCAGAAATAATCAGAGCCTGAGCTATGAGGTGGACAAAAGAATAAAACCAAAATTTTTCCTATTAAATATTGAAGACCGCAGCAGTAAAGAAATTTTCCCTGACCCATTTTTCAAGCCAAGAGACATCTACTGGGATTACAATAATGAAGGTTTTTACTTTACAGTGTTGAGAACCGTAGACCCGGTTAACGAGACCAGTGGAGCTGAATTTCTTTATTACTACAATCTAAAAACCGGTCAACATCAGGAAATTGACCTGAAATGGGAAAATGGTCTGATGAACCTTGGCTTTGTGGTCCGCGACGACGGTTTTATCACCTCAATAGCTAATGGAGCTATACCAAAGTGGCGCCGGTACTACAAACAGGGAAATAATTTCAGCTTTAAAGAGCTGGAGGGAAAGCCCTATCCACACATTTTCCAGCTGGTTGTTCAGGAAAAAGGAAACCATCTGGTCTACTCTTATACCAACGCTTCCACTCCCCTGCAATGGTTTTACGGCCGGCTGGATGACAACAAATTGGTAACCGAAAAACAGTTGACAGAGCTCAATACCCATCTCAAAAACAAAAAATTAGCCCGAACAGAAGTCATTCGCTGGAAAGGAGCTCTGGATGAAGAAGTGGAGGGAATTCTCTACTATCCCCATGACTATCAGCCAGGGAAAAAATATCCTTTGTTTTTGAACATCCACGGCGGACCAATGGCCTTAGATATGGATGCTTTTGAAGAATCCTATGCTTACTATCCCAACCTCCTGGCTCAGAAAGGCTGCTTTGTCCTTATGCCCAATTACCACGGCTCAACAGGTTACGGACAGGCTTTTGCCGAATCAATTCGGGGTCACTACTACGAATACGAAATCGAAGATATGCTCAAGGGCATTGATTACCTGATTTCCAGAGGATTGGTTGACCCTGATAATCTGGCTACTATGGGCTGGTCAAACGGCGGTATTCTCAGCATCGGACTGACCGTCTGGACTGACAGATTCAAAGTGGCCGGAATCGGAGCTGCCGACGTCAACTGGATAAGCGATTATGGCACCTGTGCTTTTGGAGTAAGTTTTGATAATTATTACCTGCTCGGTCCTCCCTGGGAAAGACCTGATTATTACATAAAGAAATCTCCACTCTTTCACTTTAAGGATATGACTGTGCCAACCATAATCTTTCATGGAACCGAAGACACCAATGTGCCCTTCGGCCAGGGAATGGAACACTACCGGGCTCTGAAAGAAATCGGGAAAGCACCGGTTCGCTTTATCATTTTCCCTGGAGAACCTCATGGTCTGAGAAAACTCAGCCATCAGCGCCGGAAGATGGAAGAAGAGCTGGCCTGGTTTGACCTTCACTTCTTCAAAACTTTCCAGACAGAAAATAAGGCTTTAAAAGAAGGGTCTCCTCTCGACCTGGCTCTAAAAGCTCAGAGTTTTGCCAGAAGCGGGCAGGCCTTTGGCCGGGTGGTTAAAGGAAAGCTCATTCCAGAGACTGTCGTCTGGGAAGGACTGGAAGTCGGAAGGTTTGAAGTCACCAGAGCCCAGTGGAAGGCTTTTGACCCGAACTACCGCTTTGAACCCGGGACTGAAAATTATCCGGTGAGCAATATTTCTTTTGATCAGGCCAGAAAATATGTTAACTGGCTGAGTCAGCTGACTGGAGAAACCTATCGCCTCCCTACTGCTGAAGAAGCCCGGAAACTTCTGACCCTGGCAGAAAGCGAGGATAATACTCTGGATTACTGGGCTGGATACGCTATAAACTTCGACGACGCCAAACTGCTGACTGAAGTCATCTCCAGGTTAAAGGGCCGGTCTCCACTTCTTCTACCCGTAGACCGTTTTAAGCCGGCCACCAAAAGTCTGATTTATGGGCTCGGAGGCAGCGTGGCCGAGTGGGCCACTACCAGTGAAGGGAAAGGACAGGTCCTGGGGCTCAGTGCCGTCCATCGGGCTAGGACCGATGAAGCTTATAGCCCGCCTCCGGCTGAATATGTGGGCCTGAGGGTCTTCAAAGGAGCGAAGAAATAGGTAAAATACCTGGTGATGAAAAAAATAGAACCTGAATTTCGGCACCGCCAGCTTTTTGTCCGGCTGTTTGGTCCGGACATTTACGCCGTTGGCGGTTTTGTCCGGGACCTGCTGCGAGGAGTTCCTTCCGGGGAAGTTGACCTGCTGGTTCAGGGCCATCCTCTTGAAGAAATAATTAAGAAACTGCAGGCCAGAGGAAAAGTTGACCTGGTGGGCAAAAGTTTTGGAGTGATCAAGTTTACTGTCGACGACCATACTTATGACCTGGCCCTGCCCCGTAAAGATGAGCCCAGCCATAAACAGGAAAGTCAGCTTCGAAGTCACAAAGATTTTATAATAAAAGCTGACCCTTACCTCCCCCTGGAAAAAGACCTGGAAAGGCGGGATTTTCGCTGCAACAGTCTGGCAATGCGACTGGCTGACGGAACTCTGATTGACCCCTTTGGGGGAGCAGAAGATATTAAACGCCGGGTTATAAGGCTGACTAATCCTGAAGCTTTCCCGGAAGACCCCCTGCGGGTACTGAGAGCCGCCAGGTTTGCTTCCGTCCTGGAATTTTCGATAGACCCTGAAATCTATCTCATTGCCAAGGAAATTAACCTGAAAGGACTGAGTGTTGAGAGGGTTAACGAAGAACTGTTCAAGATTTTGCTGCTTTCCCGCCGACCATCTCGCGGTTTGCAGGAAATGTTGAAACTCAATGTTCTAAAACAGCTTTTTCCGGAGCTCTACCGCCTTAGTCTATCAATCCAGGATTCCATTTTCCATCCTGAAAAAGACGAATACGGCCACCACACTGTCTGGGCTCATACTCTGCTGACGGTGGACCAGGCTAAAAACATTGCCACACTTACTACGCTGGACAAACCGCGAGAACTGGCCTTACTCCTGGCAGCTTTACTCCATGACACCGGTAAGCCAGCCACTGCTAACTGGGAATACAAAAAAGACCGCCTGGTTATCACCAACAAAGGCCATGACCTTCTCAGTGAAAAAATTGCCCGAAAATTTTTCAACCGCCAGAAAATTTTTTCCTGGAGCGGATATAACCTGAGAGCCACAGTCCCAATGTTGATAAGATATCATCACCGGGCTTCAGAACTCTGGCTGAACCGAAAGCTCGTGACCAAAAAAGCTTTTAATCGCCTGGCAGCCGGAGTAAAAGGTGAAATCGAGATGTTAATCTACCTGGATGCGGCCGACCGGGCAGGCCGTAAGCGGCATCCGATTTCCAGGTTGGACCGGGAAGCTCACTGGCTTTTAAAAAAGTTTGAAGAGTTAAAAATAAATCGGGAAACCATTAAACCATTAATCATGGGACGAGACCTGATAAAACTTGGAGTCAGCCCTGGCCCGGAAATGGGTAAACTTCTTAAGAAGCTTTATAAATTACAGCTCGATAACCACTTTGAAACCAGAACTCAGGGAATAAAAATCGCCAGAAAGCTGCTTGAAGAAAAGGAGAAAAAGAAATGACTGTGCTGGTCACTGGAGGAGCTGGTTATATCGGCTCACATACTGTTAAAGAGCTTCTCCGGAACAAATATGAAGTAATCATCTTCGACAACTTCAGCACCGGTCATGAAAAACTGGTCTGCGGCGGCCGGGTGGTGCGGGGCGACCTCCGCTCCAAGGATGACTTATCCTGTCTCTTCCGGCAGGAAAGGATTGAGGCTGTAATCCATTTTGCCGCTTTGATTCAGGTCGGAGAATCCTATTCTGACCCTCAAAAATACTACCAGCACAATCTCATTTCTACCCTTAATCTGCTCGAGGTCATGTTGCAATTTGGAGTTAAGTATTTCATTTTCTCCTCCAGCGCTGCAGTCTATGGTCAGCCCAGGGAAATACCCATCCCAGAACACCATCCTCTCGAGCCAATTAACCCTTACGGTGCCAGCAAGGCTATGCTGGAAAGAATTCTTTTAGATTATAACCGGGCTTATGGCCTTAAATATATTTCCCTCCGTTATTTCAATGCGGCTGGAGCTGACCCTGAAGGTCAATTAGGTGAGCTCCACTGCCCGGAAACTCATCTTATTCCCAATCTTCTTCTCCACCTGCTGGGCCGGAATCCTGAGTTTAGAATTTTTGGCCAGGATTTTCCCACCCCCGACGGCACTCCAATCAGGGATTACATTCATGTCACCGACCTGGCCAGGGCTCACCTGCTCGCTTTGCAAAAGCTCCAGGCTGAAGAAACCAGTCAGGTCCTTAACCTGGGAACAGGACGAGGCTATTCAGTGCTGGAGGTAGTCAGAACTGCCGAAAAAGTAACCGGGAAAAAGGCCGCGCTTAACTTCGGCCCCAGAAGGGCGGGCGATGTTCCAGTGCTGCTGGCATCCAAAGACCGGGCCCTGAGCTTTTTAGACTGGCAACCAGAACTTTCTGACCTGGAATTCATAATTCAGACAGCCTGGGACTGGCACCAAAAAAATTAGCTCTGGCAGTTAGTTTTATAAATATCGGTTGATTAAACAGCCGGTTGATGTTATAAACAGATGTTTGGAGTGTGGCAATGCGTTATCGTTATTCATTTTTTACTGCTCTAATATTAATAATCATCATCCTAGGCTTAAGCTGTGCCTCAAGCGGGGCCAAGAAATCTATAACCCCTGCCTCTACTCTCGGGCCAGGAAGAGAAAATACCGTCAGTCAGCCTCCTACCACCTCAGTTCCTCCAGCCGCCGAAACCGAAATAAAGAACCAGGAGCAGCCTGAATCGTCTACCAGAATCAGCGACCAGGAAACAACTTCTCAGACAGATGAAGTCTACAACCTTATTCAGGAAGCCCAGTCAGCTCTGGAAAAAGAGAACCTGGATATGGCTTTGAGTCTTCTCGACCAGGCCTACGCCACTCTTCTAAAAATTGAAGCTCCGGCCGATTCTTCTCTTTACCAGGAAAAAAATGATCTTAGAATTTTGCTGGCTCAAAAAATCCAGCAGGTTTATGCTTTTCGTCTGCCTCCCCCGTCCACCAATCACAAGACCATTCCTCTGGTGGAAAATAAATGGGTTCAGGCTGAAATCAAGTCCTTTCAGACAGTAGAAAGAAAATTTTTTGAGGAAGCCTACCGTCGCTCCGGACTTTACAGAGAGATGATTCTTCGGGAATTCAAGCAAGCTGGTCTACCTGAAGAGCTGACCTGGCTACCGCTTATCGAAAGCGGTTTTAAGACCAGAGCTCTTTCCCGGGCCAGAGCTCTGGGGCTGTGGCAGTTCATAGCTTCCACTGGCTACCGCTACGGCCTTAAAAGAGATAGGTTTGTGGATGAAAGGATGGATCCTGTAAAATCGACCAGGGCCGCCATCAAATATCTGCGTGAGCTTCACGATTTTTTTGGTGACTGGACCACAGCCATAGCAGCCTATAACTGCGGAGAGCTCCGAGTCCAGAATGTCATCAGAGCTCAGAGAATTGACTACTTGGACAATTTCTGGGATCTCTTTACCAACCTTCCCTATGAAACTGCCCGTTATGTGCCCAGGTTTATAGCCACCCTTCTGATCATTGAAAATCCGGAAAAATACGGCTTTACCCTGCCTGAGCCCGAAAAACCAATTCCTTTTGAAACAGTCACCCTGACTAAACCGGCTCGCCTCTCGATCATTGCTTCCAGACTAGGCCTAAGCCAGGAATTGTTAATCCAGCTCAATCCAGAACTCCGCCACGACTCAACACCGAACTACGAATACGAACTCCGCGTCCCACTGGGTTATGGAGAACAGACCCTGGCCTGCCTGAACGAAATCCCCTCCTGGATACCACCCGAGGCCGTCTTTGGCTGGCACACCGTTAAAAAAGGCGAAACCCTGGGCCAGATTGCCAGGCGCTACCGGACAACTGTTCAGGCAATAGTCAGGCTTAATAACCTAAAAAGTGCCACTTTAATTTATCCCGGCCAGCGCTTAAAAATACCAGGAAGAGCCGAAGGACTGACGCCTGCCAATGAAGACGGTGGAACCAACACCTCTGCTTCCCGAACCCCACTGGCCTCTGGTCAGTCTATAACCTATGTGGTTAAAAGCGGAGACACTCTTTACCAGATAGCCAGAACCTTTGGAGTCAGCCTTGACCGCCTAAAAAAAGATAATAACCTGGATGGCGACATTCTGATACCAGGTCAGAAAATTATAATCAACAAATAAAAATTATCATCAGGACAGGGGAAGGATAGAATGAAGTTTAGCCACAAGAGTTTTCTGATCTGTTTTTTTCATTTGGCCTTAATTCTCCTTTATCTCTGTAACCCAGGGTGGGCTGATAACAAAATTAGAATTCTGGAAAACCGTCTTAATCAGGAGCTTAAGACCATCAGTGATTCACTGGACGGAGTCCTGGGACTGGCCGTAAAAAACCTGACCAGCGGTCGGGTTTTTTCTATCAATGAAAACGAGATATTTCCGCAGGCCAGCTCCATTAAGATTGCTATTCTGCTTGAGGTGCTGAAGAGAGCTGAAGAAAACCAGCTGAAGCTTGATGAATTTCTAGACTTAAAGCCGGAAGCTAGAGTAGGTGGCGGACCAATTCTGAGTTTCCTCGGCTATCCCTATCTCAAGATTTCTGTTTTAGATCTGAGCGTGTTAATGGTAGTCCTCTCAGATAACACCGCCACTAATCTCCTGATTGACAGAGTGGGGATGGAGTCAATCAACCAGAGGCTGGCTTCCTTAGGTCTCCAGAAGACCAGGCTTCGTCGCAGGATGATGGACCTCAACGCAGCCCGGGAAGGACGCGAAAACATTTCCACCCCAAAAGAGATGCTGACCCTGCTGGAAAAAGTCTGGCAGGGTAAAGTCCTGAACCCGAGCTTTCGCCAGGAGTTTTTCCGGATTCTTTCCCTTCCTAAAGAAAGCCCTTTGCAGCAGGCTGTTCCTGATGGAATAATGGTAGCTGATAAACCCGGTGAACTGGAGGCAGTGCGCTGTGATTCCGGAATTGTTTTTCTGGAAAAAAATCCCTATATCATCTGCGTGATGACTACTTATCTTTCACCTCAGATTGACGGTAATGAAGTAATAAGAAAAATAGGAAGGCTGGTCTACCACCATTTTGAGCGACTGGAGAGATCAAGTGAGTACGGTCGAATAATCTCAGAAAAGTAGAGCGACCGTGAGCCGCTCACCAGTCAGGAATAACCGGCCCCACCCCCAGACCCGGGCGGTCAGAAAGAATCCAGCGGTCTCCTCTCAACTCCAGACCACGAAAGGGGTCGTTATCCACAAGCAGATTGCCGTCAAGGTCGGCATAATCAAAAAGAGGAGTGAGGGCCGCAGCTGCTGCTATGGCCAGAGAACTTTCAATCATACAGCCAATCATCAGCTTTAACCCAAAAGCCCTGGCCACCGCCACCAGGCGGAGCGCCTCCTGAAGACCGCCGCACTTCATCAGTTTGATGTTAATCCCATGAAAAGCTGAGGCCAGAGCTGGAACATCATGGCTCTTATGGACGCTCTCGTCAGCAATGATAGGAATTTTAACCCTCTCTTTTAACCAGCGATAATCATCGAGCTTGTCCACCGGCAGAGGCTGCTCAACAAACTCCACTCCCCTGTCAGCCAGCCAATTAATCATTTCCAGAGCCTCTTCTTTGGTTTTCCAGCCTTCGTTAGCATCAACTCTAAGAGGCCGGTCGGTAACTTCTCTGATTCCTTCTATTATTTTTTTATCATCCTTGAGGCCAACCTTAATTTTAAGAACCTTAAAGTCCTTAGCCTGGAGAGCCGTTTTCTGCATCACCGGAATTTCATCAATCCCGATGGAGAAAGTGGTAGAAAGAGTCTTTTCTTTATCAAGGCCAAAGAATCTATGGAGAGGAATTTTCAAACTTTTAGTAACCCAGTCCAGAATGGCCAGGTCCAGGGCCGCCTTGGCTGCATTCTCGCCAGGAGATAGCCGGTCAAGTTCGGTCCAGCGCTCCTGATAGGCCCAGAGGTCTTTTTCCAGAATGGGCAGGGCTTTTTCCACCAGGGCCTGATTACTCTCAGCACTTTCGTGATAACGAGCAATCGGAGCGGCTTCCCCGTAGCCAACCACTCCATCCTTTTCCAGCCTGACCAGTAAATTGCGTCTGGTGGACCAGCTGCCGCGAGACAGAGTCCAGGTCTGGCGCAGGTGAAGCTCGTAAATTCTGGTAGTAATTCTGACTCGCCCTTTTTTGTAACTAAAGGTTTTCTCCGATAACTGTTTGCAGCTGGAGAAAAAGGGGTAGCTTAATAAAAGACTAGCAGTTTTTAAGAAATCTTTTCTTCTCATCCTGCCCTCCGGAGAATATCAGTATACAGAATTTAATCTCTTAGCAGCAACTAAATCTCTTTCTCTAATCTAAAGAAAAGTAATATAATTTTACTCAGTACTGGAGGTAGCAGATGAACCAAAAAAATCTATTAGGATTGATAATTATTATGATATTCAGCTTTTCTTTAACCCGGGCCCAGACAGCAGACGTTTCCGGAGTCATTCTCAATCCCGTTGAAAACATGTATTCCAAACCATCTGAACAAGTGGATGTGGTCAGTCAGGCACTTTTAGGCATAACTGTTAAAATACTGAAAATTGAAAGAGATCAAAATGGGCATGATTGGTATCAGGTTGAAACCCCAGATACCTATCAGGGCTGGGTTAGAGCTCAGGCTGTGCGTCTGTATCGCCCTGGGGAGAAATTTTACGCTGCTGAAGGACAGGTCATTGAAATCACCAGTCTCCTGGCTTACATTTACACACTTCCAGACGTTACCAAACAAAAACCGCTGACTTTCGCCCCCATCAGCTGTATTCTGGAAGTCGGTAAGCCTGAGGAGCGGTGGGCAGAAGTAACTTTGCCCGATGGTCGGAAGGGTTTTATTCAGGTCGGTGATGGAGAAATCAAATCGGCTCCTTTCCGCAGGCCCAGATTGAGTCCGGAGAAAATGGTCGAACTGGCTCAGAAATTTCTCGGCCTCCCCTATTTCTGGGGCGGGACCAGCCCGCTGGGCTTAGATTGTTCTGGTTTTGTCCAGCTGGTCTACCGGTTGAGCGGAGTTGAAATTCTAAGGGACGCCGACATCCAGTTCACCAGCTCCGGGCTGCTGGAAGTTCAGAGAGGACAGGAAAAAGCCGGGGACCTGGTCTTCTTCGGCCGCAAGAGCATTTCCCATGTCGGGATGATGATCAACGAGCGTGAATTTATCCATGCCACCACTCATCTGATTCCGGTTGTCCAGATTTCCAGTCTGTCTGACGATTACTGGCAAAAAATCTTCCGGGGCGCCCGCCGGCCAAAGAATTAATTGGTTGCAATCCAGAGAAAGAAAAAAATTACCCTATTCCTATCTGATTTTTAAGAATGATGATTGAATAAAATTTGCCAGAAAACCAAATCCGCTTTTAAATCTTTGAATTGATTATGGGTAATTTTAAGTTCGCTTCAGGCTCTTTTCTTTCTCTTTTTTCTTGGCTTTCTTCTTGAACTCAGCCCCGAGAAGCTCCAGCATGGCCATTTGAGCTCCGTCTCCAGAACGCAGGCCCAGTTTGACGATTCTAGTATAGCCTCCCGGTCTTTCTTTGAATCTGGGACCCAGTTCGGTGAAAAGCTTCTGGACCACTGATTCTTTCAGGAGGAAAGCGAGAGCCTGTCTTCTGGCTGCCAGGGTATTTCTTTTACCCAGAGTTATCATTTTTTCAGCTACAGGTCTGGTCGCTTTGGCTTTAGCCAGGGTGGTTTTAATCCTTTCTTTTTCCAGAAGAGAAGTAACCAGATTTCGAAGCAAAGCCCTTCTGTGGGCCGTATTTCTCCTAAGTTGATAGCGTTTGACCCGGTGCCTCATGCTTCAAGCTCCTTATCACTCTTGCTCTGTTTTATAACGGCTTGAACCTGTTCCAGCAGCTTGGGATGTAAATCCAGGTTCAACCCCAGACCCAGATTGTTTAAGGTTTCTTTGATCTCAGCCAGAGATTTCCGGCCAAAGTTTTTAGTCTGAAGCAGCTGTTCTTCGGTTCTCTGGACTAGCTCATAGACATAGCTGATTCCAGCCGCTCTGAGACAGTTGTTGGCCCGGACGGAAAGCTCCAGGTGGTCAATGGTCTGGGCCAGCACCTCAACCTTGTCCAGATAGGGTATTTCCTTCCTGGGAACCATAATTTCTTTCTCCAGCGGCTCATCGACGATGTTCAGGAAAATCACCAGATGGTCGCGCATTAGCTTGGCAGCCTGAGATAGAGCTTCGGAAGGTCTGATAGCTCCGTTAGTCCAGATTTCCAGAGTCAGACTTTCATAATCAATTCTTTTACCAACCCTGGCTGGCTCAACGGTGTAGTTAACTTTCAAGACCGGGGAATGAGAGGAATCAAGAGGTATGAAATCAACACTCAAGTCGCTGTCAAAGTTCTGATCAGCGGTGATGTAACCCCGATTGTTCTTAACTACCATTTCCATCTCCAACTTACCGTCTACATCCAGGGTAGCTATATGAACGTTGGGGTCAAGAATTTCTACGTCTGAGTCGTGGACTATATCTCCTGATTTAACCTCTGCTGGGCCAACCACCTTGAGGGTCATCCTTCTCGGCTCATTGACCTTTAACTTCAGGGGAATGGTCTTAATATTGAGAATGATATGAGTCACATCTTCAACAACACCTGGAATCGTTGAGAATTCATGTAAAACTCCAGAAATTCTGACGGCAGTGATGGCTGCGCCGGTTATAGACGACAGCAAAATGCGGCGCAAAGAATTCCCTATGGTAATGCCGTAACCCCGCTCAAAGGGCTGAGCCTTGAAACGGCCATAAGTTTCAGTCAAAGTTTCATAATCTGGCTCTAAGAATCTTGGCCTCTGGAAACCAAGCTCTGTCATGGTTCCTCCTTATTAGGAAGATAATTGGAGGATTATCTTCCCCGTTATTTCGAATAAAGCTCGACCACCAGGTGTTCTTCCACCGGAATGGTAACGTCCTGCCTGGTGGGCAGAGTAACCACCCGACCCTGGAGGTTATCCCAGTCAGGCTGCAGCCAGCCAGGAACTGTTCTGGTCTTGTTAGCTTCAACCACAGCTCTGAAATTTTCGTTCTGGGCTGATTTTTCCTTCAAGCTTATTACATCCCCTTCCTTGACCAGGTAGGAAGGAACGGTCACCTTGTGGCCGTTCACTCTGATGTGACCGTGGGTAATGATCTGACGGGCGTGAGACCTTGACTGGGCCAGGCCCAGCAGATAGACCACGTTGTCCAGTCTTCTTTCCAGCATGATCAACAGATTTTCACCGGTCACCCCTTTCTGTTTTTCAGCTTTTTTGAAGAAAAATCGGAATTGTTTTTCCGACATGCAGTAATACCTTTTCAGCTTCTGTTTTTCCCGAAGCTGCAGGGCATAGCCCAGAACCCTCTTGCGCATCCGGCCATGCTGACCGGGAGCAAAAGGTCGTCTTTCCAGGGGACATTTATCGGTTAAACACTTATTGCCCTTCAGAAAAAGCTTGGTTTTTTCTGTCCGGCACAAGCGGCAGTCTGGCTTCTGGTATCTGGCCATGATTAATCTCCTTTAATCCTCATTAAACTCTTCTTCTCCTTCTAACCCGGCAGCCGTTGTGAGGAATCGGGGTTACATCCCGGATCGACTTTATTTCCAAACCGGCAGCCTGCAGTGCCCTGATTGACGATTCGCGACCGGCTCCGGGTCCTTTTACCCGAACATCCACGTAACGAACACCATACTCTTTAGCCTTACTGGCTGCTTCCTTAGCAGCCAGCTGGGCGGCGAAAGGAGTTCCTTTCCTGGCTCCCTTAAATCCAGAGGTACCTGAGCTGGCCCAGCAGATAGTATTCCCCTGCTGGTCAGTAATGGTGATGATGGTATTGTTGAAAGTAGACTGAATGTGAGCCACTCCGTAGGTTACTTCCTTTTTTATCTTTTTCTTTTTGCTCTTGGCTTTGGGCATGGATTTTCTCCCTCACTTAAGCTTTCTTTTCTTTCAGTTTTTTAATGCTGTGGCCACGAGGTCCTTTTCTGGTACGGGCATTGGTTCTGGTCCTCTGTCCTCTGACCGGGAGGTTTCTCTTGTGGCGCATTCCCCGATAGCAGCCGATATCTATCAGCCGCTTAATATTCATGGCTACTTCTTTTCGGAGGTCACCTTCGATCTTCTCCCGCTTCTCGATAATCTGCCGGATTTTGTTGATTTCATCCTCGGTCAGCTCTTTCACTTTCTTATTCTTGTCGATTCTGGCTTCTTCCAGAATCTTGTTGGCTTTGGACCGGCCGATTCCATAAATGTAGGTTAACCCGATTTCAATCCTTTTTTCAGGGGGAAGTGTGATACCTGCTATTCTTGCCATGGTCTCCTCTTTTATCCTTGTCTTTGTTTATGTTTGGGGTTAGAGCAGATTACCCTAATCACCCCTTTTCTCCTAACTATCTTGCAGTTCCGACACATTTTCTTCACCGATGCTCTGACCTTCATCTTACACCTCACTTAAACCTGTAAGTGATACGCCCTTTGGTCAAATCATAAGGCGATATTTCCACTAAAACCCGGTCTCCTGGCAGGATACGGATAAAATTTTTCCGCATCCGGCCCGAAATATGAGCCAGGATTATATGTTTGTTGGCCAGCTCCACCTTGAACATAGCATTGGGCAGAGTTTCCAGGACTACTCCTTCAATTTCAAAAACATCCTGCTTAGGCATTAGCTACTCTCCCGGCAGTCAGCTTGACTTCATCCCCGTCAAGCCTTGTTAGAATCTCTGCTCCCTGGTCAGTCAAAGCCACTGTATGTTCAAAATGGGCAGCAAGACTCCGGTCCTGAGTAATCGCGGTCCAGCCGTCATTCAGGACCTCGACTTCCCAGTGGCCAGCGGCAATCATTGGTTCTATGGCCAGTGTTAAACCTTTTTTCAAGATTGGACCATGTCCAGGCTGTCCGAAGTTTGGAAGCTGAGGCTCTTCATGAAGGCTTCTGCCGATGCCGTGACCAACAAAAGCCCGGATGACTGAAAACCCGGCTTTCTCCACTTCCTCCTGAATGGCAGCTGAAACGTCAGAAAGTCTGTTTCCAACCCGCAGCTTTTCCAGGCCGCGGTAAAAGGCCTTTTCGGCCACTTCTATCAATTTCAGAGCCTGTTGAGATACCTGTCCAACCGCCACAGTCACAGCCGCATCGCCATAAAAACCTTCATAAACTGCGCCGAAATCCAGGCTGACTATATCACCTTCCCGGAGCCGACGGCCTGAAGGAATCCCGTGAACTATTTCTTCATTAATTGAAACGCAGAGAGAGGCTGGATAGCCGCGGTATCCCTTAAAAGCCGGGACCGCCCCGAGCTCCCTGGCCCGGGCTTCAGCATAAGCATCCAGTTCCCTGGTTTCCAGACCCGGTTTAATCATTTCTTTCAACTCAGACAGAATCCTGGCCACAATCTGCGAACTCCGACGCATCATCTCAATCTCAGCCTCGGATTTGTAGATAATCATTCCTGCACCTTGTCTCCGTTCTGATCGGATATTCTTCTGTCGATTATTGATTTTATCACTTTGAATATTTCTTCAGCTGAATTTTGACCGTCAATTTGAAAAAGGACCTTTTTGGCCGAATAATGCTCGACCAAAGGTTTTATAGTTTCTAAGTAAATCCTGAATCTTTCTTTAATAACTTCCGCCCTGTCGTCTTCCCTTATCACCAGCGTTGAGCCACACAGGTCACAGCGGTCATTAATTTTCGGTTTACTGTGGCTGTTAACATTATACACAGCTCCGCACTGCAGGCAAACTCTCCGACCACTGAGTCGTCTTAAAACTTCTTCTTCTGTTATCAGAATCTCAAAAACCGTTTCCGGCCGGTCGGGATCAACCTGCTCCAGAAGCAAAGCCTGGTTTAAAGTTCTGGGAAATCCATCCAGAACATATCCGGCCCGGCAATCAGGCTGTGCCACCCTTGTTTTCACCACTTCCAGAACAATTTCATCAGCTACCAGTTGCCCTGATTTCATGACCTCAGCTACTTTAAGGCCAAGCTCGCTTTTAGAGCTGGCTTCTTGCCTCAGAATATCCCCGGTAGAAATCTTGGGGAAGCCGTAGTGTTTCTGAATTAAATCGGCTTGAGTTCCCTTGCCACTACCGGCTGGTCCTAAGAGAATTACCCTCATCCTCTTCTCCCTCTTATACGACCACTCTTCAGGAACCCATCATAATGCCTCATGACCAGCTGGGCTTCTATCTGCTGTAGCGTGTCCATGGCTACTCCAACAACGATTAAAATGGAGGTGCCGCCAAAATAGAAGTCAACGTTCAGCCCCTGAGTAAACCACTTGGGCAGGTTGGCCTCCAGAAAATTTCCAATCCAGGGCAAAGCTCCTACCTTGAAACCGGTCATCAGGAACTCGGGCAGGATAGCGATGGCAGCCAGATAAAGAGCTCCCACCAGAGTTATCCTGCTGAGAACTTCATCTATGTAGTCGGCGGTATTTTTGCCCGGACGGATTCCAGGTATAAAACCGCCGTACTTTCTCAAGTTGTCAGCTACATCGTTGGGGTTAAATATGATGGAGACATAAAAATAAGTGAAAAAGATAATTGATGCAATATACAGAATATTATAAAGGGGCATCCCCAGCCCGAACTGTCTGGCAATATCCTGAAATATCGGAGCCTTAAACAGGTTGGCCAGGGTAGAAGGAATGGTAATAATGGAAGCAGCAAAGATGATGGGAATGACTCCACCCGTGTTTACCCGAAGCGGCAGATGGGTGCTCTGGCCACCGTAAACCTTTCTCCCGATTACTCGTTTGGCGTAAGAAATTGGTATCCTTCGCTGACCCCTCTCCACAAAAATGATGAACGCAATGACCGCCAGCATTAAAACCACCAGGAAGATAATTCTCAAGGGGTCAAGGGTACCTGTTCTCAGACCGGTAATTAGACTGTTTATGCCGCTGGGCAGCCCAACCACTATGCCTGCAAAGATGATTAGCGAAATCCCATTACCTATGCCCCGTTCCGAGATCTGCTCGCCCAGCCACATGATGAAAGTTGTGCCGGTAGTCAGGGTCAGCATGGTCAGCAGCCTGAACCCCCAGCCGGGATTGGGTACAATCTTGGCTCCGGTCGGACTGGTTAGACTTTCCAGAAAGATGGAGATTCCGAAAGACTGAATCAAGCAGATGACCAGTGTTCCATAACGAGTATACTGGGTGATTTTTTTTCGGCCCAGCTCGCCTTCCTTGGAAAGCCTTTCCAGGTAAGGCCAGACCACCGTCAGCAGCTGCAGGATAATCGAAGCACTAATATAAGGCATAATACCCAAAGCGAAGATGGTCATCCGGGACATAGCCCTGCCAGAAAACAGGTCGTAAAATCCCAGAATAGAACCTCGCTGGGTCTGCCAGAACTCCGCCAGTGCTTCGGCACTGACACCAGGGTTTGGAATTTGAGCCCCGATTCGGTACACAGCCAGAAGAAGCAGGGTAAAGATTACCCTTTTTCTCAGGTCAGGAATGCTGAAAATGTTACGGATGCTTTCTAACATTATTCTTTCCCGATGATAATAGCTTGGCCGCCGCTTTCCTCAATCTTCTTCAAGGCCGATTGAGAAAAAGCTTGAGCCTTTATGGTTTTGGCTGAACTCAGGTTACCTCTACCCAGCACCTTCACCAGTTCTGTTTCTTTATGAATTAACCTGTGTTCCACCATTTCCTTTGGCCCTATTTCCTTTTCCGGGATTTTGTCCAGCCGGTCCAGGTTAACCTCGGTATATTCCACCCTGAATTTGTTGTTAAAACCGCGCTTGGGCAGACGGCGATGCAGAGGCATCTGTCCGCCTTCAAAACCCCACTTTCTCTTATAGCCAGCTCCGGCCAGCTGGCCTTTATGGCCGCGCCCGGCAGTCTTACCCAAGCCAGAGCCCGGCCCCCGGCCTCTTCTTTTATCGCTCTTTTTTGCACCTTCGGCTGGTTTCAATTTGCTTAAATTCATGGCTTGTCAATCTCCTCCACCTTGAGCAAATGAGATATTTTTCGAATCATGCCCCTTATTTCCGGACAATCTTTTCTGACCACTTCAGAATTCAGCTTCCTCAACCCCAGCCCGTAGGCTACCAGGCGGTGTTTCTGAGGATGTCCGATTAAACTTCTTACCAGTTTTATTTTCAAATATCTTTCTTTGCTCATTTTGGCCTCGCTTCTGAATTAATCGGCTCTACTTCTTTGCTTTTTTACTTCCTCAGGCTTCTTTAGCTTTTTAAGGGCCTCTATGGTCGCCTGAGCCACAGTGATGGGATTATTGCTTCTTATCGATTTAGTCAGGATGTCTTTTACTCCGGCCAGTTGCAGAATAACTCTAACCGCACCGCCAGCAATAACTCCAGTTCCCCGAGAAGCTGGTCTGAGCACTACAATCCCGGCATCTGATTCTCCCTTAATCTTGTGGGGAATGGTAGTTCCAACTAAAGGAACCTCAATCATATGTTTTTTTGCGTCTTCCACAGCCTTAGCTATGGCCTGAGGCACTTCTCGGGCTTTTCCCAGACCGATTCCGACTTTTCCTTTCTCATTGCCAACAGCTACCAGGGCTGAGAAACTGAGATTCTTTCCGCCTTTGACCACCTTGGTCACCCTGCGGATGGAGATAACCTGGTCTTTTAGCTCAAGCTCCGAGCTGATTGCTTCGTCCAGCTTTTCGAAATCTTCGTGTTCCACGTCAATTCCTCCTAAATCGGTTAAAAGGAAATGCCTTCAGCCCTGAGGGCTTCAGCCAGAACCTTTACCCGACCATGGTAGGGATAGATACCACGGTCAAAAACTATAGCCTGGATGTTTCTTTCCTTCAGCCTGTTTGCCAAGAGCTTTCCCAAAAGAGCACAGGCTTCTTTGTTTTTACAATTCTTGTTCTGCTCGCGAAAGTCTTTTTCCAGAGTAGAAGCTGAGGTAATAACCCGGCCCGAAAAGTCATCAATAACCTGAGCATAAATATAGCGGTTAGATTTAATAACCAGCACTCTGGGTCTTTGAGGAGTTCCCTGGAGTTTCTTTCTGATTCTTTTCCTAATCCTTTGTTTTCTGATCTTTTTAATTTCTGTTTTTGACTTAAGCACCGGCCACCCCCGCTTTTCTTTCTTTCTTGATCAGCACCTCGCCAACCAGGCGGATACCCTTTTGCTTGTAAGGATCCGGACGCCGGAACCTTTTTATGGTATCAGCCACCTGCCCCACTTTTTGCTTGTCTATACCCTTGACTGTTAACAGGGTTGGCTTTTCCGCTATTACTTCAATGCCTTCCGGTATCTCGTAAATGACGGGCTTGGAATAACCAACGTTGAGCTCCAGTTTGCCTTTCTCCACCTTGGCCCGGTAGCCGACTCCGGTAATTTCCAGCTGTTTACTGAAGCCCTGAGAAACCCCGATAACGGCATTGTTGGCCAGAGCCCGGCATAGACCGTGAAACTGCCTGGTTTTCTGCTCTTCATTTTCCCGGCTGATGATCAGCTGATTGCCTTCCACTCTGGCCGTAACCCCGGCATAAAGCGGAGAGGTGAGCTTACCCAGCTTTCCTTCAACCTCAATTCGGTCAGGATGAATGGTAACTTTGACACCGGCTGGTATTTCAATCGGCTTTTTACCTACTCGCGACATGGTCCTACCTCACCTTCTGAATTACCAGATTTCACACAGAACCTCGCCTCCGATTCCCAGTTCCTGGCACTGTTTATCGGTCAGCAGACCGCGGGAAGTCGAAATGATAACCACCCCCAGACCATCCAAGACATGGGGGATGTTATCACGGGTGCAGTAAATCCGGCAGCCCGGCTTACTGACCCGGCGAAGCCCGGTGATGACACTCTGATTATCATCAGTATATTTCAAAATTATGTTAAGTATTCCTTGTTTGTTGTCTTCAATAACTTTGTAATTTCTGATATAGCCCTCTTCTTTCAGAATCCGGGCTATTTCCACTTTCATCCTGGAAGAAGGCATGTTAACTTCCTTCTTTTTGGCCCTGACGGCATTTCTTATTCTTGTTAGCATGTCAGCAATCGGGTCAGTCAGACTCATGGTTCTATCCTTTCCAATTTTTTACCAGGAAGCTTTTATTATACCAGGGATTTCTCCCTTCAAGGCTAACTGCCTTAAACACAGCCGGCAAAGGTCAAATTTGCGGTAATAACCCCTGGGACGCCCGCAAAGCCGGCACCGGTTTCGGTGACGGATAGCAAACCGGGGTTTTCTTTGGTCCTTGACCATTTTAGCGATGGTAGCCACTTTTAACCTTCCTTTCCTCAAGATTCACGGAAGGGCATGCCCAGTTTCTTTAACAGGGCATACGCTTCCCGGTCATTTCTGGCCGTGGTCACAATGGTTATGTTCATACCTCTCGGCCTTTCCACCTTGGTATAATCTATCTCCGGAAAAACCAGCTGGTCCCGTAATCCGAGGGTATAATTACCACGGCCGTCAAAGGAATGTGGTGAAACACCCCGAAAGTCTCTAACCCGAGGCAGAACAATGTTAACCAGCCGGTCAAAGAACTCATACATCCTCTTTCTTCTCAGGGTCACATAACAGGCAATTGGCTGTCCTTTTCTTAGATGGAATGCTGATATCGACTTTTTGGCCCTCCCGATGGCCGGGAATTGACCGCTAATCAAGCTGAGTTCCACCTTGGCTGTATCCAGGAGCTTGATGTTCTGAATGGCATCACCAACACCCATATTAATGATGATTTTCTCCAGCCTGGGAACCGCCATTGGATTTTCAATTCCCAGCTCTTCCTGGAGTTCCTTTATAATTTCTTTTTTATAACGCTCTAATAACCTGCTCATCTTCCGACCTCTCAGGACTTCTCTAAGTTAGTCTGACATCTGGCACAGACTCTTATCTTGGTCCCATCCTCCAGAATTTTATGCCTGAACCTGACCCCCCGACCGCAATCTTCGCAATAAAGCATTACCTTGGACACATGAACCGGCGCTTCTTTTTCCATGATGCCACCCTGAATATTTTGACTGCGGTCAGGCCTGACAAAAACCTTTACCATGTTCACTCTTTCTACCAGCACCCGGTTTTTCTCAGGAATAACTTTTAAAATTTTTCCAGTTTTACCCCGGTCTTTCCCGCTGCGGACTATCACCAGATCATTCTTTTTGTAAGGGAAATTAGCCATCACAGCACCTCCGGAGCCAGAGAGATAATCTTCATGAACTTTTTCTCCCTCAGCTCTCGGCCAACCGGACCGAAAACTCTGGTTCCGACCGGCTCACCAGATTTATCAATTATGACTGCGGCGTTATCATCAAACCGAATGTATGAGCCGTCCTTACGTCTGACTTCTTTTCTGGTTCGGACAATCACTGCTCTGACCACTTTGCCCTTTTGAATTTTGCTATCAGGATCGGCCTCTTTTACCGAGGCTGAAATAACATCACCGATGGTTGCCACTCTGCCCACTCCACCGCCCAGAGGGGTTATAGCCATAATCTTCCGGGCGCCGGAGTTATCCGCTACCTTAAGCATAGTTCGCATCTGGATCATGTTAGTTCACCTTCATTAGGAATTTCAGTTTCTATTTCTCTGGAAGCTACACCTAGGATCTCAGCTACCCGCCATCTTTTGAGTTTGCTAATAGGTCTGGTCTCCACTATCCGGACCACGTCCCCAACCTGACATTTGTCATGTTCATCATGAACAAGGAAGACCTTTCTTCTTTTGATAGTCTTTTTGTAAAGCGGGTGCCGTTCCAGCCTTTCCACCAGAACTCTCAGGGTCTTGGCTGATTTTTTGGCCACAACCGTACCCACTTTGGTCGTTATCCTTTTTTTCTGTTTAGCTTCCATGGTTTATTCCGTCCCTTTTTTCTCGAATTCTTTCAGAAGAGTTTTAATTCTGGCAATATCTCTTCTAACGTTCCTGATTTTGGCTGGATTGTCGAGCTGACCCAGAGACTTCTGAAAACGAAGCTTGAACAGCTGGTCCCTGAGCTCCAGCTCTTTCTGCTTCAATTCATCGGCTGATAATTCTCTCAGTTCTCTGATCTTCATTTTAGCTCCCTGTGTTCCCTTGAAATAAATCTGGTTTTAATCGGCAATTTATGGGCTGCCAGACGCATGGCTTCCTCAGCCACCTCAGGGTCAACGCCTTCTATCTCAAAAATAATACGGCCAGGTTTGATTACATCTACCCAGAACTCTGGGTCTCCCTTGCCCCGGCCCATTCTGGTTTCAGTGGGCTTTTTGGTTACTGGTTTCCAGGGAAAAACCCGAACCCACATTTTGCCCCGTTTCTTCAGAAATCGAGTTATAGTAACTCTTCCGGCTTCAATCTGTCTGGCCGTAAGCCAGCAAGGTTCGAGAGCCTGCAGCCCATAATCACCAAAAGCCAGCTCTGCCCCACGCAGGGCCTTTCCCTTCATCCGACCACGCTGTTGTTTGCGGTATTTGACTTTCTTCGGCATCAACATGGTCAAATCTCCTCAGCTTCAATTATTTGAGAGGAAACTTTGGGTTTATCCACATCACCCCGATAGATCCAGACCTTAATCCCGATCTGTCCGTAGGTAGTGAAGGCTTCAGTAAAGGCATAGTCAATATCAGCCCGCAGAGTTTGTAACGGCAGCTGACCTTTTAAGTACCATTCGGTCCTGGCAATTTCTACTCCTCCCAGACGACCAGAGCACATCACTTTAATCCCCTTAGCTCCCATCTTCAGCGCCATCTCAACCGCTCTTCTCATAGCCCGGCGATAAGCAATTCGCTTTTCCAGCTGTGTGGCAATGCCTTCAGCCACCAGGGTGGCATTCAATTCGGGCTTATCTACCTCTCTGATATCCACATAAACTTCTTTCCTGGCGATTGTTTCCAGCATGTTTTTGAGGTTTTCAATTTCCTTGCCACCACGCCCGATGATGATACCGGGTCGGGCCGTGTGGACTATAACCCGGACCTTGGGACCGACTCTTTCCACATCGACACTGGCTATTCCGGCATGAGCATATTTTTGCTTGACTGCCTTCTTCATCTGCAGGTCTTCATGGAACAACCTGGCATAGTCCCGGCCTCTGGCAAACCAGCGGGAGGTCCAATTTTTGTTAAACCCTAAGCGAAAGCCTATTGGATGTGTCTTCTGTCCCACGGTCTATCTCCCTTTTCTTTCATCTAAGTAGATTTTGACATGGCTCATTCTTTTCAGTACCCGGTAGGCCCGTCCCATAGGAGCCGGCCTTATTCTTTTCATGGCTGGGCCCTGGTCAATCTGGATCTTGGCAATGTAAAGGTTATCAACGTCGATGCTGGGAACTTTCTGCTGAGCATTGGCAATGGCTGAACGTAAAACCTTTTCCAGAATGGCACTTATTTTCTTTTTCTGGTTAAATTTGAGAATAGTCAGAGCCTCACCGACCAGCCTGTCCCTGATCAGGTCTGCTACCAGCCGCCCTTTCTGGGGGCTCATTCTTACATAACGAGCAACTGCCTTAGAAAGATATTTTTCTTTTTCCATGGCTACTTACCTACTTTAAGTTGTCGGGCAGTTTTGGAAGTATGTCCTTTAAAGGTCCTGGTAGGAGCAAATTCACCCAGCTTGTGACCAACCATTTGCTCGGTGACAAACACCGGAATGAACTTTCGGCCATTATGAACACCAAAAGTCAGACCGACCATCTCAGGAACTATGGTGGACCGTCTGGACCAGGTTTTGATAACCTGGCGCTTTTCCTTCATAGTGAGTGCGGCCTGGACTTTTTTCATTAATTTAGGGTCAACGTAAGGACCTTTACGCAAAGATCTGCCCATAGCTATTTACTCCTTCTCCTGATGATAAAGGATTGAGTCCTTTTATTCCTTCTGGTTTTGTATCCTTTGGTCGGGATTCCCTCGGGGCTGACCGGATGGCGTCCACCCTTGGTTCGTCCCTCACCACCACCGTGGGGGTGGTCGATCGGGTTCATAGCCGTTCCGCGAACATGAGGTCTGATGCCCAACCATCTGGTCCGACCAGCTTTTCCGATGCTGATGTTTTGATGGTCCAGGTTAGCCAGCTGGCCGACAGTAGCCCGACAGTCCAGATGAACTTTTCTGATTTCAGAAGAAGGCAGTCTTAACTGAGCATAGTCACCTTCTTTACCCAGAATCTGCACTCCAGCCCCAGCCGCTCTGGCCAGTTGTCCGCCTTTACCGATTTTCAGCTCGACATTGTGAACTATAGTGCCAACAGGAATATATCTAAGAGGCATAGCATTGCCGGGAAGAATATCCACCTGTTTATTAGCAGATATTATGGTGTCGCCAACTTTGAGATTAAGCGGAGTCAGAATATAGCGGCGTTCACCATCGGCATACTTGATAAGAGAAATAAATGCCGAGCGGTTCGGGTCATACTCAATAGTTTCGACCACACCTGGAACGTCTATCTTATCACGCTTGAAATCGATAATCCGGTAAAGCCTCTTATGGCCTCCCCCACGATGTCTGACCGATAGATGTCCTTTGTTGTTCCGTCCACCGCTTTTGGGTAGAGGAACAAGCAAAGGCTTATAGGGTTTATCTGTGGTCAACTCCTCATAAGTAAGACCTGTCCTGTGTCTTAAGCCTGGTGTTACTGGTTTGTAAACTTTAATACCCATGGTTATACTGCCTCAAAGTATTCAATCATTTTTTCGCCTGGCTTCAACTTGACATAGGCCTTCTTTTTGTCTTTGGTGCGACCAAGGCTGCGCCCCAGCCTTTTAACCTTTCCCTTCAGATGAACGATGGTAACTCTTTCTACTTTAACTTTGAAAAGCTCTTCCACCGCTCGTTTTACTTCTATTTTGTTAGCCTCAGACGAAATTTCAAAACAAACTTCACGATGTGAATCTCTCAGTCTGGTACTCTTTTCGGTAATCAGAGGTCTCAAGATTATTTCTCTTGGATCTTTGGTCATTTCAATCTCTCCACCAGAGAATTAAAGGAACGCTGGCTGAAAACAATCCATCTGTACCTTAAAACGTCATAGACGTTCAATTTCGAAGCTTCAACCGCTTTTACCTCTGGAAGATTCCGGACGGCCCGGAACAGGTTTATATTTGCCCGGTCATCTATTATCAGGGCGGAATCTATTTTCAAATTCTTCAACCAGTTAACAGCTTCTTTGGTCTTTGGCTGAGTCAGATTTATTTCTTCTACCACCAGCAGCTGCTTCTCGGCCAGTTTGGTGGCCAGGGCTGATTTCAAAGCGTTCTTCTTGGCCTTACGGGGAATAGAGTAGCTGTAGTCTCTTGGCTTCGGGCCAAAAACTGTGCCGCCATGCCTCCAGAGAGGAGACCGGATACTGCCAGCTCTGGCCCGGCCAGTTCCCTTCTGCCGCCAGGGTTTGCGGCCCCCGCCGCTGACTTCGCCTCTGGTCTTGGTACAGGCCGTCCCCTGCCTCTGATTGGCCAGATAGTTAACCACTGCTTCGTAGATAAGATGGTCTTTTACCGGATAAGAAAAAACTTCTTCCGGCAAATCCATCTCTCTTACCGGGTTACCGCTTTGGTCTAATACTTGTACTTTCATGGCTCTCTCTTCACTTAAGAAGTCTTGGCTTTAAAAGAACTTTTTCTGATCAGAACCACTCCTCCATTGGCCCCTGGCACAGCTCCTTTAACTACCAGAAGGTGATTCTCTTTATCAACCTGAACTACCTTAAGGTTTCTAACCGTAACTCTATCTCCACCCATTCGACCGCCCATCCTCATCCCCTTGATAACTCTGGATGGAAAGGAGGAAGCTCCAATAGAACCTGGGGCTCGGTGAAACATTGAACCATGAGCAGCATCACCACCAGCAAAACCGTGTCTTTTTACCACACCCTGAAAACCTTTACCTTTACTGATGCCTACGACGTGGACCTTTTCCCCGACTTCAAACAGATCTACCATCAGCTGGTCTCCTTCTTTGAGGTCAACAGGTCCGCTATATTTAACTTCTTTGAGCACTCGCAGAACCGGACTGCCGGATTTTTTAAAGTGGCCAATCTCAGGTTTTCTGGGATGTTTTCTTGGCTTTTCTTCAACCAGACCAAGCTGCAGAGCTTCATATCCATCCTTCTCTCTGGTTTTTTTCTGAATAATAGTACAGGGACCTGCTTTGATGATTGTTACGGGAATTACATTTCCCTCTTCATCAAAGATTTGGGTCATTCCGATTTTTCGGCCGATGATTCCTTCCACCATGGTCATTCTCCTGCGCCAAAGGCTTTGATTTCGACGTCGATTCCTGCTGGCAGGTCGAGCTTCTGCAGTTCTTCTATGGTTTCATTGCTGTATTCGCTTATATCAATCAACCTCTTATGAATCCGCATTTCAAAATGCTCTCTCGACCTTTTGTCCACATGAGGGGAACGAAGAACGCAAAAACGCTGAATCTTGGTCGGCAGTGGAATAGGACCTGAAACTTTGGCTCCAGTTCTGCGGGCTTTAATGACGATGTCTTTGACCGATTGGTCCAAAAGTCTGTGGTCGAATGATTGGAGTTTAATTCTTATCTTTTCCATTTTCGTTCCTCGTTCTCCATATTTATAACCTTTCTCCAGTTTTCTTCTATTCCAGGATTTCGGTAACCGTTCCGGCTCCGACCGTCCGGCCGCCTTCACGAATGGCAAACCGCAGGCCCTTCTCCATGGCCACCGTGGTGATCAGCTCCACCTCAACGTTAGCATTATCCCCGGGCATCACCATCTCCACC
>CAYQZX010000042.1:0-59520 GCA_964422165.1 uncultured Eubacteriales bacterium | reverse complement strand
CTCCAGTTTTATTAGAACATGAAATCTAAATGCAATACCCATTTCAAGAATGGATCGTCAAAAAAATGCAGCCAATTATCATTTATATCTTTCCAAAAATTATATCCTATACCAAATAAGTCATCCAGGTGAGCTTTTCCTATGCGCCCGATCCATAATTCATATTTAGTTGCTACTGGCTTTTTCATAGCACCCCCCTTACATTAGCTTTTTACTTTTTAAGCTGGATGGATAGGCATTATGTATTTCGAATCTGCATTTTAAGGAAGCGTGACTAATACCTCTGACCAGCCCCCTCATTCTGGCCGCGCTCCATCCAAAGCTTCAATATTTAAAGTAAAAATTCAAAAATAATTTGTCAACCATTTTTTTCAGGTTGGGAAAGGCCTCCCGGAAAACAAAAGGGGACACCTTCAGGTGTCCCCAAATTCTTTTACCGCCTCCACCTTAAAGAACCAGTCAAAGAAGGGAAAACCGGGGACACTTAAAGGTGTCCCCTTTTAATTACATCCCGTATCTGGCGATGATTTCCTGCTTGGTTTTGTGGAGGATGTCGAATTTTTTGCCGACCTTGATAAAAGCCTCCAGAGCTTTATCCAGGTGATGGATTTCATGGGCGGCCGAAATCTGGGTTCTGATTCTGGCCTGACCCTGAGGAACCACCGGAAAGAAGAAGCCGATGGCATAAATTCCTTCTTCATAAAGAGCTCTGGAGAACTCCTGGGCCAGCCTGGCGTTGAAAAGCATCACCGGGACAATCGGAGTATCACCTTCCTTGAGGATGAATCCGGCTTCAGTCAGGCCTTTTCTCCAGTACTCAGTGTTCTTTTCCAGCTTGTCGCGGCGCTCAGTGGTAGCCGAAAGAATTTCCAGAACCTTGAGGATGCCCACGATTATGACCGGGGCAATGGTGTTGGAGAAAAGGTACGGCCTGGCCCGCTGCCGGCACATCTCGACGATTTCCCGCCTCCCGGAAACGCAGCCGCCGGTGGCCCCGCCGAGAGCCTTACCAAAGGTGGTGGTAATGATGTCAATCTTACCCATTACTCCGTATTTCTCGTGGGTGCCACGCCCCGTTTTCCCGATAAAACCGGTAGCGTGGGAATCGTCCACCAGCAGCATGGCGTTGTACTTCTCGCACAGCTCAACCATCTTATCCAGTTTGGCCGTGTCGCCGTCCATGGAGAAGACTCCGTCAGTCACCACCAGACGCAGCCTCTTATCCTGGTACATCTGGAGTTTCTCTTCCAGGTGTTCCATGTCGGAGTGCTTGAAGGTGTCGTGCATGGCGCTGCATAGCCTGATGCCGTCAATTAATGAGGCGTGGACCAGGCGGTCGGAGATGATAACGTCATCCTTGGTCAAAATGGCTTCAAAAACTCCGGCGTTGGCATCCATGCAGGATGGAAACAGGATGGTATCCTCGGTGCCGAGGAACTCGGTCATCTTCTTTTCCAGCTCCTTGTGGATGTCCTGGGTACCGCAGATGAACCGTACCGAAGACATGCCGAAGCCCCTGGTTTCCAGTCCTTCATGAGCGGCTTTGATGACCTCTGGGTGGCTGGAGAGCCCCAGGTAGTTATTGGCGCACATGTTGATGACCTTTTTCAGCGAAGAACCAGCTGGGAATTCAACTTCAATGTCGGCCGCCTGAGGCGAGTGAATAAACCTTTCTTCCTTGAACAGGCCGCCCTCCTGCAGAGCCTTGAGCTGGGCCTGATATAACTCCCGAACGCTATCTGGGAAAGCCATGGTCTCCTCCTTTGGCTTTATAAACTATCCGCCGGCTATCTCTTAACCGGCGGCTGTCTCAAACTTTCACAAACCGCCTGACCAGGTCGGCAATCTTGTTGACCGAATCAAAGGCTTCGGGCGTGGCCTGGTCGTCGGGAATCTGGATGTTGTATTTATTTTCCAGGAAGCGTTTCAGCGAGACCATGGAGAAGGAATCCACGATGCCGCCGGAAATCAGCGGGGTGTCATAATCAATCGGGTCACTGTCGGGCTCCAGGTACTCTTTGATCACATAATTTTTGATTATTTCTTTCAATTCGTCCATCGCTTTACTCCTTTTTCTATTTTAATATATTTGTTTTTTCAAGCCGGTCATTCATTTTCCAGGGTGGAAGTATCGCCGATTTCCTCACCCCACTCTCTGGCGTGCAGGATTCGTCTCATTATTTTCCCGCTTCTGGTCTTGGGCAGAGAATCCACGAACTCAATCTCCTGGGGCATGGCCAGCGGGGAAAGTTTCTTGCGGATAAAGTTCATGATATCAAGCTCCAGGTCCTTGGAAGCCGTAAAGCCCGGCTTCAGGGTGACGAAGGCCTTGACCACTTCCATGTTGATGGGGTCCGGCTTGCTGACCACGGCCGATTCAGCCACCGCCGGATGTTCCAGCAGGGCCGATTCCACTTCAAAGGGGCTGACCAGGTGGCCGCCGGTGTTGATAACATCGTCATCCCGGCCGACGAACCAGATATAGCCGTCCTTATCCATCCTGGCCCGGTCGCCGGTCAGGTACCAGCCGTTGCGGAATTTATTCTTGTAGGCTTCCTCGTTGTTCCAGTAGGTCCGCATCATGGAGGGCCAGCCCGGCTTCAGGCCAATAAGCCCGATGCGTCCTGGCTCCGGATAAGGTTCGTGATTGCTGGGGTTTAAGATAGTGGCAGTGATGCCAGGAAAGGGTCTTCCCATAGAACCAGGTTTAACTGGCATTCCAGGAAAATTTGTGATCACAATGCAGCCGGTCTCGGTCTGCCAGTAGGTGTCGTGGAAAGGTTTGCCAAAAACCCGGATAGACCAGTTGACAGCTTCCGGGTTGAGCGGCTCGCCGACGCTGGCCAGGTGCCGCAGCGACGACAGGTCGAACTTTTTGATGATTTCATCTCCGGCCTTCATCAGCGACCTGATAGCGGTTGGAGCTGTGTACCAGACAGTTACCCGGTTTTTCTCGATGAAGCGGTACCAGGCTTCAGCTGAAAAACCGCTGTCCAGAACACACTGAGTAACACCCAGGCTGAAGGGCCCGATGATGCCGTAGGAAGTTCCGGTTACCCAGCCGGGGTCGGCTGTGCACCAGTAGATGTCATCATCCCGAAGGTCCAGAACCCATTTAGCTGTAAGGTACTGAGAAATGAGCGAATAGTGGACGTGCTTAACACCTTTGGGCATGCCCGTGGTTCCAGAAGTATAATGCAATACAGATGGAGATTCAGCCGTGGTGGGATAAATGTCATAATGCTCAACTTTTTCCGAATTCTCCATGGAGAAAGCCACTTCTCTCTCCTGGAGAGGAGCCTTGCCATCGTAGTCAACGATGATTATGTGCTTCAGGTGCGGCAGCCTATCTCTTATCTTCCTCACCTTGGAGACATGCTTTTTCTGGGTGAAGATAGCTGAGGTCTGAGCGTTTTCCAGTCTGACATACAACGATTCCTCGCCAAAAGCTGAAAACAGGGGCTGGACGATGCAGCCGGTCTTGAGGATTCCAAGAAAACCTATATAAAGCTCAGGCACTCTGTCCATGAACAGGCAGATCCTTTCCTCAGCCTTTATTCCCAGGTCGGTGATGAATTTGGCGAAGGTGTTGGAATAAAGCCGGATGTCGTTGTAGGTAAAAATCTTTTTCTCGCCGGTAAAGCCCTCCCAGATTAAGGCCACTTTGTCGGCTTTGCCCTGCTGGCAGATACGGTCCGAACAATACCAGCCTATGTTAATGACCTGCCCGGGCTTATAACCGAGTTCCTCCTCGCTGATAGACCAGGAGAAGTTTTTAACTCTTTCTTCATAAGAACCAAAATTTGACATATTCCCTCCCGTTTTCCTTTATTTTTCTAAAATAACCATGGCCACAGCCTGAGTTCTGAGATGGGACAGGCTCACGTAACAACCTGTAATCGCATTACTTTCACAAATTTCTTTCGCTTTTCCTGTAACCTCTATCACTGGTTGACCGGTTTCCAGATTATGGACCTCGATTTCCGAAAACTTCACACCCTGAGCCCAGCCAGTTCCCAGGGCTTTCATAAAAGCTTCTTTGGCGGCAAAGCGGGCCGCATAATGCTGAAAGGGATACTTTTTGCTCTCACAGTAAGCGATTTCCAGCGGGGTATAGATTTTTTCTTTCAGACCGGGAGTTCGTATTAGTTTATCTTCTACTCTTGAAACATCAATAATATCGACTCCGACACCAAATATCAATTGGCCTCCTGACTCTTAGGGACTTTTTAGCCCTTTATCTACTCCTATTTCCGATTCAGCAAAAGTAATTATAGAAAAATCCTGATAAATGTCAAAAATTCTCTGTCTTATCAAGTTGGTCCCAGATGATCAGCCAGGATTTTAACGCCAATCAGAATGAGAATTAAACCCCCGACCAGCTCGGCCCACCTCCCAAAAGTTCGCCCAAGGACCGGTCCAACCCGGCTGGCCAGCTGAGTCAGGGTAAAGGCCGTTAATCCGATAACCAGACTGGCTACCCAGATATTAATCCCCAGTACAGCCAGACTAAATCCGGCTGCCAGGGCGTCCTGGCTGGTTGCCAAGGCCAGGACGACGAGAGCCCACCCGCGGGTTGGGTCCTGCCCCTGATACTTATCTTGCTCAACCTTAAATGATTGAATAATCATCTTCAGCCCTATTGCAGCAAGCAACCCGAAGGCTACCCAGTGGTCGTAACGGGAAATAACTTTGATCAGGTTTTCTCCTAAAAACCAGCCAATGACTGGCATCAGGAACTGAAACAATCCGAAGTGGAAGGCTAAGCGAAAAACCTGCCGTCGATTTAAGCCAGATAATGAGCAGGCTAAACCTACAGTTACCGCAAAAGCATCTACCGCCAGGGCCAGGGCAATTCCGAGGAGTACAATTACTTTCATAGGGCAGTAAATTATAACAGAACCGTTTATTTCTTCCCAGAGAAGAATAGAAATCAGACTAAAAGAATCTGCTGTTCTGCACACCTCATCTCCGGTCTGCAGCCTATCTCATCTCTCAGGCCGGGCTTACAAACTCAATTTTTTAAGAGTATAATTTCCTATCTATGGAAGAAAAAATAATCCTTCGCGGGGTTCGCGTTCATAATCTTAAAAACATCGATCTGGACCTACCGGTGGGCCAGCTTATAGTTATTACCGGAGTCAGCGGTTCGGGGAAATCATCCCTGGCCTTTGATACCCTGTACGCCGAGGGACAGCGACGCTACCTGGAGTCCCTCTCCTCTTACGCCCGACAGTTCCTGGAGCGGATGGATAAGCCCGACGCCGACCTAATAGAAGGCATTCCCCCTTCCATTGCTATCCAGCAGAAAGCCTCGGCTAAAAACCCGCGCTCAACAGTGGCCACAGCTACAGAGATTTACGATTTTCTCCGGGTGCTTTATGCCCGAATCGGCGTTATTCATTGCCTTAAATGTGGACAGCCGGTGGTAAAGGACACCATCGACCGGATGGTGGAGATGCTGGCAGGCCTGCCAGAAAAAACCAGGCTGGTCATCACCTTTCACTGGCCCAACAACAAAAACCTCCTGGAACTTAAAAAAGAAGGATTCTTAAGAATTTACCACCAGGGAAAAATCATCCCTATTGAGGAGGCAGAGCAAATTTCCAGAAAGAACCAGCCTATGGAAGTAGTGGTGGACCTCTTTCAGTATGACCCTGAAGACCGGGAACGGCTGGTTGATTCCTTAGAAATAGGGCTTAAAAAAGGTGGTGGCCGGATAAGAGTCCATACCGAGGCTGGCCAGACCTATCAATTCTCGGAACATTTAGAATGTAAGGCCTGCGGTCTGGCTTATGAAGAGCCCGAGCCAAACCTGCTTTCTTTCAATAATCCTCAGGGAGCCTGTCCGGTATGCCATGGTTTTGGTGACCTGGCAGTGCTGGATGAAGATAAGATAATTCCCGACAGGAACAAATCCATTGAAGAGGGTGCGGTGGAGCCCTGGACCAAACCGGCCTCCCGTGGCTTATTGCGAGAACTCATCCGGGAAGCCCGAAAGCGAGGCATCCCAACCAACCTCCCTTTTCGCCAGCTCAAGCCCGAACACCAGCAGTTCGTACTTGAAGGTGGCGACGGTTATTATGGAGTAAAAGGCTTTTTTGAATGGCTGGAAGCTAAAAAATACAAAGTTCAGGTCCGGGTGCTGCTAAGTCGATATCGTAAGTATGTAAGCTGTCCGGCCTGTAAAAGAGCCAGACTTAATGAAAAGGCCAATGCCATAAAAATTCAGGGTAAATCAATCGGAGATTTTAATGCTCTGACTGTCAAGCAGGCCTGCGAATTTCTTGAGAGCCTTAAGCTTGACCCCTACCAGCAGAAAGTCGGAGAGAAGCTGATTCAAGAAATAAAAAACCGGCTTAGATTCTTGCTTGAAGTCGGTCTGGACTACCTGACCTTAGACCGGATGACCTTTACTCTAAGTGGCGGAGAAGCCCAGAGGATTAACCTGGCTGCAGCTTTGAGTGCTTCCCTGGTTGGAACTCTTTTTGTCCTGGATGAGCCGTCCATAGGACTCCACCCGAGGGATAACCGCCGGCTGGTCAGGATTCTGCGGCAGCTTCAGGAAATTGGCAACACGGTGGTGGTAGTTGAACACGACCCCGTAATCATCAGAGAAGCTGATTACCTGGTGGACCTTGGGCCGGGAGCCGGTGAATACGGCGGACAGGTGCTTCATGCCGGGAAAATGACCGAATTTATTGAAAAGGCCCAGACGCTTACTGCCCGCTATTTAAGGCAGGAGCTCTCAATTCCCTTGCCAGAAGAAAGGCGAAAGCCAAAGCAATTCCTTAGAATATACGGAGCACGCAAACACAACCTGAAACACCTAAATTTGAAAATTCCTCTCGGTATTCTGGTGTGTCTTACCGGTGTATCCGGTTCTGGCAAAAGCACTCTTCTGGATGAGGTAATCTATAAAGGACTGACGGGTGAGAGTACCGATGGTTTCGACCGGATAGAAGGCGGTGAACAAATCAGCAAGGTAGTCAGGGTAGACCAGTCTCCTCTTAGCACCTCTCCCCGGTCCATTCCAGCCACCTATACCAAGGCTCTGGATGGAATCAGAGAGCTTTTTGCCTCCACCAGAGAAGCCAGAGCTCTTGGCTACAAAGCCAGTCACTTTTCATTCAACACAGCCCGGGGGCAGTGCCCGGATTGTAAGGGTGCTGGCTTCCAGGAAGTAGAAATGCAATTTTTAAGCGATGTGATCCTGACCTGCGAGACCTGCGGCGGGCACCGCTATCAGCCTGATATCCTGGAAATAAAATACCGGGGACGGAACATCTATGAAATCCTGCAGATGAGTGTCAGTGAAGCTCTTAGCTTTTTTGCCGGTCATAGCGACATAGTCCGTCGGCTTCAACCTCTGGCCGAAGTCGGCCTGGGCTATTTGAGACTCGGTCAGCCCACCACCACCCTCTCCGGTGGTGAGCTGCAGCGAATCAAACTGGCTTACCATCTGGTGCACGAGAAAAATAAAAAGATTCTCTATCTTTTTGATGAGCCAACCATTGGGCTACACCTGGATGATGTGAAAGTGCTGCTGAGCTGTTTCCAGAAACTGGTAGAGCAGGGGCATAGCCTGGTAGTCATTGAACACAATTTAGAGTTTATTAAATGCGCCGATTATATCATCGACCTCGGCCCGGAAGGCGGCCAGGGCGGCGGTTATGTTGTGGCTCAGGGAACACCAGAAGAAATAGCGGCCTGTCCGGAATCACTGACCGGCACTTTTTTAAAAGAAGTTCTGGGAAAAACTCAATCAAGAGTCAGGCGTCTGGCCCGGTAGTCAGAATAATCCGGCACCTGCCTTTCATAATCAGCCATCATTAAAGGAGAGGAAATCATAAAATCAGCCGAGGAGCGGTTACAGGCTACCGGTATGTTCCAGACCACAGCAATTCTTAGCAGGGCTTTGACATCAGGGTCGTGAGGTAGAGGTTCTAACGGGTCCCAGAAAAAAATCAAGAAATCGATCTGACCTTCGGCGATTTTAGCTCCAATCTGCTGGTCTCCGCCCAGAGGTCCACTCTGCAGGATATTTACCTCCAGACCGAGCTCTTTTCTAACCAGAAGGCCGGTGGTCCCGGTGGCCCAGAGCTCGTGTTTTTCCAGAAGACCCCGGTTAAACCTCACCCACTCCAGGAGGTCCTGCTTCTTATTATCATGAGCTACCAGAGCAATCCTCTTCCTGGCAGACATTTTTAGAACATAGGATTTCATGATTTACTCCCTTCTTTCTTTCTTATTTTCTCAGAATGGATCGACAAAATAAAGAGAGCGGACTTTTCTGTCAAGACCTACCAGAGATATGATATTTTTACAGGATAAACAACCGGTTTCAGGAGGCAGATAATGAAGGAAAATATCGGACTTAGATTTCAATCAGAAACCAAATACCAGAGAGAACTCTACTCTCCAGGAGCCATAGAACGCCAGAGGAAGATTGAACAAACCAAGGTTATGACTGTAGACCGAATTATTAAGCTACCAGAGCCTGATTGCGAAAACGGTGGACCTCTCTGGAAAATTATCAATCAGAGAAGAAGCCGAAGAGATTACCAGAAAAGACCGGTTTCGCTACCTTCTCTGTCTCAGATCCTCTGGGCAGCCCAAGGCGTATCGCTTAAAACGCCTAACTTTGCCCTCCGTACCACTCCATCGGCCGGCGCCCTCTATCCGATCGAACTTTATGTCAGCATTCATCGGGCCGAGAATCTGTCGCCCGGAATATATAAATATCTGCCCCTTAACCATTCTTTAAGGATTAAAAGTGAGGGAGATTTCAGTGGGCTCCTGGCCGACGCCGCTTTGAACCAGGAGTTTCTGGCCGAAGCCAGTTTTGTCCTCCTGCTGACCGCCGTTTTTGAAAGGACAACCTGGAAATACGGAGCCCGGGGCTTTCGCTACATCTACCTGGATGCCGGGCACATAATCCAGAACGCTTCTTTAGCCGCCGTGGCTTGCGGTCTCGGTTCCTGTCCGGTGGCCGCTTTTTTTGACGATGAAATCAATGCCCTGCTGGGGGTTAACCCGGACAGGGAATCAGCCGTTTACCTGCTGGCTGTCGGCTGGCCTCGTTAATAAGCAAGCCCTAAATATATGAATGACTGTTCATATATCAACTTCACAGCACGACTTTTTTCTTACGCCACCTGAGCTTCATGGTCAGCACCCGGTCGGTAGAGAAGATCCTGGCCGTCCACCAAAGCATGATTACCACAAACAGGAAATTGTAGATGATGCCGAACCAGAGCATATTCATGTGACCAAACATAATGTTCTGAGTAGCGAAAAATGGATGAGAAAAAGGAATGGCCAGAACCAGAATCCTGGCTGGCAGAGACATGGTGTTGATATCAGTGAAGAGGCTGACAAAATATGGTATTAAAACGAGGAAAACTAAAGGAGCCTGAAGGTTCATGGCCGTGCGGTAATCTTCTGCCAGAACACCGAGAATGGTAGCCAGTGACAGGGCACAGAGTATGGCCAGGAAAAGAGAAATACCAAATAGAACATAACCCTGGGTATTGATGGTCAGCCCGAGTTGTTTCATTATCGGAGCAACTCCACTGAGCGCCCGGGAAACATCACCGGTAGTAAAGGCGAAAGCATTGCGAAAACCAAACATGTAAACAGCCGCCGACAGCAGACCAACCAGTCCGGCAGCCAGCATCTTGGCGGTGACAATTGAGCCCCTGGAAATTGGAACTGTCAATAAGGTCTCCAGGGTTTTATTCTGCTTTTCCATGGCAATGGCCGTTATAACCATCTGAGCAGAATACATTATAATCATCATCAGAATAATCGGCAGAATAAAACTCTGGGTAAGTAGACTGCCTATGACCATAGAGGTCGAACCCTCAGCCATTTTTTCCCGGGCTATAACAAATTCGCGGCTTTTAATCGGAGCTTTGAGAAGATTGGGGTCCAGGTCCGGCACTTTCTTCTTCAAGAAGTCATTGGACAGAAAATCATTGGTGGCATTAAGCACTGCTTTGACTATATCTGACTTACGAGCGCCGATTGTAGAAATCCCTCTCAAATAGGAGTAGGTTTCAACCTGGCCAGATTGAAAACTGGTAACAGACTGGCCAAACCCAGCCGGAATGACTACCAGAAGGTCAAGGTCGCTGTTTCGAATTTCAGCTATTACTTTTTCCTTCTCGCCGCTCTTTTCCACTATTATGAAGTTAGCCATATTTAGAGCGGCCAGAATGTTTCTGGAAATTTCAGATTGGTCCTGGTCCAGCACAGCGATTTTCTGCTTGGCCATGGCCCTCTTTATCTCTGACTTAGTAATATTACCGATAAAGTTAAAAATCATCAGCATTATGACCAGAGAAATAATCAGCTGTTTATTCAAAAGCTCTTTTATTTCCTTTATCAGAAGATGGCTGAAGTTTTTCATTGGACGGCTCTCCTGAAAACGATTTCCAGGTTGTCGGCCTGGTATTTTTCTTTCAAGGCCCGAGGCGTGCCAGAATCAAGGATAACGCCCCGGTCGATCAAGGCCACCCGGTCCGACAGGAATTCCACTTCCAGCATGTTGTGCGATGAGAGCAAGACTGACACTCCTTCTTTAGTGAAACCTTTTATCATCTCCCTGACTTCCAGAGAATTGATGACATCCAGGCCGGAAGTGGGCTCATCCAGGATGGCCAGGGCCGGCTTGGTCATCAGAGCCCGGGCCAGAAGCAGCTTTCTGGTCATACCTTTACTGTAAGTACCGACCCTGTCTTTCAGCCTTTCACCAAGACCGCAGATGCCGATAGCTCGTTCCACAAACAATCGGGCTTCGGCTTCACTGGAAGCGTAGAACCGGGCCATGAAATTCAGGTAATCAATCCCTTTCATGTTACGGTAAGCCCCGGCTTCTTCCGGCAGGTAGCTTATTTTTTCCCGGAATTTCTCTGGATTCTTTTTCAGGTCGTGTCCGAGAAAAACTACCCGGCCATCGGAAGGCGTCAGCAGCGTGGCAATTATCCTCAGAGTGGTGGTTTTCCCGGCCCCATTTGGACCGATTAAGCCGAAGATTTCTCCTTCTTCCACCTTGAAGTTGATTCCTTTTAAAGCCTCCAGACTGCCATAACGTTTTCTAAGACCCTCAACTTCAAGAACCGCGGCCATCTCGACCTCCTGTTGTTTTTTTATTAATACGGATTATAACAGAAAAGGTTATGATTCAGAACCAGCCTGAGGGGAAGCTGTCCACTCCAGTTCCTCAGGGCCTATTATCCCGCCAGAAATTATGACCTTCATTGCCTCTTGGGCCGTCCAGGGCAGAAGCCTTACTTCAGTTTCGTTGACCATAACTGTAAACCCGGTGGTGGGGTTGGGTGCCGTAGGTATGAACAGCTTAACCATGGTTTCTCCAGTCTGCCTATCTTTAATCCTCCCGGTCACAAAACCGATGGACCAGAGTCCCTTCCGAAACTGCTCCACCAGAGCTACCTGCTGGAAAACCTGCTTTTCCGGGAGGGCCAGAGCCAGACCCAATTGCTTGCCAAGACTGTAAACTGTTTTAATTAGAGGGATTTTTTCCATCACTTTTTCCACCAGCCACAGCAGCCTTTTCCCGACCCAGTTAGAAGCCAGAAGACCTAAAAGATAAAGCAGCAGCCCGATGAGCAGAAGACCCAGTCCCGGAATCCGGCGTCCAATGATATCTTCTATCAGGGCGGCAAATTTCTGGTCAACGTAAACATAAAGAAATCTAATTACCAGATAGCTCAGGTAAAGGGGAATAAAAGCCAGAAATCCCCGGAAAATGTACTTTTTAAGATTACTCCAGAAGCTTTTATAAATCATCAGTAATTCTCCCCAAAAAAGTCAGCGGCGGACTAATTCTACTCTAAGATGATTATTATTTATAGACTTTCGCTTTGGGAAGCTTTAAGGCAGAAAATCTACTTTCAAATAGGGTTTATTTCAGTCTGGATTCAACGGCCTTCCAGTTGAGGTTCTTAAAAAAGGCTTCTATGTAGTCGGCTTTCTTCAGGCCATAGTCTATCATGTAAGCATGCTCAAAAACATCCATAATAAGCAGAAGCTCACAGCCGGCCGGATGACCTACGTCATGCTCGTTAATCCAGAAATTTATGAGCCGACCGCCAGAGAGGTCCTGATAAAGTCCAACCCAGCCTATTCCCCGCATGGTCCCGATGGCTTTAAATTCTTTTTCCCAGAGTTCGTAGCTTCCAAAACTTTCGGCGATTTTCTGGTAGAGCCGGCTTCCGGTAGACAGAGCCTCTTTGCCACCCAGGTTTTCAAAATAATACTCATGAAGCCTCATCCCATTCCACTCCCAGCCAAGGCGCCTTTTTAGTTCGGCAAACTCCGGCGTGGTAGCTCGACCATCTTTCACCATCTGGGCTAAATTTTCCATCAGTTTGTTGGTGTTATTGACATAACCCTGATAAAGGGTGAAATGGTTTTTAAGAAGCGTCTCGCTGAAACCGGGCATTCCCAGAAGACTGGAATAATCTTTTGCTGGATAGCTCATTATTTTACCTCCTTTCTCGGATTTTCCTTCTGATAGACCAGGGCGGGCTGAAATTAAGGCTCCCAGCCCACCAATTAAAAATAAAAACCCCCGCCTTTTCATTCTGTCGCCCCAAATCTGTTCACTAATCTATTATACCAGATTAATCTATTATGCAATAAAGATTCTATCCTGTTTTCCTGGTGGGTTTTTCTTCCTCGGCCTCAGGCAGCAACCCGACCTTTCTACGAATTTCCTGATCAATCTCATCAGCCAGCTCTTTATTTTCTTTCAGCAGCTTTTTAACATTTTCCCGGCCCTGCCCGAGCCTCTCTCCCCTATAAGAGTACCAGGTCCCGGTCTTCTCCAGTACACCGTACTGAATCCCGCAATCCACCAGGTCGCCCTCGCGCGATATGCCCTCGCCGAAAATGATGTCAAACTGAGCTTCCCGGAAAGGCGGCGCCAGTTTATTTTTAACTATTTTGACCTTCACCCGGCTGCCAACCACTTCCTCTCCTTCCTTCAGAGTGGCCAGCTTTCTCACATCTATGCGCATTGAGGCATAAAATTTCAGGGCCCGACCTCCGGTGGTTGTTTCAGGCGAGCCAACGAAAACCCCGATTTTCTCCCGTATCTGGTTTATGAAAATAAAGCAGGTTTTTGACTTGCTGACTATGGCTGTGAGTTTGCGAAGGGCCTGAGACATCAGCCTGGCCTGAAGCCCCATGTGAGAGTCACCCATCTCTCCTTCGAGCTCAGCCTTGGGGACCAGAGCAGCCACCGAGTCAACCACGATGACATCTACCGCTCCGCTTCTGACCAGGACCTCTGCGATTTCCAGAGCCTGCTCTCCGTAATCAGGCTGGGAAATCAGCAGTTCGTCAACATTAATGCCCACCTTAGCAGCATACTGCGGGTCTAAGGCATGTTCGGCATCGATAAAAGCAGCCTGGCCACCTCGCCTCTGGGCTTCAGCAATCACGTGGAGGGCCAGAGTGGTCTTGCCGGTGGCTTCGGGTCCGAATATTTCCACCACCCGGCCGCGGGGAAAGCCTCCTATGCCCAGACTCAGGTCAAAAGAAATGGAGCCTGTGGGAATGACTTCAGCTTTGACTGCAGCTTCCTTCTGGCCGAGCTTCATCACAGCTCCCTTGCCAAACTGCTTTTCAATCTGAGAGAGCGCCGCATCAAGGGCTTTGCCCCTGGATACCTGTTTCTGTTCGCTGTCTTCAGTCTTCATAATTTCCTCCCTCTGTAGCCAGGTCCGACCCGGCAAGCTCCTTTCTATTTTTTTCAAGAAGATTTCCTAAATCATTCCGACAATGTTACCACTATCATCAACGTCAATCTTTTCGGCGGCTGGAGCCTTGGGTAGACCGGGCATGGTCATTATATCACCACAGAGAATTACCACAAAACCAGCGCCGGCACTCAGAGAAGCTCCGGTCACAGTCAGAGTCCAGCCCCGTGGGCGGCCAAGTTTTTTGGCATCATCGGAAAGAGACGACTGGGTTTTGGCGATGCAGATTGGAAGCTGGCCGAAGCCCAGCTTCTCGTAAAGTTCAAGCTTTTTCCTGGCTGCAGCTTCTATTTTAATCCCATCGGCACCGTAGATTTTTTTGGCCACTGTTTCCACCTTCTGAGCCAGAGGAAATTCCAGAGGATACAAAAAGTCAAAAGACTGTTTGTCTTGCTCTATAGCCTTCAGGATTTCTTCTGCCAGTTCCAGACCACCTTCGCCACCCTTGCCGTAGACATCCGAAAGGGCAAATCTTACCCCTTCCTTCTTAGCCAGGTTCCTCCAGGCCTCAATCTCTGAAGGATGATCAGCGTGGAAGAGATTTAACACCACCACAAAAGGTAACCCAAAGATTTTTAAGTTTTCAATGTGCTTTCTGAGGTTCTCAAAACCGGCTTCTACGGCCTGAGGATTTTCCCTGGTCAGCTCCTCCAGCTTCATCCCGCCGTGATACTTAAGAGCCCGGATGGTCGAGACCAGAACGCAGGCAGCGGGCGGCGGCACCTGCCCGGTCCTGACCACTATGTCAAAGAATTTTTCTGCTCCGAGGTCCGAGGCAAAACCGGTTTCGGTAACCACATAATCAGCAAGGCTGAGAGCCAGGCGGGTGGCTACCACTGAATTGGTTCCGTGAGCAATGTTGGCAAAAGGCCCACCGTGAACGAGAGCCGGAGTTCCTTCCAGAGTCTGAACCAGGTTAGGTTTGACAGCATCTTTGAGTAAAGCAGTCATGGCCCCGTCTGCCTTGAGGTCGCGGGCAAAGACCGGTTTTCCGTCTACCGAAAACCCGACCAGTATATTACCCACCCTTCTTTTCAGGTCTTTGAGGTCGCTTGAAAGGCAGAGGATGGCCATTATTTCCGAAGCCGCAGTAATGTCAAAGCCTGTCTCCCTAGCAAAGCCCTGGAAAGTTTCATCCAGTCCGATTACTACTTGCCTCAAAGAGCGGTCGTTCATATCCAGCACCCTTTTCCAGGTAACAGTTCGGCCGTCCAGCATTCCAGAAGGCCCATCAAAATGGACCCGGTTATCCACCATGGCCGCCAGCAGGTTATGAGCCGAAGTTACAGCATGAATGTCGCCGGTAAAATGCAGGTTTATTTCCTCACGGGGGACAACCATGGCCTTGCCCCCGCCGGTAGCCCCGCCCTTAATCCCGAATACCGGTCCAAGAGAAGGCTCTCTTAAAGTAAGACAGACCTTTTTGCCCATCCTGTTAAGAGCATCGGATAGCCCAATGGCCGTGGTCGTTTTCCCCTCGCCCGCAGGTGTTGGAGTCATAGCTGTGACCATTATCAGCTTGCCTCGGGGCTCCGGGCTCATGGCCTGAAAATTGACCTTGGCCTTATACTTACCGTAAAATTCCAGGACTTCTTCTGGAATTCCTAGTTTCTTAGCAATCTGATTAATAGGTTTTAATTCCATGGTACCTCCTTCACCAGCATTTAACCAAATGTTGCCTTTTTCTTCAACTATTTTATGTCCCCCGCCCGACAGAAATTAACGCTGTAAAAGTGAGATTGATACTTTTCAATAAGCCCTTCATCGGCAAAACTGTAGTAACAATTATTCCCGATTATGATGTGGTCCAGCACCCGGATCTGCATAACCGAGCAGGCAAAGACCAGGTCTCTGGTTATATCCCGGTCGCAGCTGGAAGGCTCCGGGTCACCTGAGGGATGATTGTGGACAAAAATCAGGCTGGAGGCTTCGTACTTCAGAGCTTGCTTGATGACCTCTCTGGGGTAAACAGCGCTGGAGTCAACTGTTCCTTCAAACAGGGTCTTTTCCTCCAGAATCTGATTCTTGGTGTTAAGAAAAAGAACCTTAAAGACCTCAATTTTCAGGTCGCGAAGGCTGTAGTAAAGATAATCAAAGACTTCTCGAGACGACTTGCAGACAGGTCTTTTGATGATGCAGTCCTTAAGGTAGCGTCTGGCTACTTCATGAACCAGCTTTAGGCCGAAGATGTTTTTTGGTCCTATTCCCTTTATTTTCTGGAGCTCGAGCGGGTCAGCTTCCATTACGCCCCGGAAGGTTTTGAATTCCTTGATGGCCAGGCGAGCCGCTTCCCGGCAATCGCGGCGCGGTGTGCCCAGGGTCAGTAAAAGTTCAACGATTTCGTAATCCAGAAAACCGGTCAGCCCACCCTTCATAAATTTTTCTCTCAATCTCTGGCGATGACCTTCAAACGGGACTCGCACCATCTCTTCTGACTTAGCCATTTCTTCAACTCCGTTTTTCCGGTTTAATTCAAATTGAGAGGTTTGAGTTGGCTTTCCAGTGTTCACTGAAAAAGACGTGAAAACGGCGGGTTTTTTCCCAGGAATTTACTTAAACAGAAGTGGGTCGCCCTGATTCTTTTTTATTCGGCATAAAGCCGGTCGATTACTTCCCGGTATTTTTCCTCAACAATCTTTCTTCTTACCTTAAGCGTTGGGGTCATTTCTCCGGCTTCAATCTCAAAGTCTTTTTCCAGGATAGCAATTTTCTTTATTTTTTCGTAAGTGGCCAGATGAGGGGTCAGCCGGTCTATTTCTTTCATGAAGAATTCGTAAATGTCTGGCCGGGCAATCAGTTCCTTGCGGTTGCGGTAAGCTATGCTGTTTTCCTGAGCATATTTTTCCAGCTTCTCAAAATCCGGGACAATTAGAGCAGAGACAAACTTACGATGGGTGCCAACCACCACGGCGTTAGCAATGTAGGGGCTGGTTTTGATGGTGTTTTCAATAGGCTGCGGAGCCACGTTCTTGCCACCGGCAGTAACGATGATATCTTTTTTGCGGTCCGTGATTACCAGATAACCATCTTTATCCAGAAAACCAATATCACCGGTTTTAAACCAGCCGTCTTCAAAGGCCTCTCTGGTTTCAGCTTCCTTCTTAAAATAACCTTTCATAACGTTCGGGCCCCGGGCCCAGATTTCTCCATCGGCTGCAATTTTAACCTCTACTCCAGGGAGGATTTTGCCCACTGTCCCGAAGCGGAAATCCTCCAGCCGGTTGACGGCAATAACCGGTGAAGTCTCGGTCAGGCCATAGCCTTCAATGATTAAAATGCCCATAGCGTAGAAAAATTCGGCAATATCCCGGGAAAGAGGCGCCCCGCCTGAGACAAAGAACCGGACCCGGCCTCCGGTCTTTTCCACTATCTTGGAAAAGACCAGCCTGAAAGCCAGACGGTATTTGTATTTAAGACATAAAGAAATTTTTTCTCTGTTTATTTTTTTCTGGGCATATTTTCGGCCAACTTTTAGGGCCCAGAAAAAGATTTTTTTCTTCAGATTAGAGGAGCTCATAACATTATCTATAACCCTGGCGTAAAACTTATCAAACAACCGGGGAACGCTGACCATGATGGTCGGCCTGGCTTCTATCAGGTTCTGAGCTACAGTGTCCAGGCTTTCGGCATAGGCAATTGTGGCTCCCACATAAATCCAGGCAAAAGTGCACATTCTTTCCAGAACATGGGAAAGGGGCAGGAATGACAGGGCAGTATCTTTATCGGTAAACTCGATTATCGACCGCAGAGCCTGAACATTGCTGACCAGGTTGTAATGCGTCAGCATTGCTCCCTTGGGTATACCGGTTGTTCCGGAAGTATAGATTATGGTGGCCAGATCTTCAGGGCCCACAGAAAGAGCTATTCTCTCAAAGTCTTCCGGATTTTGTTGGTTTAGCCTGGCTCCCCGCTCTTCCACTTCCTTTAAGCTCAAAACTCCAGCCGGAGTTTGGTCCTCAAACATTATGTACCTATCGACCAGCGGTAATTCATTCTTAATTGCCTCCAGCTTCTTCCACATGTCCTGGCTGGAGCAAACCACGAAACGGGCTTCAGAGTCTGTTATTATGTACTTTATCTGCTCCGGAGTAAGTGAGGTATATATTGGAACGGTAACCGCACCCATACAGACTGTTGCCAGGTCCACCATCACCCACTCCGGGCGATTTTCAGAGAGAATTATCAGTTTATCTTCCTTTTTTAAGCCCAATTCTCTCAACCCCGCTGAAATATTCCTAACCCTGCCACAAAACTCAGCTGTGGATATCGGCCGGTACTGTCCCTCTTTTTTGACCAGCATCAAAGCCTCTTTCTGATAATTCTTTTCAGTGTTTAGGAAAATCTTTGCTAAGGTGTCAATCATAATTCTCTCCTCTATTAGTTAATTTTTATTTCGCTTAAATAACTGCTATGAGCTTTAAATTCATCAGTCCACAACATTTTTCTTTTCAAACTGCAGCAGCCATTTTTTCCGCCACATCCCAGCCCCAAATCCGACCAGACTTCCATCTCCACCTATGACCCGGTGGCAGGGGATGACAATGACTACCGGATTTTTATGATTGGCTCCGCCGACTGCTCTGAAAGCCCGGGGGTGCCCGCAGGCTTCAGCCACCTGCCGGTAGGAACGAGTTTCTCCGTAAGGAATTTTCTGAAGTTCTGCCCAGACCATCTTTTGAAATTCGGTCCCTTTCAGGTTCAGCCTGACCGAAAAGACTTTCCGCTTCCCCTTAAAATATTCATCCAGCTGCAGCCAGGCCTCCTTCAGAGGCTCCGGGACCGACTCAAGCTTCTGATTCCGAGCCCTGACCGATTCTCTTAAAGCAGCAGCCTGCCGGATGAACGAACAGGACTCCAGCCCTTCGGAACTTCCTCTTAACTCTATTATTCCTATAGGAGAATGATAATATAATTGCATCGGCTCTTATCCCCTGGCTTTATTCTTTAATCCTGACCCAGATTCTGGTCAGACCGCGGTCGTTCTCAAATCTCAGTTCAAAGACCTCGGGATAGGCCTTAAAAAGCTGGGAGAGCTGTCGGAAACCGTAGGTCCTGGGGTCAAACCCAGGATCCAGCTGCCTCAAATAGAAACCTATAGCACTGAGTTTGGCCCAGCCATCCTCATCGGTGGCCATGTCCACTGCTGCTTTCAGCAACGGTAGCGGGTCATAACCCCTGGGTCTGGGCTCTTCAGCCGTCTTCTCTCCTGCTATCTTTCTTTTTCTTTCTCGCTCTTTCTCTCTGGGACCAAGATTTTCGGTATAGATAAAAACATTACAGGCGTTAACAAAGGCTTTGGGAGTTGACCGCTTGCCGATACCCATGACGAAAAACCCGGCTTCTCTGATTCTGGTTGCCAGCCTCGTGTAATCAGAATCACTGGAAACAATGCAGAAACCGTCCACCAGCCGGCTGTGAAGAATATCCATGGCATCAATTATCAGAGCGCTGTCGGTGGCATTTTTGCCCACCGTGTAACGGAACTGCTGAACCGGCTGGATGGCATTCTCGTGCAGGGCCTTCTTCCAGCCAGCCATGTTGACCGTGGTCCAGTCCCCATAAATGCGCCTGATGGTTATCAGTCCGTATTTTCCAACTTCTGCCAGAATGTCTGAGATGAGCGAAGGCTGGGCATTATCGCCGTCTATGAGCAGCGCTATCTTGCGACTTTTTTCATCGGAAAAGCTGTCAATCATTTTAGCTCCATTTTGCCCGAATTCTTTTCGTTTTTAAGAAAAAACAATTTTATAAATTTCCTTTTTTCTTGATTTTTTATATTATTTCATACCTGAAACTAAATTTTCAACGGAGAATTTACGACCGTTTGCGGCGACAGATCTCCTGCGGGGGCTGATCGATGGATTTAACCAGAGCGGCTTTTGTCCTGTCAATACTGGTTGCAGCCACTGCCGCAGTAATAAGTGACTTTAAGCGTCAGAAGCTTTTGTCTTATTTTTTCCGGCCCTTTACCGTAGCTTTGATGATGGGCTTTCTGATTGAAGTCCAAAGGGCTTCTCCCTACCGAAATATTGTTCTGGTTGCTCTTTTTTTCTGCCTGGTGGGCGAAATTGCCATGATGCTGAGAAAAAAGAAATTCCAGGCCGGTCTGGCTTCTTTCCTCATTAGCCACATTTTAATCTGCATAGCTTTTTACTCCAGGCTGACTGGAGTCAAGCTTCGCTCCCCGGTTATCCCACTGGTTTTCGTGGCTGCCATAATTCTTTTTCTGACCTGGCCAAATCTCGGTCGGCTGCGTCTTCCCATATTAATATATATCCTGGTCATCCTGACCATGGTCCGTCTGGCGCTCGAACTTCCTTACCAGGTTCCAGAAATCCGTTCCTGGCTGGCTGCCGGAGGGGCTCTTCTTTTTCTCACTTCAGACTCAGTTCTGGCTCTGAATCGCTTCTACCGGTCCTTTTGCTCTGCCCAGATTATTATTCTTTCAACCTTTTATCTGGCACTCCTTTTTATCACCCTATCTGTCTGAAAACACTACACCTTAAAGCCCAGATATCACCCTTAAAGGCTATTGATTTTTTACTAAAAAAACTATTTAATACTTGGCTGATAAAGGAGGACCTAAATGGAGCTTCACCTACAGACTTTAATCGACAGCATTGGCGACGCCGTGGTAGCCGTAGATTCCTCTGGAAAAGTCATCATCTGGAACCCCGGGGCGGAAAAGATGTTCGGATATAGAAAAAAAGAAGCCCTCGGGCGTCAGGTAGACGAGCTAATCGGAGGTCCTGAAGAAAAAGAAGCTAAGAAGATTACCAGAAACATCCTCAGTCGTCGGTTTTCAAATCTAATTGCCACCCGTTACCGGAAAGATGGAAAGCCAATTAGTGTGAGTATTTCAGCCTCACCGGTTGTCTACAAAGACTACCTAATCGGGGGCGTGGCCGTTTACAAGGATATAACCGAGCTGGTGCAGAAAGACCAGTTGCTGGCACATACCAATAAGCTTCTCAGAGCCATCAGCGATATCAACCAGATGATAATCCAGGAGAAAAACCCGGAAACTTTGCTTAAGCGCTCCGCCCGGAGTTTAAAAGATAACGGCCGCTACGGGCTGGTTCAGATAGTTCTGGTTAACGAAAAGCTGGAGCCAACGAAGTTTACTGGCCAGGGTCCAAGAAAATCCATCACTCGCTTTTCGCCCTGCCTTCAGAAAGTGTTGAAAAACAAACAGTCTCTTTTCATACCCGATATCAGCCAGAGCCCGGTCTGTCGAAACTGCCCGGGAGCATTCAAGACTGGCTGGTCTGCCATTTTCCTCCTGAAACACGAGAGGCAAATTTTTGGCTTACTGCACGTCGGCAACCCTCAGGAAATTTTTGGTCAGGCCAGCGAGATTAAAATTCTGGAAGAAATTGCCAATGACCTGGGCTTTGCTCTTTACAATATAAAAAAAGAAAGAGAAAAAAAGCGGATAGAAGAAAAGCTGAAAGCCCTGCAGAAATTTCAGGAAAAAATTCTGACCAGCCTGGCTGAAGGCGTGGTGGTAGAAGATGACCGGGGTCTTATCACCTATACCAACCCGGCTCTGGAAAAAATGCTGGGTTATTCCAGGGGAGAACTTCTGGGAAAGCACTGGAGCGTCTTAATTCCTGAAGAACACTTAGAACAGATAACCAAAAAATCCCGAGCCAGAACTACAAAAAGGCGTGAGCAATATCAGGCTCAGTTCAAAACCAAAGATGGACGGCTTATTCCGGTGCTGGTTCATGCTCACGCTACATTTGATAAGAAAAAGTTGACTGGTGTGGTTTCGGTAATCACCGATATCTCCCACCTGAAAAAAATTGAGGAACAGCTGAGGCTTTCCCGGGAAGAAGCTTTGGCCGCCAGCCGGGCCAAGAGCGAGTTCCTGGCCAACATGAGCCATGAAATAAGAACCCCGATGAACGGGATAATAGGCATGATAGAGCTGGCCCTCCAGACCAAACTTACCGATGAACAACGCCAGTTTCTGACCGCAGCCAGAGCTTCGGCCGAATCACTTCTGACCATCCTCAACGACATCCTGGATTTTTCCAAAATAGAAGCCCGGATGATTGAGATTATTCCGGTGGAATTCAACCTCCACAATTCTATTACCGAAATTGTCTCCACTCTGGCTCTAACTGCCCACAGAAAAGGACTGGAGCTTCTCTGTCGAGTGCCGCCTACCCTGCCCGAAATGGTGATAGGCGACCTCAACCGCTTGCGCCAGATAATCCTAAATCTGGTCAGCAATGCCATAAAGTTCACCGAAAAAGGGGAAGTGGTGGTTGAAGCCAGCGAAGAAAAGCGAACCGACAAAGAAATAGTACTTCACTTTTCAGTAAAAGATACTGGCATAGGTATCCCTGAAAACAGGCTTAAAGACATTTTCCAGCCTTTTGTTCAGGCTGACGCTTCCCTGAGCCGCAAATATGGTGGAACCGGTCTGGGTCTAGCTATCACTTCGCAGTTAGTCCAGCTTATGGGAGGCCGCATCTGGGCAGAGAGCCAGGTGGGTGTAGGCAGCACTTTCCATTTTACCATTAGACTGGGTTTACCAGCGAAAAAAAAGAAAAAGTCGCTTCCAGCCCCGCTCTCATCAGTTCACGGACTAAAAGTCCTGATAGTTGACGACAATCCAACCAACCGGACCATCCTCAGCGAAATGCTCAAAAGCTGGAAAATGAAGCCCGAAGAGGCTGCTTCCGGGCCACAAGCCCTAATGTTTTTAGAGAAAGACCAATCCCAAAAAGAAAAACCCGGCCTTTTCCTTATAGACATTGCTATGCCCGAGATGGACGGTTTTACTCTCCTGCGAAAAATAAAAGAAATGGAAGAATTTAAGAAGACCCCGGTCATCATCCTGACTTCAGCCGACCGGGTCGGCGATTTCAAAATGGCTAAAGAAATGGGAGCAGCTGCTTACCTGGTAAAACCGGTGAGACCTTCAGACCTGCTGGACACCATAATGTCGATCATAAGCTCAGGCCTGGCAGAGAAAAAAGAGCAAGAGCCCAAAACTGAGAAAAAGGCTCCAGAAATTGCCGCTAAACTCCGAATTCTCCTGGCTGAAGACAATCTTATAAATCAGAAAGTGGCTCTTCATCTTTTGATGCGAAAAGGATATGAAGTGGTCGTGGTCGAAAACGGACGTCAGGCTCTGGAAAAACTCCAGACCGAAGAATTTGACCTGATTTTGATGGATGTCCAGATGCCGGAGATGAACGGTTTTGAGGCCACCCGGGAAATTAGAGAGGCTGAAAAGAAGAGCGGAAAACACCTGCCCATAGTGGCCATGACAGCTCATGCTATGAAAGGAGACCGGGAAAAATGTCTGGAAGCAGGGATGGATGACTATGTTTCCAAACCGCTCTATCCTGAAGAGCTTTACAAGGCTATAGAGAGAGCTATGGAGAAGAAGAGGTGAAGGCAACAAGACGAGAGCAGAGAGTATCAGGGGTGGAAAAAGAGCAGGTCAAAAAATATCCAGTCCTTCTGGCTGAAGACGACCCGGTCTCATTGAGACTGCTGGATAAAAAACTGAAAGAGTGGGGCTATCGGGTTTTTAAGGCAAGGAATGGAAAGAAAGCCTGGGAGCTTCTTAAAACCGCCAGAGTCAGAATTGCCCTTCTAGACTGGATGATGCCCGCTCTTGAAGGGCCCGAACTTTGTTCCAGGCTGAGGCAGATCAGGAAACCGCATTATACCTATCTCATCCTTCTTACCGCCAGGAACACTTCCCTGGACATCTTTCAGGGGCTGGAAGCCGGAGCAGATGATTATATGACCAAACCCATCAACCTGATGGAACTTCAAGCCCGGCTGAAAGCCGCCCATAGAATAATCGAGCTGGAAGAAAATCTGCTCAAAACCCAGAAGAAGCTGCAAAAGCTAGCCACTACCGACAGCCTGACCGGAGCCTGGAATCGTCGGACTGTTCTTGAGTTCTTAAGAGAAGAGCTAAACCGCTACCGGCGGGGAGGACCACCTTTCGGGCTGCTGATGATTGACCTGGACCATTTCAAAAACATAAACGACCAGTACGGGCATCAGGCTGGCGACAGCGTTCTGAAACAGCTTGTCCAGCTGATTAAAATCAACCTCCGTAACTACGACCGGGTTGGACGCTATGGAGGAGACGAGTTTTTAATTCTTCTACCAGGAAGTGATGTCTATCACACCGGACTGGTGGCAGCCCGGCTGCTATCAATAGCCAAAGAGACGAAAATCAGGATAAATCAACGCCTGCAGCTTGGGTTGACTATGTCCATAGGTGGGACTTCGGCTGATTCGATTTTCAAACCCAAGCCCGAGACAATAGTCCAGACTGCAGACCGGGCCCTGTATCTGGCTAAAAAGCTCGGCCGGGACCGGGTTATCCTTTTCGGTGATTCAGTAAAATTGCCAGTTGAGGAGGAAGACCATGGGTAAAAAAAACCAGGGTGCACTGCCTATCAACCTGGAAGAAGCCCTGAGCAGAATAGGCGGAGATGAAGCCTTTCTGAAGGAACTGCTGGAAATCTACAGAGATGAATTCATAAATCTGTCTCAACAGTTAGAAAAAGCAATTGAGTTAAAAAATTTTTCTATGATAGCTGAAAACGGCCATACCCTTAAAGGGGCTTCGGCCAACCTCAGCCTTCCGGCCCTGAGGGAGGCCGCCTGGGAGATGGAAATGGCCGGAAAAAACCAGGACCTGGAAGCCGCCAGAAAAGCCCTGACGGCCCTTAAGAAGGAATTCCACAGACTGGAAAAGTTCCTCTCTGAAAAAAAATAAAAATTAGTCAGCCCTCTAAATCCAGAGCTCACCGCCATCCAAACCAGAAGCCTCTGGGTTCGACGCATCAAACCCAGTCCAGTTCAATCTCTAATAAAATGCGGCAGGTTAAATGGAATTTCCAGGCTTAACTCAACCACTCCTCTAATCTGGTTGTTTTTAATCCACGGCGCCTGATAGATGAGTTTCTTAACTCCAGCTTTCTCGATTGGGTAAACATTGGGTCGACCAGAAGCCAAAATCTTTTTAATTTTTTCTACAGAGCTGGGATTATGGCAGTCAAAAAGGTTCTTCCCGATAAGAGTCGTCCCTCCTTCTTTTTCAAAAACCTCAGCCGCTTTCTTATTCAGGTAAACAATTCGGCCGTCAGTTTCCGCCACCGTGACGGCTCCGGGAAATTCATCTAACCAGTTACCGCTTCTCATCTGGTCCTCCTAAGCGGTCTGACCAGTTGTCGGCCAGAGCCGATTTGTTGTAGATTAATATTAACATAAAAATTAACCAGAATTGGACGTGGATTTTCCGCAAAGCGGAGGAATCGCCTAAGTGAAAAGGAAACCAGATAAAAAAAGCCAGCCTCCCAAAAATCAGTTAAAAGGATTTTTGATTCCATTCATTTCCGGAAAAAATCGACTGATATCTTCTGGGCTTGCTCCAGGCACCGTTATCATTCTTTTAATCACAATCATGACACTTTTATTCAACCTGCTAACTGAAATAGAAGGCATCCAGAGAAAGACCGCCTTTACCACCACTTGCCATTTCGCCAGCCTCTCAACCTCAAAGTTGACCTTTCCGGCAGCAGTCTGGCTTTTTTCAGAAGGCAATGATCACCAGGATGGCCAGAATTCAGACATAAAAAAAATAAAAGAATTCCTGGAAAAAGAAGTGGGACAGCCTGCCCTGAAAGAATTCCAGGAGAAGATTAATTCTCTGGTGGATGACGAAAATCTCGACCTTTATCTTCTTTATTTCTGGCTGAAAGGTCAGTTCTTAGAAGGATTGGCTCTGATTGCTGAAAGGCTCTCTTTAACCCCGGAAGATTTCTGGCTGCGTCACAGCAGCGCAGCTTTTCTTTACGGACTCGGTCGCTACCAGTTAGCCCGAGAAATTCTGGAGACGGCTTTCCGCTTGTATCCAGACAATCCGTCCGGACTTAACAACCTAGGCCTCATCTGGGAAAAGCTCGGTCAAAAGGAAAAAGCCAGAAAGTTCCTGGAACAGGCGGTAGCTCTGGACAACCTGAACCATGAAGCTAACCGGGCCCTTTATCTTCTGGCTCCTCCTGACACCGCGGCGGAAAAAAAGCTGGGCTGGGTAAAAAATTCGCTTCAGGGTGGTTTCCGTGAATCTCTCAGTAAAGAACTGGCGGAATCAATTCTGCCTCTATCTTACAGGAGAGAACCCTATGTTCAGCTTCCACCATTGCCTGAAGATTTCCTGTCCTACCGGAATCTGACTCCCTTCTATCAGGAAGTTTTCCTCCGGATGGAAGAAAAAGAATCCGCTCTTAAGGGAGCCCTGGATTCCCTCTCTGCCTCAGCTCATCGCCCTTCAGCTGCCGAGAAGGCAGCCAGTCTCAGACTAAAACTTTCCTCCGTTCAGGCCTACTACCGGCTTTCCGAGCTCGAAGGTCAGTTAGATGCTTTCGAAAGAGAAATTGAACGGCCGACTGATATGCGGCTGGATGATTTAATTTCCCTGACCATCAAACAGCTGGATTCAGTGTTTAAAGATTATCAGAAAAGAGAAAAAATCTGTTTAGAACTGCCCAGGCCCCAGCGCCCGGAGTGCCTGCAAAAAGCCCGGGAAGAATACTGTAAAAGCTATATTGCCCGGGCCGACCAGCTGTTCAGCCGATACCGGACGGCCCTCTTAAATTATTTTGAGCAGGCAGAATCCCGACTTAAAAATTTCCACGGCAGTTATTATTTCTGGCTCCGCTACCTGCCTGAAGAACAGGAAAAGAGAAAAAGAGTTGAAGCCGAGCTGAGGCTCTGGAAGTTTTATGAGGGACTATGGGAAAAAGCTTTCAGGCTTTTGACCAGACTTGCTCAACCTGAATTCAAAGACTGTTTAACTGATTGGCCTTTGAAAACAAAGGCTGACTCCTGGCCTGATCTTACTATTAACGACCCCTTCATGGAAATTGACCTCGGTTATCATAACCCCCAGTTTGCTTTTTCCCTTCAAGCCAGAGGGTTAGTCTTTAACTTAAGTCAGAAACTGCCAGAATTATCCAAAAATCCTCAGCCGATTGCCTCTACCATCCATCTTTATCCACCTGAAAGCTTAGGCCAGAATCCTGTTTACCTGATAATTGATGATGGCCGCAAGCTCGAAGATCTGGGAGAACTCGGCCCCTGGTCACAGGCCGGTTTGAGTCCTGGAAATTCCTGGAAAATTCTTATCAATCTAAGCCTTCCCGGAATAGCTAAAAATTGATGGACATCTTTCTCCTTTTACTGTTAACATAGAAAAAATTTTTTATGGAGACGGTTTTGCATGGAAAGAAAAAACCAGAGTCGATTTCCTGTAACTTTCTGGACCGCTAACACCATTGAACTTTTCGAAAGAGCTGCCTACTATTCCATGGCTTCTTTTATGGTCATCTACCTGAAGGAAGTCTTGGGGATGTCTCCCACTTTAGCCACATTTCTCAACGGCTCACTGCTCTGGGGTCTCATCTATTTCATGCCCATTGTTTCTGGCACACTGGCTGATAAGTACGGTTTTAAGCGCTCTCTGACGCTGTCTTTTATCATGCTCTTTTTTGGCTATTTTATGATGGGCAATATTCAGAAATTCTGGCCGGCCTTTTTCGGAAGCCACTCGTCGGCAGTCAACTACACCATACCCGTAGTCCTGGCCATAATTCTTATCGGGCTGGGTGGTTCTGTGGTTAAGCCCTGCATTGCTGGCACCATTCAGAAAACCTCTGGAATTTACGCCACCCTGGGCTTCGGAATTTTCTACATGGTAATAAACATCGGTTCCATCACCGGTAGAGCTGTTTCTTATTTTATCCGAACCAAGCTTGGTCTCCCGGCCATATTCACCTACGCCTCCAGCGTTTTTATCTTTATTGGCTTGCTGGTGGTTCTTTTTATATACCGGGAGCCAGAATACGTAAGCGATGGGATTAAAGATAACCAGGAAGTCAGGAAAAAAACTCTGAAAGAAGCCATCCTGGGCATCTTTATTGTTTTACGCAATCTGAAGTTTGTCTTCTTTCTGGTGGTGATTGCCCTCTTCTGGTTTCTCTACGTTCAGCTTTACAACCTCATCCCTCTTTTTCTGCGTCATATTGATCCCAATGCTCCAGTCGAGCTTTACACCCTGGCCAATCCGCTAATGATTGTCTGTTTCCAGCTTTTGATTACCAAACTGGTCAAAAAATGGACTCCAGTTAAATCCATACTATTAGGGGTCGGCGTGACCACTGCCGGGATGCTTTTGAACATCATCCCTGTGCTGCTTTATTCAGACCTCAGCCACCGGGTTTCTCTGGCTGGCCTGGTTATACCGATAGCGGGAATTTTCCTTCTGATCAGCATAGCCTCCATGGCAGTTGGAGAAATGATGGCCTCGCCCCGAATTCTTGAATACATAGGAAGCATTGCCCCCAAAGGCGAAGAGGGGCTTTATCTGGGTTATGCCAACCTGCCTGTGGCCCTGGGCAGCATCGTTGGGGGCCCTGTGGGTGGCGCTCTTTATCAAAAATACATTGCCAGCCCACTCCAGGCCGGAGCCTCTCCCAATTATCTTATCATCTGGGTGATAATCGCTTTCCTTGGAGTTTGCTCCATGGCTGGCCTGGCTGTATACGACCGTTGGGTGATAAAAGCCAAAAAATCTTAAACTTCTAATTACCGAACCTCGGGTTTACCACACCGGCATAGATGGAACCGAACGTATAACTGACTCCAAGATAAATTCCATAGCTGTAGGCTGTAGCCAGGGCTTTTCTCTGGAGAAGAATATCTTCCAGGCTGAGGTCGCCTTTGGCCAGATAAATCTGGTCGTTAATCTTGGAAAACCTCCCGGAAATCCCGACCGAAAAGCCCCGGTAAAGCCTCAGGTTAAGATTAGTCCAGAAGACCAGGTGATATTTACTGAAATCATGGAAGTAATGAAAACCCTCTACTGAAGCACTGATGTTTCCCCAGGGTTCCTTGATTTCAAGGGTGATAGCAAGAGTCTCGCCAAGCAAACTTTCTCTTTTCTTATCGTAAATAGTTTCTTCCCTATAGTAATTCTGATTAAAGCCTATCCGGTAAAGGAACCGGAGCTGCCTTCTGGTGGATTCCGAATAGGGAAAATAGTTGTATTCAATAGCTGGAGCCGGGTTGAGATTTAACTTGATATTGTTGTATGTGGAAGAGGAAATTCCAAACCAGCCTCCCACCGACCAGTGCTGGTTGAGAGAATAAACCATAAGTGATGATAAACTGTAGCTTTGCTGGGAAGAGGTGATTATCCTGGTGAGATCATCATCCTTAATTTTAAAACGACTTCGGCTGAAATGACTTGAGACACCCGAGCGGAACTTAAGCTTTTCTGTTACCCGGTTGGCACTGAGGTGGCTGTGCAGGTCCAGAAAATTTTTGGTTTGCTCGCCTGAATGACTGCCTGAAAGCCCGAGACTGAAAACCCAGAAATTCCAGGGGTCTTCCAGCTCGGCCCGGGGAAGACGTTTTTCAAAATCTATTTTGAGATAATCGCCAAGGTCTGTCTTGGCCAGATAGGGCACCAGACCAACTTTAAGCACCCGCACCAGGCCTTTCCTTTCCACATCGGCTGAATCGGTACGGGCTGACACATATTTTAGAGTGTGATGAAGGTCGTAAAAATTATTACGGCCGATAAAATTCAGGGTGTATTCCCGACCCCCGTCAGCCGTTGGCTGAATGGTTATAAGGATATGAACGTCTGCTTCATTCCTTTCCCGGACAAAACTGACAAAGTTAATTTCAGTCCGTATGTAGGCCATATCGCACTGATGGCAATCTATGAAAACTCTGGGCGGCTCCTGAATAGCCCTTGGAAGTCGTTCTTGGGCCTGGGAAAAAATCACCAAAAGCAGATAACATCCTACCGCCACAAGCCGCCGAAAGTTATTTTTCATGACCGTTCTCCTTATGAGCAAGTACAATGACAGACTTTTCCCTCCCAGCCCATCCTAACTCTTCAGGCTGAAGGGAAAAGAAAAAATAATTTTTTAGCTCCTGATGCTGTCCGGGTCTTTTGAGGATTCCGAAGAGTCTGATTCCAATCCATCAGCCCCCATTTCTTCTGAGGGACAAGGCCAGGCCTTAGAAGCTGAGGGATAAAACCAACTCCTGACTTCAGGGTCAAAAAGGCTCAGCAGAAGCTTCAAACCAAAAATAGTACCCAGCGGAAACATCAAAATCAGTATCAAGGCTAATCCCAGGGAAGAAAACCAGGCCCACCCTTTTTTCCCGTCTATACCAGAAAGACTCAGCAGGCCACCCAGACCGAATAAAAGAGAAAAAATCGCTATCCCGGTGAGTAAACTGAAAAGGAAATCGGTTCCGGCTATCTGTCTTAACTCTCCACCAGAGCCGAGCTTCAGTCGGCTGAAGGTCAGCAATAATAAGGTCAGCAATAAAGTAAAAAAGGCCAAATAGCTGGCGACTTTAATTATCAGCCTGGACAGGCTCAGCTTTTCGGGCATAACTGACAAACCTATTTAGGTTTCTATTTTACTTATGTCCCCGGTGGATTCAAGAGATAAATTCAAATAAAATACTGATGAAAGAATTTTAATTCCAATATCGGTTCAGGAGCCCGGTTGCTCTTTGTAAAAAAACCTTCTGAAGCTAAAATAGCCCATCTGGATATGAAAGATAGAGAAATAAAAGAAAGGAAGTTAAAATGACTGGAATCAAAAGAATTTTTCTAATTATTACAGCTATAATCTTTCTCGCCAGCCTCACTTCTGCCGATGTCTACCTCAAAACCCGGATGCAAATTGACCCGGTCAATACCCCCCAAGGTTACCTTCCTCCCAGAGAAATAAATGCCGAACAGTGGATAAGTGACGACTTTTACCTGAACAAGGCTGAGCTCGGTTTCGGTTATCTGTTTGACCTGAAAAAAAATATCTTCTATATCCTTATACCTCATACCAGATCTTACCTGGAACTTACACCTCCCGCCGACTTCACCAGCCTCCTACCGCCGGAAATGGACCAGATGAGCAGGGCTCTGTCCGAGATGACTATTTCCGTGCGACCTACCGGTGAAACCAGGATGGTTCAAAATGTTGAGTGTCAGGGCTATCGCCTGGAAACAACCATGATGATGTTTACCACAGAAATGACCATCTGGGCTTCTGAGAAACCTCCGGTTAAGCTAAAAAAATTCCTGGAATATGTCTGGCCCCAGATTATGAAAATGCAGTTGAGGGCTTCCGGTCCGGCAACTTCAGAACTGAATAAGATTAAAGGGCTGTGGATGGCTTATGAGACCAGGATGCGGTTTATGGGCATCGAGTTTTTTTCCAGAGCCGAAGTCGTAGAAATTACCACCAGAACTGCCCCAAAAGGGATTTACTCAATCCCTGAGAACTATCGCAAAAAAGACCGCCTGGAAATAGCTGACTTGCAGTTTTTCTAAACCGCTACTCTGAATCACCTTAAATCAACTCCCGGAACAAAGTCTCTCTCCCTGACGGCTTGATTTTTGCCTGAGGCAGCATTATTCTTACGCTATGAACAAAACTCAAAACATCCGCGTCAGATTTGCTCCAAGTCCTACCGGATACATCCACGTGGGCAACGCCAGAACTGCCCTTTTCAACTGGCTTTTTGCCCGCCAAAAAGAAGGGGTATTCGTCCTAAGAGTCGAAGATACCGATGTAGAGCGTTCGCGAGAAGAATATGAGCGCAATCTTCTCCACGACCTTCGCTGGCTGGGCCTTGACTGGGATGAAGGCCCTGACCTTGGTGGTTCCTTCGGTCCATACCGGCAATCAGAAAGATTAAACCTCTATCATCAATATGCCCAACAGCTAATCCGGGAAGATAAGGCTTATTACTGCTTCTGCAGTCCGGAAGAGCTGGAAAGAGAAAGGGAAATAGCTCTGGCTGAGGGCCGGATGCCTGTCTACAGCGGGAAGTGCCGGAATCTTTCTCTGGAAAAAGCGCTCAGCCGTCTTAACTCCGGCGAAGCAGCAGCCATCAGGCTTAAGGTGCCAGAGGAAGGAATCCTTGAGTTCGACGACCTGGTTCGCGGGCGGGTGGAGTTTGATCTGAAACTTATCGGCGACCCTATTCTCCTGCGTTCAAACGGCATGCCTGCCTATAACTACGCAGTAGTCATAGACGATGCGCTGATGAAAATCACTCATGTAATTCGTGGAGAAGACCATGTTTCCAACACACCCAAACAAATTCTGGTCTACAGAGCCCTGGGCTGGAAAACCCCAGTTTTTGCCCATCTTTCCATGGTTATGGGCAAGGATAACACCAGATTAAGCAAGCGCCACGGGGCCACCTCAGTGGACCAGTTCCGTCGCGAGGGAATTCTACCTGAAGCTCTTTGTAACTATCTGGCTTTCCTGGGCTGGTCGCCACCAGAGGGCCATGAGGTTCTGAGTTTAGAGGAACTGATAAAGCTTTTTGATTTGAGTCGGGTCAGTCGGTCTGCGGCTATCTTTGACTATGATAAGCTCCACTGGCTTAACCGCCAGCACCTCAAAAGGCTTCCAGTAGAAAAGCAGCTGGAAATGGCTCTGCCCTATCTACAGGAAGCTGGGCTGGTGGGAGAAAAACTAACTCCCGAGCAGAAGGGCTGGCTGACCAAAGCTCTCCAAAGCCTGATTGAGGGTGTAGATAAATTTTCTGAACTGCCGCATAAATTTTCCCTCATTTTTGATTTTGACCCTAAAAACCTGGACCAGGAAACCAGCCAGATAATCCAGAGCGAATCAGCCCGGAAAGTGCTGACCGCTTTTATCCAGAAAACTTCTTCCCTTCAGGATTTCAGCTATGAAAAATTTGCCGCCATCACTGGCGAAATAAAAAAAGAAACCGGTATTAAGGGCAAAGAGCTTTTTCATCCTCTAAGAGTAGCTCTTACGGCCAGAGCTTCGGGCCTGGAACTGGATAAATTAATTCCGCTGGTAGAAGAAGGAGCCAGGCTTAACTTCCCGAGACCAATTAAAAGCTGTCTGGAGAGAGTTAAGGAAATTTCCAGCTGGTTAAACTTATGAACAGAGCAGAACCAAAAGACAGACTGGGTCGACTAAATCCGATTCTGGAGCTTCTCAAGGCTTCACCCAACAAAGTCAACAAAATCTTCATTCAGAAAGAAAAGGGACACTTCCGGCTATCTGAAATAATCAGATTGGCCAGAGTTAATCACATTCCCCTGATTTTTGCTCCCAGAGAGAAGCTGGACAACCTTTACCCGCATCATCAGGGGGCGGTGGCTATGGTTGCTGAAAAAGAATATGTGGACCTGGAGGACCTGCTGAGAGAAGACCGACCGGCCTTTCTGGTGATCCTGGACGAAGTAGAAGACCCCCAGAACCTCGGAGCCATCCTGCGCAGCGCTGAAGGGGCCGGAGTAGATGGAGTAATAATTCAGGAAAGGCATTCGGCCGGGCTTACGGCCACCGTGGCCACGGTGGCGGCCGGGGCTCTTTCCCATTTGAAAGTGGCCCGGGTAACCAACATCGCCCGGACCATAGAAACACTTCAGGAAAAAGGTCTGTGGGTGGTTGGGGCTTCAGGTGAAGCCAGAACCAGATGGTATGAATTTGATTTTACCAGACCGGTGGCCATAGTTCTGGGCTCTGAAGGCTACGGAATAAGAACTAATGTCAAAAAAAAGTGTGATGCCCTGCTGTCAATTCCGATGCTGGGACAGGTTGGTTCACTTAACGTCAGTGCTGCAGCCGCAGTTTTCTTTTATGAGGTAGTCCGCCAGCGGCTCCTGGCGGAAAAGAAAAATCCCTGATTTTATCTTTTATCTTTATAGATGGCTGCCGTTTCCTGCTCTCAAATATCCGGTCCTGATTTCAATGGTGAGGCTCCCGATGGGAGCCTCACCGCAAACTCCACCTTTCTTTTTCCTGACTTACCACCAACTTCTTTTTGAGCCAAAAAGCCCTCCCTCACCCCTTCAAGGTTGAGGGCTGAATTAAATTCCGTAACTCTCATAAATTAAAAGACGGATGGGAGTTCTGTTTATTCTCACAACATCCTGCTAATCTTAAATTGAAGCCAGGCGCTGAAGACAGAAAGACCTGTGCCTGCTTTTCATTTTATTATCCTAACAAAACCGAGCTCTGGCTTTTGCCTCAGCCTGCGGGGCTGGCGAATCTTATTGTCAGGAGAAGTTCTACTGTGAAAAAACATTTATAGATAGATATGAAGAAGTGCAAGGGAAAAACCTCCAATGGCCGGGCCGGGTACTTCAGGCCTCTTCTCCGCCTTTCTGGTTAAATTGCCCTGGAGACCGACAACCCAAAAGAAGCGATGACTTGACAGAAAGGGCTTTGTCTCTTTAATATACTCTGGTCGCCGGTTTTCTGATAAAATACTTCAAAAGAGAGACTAAAATGAAAAACAAGATTGATTTTTATTCTCTGGAACGCCCGATAATCGCCCTTAAAGAACAGATTGATGCCCTGGAGGCCAGTGAGGATTCCAACCGTAAAGAGAAAATCGCTTTTCTGCGGCAGCAGATTGAGAAAGAATGGGAAAAAATCGTTCCGACTCTAACCGCGGTTCACATTGTCCAGATAGCCAGGCATCCCAAAAGGCCATACACCCTTGATTATATCAATGCTCTTTTTCAGGATTTCACTGAATTTCACGGAGACCGGCGCTTTGCTGACGACCCGGCCATTGTGGCAGGCCTGGCCTTTTATAAAGGTCAGACTGTGGCTGTTATCGGCCACCAGAAAGGCCGCACCACCAAAGCCCGTCTTGAAAGAAACTTCGGCCAGCCCAACCCGGAAGGTTATCGTAAGGCTCTGCGAATAATGCAGATGGCTGAAAAATTCGGCTTCCCGGTTATCACTTTTGTCGATACTCCGGGAGCTTATCCGGGCATCGGAGCCGAAGAGCGCGGCCAGGCAGAAGCCATTGCATACAACCTGAAGATAATTGCCAGACTCAAGACCCCAATCATCAACGTAATAGTCGGAGAAGGAGGAAGTGGTGGAGGCCTGGGAATAGGCTTCGGCGATGCCTTACTGATGCTTGAATATGCCTTTTATTCAGTTATCTCGCCGGAAGGCTGCGCGGCCATTCTCTGGAAAGACCAGGGACCGATGGCCGTAGAGCAGGCAGCAGAAAATCTCGGTCTCAGAGCCAGCAAGCTTTATGAACTCGGCATCATTGACAAATTAATCCCCGAACCACCAGGAGGAGCTCACCTGGATTACGAGACCACCTTCAAGAACGTGGACAAGCACCTCAACCAAACGCTGAAAAAGCTCCAGCAACTATCAGTGGAGGAACTTCTGGAAGAAAGATACCGCAAGATAAGACGTCAGGGTATTTTTGAGATAAGAAATATTGAAGCTAAAAAATAATACCCGGAAAGCCAGTAAAACTGGTCGGGTCCAGCCGGGCCAAATTTCAGGACTGCAATCGGGTGGTAAAATGAGTACGGAGCAAATTAAAAAAGAGCTTACCGCCATCAAAGGAACCAGAGACATTCTGCCCGAAGAAGCCCGTCTCTGGCAGGTGGCAGAAACCAGAGCCAGAGAAATCTTTGAACTCTACGGATACCGGGAACTCCGAGCTCCAATCATAGAACCAACAGAGCTCTTTGAAAAAGGCACTGGAGCATCATCCGATATAGTCACTAAAGAAATGTACACTTTCACCGACAAAGGTGGCCGCTCAATCACCTTGAGGCCGGAATACACTCCATCAGTGGTCAGAGCCATAATTGAACACCGTCTTGACCTGCAGCCACAGCCGCTTCGTTTCTATTACTTCGGTCCGATGTTTCGTTACGATAGACCTCAGAAAGGACGCTACCGTCAGTTCCACCAGATAGACATAGAAGTTTTTGGAGAAAAAGACCCGGCCATAGATGCGGAAATTGTGGAAATGGCTCATCGGTTGCTCAGCAAGCTGGGAGTGGAAAAAGTGATGACCCTGGTTAATTCGGTCGGCTGCCAGAAATGCCGCCCGGCTTACGGACTGGAACTGAGAAAAGCAGCCAGCGCCGCCCAGGCCCAACTCTGTCCCGACTGTCAGAGAAAGGCCAGCCTCAATCCCTTGAGAATCTTTGATTGTAAGGTGGAAAGCTGCCGGGTTGTGGCCAGTACTTTTCCTCTCATTACTGATTATCTCTGCCAGGAATGCCGGGAACATTTTCAAAAATTTCTGAACTATCTTAACCTCTACGGAATTGCCTACCAGGTAGAACCTACCCTGGTCAGAGGTTTGGACTACTACACGAAAACAGCCTTTGAAATCGTAGCCGAGCATTTAGGTGCTCAGAACGCCATCTGCGGCGGTGGCCGTTATGATGATATGGTTAAGGAATTCGGCGGTCCTGATCTCTGCGGTATCGGTTTTGCCATGGGAATGGAAAGATTGCTCTCGGTGGCCCGGATCGAGCCGATCAGGTCCAGCTTTGTCTACTTTGCCTACGTTGGCGAAGAAGCTAAAAACCAGAGTCTTAAGCTGTCTCGCTTCTTCCGCTCCCAGGGCATAGAATGCCTGGTGGAGTTTAAGGACCGAAGTATCAAGACCCACTTCAGCCGGGCCAATAAAATCGGAGCCTCCTGGGTATTAATAATTGGCGAAGATGAGATAAAAAAAGGTAAATTTCAGCTTAAAGATATGGCAACTTCCAGGCAAATTGAAGGCTCAGCCGAAGAGCTGGCCACCCTGATTAAAGCGAAAACGAGCCTAAAAGCTACCTGAAAGGTATCGGCCTGAAAGAAAGAAGGAACCCTCATGGAAAACCAAAAACTTGACCTTGGTTGCTGGAGAAGAACCCACTACTGCGGGGAGCTCAGAAGAGCTCAGACCGGAGAGCCCGTTGTTCTCAAGGGCTGGGTTCAGCGAACAAGAGACATGGGTTCTCTGGTTTTTGTGGATTTAAGAGACAGAAGCGGTCTGGTACAACTGGTAGTAAGAAACGACCGGCCGGACATTCTGGAACAGGCAAAAAAGCTTCGCAGTGAATTTGTGCTGGCTATAAAAGGTACCGTCAGAGAGAGAGAGTCAGGAGCCATCAATCCCTCGCTGCCAACAGGAGAAATTGAGGTAGAAGTGGATAAGCTCCAGGTTCTTAGCCAGGCTAGTATCCCTCCTTTTGTCATCGCCGACCCACCCCAGGCTTCCGAGGAGCTACGTTTCAAATACCGCTACCTGGACCTGCGCCGACCGGCCATGCAACGCAACCTTATTCTCAGACATCAAGCTGCCCTACTCACAAGAAATTTCTTGAGCCAAAAAGGCTTTCTGGAAATTGAAACCCCGTTCCTGACAAAATCCACTCCGGAAGGGGCCCGGGATTACCTGGTTCCCAGCCGCCTTCACCACGGAAAATTCTACGCCCTGCCTCAGTCGCCCCAGCTCTTCAAACAGATTCTGATGATTGCCGGGTTTGACCGTTATTTTCAGATTGTGCGCTGCTTCCGAGATGAAGATTTGCGTGCCGACCGTCAGCCCGAATTCACCCAGATAGACATAGAAATGAGTTTTCTTGAAAGGGAAGACCTGTTCCTGCTCATCGAAGAGCTGATGGCTGAATTATTTGCCCTGGGAGGTTTTGAGGTCAGCCGCCCCTTCCCGGCTCTGAGTTATGACCAGGCCCTCAACCTCTATGGTTCGGACAAGCCCGATTTAAGAGACCCTATAACCATAGAAGACTTGACCGATATTGGCCGGGCTTCAGGCTCGGAGCTTTTGGGCAGCCTCATTGAAAAAGGCGGTGTGCTCAAAGGTTTGCTGGTCAAAGGCGGCGGGAGTTTCTCCCGTTCCCGGCTGGATAAACTGCAGGAAGAAGCTAAAGCTTTTGGGGCAGGTGGCTTAATCTGGATTAAAAAAGCCGAAGGAGGCTTGAAGAGTTCCCTCAAACTCCAGCCGAATAAGCTGCAGGCTATCTGGCAGGCACTCCAGGCTGAAGATCAGGACCTGGTATTGCTGGTTGTTTCCGACCGTCAGACTGCGGTTAAAGTTCTGGGTGAATTCAGAAAGAACTTTATCCTGGAAAAAATAAAGGAAGGACGACTGGACGGGAAAAAGCTGGCTTTCTGCTGGGTGACCGATTTCCCTTTATTTGAATGGAGTGAGGAAGAACAGAAAATTGTCTCCATGCACCATCCTTTTACTTCTCCCCACCCGGCTGACCTGGAATATCTGGAAACCGAACCCTTCAGAGTTAAAGCCCTGGCTTACGACCTGGTGCTGAACGGTTATGAAGTCGGAGGTGGCTCCATCAGAATTCATCAGCCGGAACTTCAGGCCCGGATTTTTAAGATTCTCGGGCTGACTCCGGAACAGGCCGAAGAAAAATTCGGCTTCTTCCTGGAAGCCCTGACTTACGGCGCCCCGCCCCACGGCGGTATTGCTTTAGGGTTTGATCGTCTGGTGATGCTCCTCTGTGGCGAGGATTCAATCCGGGAAGTCATCCCCTTCCCCAAGACCACCAGCGCCCTATGCCTGATGACTGGCTCGCCTGCGCCGGTTGACCAACGCCAACTCGAGGAACTTGGAATTAAAATCATTAAATCTTAAATCATTAAATCTTAATTCTATCTCTGCTGCGTCCACAGCAGTGGTGATTTAAGCCGCTCGAAAACGGTAGGCAGTCCTCCCTTTTACTGGGCCGACTTCCAGTTACCCTTTGAGCTTTTGAACCTTGAAATTGTCAGCCTCAAGACTTCCCGAACTTAAGCCCGGCACTTATAACTAACGCTCTGCTCTTAATGTTCGGGTAGTATTCCAGGCTTCCTGTGCCCCGGCTGAGGTTGACCAGACCGTGATGATAACGGACTTCTACAAATGGACTCATCTTCTTCCTGCTGAGCTCAAGACCGGCCCCGGCTACCAGACAGAAATCAGTCTTTTTGGTATCAGCCTTAAGGTCAGGCCCGCCCTGTCCAAAGGGCTCACCGCGGTGTTTCAGAATAAAATCCAGGTCATATCCGAGGAGAAGATACGGAGTCCATTTTCCAGAGAAGCTCATTCTGGCCAAACCTGTCTGGCTTAAAGTTCCGAGCCGGTATGGATAGGATCCAGTTTTGGTATCCAGATAATAGACATCAAGATTGGTCCCTTTTTCCAGGTAACCCAGGTCCAGAATGAAAGCCAGCGGAGTCCGGCTGACCTTAAATTCCAGCCCGGCTCCCAGGTTAAACCCGGCCCGCCAGGAATTTTTAAAATTAATCTCAGGGATACCCACTTGGGTTGGCGTGCCTTCATAGTTGGACATAGTCGCTCCTCCCCAAAGTCTTAATCCTGGCTGAACCCCGGCTGCATAGCCAGAAACAGCCACAAACAAGACCAGGAGCAGCACCGAAATTTTCTTTTGCATGACGCACCTCCCTTGATAATATGTAAAAAATTGCTATCCTTTTTTCATCTATCTGTACGTATTCCAGGGGGCCAAGTTTTAAGGCTAAGAGTATCAAGCATGCCAACCCTTCTTTTATTTGGTTTTTCTAACCACAGGAGAGCAAAAGTCATGCCAATCTGAGCCATTAAGGGGCAAGTAATAAGAGATTGGTTAACCGGTCTTTCCTGTCCACCACAGAGGACAAGCTGGAATAACAAGCATACACCGGATTATGACCAGGAAAAAAATAGGGCAGCCATTAGGCTGCCCTTAAGCCTGTGGCTTCTTATGTTCTTTTAAATTAAGCGGTCAGCGCCGACCCGACCCTACTCCACCATCTGGCCGGTCAGCGGGTCCATCACCTTCCAGCGATGAATCTTGCCCAGCCGGTCCAGCGGTCCGGGGAATTTGTCAGAGCCTTTGTTGCAGGGTTCAAAATCACCGACGATCATTATCACCATCTTATCCGGCTGGATGTACTTCTTGGCCACTTCCATAACTTTCTCTTTGGTCACTGCCTTAATCTTATCTCTGTAGGTAGCATAGTAACTCATCGGCTTGCCCTGAAGTTCCAGGCTGGCGAAGTTGACCATGGTGCCGATGGGGCTCTGGAAGAAATCGGCAAAGCTTTCCAGGTAGTAGTTGATGGCGGTTTCCATTTCGGCCTCAGAAACGGGTTCCTGCCTTATGCGCTCAAACTCTTTCAGGATGAGAGAAATGGCGTAGCCAACGGTCTCAGATTTGGTCTGAACATAGCCAGCGAAAGTTCCCGGAAAACCCCAGCGGTAGGTGAACCGGCTGCCGGTGTTGTAGGCCAGCCCTTCATCCGAACGAACCTTGGAAGTAATCCTGGAAGTGAAGCTGCCTCCACCCAGGATGAAATTCATCACCTGCACGGCAAAATAATCTGGGTTGGTATCTTCAATGCCGATATGGCCAACTGAAACATAGCCCTGGTTTATCTTCTTCTGGATGAAATAGACACCGGGTTCGGGCTGGGGGAAGTTTCTACTGATGTTCGGGAATGAGAGAGATTTATTAGCCCACTTCGAGGCGTACTTGTTAATTTTGTTCTGCAGTTGAGAGCGGCTGAAATCTCCGGCGGCAGCCAGGATTATGTTCTTCGGGAAAAAGTAGCGGCTGTGGAAAGCCTTGAGGTCAGCCTGAGTCAGGTTTTCGACAGAGGCTTTGGTAGCCTGGAAGGTTAGAGGATGTTCGCCGTAAATAACTTTCTGGAATTCTCGGGCCAGCACCTGAGAGGGATTGTCGTTGGCCGTTCTCATCTGCTCTATGAGGCGGCCTTTGGCCAGCTTCAGGCTATCCTCCCTGAACTCGGGGTTCATCAGGACGTCGAAGAAAATTTCCAGCCCTTCATCCAGGTCTTTGCTGAGCACGGACATAGATAAAGTCGCAGTTCTTTCCCCGACCGAAAAACTAAGTGTTCCGCCCAGAAAATCTATCCTCTCTTCTATTACCTGGCCGGTTCTGGTTTTGGTACCTCCTTTGATCAAGCAGTCAGAGAGCAGCGAATCAAGTCCGGCTTTTTCCTTTGGCACATAAAGCCCACCCGTGTGGATGATGGCCGTAATATTCACAATAGGCAGAGCCCGCTCTTCCCTGAGATAGGCCCTGAGGCCATTGGCCAGAACTACCCGGAAATTGGCCGGGTTGGGCGGCTCAAACTTAAGCGGAGGGAACTTAAGTTCTTCAGGCCTGGGGAGCTGAGCAAACGACAGATTACAGACCAAAAGCAATAACATCAAAGACAAAATCATAGTGCCCGTTCTTCTCATGGTCATCCCTCCTTATCTTACCTGACCACGCGAATAGACAGCTACCAGGCAGTTGTCCTTGACAAAATACCTGGCAGCTACTCTTTTCACGTCGTCAGAAGTTACCTTTTTCAGGTCTTCCAGGTCGGTGAGCAAAGACCGCCAGCCGCTGTGAAGCTCAGCCCGACCGACTCTCATAGCCAAGAACATCGATGATTCCAGGCCGCGGATAAAACTGGCCTCAGCCCGGTTCTTGGCCTTCTGCAGCTCCTCTGGAGTTACTCCGTCTTTTTTGATTTTTTCTATTTCTTCCCAGACATCTTTTTCCAGATCTTCAGGTTTAATTCCTTTTTGAAGTTTGGGAACAACATTAAAGGTGAAAGCACCGACATACCACTGCGGCCTGGCCATGGCCATGGCTCGGATGGCTACATCTTTTTCCTGGACCAGAACCCTGGTTAACCGACCGGTCTCACCCGAAAGGATTCCCGAAAGAATATTCAGGGCCGGTACATCGGGGTGACCTTCTGGCGGAATATGGAACCACATCTGCAGGTTTGGCACTCCCGGACCTTCTCCATACATTCTTTTATGGGAATACTGAGGGGGCACGCTGGTCCTGATGGGTTCTATATCTTCACCCTTCGGAATCTGGCCGAAGTATTTTTCAGCCAGTTTGATGATTTCCTCCGGTTTGAAATCGCCAACATATATGGCCACTGCATTGTTGGGGACGTAATACTTGCGATAAAATTCAATCAGGTCTTTCTTGGTGATTCTCCGGAGGTCGTCCATCCAGCCGATTACCTGCCAGTGGTAAGGAGAACCAACATAAAAAGCAGCCCTGACCTGTTCATTGAACAGAAACCCAGGGCTGTTTTCACTCAAACGCCTTTCTTCCATGACAACATCTTTTTCCGAGTAAAACTCCCTGAAGTAGGCGTTCATCATCCGGTCTGCTTCCAGCACCATCTGAAGCTCCACTTTGTTGGCCGGCAGGGTGACGTAGTAGCCAGTAACCTCATCAGAAGTGGAAGCATTCAGCCCGGTCCCTCCATTTTTCATGTAGGTTTCCCAGAGATGGTCTTTGATGATGTATTTCTTTTCCGCCTTCATCAGTTCATCAACCTGCTTCTGCCATTCTGCAACTTTCTTCTGGTCGCCGTCTTTTTTCCAGAATTTTTCCCGGTAAATTTTTTCCATCAGCTCATCAATCTGGCGGTTAAGAGCCTCATCAGCCTCAAAATCAGTCACCCCCATCATCTTGGTTCCCTTAAACATCATGTGCTCAAGAAGATGGGCAATGCCGGTAATGCCCGGACGTTCGTTAATAGAACCTACCTTGTAATAAATATGGCAGACCACTCTCGGGACACCGGGTTTAGGAATCATCAGGATTTTCATCCCGTTGGCCAGGACATGCTCCTTGACTTCCAGCTTGATCTGAGCCGCAACTAAGTTCCCCAAAGCCAGAAGCAGGAGACAACCAAGGCCAAAAGCTACAACTTTTCTCAAAAGCATTCTTTCACCTCCTCTTTTAGGTGGTAGTTTTCTCAGCCCTCATAGCCAAAAAGAACAAAATCCAACCCATTATTTTTGACGGCAGCACCTCTGTTATCTTCCCTCCTTTTTTCTTTTTCTCATTCATTCTTAACATTTTTTCTTGTCAAATAAAAGTAGTCTTAGTATTATTCAAAACTTAGTAGTCTTTACGGCCCTAAGGAGAAAAGCAATGAACCTCTGGGTTAAAAAAAGACCGGAAGACCTGCAGGAGGCCTCCGAGCACACTCAGCTAAGAAAAAGTCTGCGGGCTGTGGACCTGGCTGCCCTGGGGATAGGTTCGGTGGTGGGCACAGGAATTTTTGTGGCCACGGGTCAGGGGGCTCATCTGGCCGGACCTGGAGTTTTACTATCTTTCATCATTGCCGCCCTAACGGCCGGGCTTTGTGCCCTGACTTATTCAGAACTGGCCAGCATGTTTCCGGTAGCCGGCAGCACTTATTCTTATTCTTATGCGGCTTTTGGTGAAGTCATTGCCTGGATTATAGGCTGGGACCTGATGCTGGAATATCTGGTATCGGGAAGCGCGGTGGCTTCGGGCTGGTCCACCACCTTTATCGGGCTTCTTGAGAATCTGGGGATAAAACTGCCCAAAGCCCTGGCCCTGACTCCTCTGGCCGGCGGGGTGGTTGACCTTCCAGCTGTCTTAATAACACTGCTTATCACCTGGATTCTGTATTTGGGCATAAGAGAAAGTTCCATAACTAATAATATTATCGTCGTCCTGAAAGTTGGCGTCATAGTTCTGTTTATTGCCCTGGGAATAGGCCATGTTAACCTGAGCAATTTGACTCCGTTTGCTCCTTTTGGCTGGAAAGGCATTATGGCCGGGGCGGCTATAATTTTCTTTGCCTACATCGGCTTTGATGCTGTTTCCACCGCGGCTGAGGAAACCATAAACCCCAAAAAAGACGTTCCGCTGGGGCTGATGCTCTGCCTGGCCGTGGTCATCATCCTTTATGTTGGAGTGGCTTTTGTCCTGACCGGACTGGTTCCTTACCAGGAAATAGATATTGGTAACGCCCTGCCGGCAGCCCTGGCCCGCATTGGCATTCGCTGGGGTGGAGCCCTGGTGGCCACCGGCGGCATAGTCGGAATGATTTCCACTCTTTTGATAACAGTTTACGGCCAGGTGCGCATTTTTATGGTGATGGCCAGAGACGGGCTGCTACCCGAAATTTTTTCTCGGGTGCATCCCAAACACCGGACCCCAGCCATCTGTACCTGGATTACTGGTGGTCTGACGGCCCTCATCGCCGGCTTCTTTCCTCTGTCGGTGATAATTGAACTCTGCAACATAGGTACTTTATTCGCCTTTATCCTGGTTTCAATCGGCGTGATTGTCCTGCGGCATACCCAGCCTCAGGTTGAGCGTAAATTCCGGACCCCACTTGTTCCCTTCACTCCTTTAATAACCATCGGCTTCTGTCTTTACCTGATGTTAAGCCTGCCAGCCCTGACCTGGCTTCGTTTTTCAGCCTGGCTCGGAGCCGGACTAATCATCTATTTTATCTACGGAGTCCACCATTCCAAACTTCAGAACCGGGCGATAAAGACAAGATAAGGGACTGAAAGCTCCAGGCTATTCAAGTTCTAACCCACCTTCGACCCAGGTTAAACACTCCTGGTGATAACCTAACGAAGCTTTTTAACCTTCAGAATATTTTCTGCTTTAAGAATTTATCAGCAGGGCTCTTCTAAAAAGCCATAAACAGTAAATAAATAATAATACGCAACCAGCATGATTCTTACCTCATCTGGCTTTAGCTTGACAGGGTTTCAGGCGGGAATAAATTAAATTTTGGACAGAAAGCAGTGGGGATGAATAAAAAGATGTGCCCCGTGGTTTTATGACCCTTGAAGGAGGGCAGCAATGGTTACAGAACGAGAAAAGGTTTACAGGCGAAGAGCGGCCCGGGCTTCCAGAGTCAGACGTTTAGCTAAACTCATCCCGGTTCTTAAAACCATAAAACCTGCGGCTTATCTCCTGGTCTCTGCCTGGGAAAAAAACCTTCGCCGGAGCATAGAACCGGCACTGGCTTCCAGACCCAAACCTCCAGGAGCCATCAGAGACCGAGCTGAGATGGGGATTGCCATCCTCAGGACTATAGCCAGGGCTGCCATTGAAGACAGGCTATCGCCTCAGACCATTCAGAAGCTGCTCAATATCCTGGTAGGGGAAGCCATAATCAAAGAAGGGGAAGAGGAAGCCAAAAAGGCCTTTGAAGCCCGCTATGGAGTAAGGCCTTGCAGCTTTCTTCTTATCAGCCCCACCAAAAAGTGTAATCTGTTTTGTCTTGGCTGTTATGCCGATTCTGACCGCACCGAGATAAAACTTTCCTGGCCGGTGTTAGACCGCCTGATCACAGAAAGCAAAGAATTATGGGGAGCCCGTTTTGCAGTCATCAGCGGGGGAGAACCACTTCTTTATGAAGACCAGGGGCATGACCTATTGGACCTCGTAGAAAAGCACAGTGATTGCTTTTTCCTTATGTATACCAACGGGACGCTGATAGATGAAAAGGTGGCCAGAAGAATGGCCGAGGCCGGTAATATCATGCCGGCCATCTCTGTGGAGGGGCTCTGCGAAACCACCGAAAGGAGACGAGGCCGCGGGGTCTTTGACCGGATATTAAAAGCTTTTGAGCACCTGCGACAGGCAAAAGTCTTTTTTGGTATTTCTCTTACCATAACCAGGGACAACGTTTACGAGGCTTTTTCTGACGAAGTGATGGATTTTTATTTCAACCAGCAAGGCGCTCATTTTGCCTGGGCCTTCCAGTACATGCCTATCGGCCGGGCCTATACCCTGGAACTTCTTCCTTCCCCAGAGCAGAGGCTATGGATGTACCGTCGTTCCTGGCAACTGGTCTATGAGAAACACCTCTTCCTGGTCGATTTCTGGAATAGCGGCACGGCCACTCATGGCTGCATTTCAGCCGGCAGGTCCGGAGGATATCTGGTCGTCAACTGGGACGGTACAGTCACACCCTGTGTATTTGTACCATATTCTCCAGTCAATATTTACGAAATCTACAGCCAGGGTAAAAATTTAAATGACGTCTGGGCCCACCCCTTCTTTGCCGACATCCGAAAATGGCAGCGTGAATATGGCTACGGCAAAAATCATGCAGTGGAAGGACCGGTCAAAAACTGGATTATGCCCTGCCCGATGCGTGATCACTTTAAGGATATGTATGAACTGCTGCTCAAACACCAACCCCGTCCGATAGATGAAAACGCCGCCGCGGCTCTACAGGACCCCGATTACTACCGGGGCCTGGTTGAATACAACCACCAGGTAGCTGAAGTTCTGGATCCGATATGGGAAAAAGACTACATCTGACCTCTGTTTTTGGGCTTCTTATTGCCTGGGTAGCTCAGGGCTGAATTTCTCTAACAGATTTAGACATAAAACCAAAATGGTGGCTTCAAGTGTACCAGGGGGCTTCCTTTTTCAATCTCTCTACGAGCTCTTTTACCTTTTGATCCTGGTCACGCCGGCAGACCAGAAGTGCATCACCGGTGTTGACTATTATCAAATCTTCAACTCCAATCAGAGCGGTCAGGCGGCCGGGGTTTAAAACCAGGTTATTTCTGGCATCCAGAGAGATGAGCCTGTCTCTGGTGACGTTACAGGATTCGTCTTGTGGTAGATAATCATATAGAGCACTCCAGGAGCCAAGGTCGGACCAGCCGAAATCTCCGGGACTCATCAAAGCTCCACTGACCTTTTCAATAAGAGCGTAATCTATGGACAGAGCTGGGATTTCCTGAAATAGCCGTTTGAGTTCTTTCCGGTTATTTTTCCTCAAGGCCGGAAGCAACTTTATCCAGGCGGCAAAGAGCTCGGGAGCAAAAAGTTTGAGCTGCTCAGAAAAAGTGTCTGCCCGCCACAAAAAAATCCCGCTGTTCCAGTAATAATCACCAGACTGGACAAACTCTAACGCCGTAGGCAAATCCGGTTTTTCTCGAAAGCCGCGAACAAGATAAAAATTTTCTCCTTTATGTTTCCACACCTCATCAGCTGAGACATGAATGTAGCCATAGCCGGTAGCTGGAGTTGTAGGAGGTATGCCAAACATAACAATTTTCCTGGATTCATAAGCCGCCGCGGTCGCCAGCAATAATTTCTCCCGGAAATAAGCTACATCGCTGATAAAGTGGTCGGCCGGCAAAGCCACCACCACTGTTTCCGGGTTTTTCAGATAGATAACGCCGGTAGCCAGCAGAAGAGAGGCTGCTGTGTTCCTGGCTTCTGGCTCAATCAGAAAATTTTTCTCCGGAAGACGCGGCAGGAGGCGCTTCAACCTGGCCGTCTGGCTGGCGACAGCCACGGTGTAAATCTTTGAAGGTGGGACCAGACCTTTCAGTCGGCTGACTGTCTCTTCTACCAGAGATTTCTCGCTTACTATTTTCAAGTACTGTTTGGGGTTCTGACCCCGGCTGAGAGGCCAGAACCTGGTCCCGCTGCCCCCGGCCAGAATGACCACTCCCAGCGGTGGTCTACGGTCAGGACTCCCGAGGATTTTAATTTTTCCTTTTCTCCTCATGGTCTTCCTCATTTGTTTTTATCGCCCTGCTCGGAATTAAGGCTTCTTATTACTTCTTCCAGCAAATTATGCAAGTCACCACGGATTCTTTCCAGTGCTTGAGGGCTGCTGGCTTCGAACCTGAGGACCAAAACCGGCTGGGTGTTAGAAGCTCGCAGTAACCCCCAGCCCTGGTCAAAAACTGCTCTTACTCCATCTATGTCAATTAACTGGCGGACATCCTTTCTCTGGCTTAATTTTTCTTTGACCAGCTCAACAATTTTGAACTTAACTTCGTCAGAAGCAAAAATTCTTATTTCCGGAGTGTTGTAGGTTTTGGGTAGACCGGAAAGGTGGTCTGAAAATTTTTGGTTGGAGCTCGAAATTATCTCCAGAAGCCGGGCCGAGGTGTAGATGGCATCGTCAAACCCGAACCAGCGATCGGCAAAGAAGATATGTCCGCTCATCTCCCCTGCTAAAATAGCTTTTTCTTCTTTAATCTTTTTCTTAATGAGGGAATGCCCGGTTTTCCACATCACCGGTCGGCCACCCAGCCTGACTATTTCATCATAGAGAACCTGGGAAGCTTTGACTTCTGAGATGATGGCAGCTCCTGGATGGTGGGCCAGCAAATGCCTGGCAAAGATTATCATCAGCTGGTCTCCCCAGACAATCTTTCCGGCCTCATCTACCGCGCCAATCCGGTCAGCATCGCCATCGTAAGCTATACCCAGCTCGGCTTTTGACTCCACCACCCTGGCTATCAGGTCTTTTAAGGCCTCGGGTAAAGTCGGGTCTGGATGATGGTTGGGAAACCGGCCGTCAGGTTCCGTGTAGAGCTCCACCACCTCGGCACCCAGCTTTCTTAATAGAGGTACTGCCACCGGACCGGCCGTCCCGTTACCTGGATCAATTACCACTTTGACCGGTCTGGCCAGCTTAACCTGAGAGGCTACATAATCTATGTATTCGGGAATGGGGTTGTAGAAGCTTCGAAGGCCCGGCGTTGAAGAGAGGATAAAGTCTTTTTTGAGTATAAGGTCAAAGAGAGCCATTATCTCCGGGCCGGAGAGAGTTTCCTTACCCAGCATAATTTTAAATCCGTTATATTCAGGCGGGTTGTGGGAACCAGTTATCATTACGGCAGCATCTTTATTTTTATAATAACTGGTAAAATAGACCAGTGGGGTGGGGACCTGTCCCAGGTCAACCACCTGACAGCCTGACGCCCTCAGCCCGGTTATCAGGCTTTCAGCCAGCTCCGGGGAACTCAAACGGCAGTCCCGCCCGACCGCCACTTCTTTTTTTCCGGCCCTCTGAACCAGGGTAGCCACAGCTTGACCAATTAGGAAAGATAGCTCAGGACTTAAATCCTGACCGACAACCCCGCGGATGTCGTATTCTCGAAATATTTCTCTCTTGATATTCATCAGTCCCTCCACCTTTATCAGCTACATTAGCTTAATATGAATTCAGGAATTTTGAAAACGATTTTTTATCTCAGAAGCTCTGGTCTTAACCTGTTCCCAGCGGCCCTGAGCCTTCAGAATGAACTCAATGATTTCACGCACTGCTCCCTGACCACCTTCTTTCCGGCTGATAAAGCAGGCCACCCGTTTAATGACCGGATGGGCGTTAGCTACGGCTGCCGGGAATCCAACTGCCTTCATTACCTCCAGGTCGCCGAGGTCATCCCCGATGAAAGCCAGTTCTTCAGGCAAGAGTTGATTACGAGTGGCTATTTCCAGCATAACGCTTTTTTTATCGAGTATGCCCTGGTGGAATTCATCCAGACCCAGCCGCTCCGCCCTTATCTCTAAGGGCTTAGAAGTTTTGCCGGTAATTATTCCAATTTTTAAGCCGGCCATTCTGGCCAGAAAAATGCCCAGACCGTCATGGACATGATAACCCTTGACCTCCTGGCCGTCTGGCAGAACAAAAACTTTTCCGTCAGTGAGAGTGCCATCAACATCCATCAAAATCATAGAAACTTTTCTGGCTTTCTGCCAGGCTCGAAGGGTAAATAATCTTATCATAATGCAATCCTTTTAATATCAATAATATACAAATGCCTCAGCCTTAGCTTTCAACTTCTTTTTCTTCCCCGGCGATGGTGGTAGGCTGCTTTGATGAAGGAGCAAAAAAGCGGGTGCGGCTCCAGAGGTTTTGACTTAAACTCCGGATGAAACTGGCAGCCAAGGAACCAAGGATGATTTCTGAGTTCGATTATTTCTACCAGCTCATGCTCTGGATTTTTCCCGGAAATAACCAGTCCGGCTTCAGTCAGAGTTTTTTCATAGGCCGGGTTGAACTCATAACGATGGCGGTGTCGCTCGCTTATAACCTCCTGCCGGTAGACTGAGAAAGCCAGCGAGCCTTTCATCAACCGGCAGTCATAGGCCCCCAGCCGCATAGTCCCCCCAAGGTCCGAGCCCTTCTTAAGCTCCCTCCACAGCCGAAATATTTTATGCGGAGAGTTTTCGTCAAATTCCTCGCTGTGGGCCTGTTTCAGGCGAGCCACATTCCTGGCAAATTCCACGGTGGCACACTGCATTCCCAGGCATATTCCGAAAAAGGGCACTCCTTTCTGCCGGGCATAGGTTACTGCTTTTATCTTACCTTCAATACCGCGGTGACCAAATCCCCCCGGTACCAGAATCCCATCTTTATTCCTTAAAATCCGGGCCGGCTCACCCTGCTCCAGAATTTCAGCTTCGATCCAATCCAGGTTAACCCTGAGGTTATTAGCCAGACCCCCATGCTCCAGAGCCTGATAAAGACTAAGATAGGAATCATGCAGCCCAACATATTTTCCTATCAAAGCAATATTGACCTCGCCATCAGGCTTTTTATAACGGCTGGCCAAATCCTTCCAGGAATCAAGGTCAGGTGTTCTTGGTTTTAAGTTGAGCTTTTTGAGAATAATATAATCCAATCCTTCTTGAGCCAGATTCAAGGGAACATCATAAATGGATTCAGCATCAAGAGCCGTAATTACAGCCTCCAGCGGAACATTGGTGAACAGAGCAATTTTAGCTTTAAGCTCCGGAGGCAGCTTGCGGTCAGCCCGGCAGAGTAAGATATCAGGCTGGATACCAATACTCCTTAACTCCTTCACACTGTGCTGGGTGGGCTTAGTTTTCAGTTCACCTGAAGTTCCAATAAAGGGAACCAGGGTAAGGTGAACAAAAAGCGTATTCTCACTACCCAGAGATAATCTCATCTGACGTACAGCTTCCAGAAAAGGTTGACTTTCGATGTCACCGACTGTCCCTCCGATTTCCACAATGACTATATCGTTATTTCCGGCGACAGAGTAAAAAGCATTTTTAATTTCGTCAGTCACATGAGGAATAACCTGAACAGTTTTGCCAAGATAATCGCCCCTTCTTTCCTTCTTAATTATAAGCTCGTAAATTTTACCAGCAGTCCAGTTGTGAAACCTGGTGGTCCGGGTGCCGGTAAATCTTTCATAATGACCCAGGTCCAGGTCCGTCTCAGCTCCGTCATCAGTTACATAAACTTCCCCATGCTGGTAAGGGCTCATAGTCCCGGGGTCAACATTGAGGTAAGGATCAAATTTCTGAAGAGTAACTCGGTAGCCATGGGATTTCATCAAAAGACCGATGGAAGCAGCCGCTATGCCTTTTCCCAGACCCGATATAACGCCACCTGTTACAAAAATAAACCTGGTCATTCTATACTTCCTGCTTAAAGACTTTTACTAATTATAGAAGTCTACCGAATCAACTTCAACGGAAACTTATCAGATTGAAACAAATTTATTTCTGAGGTCCTGCTAATTCCTACCAATTTAGTATGATTTAGCGGGTCTCAAGTCACTATATATGAACTGACCGGTATAACTGGAATTACTGGCTGGTTATTAATCTAAGCGTTTTTATCTTATAGTCCCGTAAGGTGAATTTTCTTCAAACTGCCTGCTTTTTCTCGGTTTCTGTGGAAGAAGAGGTTGCGGGCACTTCAGACGTCTGGCAAGAAGCCTCCAGGTAAGCTCCTTCTTCCACCACCAGTCTTGGTGTGACCAGGGTGCCGTAGACCCGGCCGCGGTTGTGCACTTCAATCCTGTCTCTGGCCTGAAGATTACCGCGAATCTCGCCATTGATAATTAACTGGCCCACGCTGACGTCCGCATCAACTTTTCCTTTTTCGCCTATTACCAGAAGCGAATCAGAAAAAATCTTTCCCTGAAAATAACCTTCTATCCGGAATGAACCCTTAAAATTCAATTCGCCTTTTAATTCAGTACCGTGGTCTATTAAACCCGCCAGACGGGATTCATCCACAAATTCTCTTGTCTTTTCCTTTTCTTTTTCTTTCATCATTTCACTCCTTTAATCGTATCATAAATTCGGTTAAGGTCATCCAGACTAAAATAAAATATCTTAATAGCTCCTTTGTTGCGATTTCCGTTTATGACTACTTTGGTTCCCAGGAATTTTATTAATTCTTCTTCAAGAGCTTTAAGGTCGGGGTCTTCCAGCGATTTCTGGGCTCGCGGTGGCTTTTCTCTGTATCTCTGGACAAGCTTTTCAGTTTCTCTTACAGAAAGACCTTTATCCACAACCAGCCGGGCTACCTGAAGCTGGACAGATTGGTCTTCCAGAGCCAGAATGGCCCGAGCCTGGCCCATAGAAAGCTTATTTTCTCTGATGAGTTTTTTGATTTCCTCCGGAAGTTTTAACAGTCTCAAATAATTAGCTACAGAGGCTCTGTCTTTCCCAACCTTGTCGGCAATTTCCTGCTGGGTTAAACCCAGCTCTTCACTCAATCTCTGGAAAGCGGCGGCAATTTCCAGAGGATTTAAATCCTCACGGTGAATGTTTTCAACCAGAGAAATCTCCAGCTGCTTTTCCCGGACTATGTTTCTTATGATGACCGGTATGGCTCTCAAACCAGCCTTCTGGGCAGCTCGCCATCTCCTTTCGCCAACGATAATCTTGTAATGGTCTTCCTCCGGCACTACCAGTACAGGTTGAATAATGCCAGTTTCTTTTATCGAGCAGGCCAGCTCCTCTATTGATTGTTCGTCAAACTGAGTCCTTGGCTGTTCCGGGTTAGGTTTAACTTTTTCTATTTCCACCTCGGCATATCGATCTTCCTTCAGTATTCCGAATTCCTCCGGAATGAAGGCTCCAAGGCCTTTACCCAGTGCTTTCTTGGTCATTTTTTAATTAACTCCTCAGCTAAATTCAGATAGGCTTCAGCCCCTTTTGATTTCGGGTCATAGAGAACTATGGGCTTGCCGAAGCTCGGAGCCTCAGCCAGCCGGACGCTCCTCGGGATGATAGTATTTAGCAGAACTCCTCTCAGAGAGTTCTTGATTTCATCGGCCACCTGTCTAGCCAGGTTGGTCCTTTCATCAAACATAGTCAAAAGTATGCCCTCAATGTAAAGTTGCGGATTAAAATAGGTCCTGACCATATCAAGAGTGTGAAAAAGATCGGGTATCCCCTCCATGCAGAAAAATTCGGCCTGAACAGGGATAAGGATGGAATCAGCTGCTGACAGAGCATTTATGGTTAAAAACCCGAGCGAAGGAGGACAGTCAATCAGGATAAAATTAAAGAGTTTTCGGACATTTTCCAGGGCCCTTTTCAGCCTTTTTTCCCGGTCTTCGGCCTGATAAAGCTCGGCCTCGGCCCCACTCAGTTCAGGAGAACAACCGCACAGGAAAAGGTTCTCTACCTCGGTCGTCTCCAGACAGTCCATCAGGTCTTTTCCGTTCAAAATAACCTGATATATTCCTTTCCCCTTTTCTTTAGGCCGCCCTAAGCCCACCGTGGCCATCCCCTGCGGGTCAAAATCTATCACCAGAACTCTCAGGTTTTTTAAAGCCAGACAGGCACCGAGATTGATGGCTGTGGTGGTCTTACCGACGCCTCCTTTCTGGTTGGCAATGGCAATTATCTTATTCATCTGACTCGCATGTTCCACGTGGAACATTTTCCCCGAGGTCCTTTTTTCTGATGACCTCAAGGTATAGATAAATATTATAGACAGCCGCTGGAGTAATTCCAGCGATTTTTTTAACCTCAGCCAGATTTTTGGGGGATTTTTTGGTTAGTTTTTCAACCTGTTCCCTGGTCAGGCCCGGAACCCGGCTGTAATCAAGATCCTGAGGAATTAGCATTGAATCCAGCTTCATTAATCTGGCGATTTCCTTCTCCTGTTTCCTGATGTATCCCTCGTACTTAATCTCAGACTCTACAAATCTTATTTCCTCATCTCTCAGAGCTTCCGGAAGCTTAATCTTATCCATAAGCCCCGACAAATTCGCTCCTGGCTTCTTGAGATAATTGACCACGGTAATGGAGTCGCCTTTCTCATCCCTTATTTTTTCTTTTCTGAGAAACTCTATGACCTTTTCTGTTCTTTTTCGCTTTTCAAGGAATTTTTGGTACTCAGACTCTGAAATAAGTCCAAGTTTGAAACCATAAGGCATAAGTCTGACATCGGCATTATCTATCCTGAGATTAAGTCGGTGTTCGGCCCTGGAAGTGAAAAGCCGGTAAGGTTCTTCTATTCCATGAGAAATCAGGTCATCTATGAGAACTCCAATGTAAGCTTCCTGTCTGCCCAGGAGGAATGGCTCCTTTCCCCGTAATTTAAGCATCGCGTTAATCCCGGCCATAATACCCTGGGCAGCCGCTTCTTCATAACCTGAGGTCCCATTAATCTGGCCGGCCAGGAAAAGATTTTCCACCCGCCGGGTTTCAAGAGTCGGCTTCAGTTCCTGGGGAGAAACAGCATCGTATTCAATCCCATAAGCCGGCCTTAAAACCCGGGCGTCTTCAAGCCCGGGAATGGTTTTCAGAATTTGTTTTTGAACTTCATAGGGAAGGCTTGAAGATAACCCGTTCACATAAACTTCGGTGGTGTTCAGACCTTCCGGCTCAAGAAAAAACTGATGGCGGCGGTGGTGGGGGAATTTTACCACTTTATCCTCAATGGAGGGACAGTATCTCGGACCAATCCCTTTTATAATTCCGCTGAAAAGAGGAGATTTGTCCAGATTTCGGCGGATAACTTCATGGGTATCCTCATTGGTGTAGCCCACATAACAGACTATTTTATTCTCCAGTTTCTTTTCGTTCCGGAAGGAAAAAGGAACAGGTTGCTCATCACCGGGCTGGGGAATGAATTTATCCCAGTCAATGCTGTTGCGGTCCAGCCTCATAGGAGTTCCAGTCTTAAGCCTGAGCATCCTGAAGCCGAGCTTTCGTAAAGACTCAGCCAGCTCTACCGAGGGGGGTTCATTGGCCCGACCAGCCGGGTAACTTTGAAGACCTATGTGAATCAATCCGTTTAAAAAAGTCCCCGGAGTGAGGATGACTGCTCCAGCCTTTATCCTGGTCCCATCCAGACATACTACTCCCTCAACCCGGTCTTCATTTAGCACTAACCCGCTCACTACTGCCTGGAAAACCCTGAGGTTCCTGGTCTCTTCCAGCCATTTTTTCATGGTCAGACGGTAAGCAGCTTTATCACACTGAGCCCTTGGTCCCTGAACTGCTCCTCCCCGGCTTCGGTTTAGCAGTCTGAAATGAAGCCCGGTCTCGTCAGCCAGAAGCCCCATAAGACCGCCGAGAGCATCTATCTCCCTCACCAGATGCCCTTTGGCCAGCCCACCTATGGCAGGATTACAGGACATCTGGGCAATGGTCTCAAGGTGAATGGTTAAAAGACAGGTTGAAGCTCCCATTCTCGAAGCCGCCGAGGCCGCCTCACAACCGGCATGGCCGGCTCCGACCACTACCACCTCAAATTCTTCGCTAAACCGGTTCAGACTCATTTTCCCAAGCAAAAACGGTTAAAGATCTCATCCAGAACTTCCTGGACTTTGATTTCGCCGGTCAGCTGACCAATTACAGGAAGCACAGCTCTAATTTCTTCTACTACCAATTCCTCACCATAACCGGCTTCAACCATTTCCAGAGCCTTTTTCAAATGGGCCGACATTCTCTCCACCAGCAGTTTCTGTCTTTCATGGAGAATTATCTCCTCCTGTTTGTCCCAGGATGGAGAGAAAGTCTCTAACATCAGTTCTCTGAGTTTTTCCAGATTATGGCCGCTTAGAGCCGATATTTCTACTACCGGGCTTTCTGGAATACGGGCCAGGATTTTATCCCGGTTAATCCTTGGTTCCAGGTCAGATTTGTTAAAAACCACTATTTTTTTCTTTTCTTTGAATCTTTCCAGCAGGAAAAAATCTTCTTCACTTTCCTCCCGGGAAGAATCCAGAACGACCAGAAGACCGTCAGCATTTTCGGCCAGCTTCTGACTTCGCAGAATGCCTTCTTCCTCAACTGGATGCTGAGCCTGACCAAAACCAGCCATGTCCACCAATTTCATCAGAACTCCATCTACCAAGATGTTCTCTCTGATGAAATCCCTGGTAGTCCCGGGATAAGGAGTTACAATCGACCGGTCTTCCTGAAGTAGAGCATTAAAAAGCGTCGATTTCCCGACGTTGGTTTTCCCGAGCAAGGCTATGGTCAGTCCCTCCAGCATGGCCCGACCCCGGTCATAACTTCGAATCAACTTTTCCAGGACAAGAAGTAATTCCTCAAGAACCTGCCTGAAAATCTCTTCATTCAGTCCAGTTTCCTCTTCAGGAAATTCTATCCTGGTTTCCAGCAGGCTGAGAACTTCAACCAACTTCTCCCTTACCTGAGCAATTTTCCGGGAGAGACTGCCTTCAAGTTGCTTAAAAGAAATTCGGGCCTGGTCAATAGAAGAAGCTCTTATCAGGTCGTTGATGGCTTCGGCCTGAAGAACATCTATTCTTCCGTTGAGGTAGGCACGGAAGGTAAACTCACCCGGATGAGCCATTCTGGCCCCGGCTTTAATTCCCAGACGGACAGCTTCAGCCAGAAGGACGGGGGAGCCATGCAGATTTATCTCAACCACCTCCTCGCGCGTATAGGAAACCTGAGCCGGGAAATAACAGAGATAGCCTGCATCGAGACTCTCTCCGGTCTCGAAATCAACCAGATGACCAAAGCACATGGTCCTGGGATAGCTCGCCGGATTTAATTCCCGGCAATTGAAAATTCTGGTAGCTATCGACAGGGCTTCAGGCCCGCTCAGCCTGATAATGCCAATACCTCCCGGACCTGGAGGGGTGGAAATGGCAATTATAGTGTCTTCAAGACTCTGGTTCATATTTTTATTTTATAAGCCTGGAAACGGTTAGTAAATAAAACAGACCTGAGGCCTGATTAATCCTGCCTGACTAACTTCTTTTGTCGGTCGTTTTCCACCCGAAATACTCTGACCTTTTTCAGAAAACCTTCACCCAGGCTCTCGGTGGTCAGACCCGGAATCTGGTTGACAGCAATGTGAATAATCCTTCTTTCGTAAGGATTCATAAAATCAAGAATTTCTTCCTCTCCAGTTTCCTGGACTTTTTGAGCTACCTGAAGAGCAAATTCTTTAAGTTGCTTCTCTTTTCGTCGCCTGAAGAACTCACAATCAGCCTGAACTTTGGTCGGCGAGATTTTATTCAGCAAATGCTGAAGAGCTAAAAGCAACGCCCCATCATTCTTCAAAAGCAGTTTTCTGTCTTCACCATTAAACACCACGTAAACCATCTGGTCTTTCTTTTTTACCTGGTAGCTGAGGTCCAGAGGAAAAACTTTCATCAAGTTTTTCAGAAAGTTGACTACCGAGTTTTCTTCTTCCTCATTCTTGGGCCAGGCCCGGATGACTATTTCCTTATTCTTTAGACCGAAAAGCTTGGTCTTTTCGGTGACAATTTCATAATTAAACTTATCCCGGGGCAGCTTCAGAACATGTTCAGCCAGGCTTAAAGCGTCCTCCAGGCTTCTGCCCTTAAATTCTTGTTTTTCAATATTTTGGCTGAAGTATTGACGTTTATTTTTTTCTTCTTTTTCCATCTGACTCCCTCTTACGGCTCATCATGTGGTTCATTATGGCCTGCTGGGCTATTTGCAATAAGTTGTTTGTCAGCCAGTACAAAACCAAACCGGCTTGAAAATTCAAGAAAAAGATGGTGAATATGAAAGGCATCAAAAGCATAATCTTCTGCTGGGCCGGGTCAGCGGTGGATGGGGTCATTTTTTGCGATATGTATTGAGTAACACCCATCAAAATCGGAGTTACATAATAGGGATCGCGGACCGATAGGTCCTTTATCCAGAAAATAAAAGGACTGTGCCTGAACTCTACTGCCACCACCAGCATTCGGAAAAAGCCCCAGAAAACCGGTAGCTGAATGAGCAGTGGCAGACAGCCCCCTGCCGGATTGATGCCATGCTCCTTGTAAAGACGCATTAATTCTTCATTCATCTGCCGGCGCTGCTCGATATCCTGCTTGGCTCTCTTGTATTTGGCCCGCAGAGCTTTTATCTTGGGCTGAAGTTCCTGCATTCTGGCCATAGATTTGGTCGAGCTGTAGGTCAGCGGGAAGAAAATGATTTTTACAATCAAGGTCATTATGATTATGGCCACTCCCCAGTTGGGGAAAATTCGGTGAAAATACTTGGTGGCTACGAGGAGCAATTCAGCAATTCCCCCGAAAAAGCCAAAGTTTATAATTTTCTTGGCCTCGTGGCCGTAAGCTTTAAGCCGGTCATATTCTTTGGGCCCAAGGAAAGCCTCCTGAGGATTGACTAGGCCGAGGTAGTAATGGGAAATAAGCGCCACTTTGCCGTCTGGCTGTTCCTCTTTTGTATCTATCCTGTAAGCGCAGGCCTGGCTGAAGGCAGGATTCAGGATAAATAAAGCGGCAAAATAATTCTCTTCAAAAGCAGCCCAGCCCAGGCCACTCAAAAGAACCGCCTCTTCTTCCAGACCAATTTTCTTCTCGGAAAGCCTTTGGACCTTGTGCTCTCTGGCACTGAGGAAAGCTACTCCGCGGTCAGCACTAAATTTCTGTTTCAACTCTTCCGGACTGAGGGAACCTATGCCTGGACCCCACAGAATCATAGGAGAAACTTCTTTGCCGTTTATTTCCAGACGGCTTTTTATTTGAAAATTATAATCTGACCCGTTAAAGATAAATTCTTTTCTTGCTTTTATATTAACCCCATCGGAATACTCAAATATCAAAGAAGCTCTCCCCGAAGCGCTGATGAACTCGAGGTCCGGGTCAGCCTCCACTTTATACAGTGCCTGGTTAAGCCGGTTTGTCAGTTCAACTTCAGGTAGTTTGAAAGCAAAAGGGAAAAGACCGGTCTGGACGGCCTCAGCCGGAACGAGGTCCAGCGGCTCAGCCAGCTGCTGTTTACCGGTAGGCAGCTTTTTCAGATGGTGTTTAAGCTTCCAGCTTTTAAGAACCGCTCCCCGGTTGCTCCAGACCGCAGTGTAAAGGGGAGTATCCACCACAATTTCTTCTTCTTTATCTGTGGTAATCACCTCACCAGTACTCTTATGGCTTTCAGCAGCCAGAAGGGGTGAAGCCTGGGGTTCGCTACGGGCGGACTCTTCAGTTCCAGTTTTTCCTATGCTTTGGTTAACCTCCGGCCCAGAAGTTGCGGGCGGCTGCGGCTTAACAAACAGCAGCTGATAAAGAAAAAGAATCAGGAAGGAAAGGAAAATCGCCAGAATTAATCTTTTTTCCATATTAACCTCTTATGGTACCGGGTCCACGCCTCCTTCATGGAAGGGATGACACCTGAGAATTCTTCGGCCTCCGAGCCAGCTGCCTTTTAAGAATCCATATTTTTTTATAGCTAGGTAAGTATACTCCGAGCAGGTAGGAAAGTAACGGCAGTGGTGACCCAGCCAGGGAGAAATCAGAATCTGATACAGCCTGATTAGCCCGAGGACAATATATTTCATTAAAAGCTCCGTGTCTATTCAGGATTATAAAGCCATCTGCTTTAAAATCGACCTATATTCTTCTTTTAACTCAGGCCAACTCAACCCGGTTATTTCTTTCTGAGCTACAAAAATCAGGTCGCAGGGCTTGGGCAGCAGGTCCTTATTCCTCCTGAACAACTCCCTGAACCATCTCTTGATCCTGTTTCTTTGAGCTGCCTTACCTACTTTTTTACTAACCACCACTCCCAGTCTGGAATACTCCAAACCATTTGGTTGAAAGATCAGGTGAAAATACCTGCCTTTTAACCGGCGGCCCTTCCTGTATAAATCTATAAAATCTTTCTTTTTTCTAATTCTCTGGACCGGCCTCAGGCGTTCATCCATCAGACCGCAAGTCTTTTGCGACCTTTCGCCCTTCTGTTTTTAATAACTTTCTGGCCTCCCTTTGTGCTCATTCGGACCAGAAAGCCGTGGGTTTTCTTTCTTCTGCGGTTGTTCGGCTGAAAAGTCCTCTTCATGTTCGACACTCACCACAAGATTTAAGCTTGTATCTTAAACGAAGACAAGCAGTTCTGTCAAGTGCCCGAATTGCCTCACTTAAAATCTATACGAAATTGATTCGTTGCCTCACGAGAAAATCTACACGAAATTATATTGCCCTCTGGCTGGTAAAGCCCTTAAATATTGGGGTGATATTAGTCAGGAGGCAAGGACATGGGGTTAGA
>CAYQZX010000041.1:0-59780 GCA_964422165.1 uncultured Eubacteriales bacterium | reverse complement strand
TTTTTGCGGGCGGTTATTTCTGAGGTGACTACAATCATACCGATGATGTGGCCCTGGTCATCCAGCATCGGGTAGCCGCTGATTTCCCACCAGCGGCCGTCCGGTGTAACAACTTCTTTTTTGCACGGCTGGCTGCTTTCGCGGGCTTCAGCCACCGGGCAGATGTCACACGGTCTGGTCCTCTGGGGCCATAATTCATAACACTTTTTACCTATTAAATCCTCAGGCTTCATACCAAGAGACTCAGCTGCCGCCCGGTTGGCCCAGATGATGGTATGGTCAGGCTGCTGATAAACAACGTGCTCATTTATGGCAGCAAAAATCGCTGACTTTTCTCTCTCGCTCTTAATCAGGTCTTCCTGGGCTTTTTTCTTTTCCGTAATGTCGGTAATAAAGGCTTCCAGACAGATTAAATTTCCCTGTTCGTCGTAAACTCCGCGACCACGTTCCCAGACCCATTTTATTTTTCCGTCGGCGCTTCTTATCTGGTATTCATCTTCAAATGTCTCTCCTGCGGCCAGCACTTTCTGCCATTTTTCCCAGAGGTAATCACGGTATTCAGGAATAATTAGATCGTTGTAGGAGAGTTTTTTGTTTCCGATCAAATCTTCAGGCTCGTAGCCAGTTATTTTCCGGCACTGTCCGGCCAGATACTCCATGGTCCAGTTGCGGTCATTCTTACACCTGTAAACCAGGCCGGGCAGGTTCTGAATCAGGTATTCCAAAAAGCGATTCTGTTCACGGAGTTTTTCTCTTGCTTCTAAAATCTGTCTTTCAGCTTCTCTTTCTTTAGTCTGGTCGCGGAAGACCAGGATAACACCAAGGATGTTTCCTTCTTCATCAGAGATGGGTGCGCCGCTGTCAGCAATGGGATATTCTTTACCGTCTCTGGAAATGAGAACGGTGTGGTTAGCCAGCCCAATCACCAGCCCTTCTTCTAAAACTTTTTCCACCGGATTAGGCACCGGTTCTCTGGAGAATTCATTGATGATTTTAAAAACTTCTTGAATCGGTTTTCCTCTGGCCTCTTCTTCTTTCCAGCCGGTAAGTCTTTCAGCCACCGGGTTCATAATCAAGATGTGGCCCTGAGCATCGGTGGAGATAACTGCATCACCAATGCTGTAAAGAGTAGCTTTAAGTTCGGCTTCCCGGTTTAACACTTCCTGCAGGAGAAAAGTTCTTTCCGAGACATCTATTAAGGTTCCAGCGATGGCTTTTTTCCCCTGATAGTCTATAACCGTCCCGTGCGCTTCTGCGTAAAAAAACGAACCGTCCTTCCTTAGCCCGCGAAACTCAAACCTTAGAAATTTAACTTCACCGCTCAGCCTTTGGCGGTTGTATTCTCTAACCATTTCCCGGTCGTCAGGGTGGGTCAGCTCAAGGTTGCCGAGATGCCCGATTAATTCCTCAGGTTTATAGCCAAACATCTCAGCCAGAGCTTGGTTGACATATTTGAAAACTCCATCTTGAATCAAATAAACTCCAACTATGGAAGATTCGCTGAGGGTACGAAATATTTCTTGGCTTTCTCGGGCCCTGGCTTCAGCTTCATACATTTTTTGGTAATTTACTTTCTCCCGGCGCTGCCAGAAAAGCTCTATAATCAGAAGACCTCCGACTATCAAAGAGATAAGGAAAAGCATCATGAAGATTGAGCGCTTCTGAAATCCGGCCAGGGCCTCCTGGCGGTCCATTTTAGAGACTACTGACCAGCAGGTGTTGGGAACCGGGGTGAGGTGGGCCAGTACCTTTTCTCCCCGGTAGTCATAACCTTCAAAATTGCCATACTGTCCAAGAGCAGCTCTGACGGCCAGGAGTTCAGTCTGGTTCAGCGGTAAACGTAGTTTTAGGGCGGTATCTTTTTTGTGTCTTAATTCATTTAGAAAAATGACTTCGTCAGCTTCTCTTTTTATCAATAGAGTTTCAGCTGTTTCAGAGGGATAAGGCCAGTTTTGAATTAATGGAAAAAGATGAACGTCAGCATCAGCCGTCAGGACAATGAAGGCCTGAACTTTTTTTCCCGGGTCGTCCGGGTCCCAGAAAGGTGCTACCACATCCAGATGGATAGGCCCGCTTTCTTCATACCGGTGGAGGTCAGTGTTGATGACGCGGCGCTGCTGGACAGCCAGTTCCATAGCCTGGAGAAGTTCTGGCGAAAGCTGGCTCGGGGCTTCTGCTCTGTAGCTCAGAAAAACATTCTGGCAGGCATCAATTATCAGAATACGGCTGTACTTATAAGCTCTGGCCATAAGTTCCAGCCTTTCTTTGACTCTTTCCACGGCTATGGGATCTGGTTTCTGGATCGCAGCAAGCAGACCGGAAGCGAAAAACTTGCTTTTGCTCAATACCTCAGCATCAGCCCTTCTCTCGTCCAGCCAGTCTCTGATCTGCCGGGCTTTGAGCTGAGCCACACTGGAAATCTCTTTGAACACTCTCTCTTTAACTCTTTTTTCTTCCTGGCGGTAGTAGTTGTGCCCGAACAAGATGAGAAGAAGGGTTATGACCAGAGAGACCAGGTAAACAGGGTGTTTAACTCTTTTTTTCCATTTTGGCCAGAGTTCTTTCAGGGATCTCATCAGTACCTCACGGTCACCAGATTCTAAACCCGGAGAAACAGGGTTTTATTTTTTTCTGTTTTAAATTCCTTATTGAAATTTGAAATCATATTTTTAGTCGGCCGGTGAATAAAAAAATCATGTTTCTTAGCGGCTTTCCTTTCAGTTTCTTAGCTGGTCGGTTGAGAGAAATTCTTTTCAATTTTACCCCTCCGACATTTCCAGGCTGTCTTTTTTTGCTATAACGATGCGATTTCTTCCCTGGCTTTTGGCCTGGAGCAGAGCAGAATCAGCGGCCTGAAGGAGCTCCGGCCATTTTTCTCCATGCTCAGGAAATGCAGCCACCCCGGCGGAGATGGTCAAATTTTTCAGCACCGAGCCTCCGTAATTTATTTCCAGATGTCGGACAGAATCCAGAATTAACTCAGCTCGGCTGACGGCCTTTTTTAGTTCCAGGCCCGGCAGAATAACAGTAAACTCTTCGCCGCCATAACGGCAGATGATATCTTCAGCTCGGACTGATTTCTGAATGGTCCTGGCCACCGTCTGCAGAATAAAATCGCCTGCTTCATGGCCATAGGTATCGTTGAATTTTTTAAAGTGGTCAATATCCAGCATTATTACCGAGACCGGGTGCCCGGCTCTTTTAGCCCGGAGCAATTCTCTTTCCAGGGTCTCTTCCAGATAGCGGCGATTGTAGAGCCCGGTCAGGGGATCGCGGATGGACTGCTCTTTGAGTGATTGCCTGAGCCTGAAGTTAGTCAAGGCCATTGCCACTCTCTGGGAAAAGGTTACAAGCAAATGCTTCTTAGAGGTTATCAAGTTTTCAATATCCTGGCCTGCCACTTCTTGGCTTTCTTCCCAACAGCAGAAAACTGTAAGCAAGCCCAGGTTTTCTCCGAAGGAGCCGAGCGGCAAGCAGGCAACTGGCCGGTTAATAAGACCTGAGGTCTTTAAGTGTGGGCAAATAAGTTCGCTCGACGGGTCAAGCACAAAATGCGGAGCAGATTTTCTGATAGCCCAGCAATCATCGAGGTTAATTAAATCTTCGGCTGGCAGCTTAAAGTTCCAGCTTCCTACCAGCTGCAGAAGATTTTCCTTGCCCTGCCTGAGGTAAAGAAGGATTGAATCTTCCGGAAATATCTGACGAGCAAAATTTATCACTATGTTGATAATTTCTTCTTCTGAGCTAGCTAACTGCAGAGCATCGCCCATTTCTACCAGGAGAGAAGCTTCTTCGTTGTTTTTCTTCAACTCCGCGTAGGCTTTTTCTAACTGGGCTTTGGCTTCAGCTAAAGCCGCTTCTTCTTTCTTTTTTCCGGTGATGTCGGTCATAACCGCCAGAGTGGAGATATAATTTCCCTCCTGGTCAAACTGGGGTACGGCATTTACCAGCAGAGTTTTCTTGCGGCCATCTTTGAGGGTTATTTCTAATTCATAAACATCTCTGAGGCCACGCTTTCTACGGGCTGTCTGCCAGCTAACCAGTTGTTGCTGCTCAGAAGACAAATAATCTTTCAGGTTTTTACCGGTGAGACCAGTTTCAAATTCTTCAAAAATACGGTTGGCGGCCTGATTGGCAAAAAGAAAATTCTGCTCAACATCAGCAATTACTACCGCTTCACCAAGATTTTCCACCATATTGCGGAAAAGTTCTTCGCTTTCTTTAAGCTTGCGGGCAATGGCTTCTTTTTCTTCTATTTGTTTTTTCAGCTCAGCGGTTCTTTCTTCCACCCGCTTTTCCAGGTTTTCCCGGGCTTCCTGGAGGCTACTCAGGGTCTGATGCAGCCGGTCAACCATCAGGTTAAAGCTCTTGGCCAGAGTACCGACTTCATCATCTGAAGCCACTTCTGTTCTCTTACTCAAATTGCCGGAGCTAATTTCCTGAACGGTTTTGGTCATCCGACGCAGTGGACGGGTGGTTAAAGAACTCATAATGTAAATCAAAAATAACCCCAGACCGAAAATTAAAACTGAAATCAGGGTAGTCAGCTGCCGGATGTGTTTTATCTGACGGTCGACCTCAGTCAAAGAAAATCCCAGGGATAAATAGCCCACAACTTGGTTCTGATGGTTAATTGGGGCATAGTAGTTCCAGACCTGATTATCATAAAGATGGCCAGTCTGACGGCTACCTTCTGGATTAAGGGTTAGTTTTTCACTTCGAGAGAAGCGGGCTATTTCCTGCCCCTGAGAATTAAAAACCAGAATGTACTCGATCTCAGGGCTCTGGCTGAGACTTGAAATGATTTCCTTTATCCCCTCTGCATCTTCAAAAACTATGGCCGGAGCCAGGCTATAGGCGGCGATTGATCCCAGGGAACGGGATTTATCTTCAAGAGCCCGGAGTGAGTTCTTTTTATACCAGTAGGGAGCTAAGGTAAATAAAGCCAGGCTGATTAAAGTTAAAAAGGGAATGGAAATGAGCATAAATTTGAAGACGATTCTGGTGCGCCAGGGAAAAAATCTGTTTATAAGTGAGGAAAAAATAGTTTTAACCATTTTTCCCTCTGATTCTGGCCAGCCGCAAAAGCTGTGAAGAGAAGTCAAATCCCTGGGCTCTTGAAGCCTCAAGGTTTATGACAATCTGGGTTTTTTGTTCTTTAAACTGGAAGCCAATGGCTACCCCGGAGTCCAGGTATTCTGGCACGGCAGTAAAAGTACCTATTTTTAGTTTTCCACAAACTCTGACTATCTCATTAAGAATCCTGGCAATGTTTTTGGTCTCCAGAGGAGTTATGTAGAGAATCTGGACCCTTTTTTCTATGAGAATTGCCTCAAGTGAAGAGAGCGAATCCAGCTCGACTTTCTGAAAACTAATTGGGACACCTTCAAGTTGCCGGTCAGCTTCACTCAAATGAGAAAGAAGATTTAGCCAGTCTTCCATTATCCAGGAGGAAATTGAATTTTCTTTCTGGTAGAGAAGGCCGATGACCAGCTCCTGGCCAGCTCGGTTTTTCCAGTTTCGTTCAAAGCCCAGGATTTTCTTAAGGAGCTCAATTTCTTGGGCTGGATTAAATTGGTAGGGTTGAACGGAGGCGGCCTGTGGCTGAGAGAATTTGGCGAGCGAAGCTCCGGAGGCAGGCTGGAGAATAGAGCTCAGGCTCAGAAATGAAAACAGAAACAAGTTCAGGAGCCATCGAGGGAATTTGAGTGGTTTAGAGGGATGGTTGTTAGCTGGGCGAAGGAAGTTCGAAACTATATCCTGAGATTTTTTTTCTGGTCTGTCAGACTTAAGGTTATAAGGAAATATTTTATAGGTTTTTGAGAAAGCTTTAAAAGAACCGGTTAAAGAAAACTTATCACCAGAATCTCGAATATTACCCATATACCTTTTTAGAAAAGATTAGCATTTAGTCAAAAGTCCTGTCAACCTGGCCCAACCTCATTTAATAAGCAAGGCTTTTCTACCCTCTTATTTTAAGATATTTTGGGGTGTTAATCTTTCGGTAAGATTTCTGCTATCATATAAAATTAAAGTGATTGCGTCCTAATTAAAAATTAAGGAGAAAAAATGAACGAAGCTGAGAAATATCAAAAGGCTCTAATAACTGGGGCCTCTGCCGGGCTCGGCCTGGAATATGCCCGGCAGCTGGCTGAAGTCGGGACCAATTTAATACTGGTAGCCAGAAGAAAGGATCGACTGGAAAAGCTGGCAGCTGAATTGCGAGATAAATATGGAATTAAGGCGGAAGTGCTGGCTGCTGACCTGAGCCGGGAAGAAGATATTGAGCGGGTGGCCGAAAAAATCAAACAGACCGAAGACCTGGATTTGCTCATAAACAACGCTGGGTTCGGGGGCTTTGGGCAATTTTATGCAGATGAAAAGGGCCAGTACGAGCAGATGATTATGGTCCATGTGATAGCCACTGTTCGGCTGACCAGGGCTGCTTTGCCTGGTATGATTAAAAGAAAGAGGGGAGCGGTTATAAATGTTTCTTCAGTGGCTGCCTTTTCGCCTCTTTCGGGGTCAATGTATAGCTCCACTAAAGCTTTCCTGGTTATGTTTTCCGAAAACTTGCAAACTGAACTTCAAGGCACGGGAGTTAAGGTGCAGGCCCTCTGTCCTGGCCTGACTCATACTGAATTCCATGAGGTGGCTGGCTTTAATAAAGAATCCACCCCAAAGTTTATGTGGATGACGGCCGGGCGGGTAGTCAGCATCTCCCTTAGAGCGCTTGAAGGAAATAAGGTAATTGTCGTTCCAGGTATTTTGAATAAGTTTTTAACTTTTCTGATGCGCTGTCCCTTGACTTATGGACTGGTGCGCTGGGCGGCCCGGAGGGAGACCATCAGAAGAAAAGCCGGTGTAGCTCCGTTTAAAGAAAAAAAGGAAACCATGGGCTCTACAGGTAGAGCCTTGAGGTCTTAGTAGAAAGGGATGAAAAGTATGGGTATCTGAATTCAAGAAAACTCAGTTTTATTTAGGAAGAAAAGAGAGGAAGATAGCTGGTCTATTTTTTCAGCGGTGATAGATTTTGAGGAGAAACGAGAAGAGTTAAAAAGAACAGACAGGACCGAGATGAAAGTAAAGGAATACAGAAAACCTGAAGAAAAAAAGAGCCGGGTTAGAGCTCTGCTACTCCTTTCGGGCGGGCTGGACAGCATACTGGCCGGAAAGGTGCTGGAAGAGCAGGGAGTAGAAATCGTGGCCTTGACCTTCAAGAGTCAATTTTTCGGTCCGAGAGAAGCCATCCGGGCTGCTGAAGAACAGAACTGGCCCCTAGTGGAGGTTGATATTACTGAGGAAGCAATTCAGGTAGTGGAAAAACCTAAATATGGCTATGGGAAAAACATGAACCCCTGTATAGATTGTCACGGCCAGATGGTCAGAATCGCTGGCCAACTGCTGAAGAAATACCAGGCGGATTTTGTGGCTACTGGAGAGGTTCTGGGAGAGAGGCCAAAGTCTCAGAACAGGCAGGCTCTGGGGATAGTAGAGAAACTTGGCGGGTTGAGAGGGCTGGTGCTGAGGCCTCTTTCAGCCAGGTTGCTGCCTGTGACCATACCGGAGGAGAAAGGATTGGTGGATCGAGAAAGGTTGTTGGACATCTCCGGACGTTCCAGGAAGAGACAGATGGAGCTGGCTGAAAAGTATGGTATCAGGGAGTACCCCACCCCGGCCGGCGGCTGTCTTCTGGCTGATCCCGGTTTTTCCCAGAGGCTGAGGAAGCTTATGGAGTGGCGAGGGCGGTTGCTGGTAGAAGATATCAGGTTGATAAAAAATGGTCGGGTATTTTTTGAAGCTGAGGGAATAATTATTATCGGCCGCGATGAAAAGGATAATGAGAAGATTAGAAAGAGCGCTCTTGATTCTGATATCATCATCACTACGACTGAAGGGAAAGGACCGTTGACTTTAGTCAGGCTTAAGGAAATGCCTGAAGCGGGGATGGGAGTAGGAGGTAAAGAGATAGTGAGTGAAGTGAAAGAAGCTGCTGATGAGGCTAATGGTAGTAAGGTTAAGATGGTTTGGCAAGTGATCAAAAAAGCGGCCCTTCTAACCATAAGATACAGCAAAGTTAAAGGGGCGGAAGAAGCCGGAGTAATTATAGCCTGGAAAGACAGGAACAAAGAAAGGAAATTCAGGAAAGAAGAGTGGGAGCAATTTTTGTGAGACACTGTGGATGAAGCAGGAACTTTTTTGTGTATTGAAAATCCACCACTGTCTTTGCGGGTTTTTTTCATAGTCCAGGTTTTCGATTTTTTAAATATTAAGCTGGTTTTTAAAGGCTTTTTAATTGACAAGGAGAGGGGGGATAAATATATTAAAGAAAAATCATAATTCTAATATGGGATAATTAAGGAGAAAGTATGCCTACAAAACCGAAAAGTCCATATCTGCCTTTTGGAGACCAGCAAAATGCCCCCTGGTACGGGAAGAATATCCTGTCGGTCAGACAGTTCAGCCGGGCCGACCTGGAGTATATCTTCGGGGTGGCTCACGAGATGCGGGTCATGGTCGAAAGAATAGGAACGTTTGATCTACTGAAAGGTAAGATTCTAGCTAACCTGTTCTACGAGCCCTCGACCAGGACGTTTGCTTCCTTTATGGCGGCTATGCAGAGGCTGGGAGGGGCGGTCATACCGATCAGCGAAGTGCGGTATTCATCAGTGGCCAAAGGGGAAAGCTTGCCCGATACAGTTAGAACCCTGGCTGCTTATGCGGATGTTATAGTTATCAGACACCCGGAAGTGGGCTCAGCGGCGCTGGCCGCTCAGTATGCTGGGAAACCGGTGATAAATGCTGGAGATGGGGTAGGTGAGCATCCCACTCAGGCCCTGCTCGATGTTTTTACCATCAGAGAAGAGCTGGGACGGCTCGATGGTTTGACGGTTACCCTGCTGGGTGATCTGAAATACGGGCGGACAGTTCATTCTTTAGCCCGGCTCCTGACCAGGTTTGACAACATCAAGCTGCATTATGTTTCACCGGAAGTTTTACGCATGCCGCGGGAGGTCATAGAAGAGGTGAAAGAAAAGGGACTGCCCCAGGAAGAACATGAAACCCTGGATGAAGTTTTGCCGGAAACCGATGTTCTTTATGTGACCAGAGTTCAGCGGGAGCGGTTTGATAATCTGGAAGAGTATGAGCAGGTAAAAGATGCCTATGTAATTACGGCCAAAACTCTGGAGAAAGCCAAAGACCGGATGATTGTCATGCACCCGCTGCCCAGGGTAAACGAGATAGCAATGGAAGTTGACCAGGACCCGCGAGCGGCCTATTTCCGCCAGATGGAATATGGGCTGTATGTCAGGATGGCTCTCCTGGCAATGGTTCTGGGCAAAGCCTGAAAATTAGGGACACAATCTATATTTCCTATTTTCGAAGAAGGAAAAATGTCCCAGGAAAGTTGATTTTTGATTAATAATGAAATAAGAAGCCCCGGACAGAAAGTCACTTTAAATAATAGCCAATGGAAAAGAAGCTAACCCAGTGCCTGAGGGAAAAGGGAGCTGTAGTTCCCAGTCCGATTTTTTTAAGTGGCAGGACACCCTCGCTGTAAGTGTCGGAATAGCGAAAGAGTTTTCCGGATATGTTTTGGCCGCTGGTCCGGGCTATAATCCGGATGAGGCTTAAAAGCCCAAAAGGAATGGAATACTTACCACACCAGTAGGAGTTTTTATAGTCCAGATAGGTTGCTCCCCAAAGTTCTCCGGTCAGGCCGGCCACTTTCTGGTCGTCGATTACGCCGGTTAGGAAGCTGGCTATAAGCTGGCGGTCAAAGGCCAGACCTTTTTCCCAGGCTTCCTGGCCTTCGCCGAAAGCCAGGTTATTGAAATCTTGGCCGTAGTGGTTCCCATCAGCCGAAATCAGGAAGAAAATATCCTTTCCTGGTCTCAGGCTATGCTCTTTGATGTAGGCGGATATGACCTCAGCCAGGGCCTCGGCTATTTCCTTCATCTTTTCCAGGGGCATGGGAGCCACCATGATGGGCGTTATTTTGACATCAGGGTTGAAATACTGCAGGAAAGGAACCAGAGCTTCTATGGAGTGTTCTATTTCGTGAGCCCGGTTGTTAGTCATATAATATTCAGGTTTGAGGCGGGCTTTAAGATACTCGCGGAGTGGAGAAATTTCTACCGGCTTTAAAACTCCAGGCCATCTATCAAACTCCTCGAGGAGGAGCAAGCTATCCAGCCCTTTGATTTCGTTTCTGGCCGTGCCGTGAGTTACGCCAAAAATGATTGCTTCCCGGGTCTTAATGTGGCTGAAAAGCGGATAGTAAAGACGGCCGGCATAAAGGTAATCGTCATGCGGGGAGATGGCGGCCACCAGACCTTCAGAGTCAAACTTTTCTTTTTCCAGGCTGGCCAGATAATCAACCAGGATTTTCATGCTTGAGGCCTTCCAGCAAAAACCAACGTCATCGCGAATGGGCCGTGTTTTGACGGCCGGGTTAGTCTGTTTGCTGGAGTCATTAGCTGTTGATTTCTCGGCTGAGGGCTTCAGTCTGGATATACCAACCCAAAAAAGTAAAGCCAGTATGATAACCATTATGGCTGATTTTAAAGGGCTGAGATTCTTTATTTTTTTCATTTTGGTCTCCTTTTTTCAGAAAGGCCTTTTTTCCCTGGTTTAATTTTTACCTTTTCTTTCCTATGAATAGGATAATAATCTGAGCTCTTTAAGGCAAATATCATAATAAAGCAACTTATTTCTTTTGTTCGGGAAAAGGCCTGGTCAGGGACTCAGAACAAGAATATCATAATTATTGAAAGCCCCGAACCGAAGGCCAGACTGATTTATGGGGAAAAATATCTAAAAATATTTTAAAATAAAGTGATTTTTCCAGAAATATGTGCTATCATAAAAATGCTCGATTATAAAGGATGAGGGCACGGGCCCTTATAGGTCATAACTCTCTCCTTTATAACGGAAATTTTATTAAAGGAGAGATGTTATGAACATCTACGTAGGAAACCTTTCCAGGGACCTTACCGAAAGCGAATTAAGGGAAACCTTTGAAGCTTTCGGAACGGTCAACAGCGCTTCCATCATCAAGGATCGCTACACCGGTGAATCACGGGGCTTCGGCTTCGTGGAAATGCCCAATCAGGAAGAAGCCAAGGCTGCCATCAACAGCTTGAACGGCAAGAACCTGAAAGGCCGCACTGCTACCGTCAATGAAGCTAGACCACGCACGGATAAACCCCGCAGTGGTTTTGGTGGTGGACGTGGTCGCGGTTCAACCGGCGGCAGACGCTATTAATCATCTTTAAGATAACTTAGTAGCTAAGCACAAAAGAGGGCCAGGTCTTAAAACCTGGCCTTTTTTATTTTTCAGACACCTGCAAATTGATAGCAGCAGTCATTAAATTTCTTAAGGAGCTGGACGTTTAGTCCTACCCCTACCCCTTTCCTATTGTTGAAAAAAATGAGACAATATGGGAGTAGGAACACTCATCCCTATTCGATATAGGAGATTACTTCAATTTCCACTCTGGCTTCTCCGGCCAGGCCGCTTACACCGAAGGCGCTGCGGGCGGGCTTATTTTTTGGGAAATAAGTCACGTAGACTGAATTCATTTTGGCCCACTCGGCAATATCTGCCAGCATAACTGTGGCTTTAATCACTTTATCCAGAGAAGAGCCATATTTTTCCAGGAGGCGCTTAATATTTTCCAGACACTGCCTGGTTTCAGCTTCAATACCCCCCTCAACCAGCCGGCCGGTCTGCGGATCGCGGCCGAGCTGTCCCGAAAGAAAAAGCAGATTGCCCACCCGGACGGCCTCGGAGAATGGAGCCTGGCTGCGCTCTGGAGAAGTGAGGTATTCAACCTTTAGAGCCTGTTTGGTCTGATTTTTTCCGTAATCAATTCCGGCTCTGGCTCGGGTGGGATGACTCATCAAGAATAGAAAAGTCGCAGTTAAAATCAGAGAAAGTAAAAGAAAAACCGCAAATGACTTGCCAAGTTTCATTTTTACCCTCCGACAAAATTAAATATTAACATCCGATTTCTTTATCAGTAATTTGAAGCTTCAAGTCAATAATAAAATGAAAAAATAAAATGAATAGTGCTCTGCTTGAAGTCTTTTCTGAATTTAATCAAGAGGGGAGTGAAGTTTTCGGATTAACCAGCCAGAAGAACCTGATTACCCGCTTACCCTTTCTACTCAATCCCGTAAGTTTTAATTTTATAAGCGAGCATGCGTTCGGTAATGCCCAGCATTCGAGCCGCCCGGCTCTTAACGCCCCCGCTTTTTTCCAGGGCTTTTTTTATTTCGCTAATTTCCAGCTCACGGACTCTGTCGGTTAGTGATTTACTGCTGTCGTCGCTGGTTGGGGCCATCTCCTTTTCTGATTTTATTTCCAAAAAGATAGGGAGGTCAGCACGAGTGATAATTTCACCTTCAGCAAAAATCACGGCTCGTTCAATGGCGTTCTCCAGTTCCCTGACATTACCGGGAAAATCATGCTTCATCAGGAGGTTGAGGGCTTCTGAAGAAATTCCTCGAATGTTCTTTTTTTCGCGGCGGTTGAATTCCCGGATGAAATGGTCTACCAGAAGCGGGATGTCTTCCTTTCTCTCCCGCAGCGGTGGCACTTCAATTCTGATGACGTTAAGACGGTAATATAAGTCCGAACGGAATTTTTCCGCAGCCACCAATTTCTCTAGGTTTTTGTTGGTGGCAGAGATGATGCGGACATCAGATTTTAAGGGGCGGTTGGAACCAAGACGGTAAAATTCTCGGTCCTGAAGGAAGCGCAGCAGCTTAACCTGAACAGCCGGGCTCAGGTCCCCGATTTCGTCCAGAAAAAGGGTGCCTCCGTCAGCAGCCTCGAACTTGCCGATTTTTCTTTCACGGGCATCCGTGTAGGCTCCTTTCTCCGCTCCGAAGAGTTCGCTTTCTATGAGAGTTTCAGGTATGGAAGGAAGATTGACCGCAAGGAAAGGACCGTGGCTTCTGGCTGAAGAAAAATGAATCAGCCGGGCGATTAAATCTTTACCCGTGCCAGTCTCGCCGGTAATAAGCACAGTGGCTTCGCTTCGGGCAGCTTTAGCCATCAGGGAGGCGACCTGCTCCATGGCTTTTGAGGTGAAGATAAAATTTTTGAAGGAAAACCTTTCTTCAAGCCGACTTCTGAGTTCTGTTATCTCCCGCTGCAGACGGAAGCGCTCTCTGGCTCTTTCCAGGACCAGCAAAAACTTCTTGTAATCTATGGGTTTGACGACATAATCATAAGCTCCCTGTTTGATGGCTTCCACAGCCGTCTCAATACTGGCAAAAGCAGTGATGATGACCGGGGTAACCAGCGGATTTCGGGCTTTAATCTCCCTGATTAATTCCAGCCCGGACTCCGGACCGAGCTTATAATCTATGACGGCAATTTCTACAGGCTGGCTGTCGATTATTTCCAGGGCGCTCTGGTTGTTTTCTGCCGGGAAAACCTGATAGCCTTCCTGACGCAAATTTTCTGAGATGAGTTCTCTCTGGACCGGGTCGTCTTCAACTACCAAGATAATTCCTTTTGTTTTAGTCATGATGTCCTCCCGGTATTTCGAAAGTGAAAACCGCTCCGCCTGAAGGCTGGTTTGTCAGGTAGATTTTTCCACCATGAGCCTCGACGATTTTTTTGACTAAATAGAGGCCCAGGCCCAGCCCGGACTCTTTGGTCGAGATAAAGGGTTCAAATATTTTTTCCTGCTGGGTGGCAGGAATTCCAGGGCCCTGGTCGGCCACAGAAAAAACCAGAGCTTTTTTACGTCTTTCGGCGGAGATGAGCACCCGGCTTCCCGCAGGTGAAGCTTCCAGGGCATTCTTCAGCAGGTTGCTGATAGCTCGGCTGAGAAGGAAGCGGTCAGCCTGAAGCCAGAGATCAGGGTCACAATTCAGGTCAATTTTAATGTTTCGTGAAGCTGCCTCGCTCTGAAGGTTATTTATTTCATCACTTAGAATTTCGTTGAAATCAAAAAATTCTTTTCTTAAGGATACCGGCTTAAGGAGTTCGGAAAAGCGGTCGATGATGGTGGCAATCTTTTCTATTTCTTTTTTTCCCAGTCTGACCTGGCGGCTCAGCTCCGGGGGAGCTTTCTTTTCCAGCAGTTCGAAAAGAAGCATCAAGCTGTTCAGTGGGTTTTTGACTTCATGGGCCACTCCTGCGGTAAAGCCCGAAATTTCCCTGAACTTCTCTTTTTCCTGGGCCTGACGGACAGATTCAATGGTGGCCAGCTGGAATTTGGTGTGCAGTCGATAAATGCCAGCGAAGATTATCAAACCAGTTATTGACAGAGCAGCTATCATTAGCCAGAAGTTCTGTCGGGAGCGGGCGAGCAGTTCATCCAGATTTTTCAGCGAGTATCCAAGGTATAGATAGTAAACTTGACCGTCTGAGGTGGTTAAAGAAGAATAATGGTTGAAGATGGTGCCCAGGGGAGAGTCCAGCAACCAGAATTCGGATGGTGGGCGATGATGACGGGAAAAGGGCAGATAGCCCTCAAATTTGGAGCGCCAGTCCAGGATTTTTTCCTGGTCATCAAGAAGAGCGATGAAGTATATGTCCTCTAGCCCGGAAAAGTGCTCAAGGATTTGAGAGGGATGCTGACCGCGATCGAGAGATTCTTTAAGGTGGTCTTTAAGAATGATGGCTGCGGCCTGAAGCTGCTCCTTGGACAGGGCTTCAAGACCAAGCAGAACTGCCCTGCGGTTTAAGTGAGAAATAAAACTAAAGAGAGAGAGGAGAGCTATGTAGGGCAGAAGGAAGAAAAGCCAGAGCTCGATTTTTTTCATTAATAATCAGTTTATAAATTTTAGGGGAAGGTGGCAATAGCCGATGGGGTGACAGGTACTCCTGTTCCTTTTTTCGCCCTTATGGTATAATAATTCCTACAATACAAGTAGGATTTCTTGGTTGCTGTTAGATATGTTTGAAGTTATTAGGTATTGGCTGTTAATTTTATGATAGACTTAAGTTAAAGATAAGGAGGAAAAATGAAAATTGAGGAAAAGACCAGTCTTTATGATTTGCTTAAAGAATACCCCTTTCTAATGGATTTTCTGGTCAAGCTTTCGCCAGAATATGGTAAATTGAAGAATCCGGTTCTACGTCAGACGGTGGCCCGGTTTGCTACCTTAAAGCAGGTGGCGGCTGAGGGAAAAATTCCTGTCGATAGTCTGATAGACCAGATAAAAAAGGCTATTGAAGCCGGGCCAAATCAGAAAATCTCTCAAACTTCTTCAGCTGAAACTCAAAAAAAACAGTCGGAATCACAACAAGAAGGCGAAAAAAAGCGGCTTGAAGAACTTAAAGAAATTATCAAGGAGCTACACCGCGGGGGTGAGCTAACAGAGCTTAAGAATCGGTTTGCAGATCTTATTCGTCAGGTAACTCCAGAGGAGATTGCCCGTCTGGAACAGAAAGTCATAGAAGAAGGCATCCCGGAAGAGGAGGTCAAACGGCTGTGTGACCTGCATGTTAAAATTTTTGAAGAGTCGCTTGAGTCTCAAAAGGCACCTGAGGTTTTGCCCGGGCATCCGGTGCACACTTTGATGGCGGAAAACAGGGCCGTGGAAAAGCTCCTGGCTGAAATAGGATTGATTCTGGAAAGGCTTCCTCGAGAAACGGCTGAACTGGAGCGGGAAAGCAATTTTAAAGAGCTGGCTTCTCTTCTGACTGACCTGTCGCAGCTTGAACTCCACTATCTGAAAAAAGAAAATCAGCTTTTTCCGTTGCTGGAAAGTCGGGGGGTGGTCGGCCCTACCAAAGTGATGTGGGCTATTCATGATGATATCAGGAAAAGTTTAAAAGAGCTCAGGAAGATAGTTGAAACAAAGGATTATTCGGGGCTCAGGGTGCAGGAAATCTTGCTCAGAGCAGAACAGCTGATTCAGATGATCCGGGATATGATTTATAAGGAAGAAAAAATACTTTTTCCAATGAGTCTTGAGGTATTAACCGAAGCTGACTGGGTAAGAGTTAAGCATGGAGAAAATGAAGTCGGTTATGCCTGGGTAAAACCTGGTCAGGAATGGCAACCCGGTGTTTCCCCCTCTACACTGCCTTCAGCCTTAAAGACCGGTTACTCTGGTGTGGAAACGGGGGATATAATTCATGGTTTCCAGAAACAAAAACCCGAACAGAGTCAGCAACCTGGGGAGCAGGCAGAAAGGTCCGCAGGTGCTTTCATCCAGGAGAGAGAAAACACTGACATTGGCGGAGCTGGAGCGGTTGGGGTGCTCCTGAACCTGAGAACCGGTCAGCTTAGTCCGGAACAGGTGGATTTAATGCTCCGGCATCTGCCGGTGGATATCAGCCTGGTTGATGAAACCGATACGGTTGTTTATTATTCTGACACCCGAGATAGAATATTTCCCAGAAGTCCTGGAGTTATCGGCCGTAAGGTGCAAAACTGTCATCCGCCAAAAAGCGTCCACATGGTCAACCGGATTCTTGAAGCTTTCAAGAAAGGTGAAAAAGATGTGGCTGAGTTCTGGATTGAGCTTCATGGCCGATTCATCCACATCAGGTATTTCGCCCTGCGTGATGATTACGGCCGTTACAGGGGCTGTCTGGAAGTCAGCCAGGATGTGACGGCTATCAGGGCTCTCCAGGGTCAGAAACGGCTTCTGGACTGGGAATGAGAGTAGGCGTCTTCAGGTCAGCATAAGGTACGGGGGGCGGATTTGTTAATTATCAATTGGTCAGGGGGAGAGGATTATAGAGCCCGATTTTAAATTTTTCGGGGTCGAAGGTCTGGAGGTATTTGACGATGTTGGTATAGGTGTTGTTGAAGCCGAAGCCGCCTTTTTGCATTTCCTTTATTGCTTCTTCTCTTGACCAGCCCTGAACCACAATCCGGTAGAAAGCCACAAATAGACCGGTCCGGTCAGCTCCCCGACGGCAATGAATGAGATAAGGAGCATCTTCCGGATTTGAGACAATTTTCAGGAATTTCATCAGGTCCCCTTCCCGGACTTCTGTGGCCTGAGAAGGAATTTCGTAATACTTCAGGTTGGTCCCAGCCAGTTCCTTGATATCGGAATGCTCACTTCTTAGATTAATCACAGTTTTTATACCAAGTTTTTCAAGTTCTTTAAAACCGTAGGCTGTAGGCTGAGCGCAACGATAAAGAGTCTCCGAAACCCGGTAAAGATTAGGAACTCCGCTGACCTTAATCGGCTGAGCCCAGTTTTCCGGTCGGGCTGTCTTTTCCTGACAAACCGGGGTGCTGGCTGTCAGGAAACCGGCCAGCAAAACGACGGACAAAACTATCCTGAATTTAGTCCTTAGCCCCTTGCTTTGATCAAAAAAAGATTTAGCCAACATCAAATCCTCTTTTATCATTTTCTATAACTTATACCGGGCTGCTAACTCTGTCAATGGCTTTTCTGGTTCTTCCTGTAGAAATCGAAGAAGTTCAGTTGTTTGATGATGGCTTTAGGTGATAATGGCTTCCAGGCTTAGATTAAATGAGGTCGACCAGGGCGCCGAAAGCTGAAATACCTTCCTTTCTCATCCTTCTTACCTGAGATGACCTGGTACGCTGGCCACTTTCACCAGGCTCTGTCTTTTTAGAGAACGCAGGATTTTCTTATAATTTAATCTCTTTTCATTTGCCGGTTAAATTTTTTCAAGATTAGAGTCTGCCCGGCGTTTCTGTTGTATAATTTCGGATGAATTTGGGAAATGAAACCCTATTATATTATTTCTCCACATTTCCTGGCAAAACTTGGCCGTTCGGGCTTTGAGACTCCAAATCAATTAAGGAGGACTTATGGCTGAAGGAGCTAAAATTAATAAAATTGACCGGGCTGTGGCTCTTTTTTCCAGTGGCTTCAGTTGTTCCCAGGCGGTTTTTACCCCATATGCTGTAGAACGTGGATTGCCGGAAGAGATGGCTCTTAAGCTCAGCCAGGTCCTGGGTGGGGGAATGTCTCACCTGGGCTTAACCTGCGGCGCAGTTACCGGTGCTCTGCTGGTTTTAAGCCTTCATTTCGGGCGGTCCAATGTGGAAGACAGAGCCGCCAAAGAATTGACTTATGCCCTGGCCGCCAGGTTTGTGGAGCGCTTCACGGAAAAATTTGGCTCCATTAATTGTACTGACCTCCTCGGCTGCAGCCTGAAAACTCCTCAAGGGTTAACCCTGGCTACCGAGCATAAACTTTTTCAGAAATTCTGCACGGGTTACGTGGAAGAAGCCTGCCGACTCGTGGAGGAGCTACTGCTTGAAGGCTACGAAAAGGCAGGAAAATAATTTGGCGGGTCTTGGGTCGAACATGTTGTTCAAGCATTTTTGGTATCTAAAACAGGAAATCCATAATAAGCAGGAAGAATAGATTTAATTTTTTTGCCGTCGTTCAAAGTGTGGGGAAAGCAAAAGATCAGAATGGAAAAAATATATGTTGTCTGCATATATTTTATCTTTTATAAGAAAATCAGGAAAGGTGTAAGGTTCCACTCATTATTTTCTCACCTTATTTCTCGCCGGGTTGTTTTTTTATTGTGGCGAAATTGGTGATTGAGTATTCTGGCCCCCGTTTTTTTCCCTTTTTACTCTTCTCATTTTTAAAAGGTCCAGAAACATTTTGATAGAGCTTTTGAACAACCTGACCTTTGATTCTGGGGAATTAATCCAGACGACCGGGACCTGGGCGATTTTGTAGCCGAATTTTCTCGCCCACCACAGTACTTCCACATCAAAAGCGAAACCCTGGCACTGAAGCTGGCTGAATATTTTTCGGGCGGCTTCCTGGCGAAAAAGTTTGAAGCCGCACTGAGTATCTTTTATTCCTTTTATCAGCAGGAGCTGGACAAGAAAATTAAAAGTTTTCCCCATATTCCTTCGGAGCCAGCTCTGCTTTCGTTTGATTTCAGCTCCGGGGAGAGTGCGGGAGGCAATTACCACTTCATAACCTTCTCTCGTCAGGGGCAGCATTTTTTCCAGCTCTTCAATGGGAGTGGAGAGATCAGCGTCGGTAAAAAGAATTAGCTGGCCGCTGGCTGCCAGCATCCCTTCCTTAACTGCTGCTCCTTTACCGCGATTTTTAGAAAGCTTCAGGACTTTGAACTCAGGCCAGTTATTCAGTACTTCCCGGGCTTTTTCCGCAGTCTGGTCAGAGCTTCCGTCATCCACTACGATGATTTCCGCCTGAATACTTCTTGAATCCAGATAATCCATTATTGTTTTTAGGGTCAGGCCCAGTCGTTTTTCTTCATTAAAGGCTGGAACGACCACAGAAAGAAGGGGAGTGTCTCCCTGGTTCAAGCCCGGCTTCTGGGGAGTGAAGCTAAAAGTCGTCATTTTTTCCAGTGGCGGTTTTTCAGGCTATCCGCCTGGCTAATTTTTAAACCCGGCGTCACTTCTCACTCCACTTTTTTCAATCTCAGGGTATGAATTTATTGAGGACGGTAACGGCCAGAAATATGAGAATGGCAAAGAAGATAAAAGTGGCCAGGGCAAACTGCAAGGAAAGCTTTCGGGCTCTTTTCAGGTCTTCGGGAAAATGCTTTTTATACTCGGCGTAGGTAATGAGGTAGGAAGATATGGCGGCTACCGGAGAAAAAACCAGAACCAGAATTAAAGCCAGTCCGGACATTCAGCTCAGTTCCTTTAATCTCTTTTAAAAAAAAATTATATCAGATATCGACTTTAATAATAACCTGAAAAATCAATCATAACATATTGACGGGCCAGGATTTTATTCTGCTCTACCTGATTTCAGAATTGATAAAACAGGTGATGAAGAGCAGATATCTTTTTGCTGGTCCAGGCAGGGTTTTAAGGTTTTCGGCTTGAGGGGAATAGGCTGGCGATTGTTTTTCGAGGTTCTCTAATATTTTGAAGCAGGAGTTGTTAAAGGAGAAATCTTTTCCGTTGCAGTGTTTAGCAGTTTTTAGCACCCAGGAAGGGTTCGGGCAGAGGAAAATCCTGACGGCCGGCTTCAGCTTCAAAATCGGTTGCAATTAAGGTTGAGAATAAGATAATAGAATAGGTGCTGGAGAAATGAGCAGTAAGATGTTTTCAGGCTGGAGATAGGCCCCGGATAACTTTTAGCCGAATTTATAATAGCTCTTACCAGTGGGGCCTGGCTGAGGAGAGAAAGCTTTAGACTCAGGGTGCTGAGGAGAGGAGCTGAACAGTTAGGCGCTTAAGGTCTTCTCAATGGGGTCTGAGATATTTAACCTTTGTATCAGGCAACCCGAAAGGGCAAGCTGTCAAAAAAGGAGGAGGCGATGAGAAAAAAGGTTAAAAAACCGCTTTATCTCTTTATAATCTTTCTGCTGACTTTTTGCCTTATGGAAATTCAGCTGCTGAGCCAGGCCAGGACAGCTCCGGCCACCCAGCGCCAGCCTGTGAAGATTTACATATCAGTAGATATGGAAGGCATCTGGGGTGTAGTACACGGTAACCAGTGCTCCCCGGAATCATCCGAATATCAGATTGCCAGAAAATGGATGGCCGAAGACGTCAACGCTGTAATTCAGGGCCTGTTTGAAGCCGGAGCCACAGAAGTGGTGGTCAACGATTCTCACGGGAGCATGCGGAACATAATCGCTCATGAGCTCGACCGCCGGGCTCAGCTCGTTTCTGGTTCGCCGAAGCCGCTATCTATGATGGAAGGAATAGACAGTAGTTTTCAGGGCTGTATTTTTGTTGGTTATCATGGACGGGCCGGCTCTGCTCCGGCCATTCTCGACCACACCATTTCCGGAGCGGCCATTTACTCCATCAAAATTAACGGAATTGAAATGCCTGAGCTCGGAATTAATGCAGCCATAGCCGGTTATTACAATGTGCCGGTCATCATGCTGACCGGCGATACCCTGACCTGCGACCAGGCCCGGGAGATTCTGGGTCAGGATCTGGTGACTGTCCCGGTAAAAGAGGCGGTAAATCGTCTGGCTGCCAGAAATTTTGCCAGAGATAAAGTGTTGACTGACCTGAAGGAAGGGGCTAAAAAAGCCCTGGCTTCTCTCAACCGGATAAAACCCTATGAGCTCCGTCCGCCTTATACCTTTGAGCTGAACTTCCATAACAGCAACCAGACCGAGCTCGGTGTTCTGCTTCCCGGAGTGAAAAGAGTTAGTCCGAGAACCCTGACCTTCGTCACCCAGGACTATCTTGAAGGGTTTAAACTGATGCGAGCTTTGATTGCTCTGGCTTCAGTCAGCTGAAATTTGATACGGCTTAAAGCCTGAGAGATTATGACCGAAAAAATTGAGTCGTAAATAGTTATAAGCCGCAGTTTTTTCGTCAGGACTTGAGGCGGAAGATGATAAAAAAAAATTACCCGGTAAAAAACTTGAATGGTAATAGCGATCAGTCTTCCGGTCTGACCTCATTGACCTTAAAACGCGTTTTTTTCTTAATGGCTATTTTTTTGGTTTTTCTATTAATTCCAAATATTACCCGGGCTGAGCAGTTTAAGCTGTCGCTCGACCAGCAGCACAGCCGGCACTGGGTTGGCCCTGATTTTTATGCTAACCGGCTGGAAGACTGGCGGCTTCACCGTGGGCGAGTTGAGTGCCTGACTCCGGCAGTCAACAGGTATCTTTACTGGCTGACCGCAGAGGTGATGTCTCAGGGACAGCTCCAGATATCTTTTAAGGTCTCGGTTCCTGGCTTACCTGAGAGGGCGAGAGCCAGGAATTTCATAGGTCTCAGGTTCGGGATAAAGGGGCGAAGTAGCGATTTCCGGGAAGCGGCCGTCAGCGGTCAGGGGCTGGATGTTGGTTTAACTGTAGATGGGCTTCTGTTCATCGGGGAGCTGGAGAGTGTCAGCCCGGAAGAAAGACTGGAAGTGCTCAAAAAAGCTCTGAAGAAAGAAGTAGTCCTTATGGTCAGGCTGGCCTCCGCCGGTAAAGAGTTTTCTTTGAGTCTAATGGTGCTGGAACCCGAAACCGGACGGGTTCTGGATGAGCTTGAGGATTTTGCTCTGCCAGCCGAAAAAATGACCGGCGGGCTGGCTCTGGTTTCAAATCTGCCTGAGGTCAAAGCTGGCTCGGAAAATCCAGTCTGCTGGTTTAAAGATTTCCAGGCAGAAGGATCGCTCTTGCGGCTATTTCCGGAAAGAGGCTTCGGCCCGGTGGCTTTCGTTCTTTATACTTTAAGCCGGGGCACACTTAAACTTACCGCTCAGTTAGTCCCGGAAAGCCTGGGCCCGCAAGAAAGGGTTTTTCTGGAAATTGACCGAGGGGACAGCTTTGAAACCCTAACTGAAGCTTATGTGAACCGGGAGAGCTGGACAGCTCTTTTTCAAATTGAAGGCTGGGAAGCCGAAAGTGACTTTGCTTACCGGATATATGCCGGTGACCGGCTCGCTTCTTCAGAGGCCACGAACTACTTTTCAGGCTGGATAAGAAAGGAGCCTTCTCAAGCCGGGCGTTTAACCTTAGCTATGCTGAGCAACCATCAGGAAGAAGGGTATCCCTACCCTGAGCTGGCGAACAGCCTCAAAAACCACAATCCTGATTTGCTGATTTTTGCCGGCAACCAGGTTTTTGGACGTCCGGCTGCTCTCTGGAGAGGAGCTCTCGATTATGCTCGAGCCCGCCAGGAATATCTGAGACAATGGCTGCTTTTTGGCTGGGCTTTTTCTGATTTGCTAAAAGACCGGCCGGCCATTCTTATTCCAGAGGCCAGAGATTTTTTCCAGATAAAACTCTGGGGAGAAGGTGGACGACCGTCCCAGGCAGAGGCCAGCGCCGACCCCGCAGGAGCTCAGGACGGCGGCGGTTTTCTGGTGCCCTCAGAATTCATCAAGCTGGTGCTGGAAACCCAGACCGGACATCTGCCTCTGACTTCAAAACCTGCCGGGGAAAAAGCTTTTTATTCAGGGTTTCATGAACTGAATTATGCTGGTTTGAGCCTGGCGGTGATAAATGATCGCTTTAATAAATCAGCACCCGGGCCTCTTTTTCCCGAAGCCAGGATTAGAAACGGCTGGCCGCAAAACCCGGATTTTGACCTGAAAAAGGCAACCAGGGTGAGAGAAGCCAGGCTTTTAAGCGAAGAACAGCTCGGGCTACTTAAGGACTGGATTTTAGATTGGTCTGGTGGGGTCTGGTTTAAAGCCTGTCTTTCCTCAAGCGCCTTTGTTTCGCTTTTAACCCTGCCTGAAGGTCAGCAGGGCGAAGAAGCTCTTTGGCAGCTTCCACCCTTAAAACCTGGAGAATATCCCGAATCTGATCGGCCCGCGGCTGATTTTAACACCAGCGCCTGGCCTCAGCCGGCCAGAGATGAAATAATCAGACTTTTGCGTAAGGCGCGGGCAGTTCATCTGTGTGGGACAGGTGGGCCACCGGCGGTGCTGAAATATGGACTGGAAAAGCCTGATGAGGCCATAGCGGCTCTGGTTGCTTCACCCATTCAGGCACAAGTAGCCCTGAGATGGACACCTGCTCCTGCCAGAAGAAGCGGACAGAAAAAAGAAGCAGTAGCCACCGGCAATTGGGAAGATGCTTTTGGAAATAAATTTAACCTGCTACTGGTCAACAACCCCAGGGGAGAAGATAAGGCTTCAGGGCTCAAGTCCATTTCAGGCTTTAGCTTGGTAACCTTTGAAAAATCTTCCAGGCAGGTTGTCTTTGAAAGTTATCAGTTAGAAGAAAAGCCTGAAGTCAGGCCGGTGCTCATGCCGGGCTGGCCCGCAGTAGTGGAGCAAAAGGAAAACGAAGGTCGGAAGCCAGTTGGTTATTTGCCGCTTCTTAAGTTCTCTGGGCTTAAAGACCCGGTGGTGCAGGTGGTAGAAGAAAAATCGGGTGAAACTGTTTATTGTTTCAGAATTACGGGAACTGAGTTCAGACCGCCGGTGTACAAGCCTGGAATCTATTCAGTAAAATGCGGCGAACCGGGCACCGAGCAATGGAAGGTGCTTAAAGGACTGCGGCCTCAACCAGAAGCGGTGAAAAAGACTCTTAATGTTGATTTTAATTTTACCATTAAGAAGTAGGCTTCTTTTAGATAGAAAGGCTGGCGGAGAAAGATATTTTTATTTCTATGCCCCTTTATTCAGGTTTTGAAATGGTCATAGCCTGATTTTTTTAGCTCCACCTTCTGGCCGTTTCTCAAGTAAACCTGTGCACCTTTTCTTGAGGTGACCCGGCCTATTTCTGTAAGAGGCCTTTTGAACCGCCGGTAGAATTTTCTTTTAAGGGCAGAGAACTTTTCAGAGTCCACGGTAATCAAAAGGCAATAATCTTCACCGCCTGCGGCAGCTACCTCTTCCAGGTTCCAGCCATATTTTTTGGCACAGGCTCGCAGCTCTTCTGAAATTGGAAGCTGCTCCAGATTAACCTCAACACCGCAGTCCGATTGTTCCATGATGCGCCTGAGATCAGAATCAATGCCGTCTGAGACATCCATCATAGCATGGACTTCTGGCTGATGGGCCAGAAACCAGCCTTCTTCCAGATGTGGCCGCGGTAGGTAGTGGCGCCTGATAAGATAATTTTCATCAGCTGAGAGTTTTTTACCTTTTTGTTCCGATAAAATAAGCCGCAGGCCACCTTCTGAATCCCCCAGGGGACCGGTCACAGCTATGATATCCCCTGGCTTAGCTTTTGAACGGTATTTAATGAACGGTATCTGGGCTTCTCCCAGAACAGCCACGTTAATGACCAGCTTTTCTAAGGACCTTGTGGTATCGCCCCCCAGTAGATGCACACCAGTTTGACGACTCAGCTCCTGCCAGCCGCGGAAAAAGTTGTCCAGATAAGTTATTTTCGTCTCTGGCGGTATGGCTAGCGATAAAAAAGCAAACCTCGGCCGGCCACCCATAGCGGCTATGTCGCTGAGGTTGACAGCCAGGGATTTATAGCCCAGGTCTTCGGCTGGTATTTTTTCTTTCAGAAAATGGACACCATCAACCAGCAGGTCGGTGGTCACCAGCAGACGCTTAGGGCCTTGCCAGGGAATGACCGCACAGTCGTCTCCAATGCCCTTGATATTTCTGGGCAGGTCGGCCAGAAAAGCGGGGGAGAAGCGGGCGATAAAGCCAAACTCACCGATATCCGTGAGTTTCAAGCTCTTGATTTTTTCTGTTTTTTTATTTTTTGGTGAATTTTTCATCTTGACCAAAACCTATTTTCTTATTTGCTTAATTAATTATTACCTGCCCGATGAAAATTTTTTCTTCATTTTTCCTGATTAATTTGTAGGAATTGGCCATTTGTCAGCTCCATTATCGTATAAATCATCAGCCATAACAATTAGTTAAAGCAACAAGGCAGCCTCTGAACCATGAAAATAATCACTTTGCAGTGGTCTGCCTTTTAATCAGTTTTTTTCTTTCTCGCCTGCTCAATTTTTTCTTTTAAGGCCCGGGCTGCCTGCTCCGGGTCAGGTGAAGCGCAGATAGCTGAAACCACCGCCAGACCATCGGCCCCAGCTCCGACAACTTCGGCCGCATTTTCTTCATTTATCCCGCCAATAGCTACCAGAGGCAGATTCGTCAGGCTGCGAGCCTGGCCCAAGCCTTCAAGCCCCCAGGCAGCTGGACTTGAGAAATCGGTTTTGGTTGGTGTGGGAAAAACCGGGCTTATGGCTAAGTAATCAACCGGAAGATTCCGGGCTTCTTCAAGCTGTTCCAGGTTTTCTACCGAAAGACCGATGATAGCTTCTGGCCCGAGTAGTTCCCTGGCTATTTTAACCGGCAGGTCCGACTGCCCCAGATGTACACCATCAGCGCCGGCGGCCAGAGCTATATCCACCCGATCATTGATGATTAAGGGAACGTCTCCGGGCATAATTTTTTTCAGGGCTAGAGCCAGCTCATAAAATTCTCGAGAAGAGCTGTCTTTTTCCCGGAGTTGCACCACGCTCACACCACCATTTATGGCCTTTCCGACCAGCTCGGTTAAGGTCAAGCCTTTTAGCATGCGGCGGTCGGTTACCAGATAAAGGCTCAGGTCAATTTTCTTTTCTTTTTCTCTGTCTGTTGTCATATCTTACCCCTTGGCGGTTTGGCTAAAGAAAGCAAGTTGAGCGAGAAAAATGTTAAACCCGGAGTCTGTTTACCCGGGCTTTTAATTTAAGAAATTTTACTGCAGGCTCCATAATTTTAATTATACACACTTCAGCTCCTGTTCTCGATGTTCCACCAGGGCCTGGTTAGCCGGGTGGAGCTTTAAAAGCTAACCCCGTGCCTCAAACTTCAGCCTGGCTTCTATTTCTTCCGGACCGAGCTTATAGAGCCAGTCCAGAAAATGGAGCTCAAAACTGGCAGGTCCTTCGGCCCGGGAAGCAGCCAGTTCACCGCAGATGCCCATCACCGCCATGGCTGAAGCGGCCGCTTCCAGGTGATCGGGATTTACGGCAGCAAAGGCTCCAGTAATAGCCGAAGCCACGCAGCCGAGACCGGTTACTCTGGGCATCAGCGGATGACCGTTAGATATCCTGATAATTTTTTCTTTGCTGACCACTATGTCTGCGACTCCGCTTATACTGACGGCGCAGCCGAATTTTCGGGATAACTCTCTCCCGGCTTCAACTGCGGCCTCTGAACCCTCAAGACTATCCACCCCCTTTGTTCTGGCCCCTGAATCGACCAGAGCCCTGATTTCCGAGCCATTGCCCCGGATTATGGCAATTGGTCCTTCGTTTAGCAGTTTTCTGGCAGTGGCTGTGCGGTAAGGTGTGGCTCCGGCTCCAACCGGGTCCAGCACCACGGGAATTTTTTTTTGTTCGGCCGCTCTGATGGCCTTTTCCATAGCGTTTACCCAGTGCGGGCTGAGGGTGCCGATGTTAATAACCAGGGCTGAAGCCAGACTGACCATGTCTTCTACTTCCTCTTCGGCATGGGCCATCACTGGAGAAGCTCCTATGGACAGCAAAGCGTTGGCGGTCAGGTTCATCACCACATAGTTGGTGATGTTGTGAACCAGAGGGACCTGTTCCCGGATTTTTTGTAGGTCCCGATTGATGGTTTGAGCTGTGAACATAATCTCATACCTCCTGACATAAAAATCTTCTGTCAGATGAGGCTGAGCTTTTCCCCCTGAGGACTCTGTCTCCCTACGCTGGTATTACCCAGTTCAGGTTCAAAGGGTTTGCTCTCAGCCTTCGCTCTGAAGATGCCGAAGGCACCCCTGACAGAACAAATCTTTTTTACTATAAAGCAGAGGCACTGTCAATCCGGGCTTTTCCAGGAAATATAGCCCAGCCTCATTGCGATTTTGTCAAATTTAAGTTCAGGCAGGTGAAAAGGCCCCGGTGACGGTTCTTTTTTCAGGTTAAATCTGATAAAATCAAACCTGAGTCCAGGAGAATTGACAGCTTTCAGGCTGCAGATTAGAGGTGAAATTAAAACTAATTGAGAAGAAAGATTAAAGCAAACCGAGAGGAAAGAGTGTGGTTAATTAATTTATCAGTAAGGTTTAGGAAGATGAGAAATCTTCGCTTCGGGGAAGGGGTCGTCCTGGTGGCTCTGCTGGTTACAATGACCTGGGTAATGGTCATCAGCCGACCTCTGTTCAGCCAGCCTTCTTCTGACTCTTCCAGCCAGCTTCAGAAGATTCTGGAGAACATCAGCCGCCGGCTTGAAGCCTATCCTGATTTTGAAAAGTGGAAGGCTCTGGTTACCTCTACCTACGTCAATGCTGATAAAAACTGGCAGCCGGAGAAAATAAGGCGGGTAAAGAAATTACTGACGGTTAATGGTGAAATCCGAGAGGAAGAAATTCTGGAAGCAGTGGAGATAGAAAAGGGGCGAACCAGAGATATCACTGAAGAATATCGAAAACAGCGTCTGGAAAGATTGCGGAGGCAAAAAGAAGAAGCGGAAAAAGCTCAACCGGCCGGCGAAAAGCCATCTGCCAGAAACCAGCTAACCAAAGATGATTTGGTTCCCTTTACTCCCAGGAACCGGCCAAATTATGTTTTTAAACTAGTTGGTGAAGGCCAGCTCAACGGTCTGCCCGTTTTTATCATCGAAGCCCGAGCCAGACAGAAGAAAGAATATCTTTTTGAGGGTTTGTATTATATCAGCCAGCAGACTTATGATCCGCTGCGACTGGTATTGAAGCCATCGCGCAACCCTAATTTTGTCAGAGAGTTTGAGCTGGAAATTGAGCTGGAGCCCTGGCAGGACCAGCTGGTCTTAAAGAAATCAAGAATTAAGGTCTATGGCGGCTTTCTTTTTAAGTCGGTCCGGATGGTGATAGAAGAAGACTACACAGATTTTAAGTTGATAGTTTGAGACAGGCGGACTTTACTGGTTTGTCCTAGTCTGAATGGACAAATTTTCCCGGCCTCGTTAAAATTAAGATTTCGGCCTGGTGGAGCAGTTTTTGAGAGCAAGGAGAGAGAGGATGAAAGCCTTAATAATTGCAGCTGGCCAGGGAACCAGGCTATCTTCAGTCTGTCCGGTAAAACCCTTGTTGCCTGTTCTTCAGAAACCGCTTATTGATTGGGTGATTGAAGCCCTGAATTGGGTTAAGGTCGAAGAGGTCGTGGTAGTTACCGGCTATGAAGCTGATAAAGTAGAAGCTCATCTTCTAAGCCAATCCTCCCCCGATAAGGTAGAATTCATCTTTGTGCGCAATGAAGAATGGCAGAAAGAAAACGGACTATCAGTTATCAAAGCCCGCTCTTTTTTGAACGAGCCTTTTTTCCTGCTTATGGCTGACCACATCTTCGACCCGGAGATATTAATTCTGCTTAAGAAGCAGCCCATAAAAGACAATGAATTAATCCTGGCGGTTGACACCACGGTTCAGAATCATCCCTGTGTGGATCTGGATGATGTTACCAGGGTTAAGGTGGAAAATGGGCTGATACGAAATATAGGAAAAGGGCTTTCTGATTATAATGCTTTTGATACCGGTATATTTTACTGCAGTCCGGCTCTGTTTGTGGCTCTGGAGGAGAGCCAGCATCGCAGGAGAAATTTTACTCTTTCCGGCGGCGTCCTGGAGCTGGCTTTGAAGGAACAGGCCCGGGCTCTGGATGTCTCAGGCCGGTTCTGGATAGATGTGGATGATGAAAAGGCCTGGAAAAAAGCTGAAGACTATCTCAGGAGAACAAAACTTCAGGCAGGCCCTTAAAGTTATACTGATTTTCAAGACTGGTTTTAGAAGGAGGAAAGTTTTTATGACCAGAGCAGTTCTGGTTCTGACGGAACATGGCGACCAAAAGATGCTCGGCCTTAGTCTGCGAAAAAGGCTAATCCTGAATACCGCTCAAGGTGGCATAAAGGAAATCTGGCTTTTCAGTCCGGAAGCGAACCGGGTAGAAAATGCTCTGCTGGAGCTTTCCTCTGATTACCGGATTTTGAAAAAAGAAATCAGGCTGAAAATCCTGAATCCCGAATCCCTTCCGTCAGAATTTTCCAGATCTCAAACTGAAGAGCCGATTCTGGTTATGAGAGATGACCTGGTCCTGGACCCTCTGCTTTTCCCCACGCTCTTTGAAAAGGCCCGGAGTCTTTCTTCGGAACAGGTTAGTCTGGTTTTAGAAACTGGTTCAGGCAGGTTAGAGCCAGTTTCCGGTGTGCTGGTAGTCAAGCCCATTTGGTTGGTTGAAGCTATTGGGAAGGTTATTTCTGATGAAAATTTAGAAAAGCCATTTAAGGATGAGGTCTCAAATCCAGCCGGGCTGATTGTATCGGCCAGGTTCGGGCTAAGGGTTTATGACCGTCAGAGCTTTCGTCGGGCCGAAAAAGCTCTTTTACAGACCGCTCGTAAGCCCCAGGACGGCTGGGTGGCCAGGGTCATAAACAGAAGAATCTCTCTTTTCCTGACCAGATATCTGGTAGGGTTGGGAATCCATCCGGTTGCTATAAGCCTGGTAACTTTTACTCTGGGTCTGGCCAGTGTTTTCTGCATTGGGTTCGGTCGGCAGCTTATGGTGCCGGGGGCCATTCTTTTTGAGCTGGCTTCAATCATTGACGGCTGCGATGGGGAAAACGCCCGGCTAACCCACCGAGTTACTCGACTTGGTGGCCTGCTCGATGTCACCGGAGATGCTGTGACTTTTGTGTCCTTTTTCGCAGCTCTGCCTTTAGGTCTTTACCGGACGACAGACCAGAAGTTCTGGCTTTACCTGGGGGCTTTCACTCTTGCTTCGATGATAGCCTTTTACCTTCAGCTTTTCAGATTTGCCCGCCAGACCGGTATCGGCCGAAACATCCAGCTCGTGGTAAAAGAGGTAGAGGCCAGTATCAACCGGCCAGAGTTTCAGAGACCGTTTGACCGGGCAGCAGCCAGAATTGCTTTCATTTACCGGCGTGATTTTTTCTCGATGGCTGCCTTTATTCTTATTGTGCTCGGGCAGGCCAGAGCTCTGATGTTTATCGTGGCGGTGGCGGCGTTCCTGGAAGCGGCCTACTTTCGCAGCTATTCCAGGAGATGGACGGCGTTTACTGAAGTAGAAAGGAAAAGTTAATTGAAAGCCATAATCTTAGCTGCCGGCCGGGGGACCCGGCTCAACATGGACCTGCCCAAAGCTCTGGTCAGAGTGGACGACCAGCACACCATACTGGATTACCAGGTGGAAAAACTCATCAGGTTCATTCCGGCCAGTGACATCCTGGTGGTTGTGGGCTTCAAAAAAGAGCTGGTGATGAACAGCCACCCGGAGTTAAGCTACGTCCATAATGCTTTCTATGCCAGCACCAACACCAGCAAAAGTCTTCTCTACGGTCTTTATCAGGTTGGCAATGAAGAGGTCCTGTGGCTTAACGGCGATGTGATTTTTGACCCGCTCCTCATTTCCAGGATGCTGTCTCAAAACTCATCCTGTGTTCTGGTTGATAATAAAAAATGCGGGCCAGAAGAGGTGAAATACAGGACTGATGAGAACGGCTACCTCAGGTTTATTTCCAAACAATTAACCGAAGCCGAGGGAGAGGCTCTGGGAATCAACCTGGTTTCCAGAGACGACCTGAGCCAGTTCCGAAGGCATTTAGAAAAAGTTCAGGATAGCGATTATTTCGAAAAGGCAATAGAGAATTTTATCCTTCAGGATGGAGGCCTGTTCAAAGCCATTCCCTCAGATGGGCTTTTCTGCCATGAGGTCGATTTTCTGGAAGACCTGGAAAGAGTCAGAGCCTATCTGGCTGGCCAGAAAAAAGTTAAGTTATGACCGATTAAAAACCAGAAAATATCCCCTGGAGCCCTCAAGCAACCTGGTTTCCAGAATCGGGCTGGAGAGCAGGGCAACTGAGTTGAACATTTGGAAAGTTTGTGATAATAATTGGCTTTATTTAATTTTCGCCTGAGGAAATTCTGATGAATGTCTCAGAGGCCATCATTTTTCTCGGTCCCGAGAGCCAGAAGAAGCTTCTAGGCCTGAGTTTTCTGGAAAGACTGATTCTTTACGGGGCAAAAGCTGGACTGGAAAAATTTTGGCTTTGTTCTCAAGACTCTGAGTTAGCCACTCAGGTACTGGAAAAAATAAGCACCGATAAAAGGTTTAAGAGGGCTGGAGTTAAGGTTGAGCTGCTGCCGGCTGATTTTTCTGGTTGGCTGGGCTCTAATGGCCCGGCTGAATCTGCTGTGGTGATGTTTGAAGACACTGTGGTGGTCGCCCCGGATTTTTTTGTTTCCTTGAAAGAAGCTTTAAGCCTGAAGTCCGAGGAGATGGTGATAGTCAGACCTGAATTCCCGGCTGATGGGGTCTTAGCTGCTCCTTTATTCCTCGCAGTGAAAAAAGCCGGGCTTCCAGAAATCTGGGAAGAGCTGGTCAGGTCCGGGTGGGGCTTCATCCACAGGCTTAAAGAATCAGGCCTGGTGCCGGAAGTCAACCTGGAAGGTGGTTTTGGTCTCAAAGGAGAAGGCTCAGAAGCTCTGAAACTGGCTGAGAGGCTACTTCTTGAGACAGGGAGAAAACCTCATGATGGTTATATTACCCGGGTTTTTTTCAGACCTTTGTCTCTGCGGTTAACTCGATACCTCATTAATTTAGGAGTAACTCCCAATCAGATCAGCCTGTTCGTCTTGTTTTTAGAAATTTTGAGTGTTTATTTTATTATCAATGGTGGTTATAGTTCTATGGTTCTGGGGAGTTTTCTTTTTCTGCTATCTTCCGTAATTGACTGCTGTGATGGAGAGAATGCCAGGCTGACCTGCCGGGTAACAAGATTTGGAACAATTTTTGATGTTTCGGCTGATGCCTTTCTTTTTGTCACCTTTTTTGCTGCTCTGCCTATTGGAGTTTATCGGACTACAGGTGAGAAAGTCTGGCTTTATCTCGGAGCCTTCGGGTTGCTGAGCATGGTCAGTTTTTATTTAATTATGGTTAATCATGCCAGAAAATCCGGGATCGGTTTTAATATCACTCCAATTGCCCGCGAGGTTGAAGCCAGTATCCAGGACCCTGATTTTCAGAACTGGTTTGACCGTCTGGCCGCCCACCTGGCTTTTATTTACCGAAGAGATTTTTTTACCATGGCCTCCTTTGTGCTTATTGTTCTCGGCGGAGCCGCTTTAGTTGTAATTCTGGTTTCTTTCCTGGCTTTTCTGGAAGCTGTTTATTTCGCCAGTTATTCCAGACGTCGCCTGCAGAAAAACGCCTTAGATAAATTCCAGACCGCCTGAAAGAAGAAGGCGCTCAGCTAAATACCAATCAACCTCAGAGGTTATCTTAAAGTTCATAGGACTGCCTTCTATCAGGCCGCAGCGCAAGCCTGCGGAATGAGCCAGCGACAGGTCGTCGGTAAATCCAGCCCCTTGAAGGTGTCGATGAGCTTCCAGTATCTTCTTAAAATGGAAAAGCTGTGGGGTTTGCAGGTGGTAGATTTTCCGCCGGTTGGGAAAGCTGATAACCTTCCCCTCCTGAGCTTCAGCCAGGGTATCAGTAGCCGGAAGGGCCAGAGCCAGCCCGTCATAAAGTTTATCACTTAGAAGTTTCAAAGCCTGTTCAACTTTTTTCAGGGGGAAAAAGGGGCGGGCAGAGTCATGGATAATTACCAGTTCGGTATCTTCAGGACAGATGTGCAGACCGTTAAAAACCGATTCCTGCCTGGTGTTGCCTCCTGGAGCTATGGCTGAGATAGCTGGGTGGGGTGAGTAATATTTCTGGTAGCCAGTTACCAGGACGGCCACTATGAAGTCAATTTTAAGGGCCAGAAATTTTTCTACGGAATAGTCAAAAAGTGGTCGGTCCTGAAGTTTTATAAATTGCTTGGGCAGGGCTAAACCCAGCCTGGTGCCTCGACCTCCACCCAGGACTACCGCTGAAATCTTCATTAGTTCACAGCTCCTGAGATTTTATTTTCGCTTTTTTCGCCCTGGCTGGCAAACCTTTTCCAGCCAGGCAGGCTAATTCGGAAACTTCTTCCGCGGTTAAATATCTCCATTTACCCTTAGGCAGATTGCCCAGTTTCAGGTTACCGATTTCAGTCCTAACAAGCCTTAAAACTTCAAGGCCGAGAGCTTCAGCCATTCTTCGGATTTGCCGATTCTTACCTTCAGTCAGCACCACTTCCAGCCAGCAGGTTTTACCACCGGAACGAAGTACTCTAACCTTCTGGGCTTTGAGCCACTCACCTTTGAAGTCTTTAAGACCAGCGACCATCTTCTGAAGGCTTTCGGCTTCGGGAACGGGCCGAACCTGAACATGGTAGGTTTTGGCCAGCTCAGACTCGGGCCTGGTAAGGAGGTCAGACCAGAGACTGTCGTTGGTAAATAGAAGCAGACCTTCAGAAGCCCGGTCCAGTCGGCCCACAGGAAATATTCTGGGCAGGCTGGCTTGCTTAAAGCATTCAAACACTGTAGGTCGCCCCTTATCATCTGAAGTAGTGGTTATAAGACCACGGGGTTTGTTCAGAAGGAGATAGATTTTTTCCGACGACGGGGCTGGCTGGCCAGCCACCTCTATCCTGTCAGTCTTGAGGTTGACCCTTAACCGGGGCTCGGTCACAGTCTGGTTGTTAACCTGAACCTGACCTGATTTTATTAAATCCAGGGCCTGTTTTCGGGAGCAGAACCCCAGGCGGGAAAGGGCCCGGGGAAGGCTCAACCAGCCGGCATTACCTAATTTTTTTAACCGAATCTGTTTCTTCGCTTTTTCCAGTTTTCTGGCTGATGAAATTTTTCCAGGCCTCATGAGTTATCCAGGTCTTTCTGGCAGGCTCTTGGGCCTGAAGAATCAAGCATGATTCTTTTGATCAGCATGGTGGCAAAGGCCCCGCGGGGGAGACTGAAGGACAGGACCAGAGCTCTGTATTTTGGGTGAAGTTCATCCGGCCTTTCTTCTATCACCTGGAGATTTTCTGGAAAGAGTAGAACCTTTCGCTGAAAGGACCGGAAGAAAACCCGGCTGAGAGCCCGGGTTCGAAAGCTGCTGAATTTCAGGTTGTTTTCCTTAAGGATTTCAAGGTAAATTTCCCGGCTGATTTCATCTGGAAACTCCATTCTGGCTGCCGGGGTGGGCAGTTTAAGGTCTTTGAGATAGGTAAAAACAGGTTCTTGTAGCCTTTTCCAGAAGTAAAACACGCCCGATTCTGCCTGAACCTCCCTCAGTTCAGAGATTTTGGTCTTCAACAGTCGACGCAGCAGCTCGTTCCACAGATGAGAGCCGAAAGCGGCGTAAGCCATAGCAATTTCTTCCCGGGGGATTTTTTCCAGGGCTGCCAGAAAGTCATCCGGCCGCAGGAGCAGAGTTCGGAAAATTCTCTTTTCAGTCAACCCCTGGGCCAGTTCCAGGCATTTCTCCCAGTTTCGCCAGTTGGCGATTATCTCAGCCACCCGGTCCCGATTTTTTTTATCAGAGGAACAGATGTTCTGAGCCTGCAGAAAAATTTGTAAAGCTCCGTTGTAGTGGCCCCGAAGCACCCGGTCGGCAAAAAAGCCCAGGCTCTGGTCTGTTCCCCGAAACCTCTGGTCGTCGAAAAAGTTAGGAAAACCGTATTGCCGGACTTCCTGGAGATTGGCGAGAACTGATTCAGTCTCAGGTAGCTTCCTGATGGTGATCTGGAAGCGGTTACCTTGAATTAAAGCTGGGCTCATAGGTTTTCTCATGAAGCCGATGGCTTCAAGAGAGAAATTTGGTTCCTGCAGGCTGAAATCTTTCTGACTGCGGATAGTAATGTGCTGGGTGGTCAGACCATGCTTATCTTTCTTTCCTCCGTAAGCAATGGCTTTAGGTGAGATGGAAAGCATCCTGGCCAGAAAGCGCATCAGGTCGGGGGTGGTCCAGTTTTTTTTGGTCAGGCGGTAAACCCTGAATTCCCCGCTTTCGGTCAAAGGCAGGCTGGCTATTTCCTCAACAATAAAATCTTCAGGTCTGGCTTTTATCATCACCGACCATTATTTTAAGGGAAATCAGCAGTAAAATCTATTTGTTTACTCGAAGGATAGTTTGGGGTAAAATTATAATCACAAAAAATACTGGAACAGGAGGTTATGATGAAAGGTGACCCAAAACTGATTGAAACCCTGAATTCTTTGCTGGCTGACGAACTGACAGCCATCAATCAATACATGGTTCATTCAGAAATGTGCGACAGCTGGGGCTACGAGAAGCTCCATAAGACCATTGAGAAAAGGGCCATTCAGGAAATGAAGCATGCTGAGGCTCTCATCGGTCGGATTCTATTCCTGGAAGGGGTGCCCATAGTTACTAATCTGAAAAAGATTTTTATCGGGGATGAAATTCCCAAGATGATGGAGTTCGACCGTAAAGCTGAATTTGAGGCAATCAAAGCCTACAACGAAGCCATCAAACTGGCTGGTGAGGTTGGTGATTTTGCCACCAGAGAACTACTGGAAAAGATACTTCAGGATGAGGATAAACATATCGACGAGATTGAAGAACTAATGGACCAAATAAAACACATGACTTTGCCCATCTTTCTGACCACTCAAACTAAGGAATAGGGAATTCTGGTTGTTTGAAGATTAAAACTGCTATTGGAAAAATTAGAAAATAAAAAGGGAAAGTTTCTTCAACCGAAATCGAAATTGAGTTGAAAGCTCTTTTTTCTCCGGTAAAGTTATGAAAAACCAGGGACTGCTGCGTCAGTAACCAGAGCCAGGATAAATTTTTAAGCAAGCTGAATTTTCCTTGGCGGCGTTTTTTTATGAACACTACCTGCTTAGAAAGGCCATGACTTCAAGATGAGCGGTATGCGGGAAGAAATCCACCGGAGTCAGCCGGTTGATTTGATAACCGCTGTCTACCAGAATCTTAAGGTCCCGGGCTAAAGTGGCCGGGTTGCAGGAAACATATATGATGTTGGGAATCCTTAAGGCGACAATCTGCCTCAACCCTTTGGGGCTGATTCCAGCTCGGGGTGGGTCAATGACCAGCAGGTCAAAGGCTCCGCGGTAAATTTCGGGCAAAACTGCTTCGACCGAACTTTCCCAGAATCTGACATTCTGGATTCTGTTCAGAACCAGATTTTCGTTAGCAGCTTTGAGACTGGCGGCATCCCAGTCAACCCCGACTACTTCTCCGGCTACCCTGGAAAGACAGATTTCAATGGCTCCAGAACCGCAGTAAAGCCCCAGGGCTGACTGGGTTCTAAGCCGGCGGGCTTCTTCCACAATCCGATTGTAGACCAGCTCAGCAGCTAAAGGATTAGTCTGAAAGAAAGAGCCGGGATAAACCCGGAAGCGGAAGTCGAGAAGTTTTTCTTCAATGAATTCCTGTCCGTAAAGAAGGTGACTTTTCTCGAAAGCTACCACGTCGGCAATACGGTCGTTTTCCACCCACCAGAAGCTTTTCAATTCGGGGAAGGCAGTGATCAGAGTTGAAGTAAAGGTCTCAACCGGAAGTTGAGCCTGACTGCTGGTCACCAGAATCAACATCAGGTCTCCGGTCTGTTTTCCTTCTCTGATGACCAGATGCCGGTAAAATCCCTGTTTGGTTTTAAGTTCAAAGGCCGGAAGACCTGATTTTTTAGCCAGTTCGGAAACCAGGGGAAAGAGCTTTTCAGTTATTTGGGTGGAAATATGGCAGTTCTTGAGTTTGACCACCTTTTTATTCTGAAACCAGGGACGCTCTCTGCTTTTTTCTTTGAGTCCAAGGAAAATTTCTTCACCCGATTGTCCGAAGGAAAACTCCATTTTGTTTCGGTAATAATATTGAGAAGGAGAGGGCAATACTGGGTCTATTTCCAGGTAGCGAAAATTCGGAGCGAAATATTCTCTTAAAACTTCCTTAAGATAATTGGCTTTATATTTGAGCTGTTCATTGTAGTGGAGATCTTGAAAAGTGCAGCCTCCGCAGGTCCCAAAATGCTGGCAGGGAGCGGGTTGTCTGGCTGGTGATTTTTTAATAAGGGAGAGCAACCGGGCCTTAACCTGGCGGTTTTCTGCTGGTTCGAAGCAAACTTCCACCAGCTCACCCAAATAAGCTCCAGGCACTTTTACCACCTGGCCTTCAACCTCTCCAAGTCCGGCGGCCTCGGAGAGGTCAAAACCTGAGATTTCCAGAATTACTCTTTTTTCCTGGAATCTATGCAGTAACTGGCGCAGTTTTCGGAGGGGCAGTCCAACTACGTTGTGGTAATCCCCTTCAAGTTTTTCCAGAAAAAGTTCTTTTACTTCCTGTATGGCATAAGCTCCGGCTTTATCAAGATAAGTATTGCGGTTCAGGTAGGCTTCAATCTCCTCCCGGGTTAAGGGTTTGAAGGTGACAAGACTCTGTTCTGCGTCAGTTAAAAATTTATTTTCACTGAGATTAATGAGAGCCACGGCCGTAATTACCCGATGAGTTCGGCCAGAGAGGGTCTCGAGCATTTTCTGGGCCTCTGCCCTGCTGGCTGGCTTGCCCAGAATCAGATTGTCAATGGTGACCACAGTATCGGCTGCTATCACCAGAGAGTCTGGATAAATAGTAGCAACTGCCCGGGCTTTGGCTTCAGCCGCTTTCAGAGCAAAGTAGACCGGGTCTTTTTCGGTAGCCATAAGGCTGGTTTCATCCACCCCGCTGGGAACCACAGAGAAAGACTTAAAGATTTTTTTTAAGAGTTTAATCCGGCGAGGCGATTCAGAAGCCAGGATGACTTTCATTTTTTATCAGAAGCCCCGGGCTTAGTCAGAGGGCGGCCATCGAGGCAGAAGGGGCAGGCCTCTGGCTCAAAAGCCTCCACCTTAAGCGACAGCAGGCTTCTTACCGGCTGGCCTTCAATCAGGACCTGACCGGCACTGCGGTCAACCAGACAATAAATGCCGTTAACAGCCACATTTTTATGCTTCAGGCATTCCAACACTTCCTGGACTGAGCCACCGGTAGTCAGGATGTCTTCGACGATGATGGCCCGGGAGCCATCCAGACCGGAAAAGCCGGAGCGGATGGTCATTTTTTCTTCAACCCGTTGAGTAAAAGCAAACATTTTTTTAAGCTTCAAGGCCGTCAGAAAGCCGATGGCAATGCCACCGTAAGCCGGCGAGACTACGTAATCAAACTCAGGTGAGTCTTTTTTTATCTCTTCTACCAGCAGGTCGATGATTTTCTCCAGGACCACCGGTCTTTCAATCAATCTGATTTTCTCAAAGTACCACTCTGAGTGTTTGCCTGAGGTCAGCTTGAAATGTCCCTTGAGCAGGGCATTGCTCTCTTTGAATAAGTTCAGTATTAATTCCGAACGGTTTTCGGTCATCAGTTCCTCCGTGGTTAGATTAGTTGAAGAAAAAGTATAACTCAAGCCGAAGGCAAAAGAAAGTGTTTAAGGTCAAGGGGCCGGGAGTTTAAACCAGGATAGTTTGGCTCTGGTTTGAATTGGTTCAGGAATGTTATTGAAGGTATTTTTTACTTTTCTCCGGGAGTGGATTTAATTATAATCAAGAATAACCCGAGAATCATTAAGGCAGAAGCAATGATAAAAATAATGGTAATTTCTTCAGACCAGAGCCTGATTCAGGATATTCAAAACACTCTTGCCGGTACAGATTACCAGCTCAGCCTGTTAGCCTTGGAAGAGGATTTTTTATGGAAGATAAGTCAGGAGAAACCCAGGGTTCTGATCATCCATCGGGAAGAAAATCTTGACCAGACTTTTAAGATTTTGAACCAGGTTAAAGAATATGATCCGCTTCTGGAAGTAATTATTGTAGGTAGTGCCGAAAAAGAAGTGGTTGTGGCTCAAGCCCTGAGGCTCGGGGCTCTGGATTATCTGAGCTGGCCACTGCGGTCCTCAGACCTTCAGCAGAGCCTTAAAAAGCTGGAAGAAAAGATATCCATCCGCCGGCAGACCTATCAGCTGGAAAAAGAACTGGCCGGTAAATATGTGTTTGAGGGGATGGTCAGCCGCAACCCGGTCATGCTGGAAATTTTCTCGCTGCTTGAGCGGTTGAGCAAACACCAGATTACGGTGCTGATAACAGGGGAGACCGGGACCGGAAAGGAACTGGCTGCCAGAGCCATCCATAACCTCAGCCCCCGAAGGGAAAGGCCCTGGGTGGTGGTTGACTGTCCCACCCTTCCAGAAACGCTGTTCGAATCTGAAGTTTTTGGCTACGAGCGAGGAGCTTTTACCGGAGCGGACCGCAGTAAGCCAGGTTTGCTGAAAGCGGCTGAGGGTGGAACAATATTTTTTGATGAGATCAGCGAGGTGCCTTTGAGCGCCCAGGCCAAACTGCTGCGGTTCATAGCTGAAGGCACCTTCAGGCCTCTTGGTTCTAACCGTTCAGAAAGAGTGGAAGCCAGGGTAATCTGCGCTACTAACCGCGATTTGAGAGCCGAAGTCAGAGCCGGCCATTTTCGGGAAGACCTTTTTCACCGGATAAATGTGGCAACCATAGAACTTCCACCGTTGCGCAAAAGAAAGGAAGATATTCCTCTTTTAATCCTTCATTTTATAGAGAAATATAACCTGAAGTATCAGAAAAATGTAAGAGGCCTTTCCAACCGAACAAAAAAACTACTGATCGATTACGACTGGCCCGGGAATATCAGGGAACTGGAAAAAGTAATAGAGAGAGGCGTGGCTTTAACCACTGAAAGCTTTATCGACCTTCAACATCTGCCGGAAAATCTTTTGAACTGGAAGGAAACTGAGGAAAATAAACTTCCTTATCCCTATACCGACCTGACGCTTTTTGAAATAGAAAAAAAGCATATCCAGGAAGTGCTTAAAGCTGTCGGCTTTAACAAACAAAAAGCGGCCCTGAAACTCGGGATATCCCGGCCGGCTCTTTACCGGAAACTCCGTCGCTACGGGCTGGAAAGTTGAATTGGCTGACGGCCCGGGATTTTTTCAATTTTTCAGGCGGAATTACGTCTAATATAATAGAATAAATATATGTAAGATTGTGATTAAAGGACTGAAAAAGATAAAGTGTAACAAAAGCGAACACAAGCTATTTTTATTATTAAGTTATTGATATTAAATAATTAATAATTAAATAAACCGCTTGAGAATAGCCTCCCTTTCTTAAACTGTAATATTTCCGAACACTAAAAATTTTAATCCATCCGTTTATCTCATTTATTTTCAATAAGTTATAAAAGGCAGATCTGGCACAAATGTTGCTGAATTAAAAGAAGAAAAACGATGGGAGCCTGAATATGAAAAAGATTAAGACGATAAATATAATAAAAAAGTGGATGGCAACAGCAGCCATCTGCCTTTGGGCTTGTGCCTTCAGTCCGCTACTGGCTGAGACCACGGTTTCGTCCAGATTTTCTCTAAATCTACAAGAATGGCTGGTGCTGGAGATTGGTCAGAGAGCTTTGCCTGGTGCCGGGGCTGGAAATCAGGATTTAACCCTGGAGACTGAGATTACTTCCGGCCAGAGTATCCAGGTTAAAGCCCTTCTCTCGGCCGGGATTCATAAAACAGTCGTTCTTAAAGGAACTGTTTATTCAAGAGAAGATAACTCTTCTGAGGTTTTGCAATGGATAGGGGAAGGAGATTTGAGCGGGGCAGGATTTATAAAAACCGGGCAGGAGACGGTTCTGGCAGTCTGGCGAGGTCAGGGCCTGAAGTCCGGTAAATTACTGTTCTTCAACTCTGAAGGTGAGAATGGAAAAGCCTATAGGGCAGTCTTTGTACTTAGCTCATTATGAAGGAGAATTAAAATGAAAAATTTATAAATAAAAGGAGAGTAGTTACAAAAATTGCAGCCCAATGACAAAAAACTTACTCAATTTTATTTTAGTCGAAAAAAAGAGTAAAAAATTGAAAATTTTAAATTATTGATATTAAAAGATTTATAAAATTTAAAAAGATATTTCTTGACCTGGCATATTTCCTGCTCTATAATTTTCTGAAAATTTTTGTCAGGAGGTATGCTCAGGTGAGCAGGAAGCTTTTAAGTTACTTAGGGATAGCGGGTTTTTTATTGCTGGGTGTGGTCTCAGCTCAGGCCCAGGTTCTGACCACTAAGGATGTTACTTTTCAGGTAACTCTGGCTGAATGGTATGACCTTTATATCGGTACCAACAGTGTTACCTTCACTGATGTGGCTCCTTCAATCAGTGAGTCACCGGGAACTCTTCAGATAGCGGCCAATGAAAACCCGGTCGATGTCAGGGTGTTTGCCATCATAATTCCGGCCTCTTCTCTCCGGCTTACGGTAACCGCTTCTGGTGATTTTCATTCGACCATTCCGGCCAGCACTGTTAGCTGGACAGTTTCTGGCAGCGGTTATCAGGCTGGTTCTCTTCAGGCAGGAACGGCCGTGACTGTTGGCGAGTGGTCTGGTTCAGTTTTCCATTGGCGAGCTGGACAGCTTAACTTCTCCTTCCTTCGTAATTATGTCACTCAGGAGCCTGGAACCTATTCTATAACCGCCACTTACACCCTGTCCAAGGTTTGAAATCTTTTCTGGAATGAGATGAAAAAGGGAGAGGGGAGGCCCTCTCCTTTTTTATTTGACCGGTAAGGGACGTTGCCTTAAAATTATAAAAATCAGGTTGACGGCAGGAGGTTTTAAAATGGCACCCGGCTGGAAACAGAGCCTTAAAATAGTTTTGATTTTGTTTTCCGGTTTAGGTCTCATCTTGACTGCCGCAGCCCAGATCTATTTTGGAGTTACTCCTATCAGGTTTGAACTCAAAGCAAAACCTGGAACCCAGATGACCGAAGTTATCTACGTCAGAAACAATTCTTCCAGGCCGATGCGGATAAAAGCTTATTCTGAAAACTGGTATTTGAAAGAAGATGGAACCAGGATGTTCGTCGGCAACGAGCCCGTGGGTTTTTCCTGTAAAGACTGGATCAGGATTAACCCTTTTGACTTCAGGTTGCAACCGGGTGAGATGCGCTCGGTGCGTTTCACCGTCAGCGTACCGGCAGAAGCTGAATCTGCTGGTTACCATGCCGCAGTTTCTTTTGAAAACGTTCCAGAAACCGGTGGCAGCAGCCGGTTGGGTCAGGTAGCCTTTACAGGTAAGATAGTGGCTGCGGTCTATGTGGTGGTGGGTAAAGTTCAGGTAGAAGGAAGCCTTGAAGACCTGACCTTTGAATCAACCGGGGATAATCAATTGATTAAACTCTTTCTGAAAAATCCGGGAAAGACCCATTTCAGGCTCAAGGGTGAGATTCAGGTGAAGAGGACTGAAGGCAAAAAAGTCGTTACTCTTTCAGTTCCTGATGAACCGGTTCTGCCCGGAAGCCAGCGAGTGGTGTCTTTAAAACTCGAGGAAAAGCTTTCACCGGGAGAATATAAACTGGAAGCCCGCCTGGATATCGGGAGGGATGAACTGCTGGCTATAGAAAAAGTAATTGAGGTAAAGTAGCCGGGAGAAAGAGGTGATGAAGGCCAGACCAAAAAATTTTTTAAACTTGAGACGGCTCTCCACATTCTGGCCACTTTTTCTGGTTTTGCTGACCGGTGTATTTCTGATCCGGTCTTACGGGCAGAGCACTGCCAGTCTCAGGCTGACAGTACTGGTGGAAAAAAGAGCCAAGCTGGAGATCAGCACCTCTTTTATTTCTTTCACCCGAAGCTCCTCTTCTGGTCAGCCTCAGACAATTCCAGCCAACGAGGGACCTCTGGACCTGGTCGTAAAAACCAATTACAACTCCAGCTCGGAACTAAACCTCTGGGTGCAGGCTCATTCTGACCTTGTGGATACTTCTACTGGCTATATTATTCCGGTGGAAAGAATTAGCTGGCAGGCTGAAGGGGAAGGCTTCTTGCCCGGAACCATGAGCAAGCTTGGCCCAGTTTTGCTGGCCAGGTTGAAGGGCTCAGGCAGTTTTAAGGGAATTATTCATTTCTTTTTTGCCGAAGATCCAAATTTTGCCCCTGGCAGCTACCGAACTACAGCTACAATTCTGGCTGAGGGGGTCTGAGGGATGGGTATTCAAAGTAAGCTAAAAGAGTTCGGCCAACTGTTAATCCGGCTGGCTCTTTTTTCCTGCTTTTTGTTGTGCTTTGAAGGCGGTGTTTATTCCAGAGTAACCCCTGAACCTCTCCAGTGGACCGTAACCTTGAACATTTCTCCCACATCTGTGGTCTTCCCCTCGGCTGACCCTGACCTTCAGCCAGTAATTGAAGCCAACACTCCGGTCAGGGTCCAGATTACTACCTGGCCGCCCAATCGCAGTTGGGCTCTTTACATCAGGGCGGAAGGTAATCTGGTGAGTGCCGAAGGTAATTTGCTTCCCATCAACACCGTTTCCTGGAGGGCTACTCCTAATCCACCTTTTTTAAATGGGGTACTGATGGCCGGTCAGAATGTTCTTCTGGCCCGGAGCAGGGGGCGTCAGGAGGGAGAAATAGTTTTTTATTTTCAGAACTCCTGGGACCATCTGGCAGGTGAGTACTCTCAGGTGGTAACTTTTACTGCCTCGTTGATATAGGTTTAAGGGTGAAATGAAGGGCAAACTGGTCAATGAGGCTGAGGCCAGGAAAAGTGCCGGGCAGAAATTTCGATTGATTGATTTATTCCTAATTTTTGAGGTAGCGACAGCTATAGCAATTTTTTTGACCATAATTTCCCCGGCGGAACTGCGGGCCCAGCAGGGCTACCTGAACCTTTCTTTCTGGAACAGGAGTCGGGTTTACTCTCAGCGCGACCTTTTTTATTTTACTAACCAGTATGAGAACATATTTCACCTTGAGCTTTATCAAAAAACGCTGAATTACGGACAACTAAACGGCTGGTTTGACGGCCGGATATCTGGAGCTGGTCTGGAAGTAGCCCACTGGTATCTTAGCTGGCAGGGCTTTCAGTATGGTAAATTTGAGCTGAGGCTAAGGCTCGGTGACCAGAGTTTTCAGCTGACTCGGCTCGGTTATAAATTCACAAATTATTATCCGGCCTTTAATTATTTACGCGGATTCAATGTCGGTTTTCATTATAAGAAATTAGAGCTGGATTTTTTTACCGGCCGGGTGGCTAGGTTAAGCGGTCTTTTTGGTTCTTTCTACCAGCTTACTGACCAGACCGCCTCCGGGTTTCTGCTCCGCTTCAGCCCCGAGGAAGCCTATACCTTTGGCTTTGGCTTTGTCCACAGTGAGAATGAAACTTCCTGGAGTGGGGAGTTACTGAGCAGGAGAAACGACCTGCTGCTTTTTGAGTCCGAGCTAAAGTTGAATAATCAAATCAGGTTTGTGAGCGACAACCAGGTCAGTTTTTCCCGCTCCGGTGATGGGGTTACCAGGTTGACCGGTGCTTCAGTCCGACACGGAATTCAGGTTGATTTCCGAAGGTCTTTTTTTGAGCTAAGTTATCGGCGAATTGAGCCTGATTTTAAGAGCCTGAGCAGCGAATTTGCCTATGACCGCGACCAGGAAGGAGTGTTTCTATCCTGGAGGTCTCAGCCGAGCCGGGCTCTATTTATATTTGGTGCGGCGGATTATTTTCATGATAATGTCCAGAGGCGAATAGAGCTTAACACCACCGATTTTCTCCGCCTTCATTCAGGATTTTCTCTTATCAATCCACCCTGGCCTGACTTTACTCTGAGGCTGGATTTGATCAGAGCCGAATCCAGAAGGCCAGATGATACTTACCGTAATTATCTTAGCCCGGGTTTTTATCTTCAGCTGGCCAGGAACCTGGGCCAATTTTACCCCTATTTCAGAGTCAGGTTCCAGCGTTATGATGACCGGGTACAGGAACAGAGAGACTTTACCTCACCTTCATTTTATGCGGGCCTCCGGTACAATTATCTTCGGAGCTCTTATTTGTTGCTCGAAGTGGAAAACGGACGTTTCTATGATTATCTGGAAAATAAAACTTCGGCTCTCAACCGGGTACGCCTCGCTCATTACTCTCCATTTTTCCTGGGCTCGGATTTTTATGGCGAGCTAACCTATTCGAACCAGAGCTTCTGGTATCTGACCGCTCAATCAATGAGAATGATGGAACTTTATCTCGGTCTGAGCCGGATGCTGCCATACGGGATTAAAATGCGCTTTGACTTTCGGGCCAGCTGGCCCCTGGATTCAAACCGGCCGGCTAACTACTGGTTCACAGTGAGGCTTGACCGGCGCTTTAACTGGGGAGAAGCTCCAGTCTATCAGGGGAAAACCTCCGGTCCGGCTCTCGGGGGGACCGGTAAAATTGAGGGGCTGGTTTTTGCTGACCGCAACTTAAACGGGATTTTTGACCGCGAGGATCTGGTTTTTCCTGGAGTCTGGCTTCAGCTTGAGGATGGAAGCGGGGTTGAATCAGATCGCAGCGGGCGATTTGCTTTTAGCCGGGTTCCGGAAGGCTTGCACACCCTCAGCCTTGATGTCAGAAACATCCCGGCTGAGTTTTATCTTTTAAGCCCGGAATTTCAGAAAGTAGTAGTGGAAAGGAGAAGGTCAACCAGGCTGGATTTTATGCTGGTAGAAGGAGCCACTGTAGGGGGGAAGGTTTTTCTGGATGTCAACAAAAACGGCTACCTGGATGAAGATGACCAGCCTCTCAAGGATATCCTGGTCATTCTTAAACCCGTTCCTGCCGAGGAGTTGCCGGCTTCTCTCGAGAAAATGAGGACTGAAGAGTTGAGCAACTTTGTTGACCAGAAAGGCAATTTTGTTTTTGAGAATATCCTGCCCGGTCGTTATGAGCTTTTAATAGAGGAGGAAACTCTTCCCCGGGGTGTAAAAGCCCAGGTTGAATTCCCGATAAAGCTGGAAATAAAACCCGGCCAGAATCTTAAGGACCTGAAAATTCTTTTCCTGCCTCGCCCGGTTATCTACAGCGGAAGAGGTCGGAGTGGGATTGAATAAAGACTCTAAGTCCTGGTTTTAAGTTTTAACCGGCTGAATTATTAACCTGACCTGCGGTTCAATCCAGGGAAGCAGTGATTAGTTCCCAGGCTTTCTAATTCATTACTTACCTGGCTTTTTGCCTTGCCAGTCTTTCCCTGTTTATTAAAGAATTTTAATAATAACTCTTGTCTGCTACGTGAACTGGGCAGAAAGTTAACAGGTTGTCTATGTCTTTATAATTCACCTGTCAACGGGATATAGTGGTTTCATGAGTTTGTTTTTGCCCAAAATATGTTAATCGGAATTTTCTTTCCTCTGAAAACCGCGGCCTGAATAAAGGTCATTGGCTAATACATGGTATCCAGTTTGTGGGAAGAGCTTAAAGTACAGGTCTGTTAATTTTTCCAGCTGCATTACCGGAAACAAGGCTACTAACTTGGGTATTTTCCTCTCCATAGTAAGCTTCCTAAAAGGTGTCATCCCCAGGGTCGAGTGATGACGTTTAGTATTATACATAAACTCCCATCTCAGTGCTCTGAAGTAAAACTCCTTCAAATCTGCACAGCGCTCTATCTGCGGGATATAGAACTCATTGTCGTCGGTCTGATGGGAGCGTTCCACGAAAGCCTGATATTCTTTCTTACCCTTCGGTATATGAAGAAGTTCGGCATTGAGTGGAGCGAAGATGTTCTTGTTTAGGTACTCTAATTTATTTACTGACTTACCCCCAAACTCCTCCCCGTTGTCAGTCTGGAGCGTTATCTTATGCTCCACCCCAAAGCTCCTCAGAAAGTAGATAAGCGTCATCATGAACAGCAGGCCGTTGGTGAAGGTCTTCTCATAGGAGTAAGAGATAAACCTCAGCCTGGTCTTTACATCTATGGCTGTCCACTGATAGGGAGGGATATTTAATCTCTTAGCCCAGCGCAGAGTCTGTTCCGAAAGCGTGGTAGAGTCATAGACCTCTTTAAGGTCAACCTGGAAGTGTTGTAAGGGATAAAGTGCCTCAAAATCATAAAAGCGATTCCTGCTCCTGTAGCGGGAGCGTTTATACTTGATACTGAGATTATAACGTCGCAAGACATAGCGCACAGTAGAAGGTTTAACCTCCAGGCCTTTCTCCCGCAGTATCCTGGATATCCGGTCCCGGCCATAGCCGGTCCTTTCCCTCTCGGCAACTATCAACCCCTCTACCGCAGCAGAAGTCTTTCTAGGCGAGCGTCTGGGCCTCCTCGATAGATCCTTAAGTCCTTCCTCTCCTCTTTCTCTCCACCTCCGCACCACCTTACGCACCGTCTTGCGGGTAGTCCGGAATAACCTCGCTACCTCAGAGATATTCCCCGTCTCCTCGTAAGCCCTGACGATAGCCTTCCTGGCCAGAAGCGGTGCACTCTTGCAAAGTTCATAGTAAGTAGGGTATATATTTTCTGTCACTGGGGCTTCCTCCTCCTTTCGTTTAAGAATTTCAACAAAATATTTAAGGGTGGAAGCCCTGCTTTTTCAAGTGCTAATCTTAAAAAGCCTTTGGCCTGGTCAACCTTAATCCCAATAGCTGGCTGCCCACCTCGCCGCTTCCAGATACTCCCCTTTGTCTGGATACCATGTCCTAACCTGAAAGAATAAAATGTTTGCTTCAAGGCAGTCAGAGATTTATAATTTTCAGGCAGATAAATTTATAACTAAAAATTCAACTGAGGAGTAATTATGACCGATAAAAAAGTTTTGGGTGGCTATACTGGTAAATGGGCGTTTGTTGATCTCAGCACCGGACAGGTTGAGGTCAGGGAAGCCGAGACCCATCTTTACGAACTTTATCTTGGCGGTCGTGGCCTTCAGGCTTATCTTATATACCGTCATCTGAAAGCCAGAGACTGGCTTAAAGACCCGCTCTCACCAGCCAATCGGCTAGTAATCGGTAATTCTTCGCTCAACGACACCTCCATTCCTACAGCCGGGAGAGGATCCTGTTCTTTTATCAGTCCCTTCACTTACTCCCCGGCTCAAAAACCCTGGCTGGGTTTTCGGCCGCCTGTTTTCGGGCTGCTTACACATTCAAGCTGTGGAGGGCTTTTCCCCAACATGCTGAAAAGAGCCGGTTTTGATCAGATTATAATAGATGGGAAAGCTGAAAAACCCGTCCGGCTTTTGGTAGTTGAAGGCCGGGTGGAAATTCTGGAAGTTGAAAGAGAGCTTTTTGAAGAAAAAAACGGCCGAAAAGTGCTGGGGCGGGCTTCGGAAATCATTGATTTTCTTAGCCGGAAACACCCTGGTTCTTCCACTGTTTGCACCGGACCGGCTGGCTGGAATCAGGTGGCTTTTGCCTGTTTGACTGCTGATTATCACCGGAATTTTGGCCGGGGCGGAGCCGGGGCTGTTTTCGGCTCTAAGAACCTGGTGGCCATTACTGTCTACGGGCGGGAATTGCCTGAAGTCTATGATAAGGATAAATTTCTGGAAAAAGCCAGGGCCATTGACGAGGCTGTCAGGGCTCACGTCAATGACCCCAACTGGACTGCTTCTTTCCGGCCTGAAACCGGAACCACCTGGTGGCTGGACCGGGCTTTTCATGGCGGTTATCTGGGAAAAGTGGGTGGCTATCTGCCCTGGCATAACTTTGACGAAGGCTATTTTGACCCCGAACTCTACCAAAAAGTTTCAACCAGAGCCTTTTTGGAAATCTCCGGCCAGCATAAAGTCTGCAACCGCTGCCGCCACATTCTCTGCACCCGCAGGGCCACCGTGAGCAGCGGGCCTTATGCTCATGATGGGGTGCGGCCGGAATTTGAGACCATCGCCTTGTGGATAAACTGCTGTCTGACAGACCGGGATGGCATCTTCTATCTTAATCACCTCTGTAACGAATACGGAGTGGATACCATGACCTTTGGCAGCGTTATGGCCGGAGCCATGGAACTTCAGGAAAAAGGCTGGCTGAAGTTTCCTAAGGCTCCGGAGTTTGGAAACACCCGGAGTATGATTGAGACTCTGGAACAGATAGTTTATGGTAGCACGGACCTGGGAAGAATTCTGGGCCGGCCCACAGACCTGGTTGCTGATGAGTTAATCAAGTCCGGAGCCAGTGCCAGTCCAGAAGAAATCGTCCGCTGTTTGACTACAGCCTATGCCGGTCTGGGCTATGCCGGGATTGAGCCGAAGGTCTTCCCCGGAATGTTTACTGCTTATGGGACTTCAAACCGGGGAAGGGGTGACCATACCTATGCCTGGACCATTCAGGCTGAGGAAGGTGGTTTGAGCGGAGCCGAAAACCTGGCTGCTTACGTGGCTAGCAGTCAGATAGGAAAGGCTCTGACTGATTCTCTTGGACTCTGCGACTTTTTCACCGAAGATTTTACCTCGCCTGATTTTCTGGAAATGTACCGGGCTCTGACCGGAATAGAGTACACTGCTGAAAGTCTCAAAGAATGCGGCCGGAGGATTTATACTCTCGAACGTTATGTCAATAACCAGCAGGGCAGAACCAGAGAATATGACGCCTTCATCCCGACAAAATTCACCGAGCCGCTGACTGCCGGACCACAGGCCGGCCGGGCGGTAGACCCCGTCCTTTACAACGCTATTCTTGAGGCTTATTACCAGCAGCAGCACTGGACTCCGGAAGGTCTGGTGCCGGAGAATCTGTTAAAAAAATATGAAATAGATTGATAATAAAGATAGACTGATAATAAAGAAAAATTCACTCAATAATTTCTTCAAGCTTTGGATCTGATGGGTGTTTTCATCCGGTTTGGAGAAAAATTGGCTCCGGTTTTCAAGGGGACTAGTCAGGGTTCTTTCTGTGGTTTTTGGATTTACAGTTTTTAAAGCGTCTGCCCGGGGCTCCTGGGTAATAGAAAGATTCTCTCATTAGGTAAAAGACCCGGATTTAAAAATCTCTTAAAAGTAATTTCCCTGACTGCTATTATTCCTACTAATTTAATAGGATTTAAATTTGTAATGAGGCAATCTTTTATATTTATCAGGGGGTTTCCTGGTTTCCATCTAATCCAGCTCCCGACCCCTCGTTTCCGGTATTAGAATCCAGGTCAGAGAAGCCAGGATAAAGGAAGCCGAGACCAGTAAGAAGGCTGTTGAAAAACCCTGTTCCTGGGCCATGGAGCCGATGACCAGAGGCGCTACAGCCGAAACAATCCGGCCGCTGTTGTAGGTGATACCCTGGAGTGTTGCTCTGATACGGGTAGGATAAAGCTCGGCCGTCAGGGCTCCAAAGCCCGAAAAGTATCCAGTGCCGAAGAAAGCCACTACCGGTCCGAGGAAAAAAAGGAGCAGAGGGGCCCGGGCGATGGAATAAAGAAAGACCAGAAGGCTGGCTGAGAGAAGGTAAATAAGGTAGCTCTTTTTACGTCCCAGGGCATCACTGATATAACCAAAAGTAAGGTAACCCAGCCACATCCCGAACTGCATGAAGATGACCAGAGAGGACATGTGCCTGGTTGAAAGGCCTATTCCGCCCTGTTCCGGACTCAATGAGAGATAACCTGGTATCCACAGATTGAAACCCCACCAGGAAAACATGGTCAAAGCGTTCATCAAAGTTACAGCCAGGGTAACTCTCAGTAGCGGCCCGGTAATAATTCTTCGCTTTTTCTCTTCCCGGGAAGTAACTCCGGCTCTGTTAATATCTTTTTGGGTATCAAATGACTGGCTGTTCTGAGCTGAACTCTGGAAATCTCCATTGAAGAGATTTTTTTTCGTCCTGGCTTTTTTCCAGAGTTCAGACTCCTCTACCTTTGACCTGATCCAGAAAACCAGAAGAGCCGGGGCGATTCCCACAAAAAACACGGCCCGCCAGCCAAAGCTGGGCAGAACAATGGCCGTAACCACAGCAGCCAGGGCATAGCCTACAGCCCAGAAGCTCTGCATAAAGCCAAGAGCTTTGCCCCGGTTTTCAGAGGGAAAGTATTCTGAGACCAGGGCCGCCCCGGAGGCCCATTCGCCACCCATGCCCAGGCCGAGAAAAACCCTGAAGAGTCCAAGCTGATAAACGTTCTGAGCGAGACCACACATAAAGGTAAAAACCGAGTATATCAAGATTGAGGCTCTCAGGGCCACCGTCCGACCAAGGCGGTCAGCCACAACTCCGAAGATCATTCCCCCGAAGGCCGAAGCCAGTAAAGTCAGAGAGCCGAGCAGTCCTGCGGTTGGCTTGGACATGGACAGGTCGCGCATCAGGTGGGCTAGAACCAGAGCATAAAGCATGACGTCGAAGGAATCGAGCATCCAGCCGAAGCAGGCGGCCCAGAGGGCCCGCCGGGCCGGGGGAGGGCTTTTCCTGAACCAGCCTAACAGGACCTCGGTCAGTCTGTCTTTTTTATCCAACTATGGGCCTCAAGTCAGTGGTAAAAGTAAATTTTTCTTATTATAATATTTCTTCAAATTAAAGCAATTAAAGGAGAGTTAAATGAAGAAGACCACAATTCTCAGAAAAGCCATAATGGAACGCCGGGCGGTAGTTGTCCCGGGATGTCACGATGCTTTGAGTGCTAAAATCATTGAAAAGTGCGGTTTTGAAGCTATTCAGGTTTCAGGCTTCGGGTTGGCCGGTTCGCTCCTGGCTAAGCCGGATGTGGGGCTGGTTCAGATGAAAGACATTCTGGATATGACCTGGAACATAGTTCAGGCCGTCAGCATTCCGGTCATGGCTGACCTGGACACCGGCGGCGGTAATGCCGTCAATGCGGCCTGGGTAACCGAGCGGGTCATTACCATGGGTGCGGCCGGCATGAATATAGAGGACCAGGTTTTCCCCAAACGCTGCGGCCATCTGGTTGGAAAAGAAGTCATACCGGCCGAAGAGATGGTCGGGAAAATAAAAGCCTGTGCTAAAGTCCGGGACAGGCTTGACCCCGATTTTATCATCAACGCCCGGACAGATGTGTTTGCCATTGCCGGTCTGGATGAGGCTATCCGCCGCTGCCAAATGTACTTAGAAGCCGGAGCTGATCTGGTCTTCATTGATGGGATAAAGAGCCGGGCCGACATTGAAAGAGCGGTGAAAGAAATCAAAGGGCCGCTGTCGGTCAATCTGATGGATGCCATTACCGGAGTTAAGACCGAGCTGATACCCATTCCGGAGCTGGCCAGAATGGGTGTGGGACGGGTGTCTATTCCCGTGGCCTCAATCATGGTGATGCACAGGGCCCTGACGGATTTCTTCACGGCTCTGAAGAACTCGCCCGACGGAATTCTCCCGGGAGAGACCAGATGGATAACTCCTTTTGAAGAGTTCACCACCTTTGTCGGGCTGAAGGAATACCGGAAGCTGGAAGAAGAATATCTGCCTAAAGAAAAGCTGGAGTGCAAGTATAAGTAGAAATTTCAGCTGAGCCGGCCGAAAACAGCCTGGAAGTCGGGTTGATTAGACCTGAGAGGGGCATCCAGATAGAGCTTGAAATTAAGCAGTATATAAGAAAAACCGGCCCAAGCCGGGAAGGAGGTTTAGCTATGGGCATGACAATGGTGGAAAAAATCCTGGCCCGGGCCACCGGCCAGAAAAAAGTTGCGGCCGGCCAGGTAGTGGAACCAAAGGTCAGCCTGGCCATGTCGCATGAGAATGCGGCTCTGGTCATCAATCAGTTTCTGGAGATTTATAAAGATACCGGGCTTAAGCCGAAGGTCTGGGACCCGGATAAGATTGCCATCATCCTTGACCACCGGGTGCCGGCCGAGAGTTCCAAGACAGCTACCAACCAGAAAAAAATAAGAGAGTTTGTAGCCGCCCAGAAGATTAAAAAATTTCATGACATTCGCGGGGATGAAGGCGGCATCTGTCACCAGATTCTGCCCGAGAACGGCTATGTACTTCCGGGAGCAGTGGTGGTTGGCACCGACAGCCACACCACTTCTCATGGAGCCCTGGGGGCTTTTAGCTTTGGCATTGGAGCTACAGAAATGGCTTCGGTCTGGGCTCTGGGGCGGGCGGTCAATGTGGAAGTGCCTGAGACCATCAAGGTGATAGCCACCGGGCGCTTTGGCCGCTATGTTCTGCCTAAGGATTTTATCCTTTACCTGATTGGAAAAATCTCGGCCGAAGGAGCCAACTTTAAGGTGCTGGAATTTCACGGCCCGGCTGTGGAAAAAATGTCTACTTCCGGCCGGTTGACCATCTGCAACATGTCGGTAGAAGCCGGAGCCACTTCGGGTATAGTCCCCCCGGACGGAGAAACCCTGCGCTACTTAAAAGAAGAGGCCGGGGTGAAAGGGAAAGTTGAAGTCTTCGGGCCTGACCCGGATGCTGAATACGACCAGATAGTAGAAATAGATGTGTCGGAGTTGGAACCACAGGTGGCCTGCCCACATATGGTTGACAACGTTAAACCAGTTGGCAGGGTGGGAAAAGTTAAGGTAGACCAGATTGTCATCGGCTCCTGCACCAACGGCCGCCTGGATGACCTGGCTGTGGCCGCTAAAATACTAAAGGGCAAGAAAATAGCCAGGGGAGTGAGGATGCTGGTTTTCCCGGCTTCTTTCCGCATCTACCAGCAGGCTTTGAAGCTTGGCTATCTGGCTGACCTGGTCAAAGCCGGAGCAGTAGTAATGAATCCGGGCTGCGGCTGTTGTCTGGGAGTGCACCAGGGGGCTTTGGGCGACGGGGAAGTAGCCCTGTCTACCACCAACCGCAATTTCAAAGGCCGAATGGGGAACCCCAGGGCTGAAGTTTATCTCTGCTCGCCGGCGGTGGCCGCGGCCTCGGCCCTGACCGGTTATATCACCGACCCCAGGAAAGGAGGCAAATAACATGGCCAGAGTGGTTTTGAAACTGGGTGATGACATTTCCACCGACATCATTTATCCCGGCCGGTTTATGGCCACGGTCCTCCCCACCGAAACTCCCCAGTATGCTTTTGCCGACTTCCCTGAATTCAATGCCCGGCTGAAGAAAGGCGAAATCCCGGCTGGAAGCATCGTGGTGGCTGGCAAGAATTTTGGCTGCGGTTCTTCCCGCGAGCAGGCGGCCTCAACCTTAAAAGGGCATGAGCTGGTAATCGTGGCTAAGAATTTCGCCCGGATTTTTCTCCAGAATGCCATCAATCTGGGCTTGAAAGTAGTTGTCTGCCCGGAAATTGAGGCCGAAGAAGGTGATGAACTGGAAATCCTGCCGGATAAAATTATCAACCAGACTTCCGGGAAAGAATTCCAGGTACAACCGCTGCCTCAAGCCAGGCAGGCCATCATCGATGCTGGAGGGTTGATTCCCTATACCAGGCAGCGGCTGCTGGAAAAAGTGGCTTCCAGGAAAAAAGCCTGAAGTTTTTCCCTTAGCAGGTATAAAAAATACATTAAGGCCAAAGCCGAACCTGATTGAAGAGCATTGATTTAAACCGGAGTGTGGGCTCTGATAAATCATCTCTCTGGCTTCAGGCTGAATAAAATTTGAGCCTTTAATTATTTCTTAAACTTACCTCATTTTCCTTTTGCCACTATCAGCCTGCGTTGATTCTGGCCGAAAGTATCTGAAAGCTAAAATAAAAAGCTCAGTTTAAGCTTTAAAAATTTGCAAGCGGCGCTCAGTAAAAAATTGTTGAGAGTTTAAGCTGAAAATGTTAAATCTTAAAATCAAGATAATTGAAAAATAAAATTGAAAGGAACTTAGGTGTTGAAACTTGACCTGATTCAGACGATCGCTTTTGCCGGAGTGGTACTTTTTGCTGGCTATGGGCTTCGGCGCTCAGTAAAACCTCTGGACCGGTTTAACATCCCGGCTCCGGTCGTTGGAGGTCTTCTTGTTTCCCTGGTCACCCTGTTTTTTCATCACTACCAGATTACACCGGTTCAATTCGACACTACCCTTCGCGACCCGCTGATGATTGCCTTCTTTACCACCATCGGTTTTGCCGCCAGCCTGTCGCTGCTTAAGGTGGGGGGCCCCCAGGTCTTACTTTTTTTCTTGATGGCCACAGGAATGGTTATTGCCCAGAATATCCTGGGGATAGTCCTGGCCCTGCCCTTCGGCCTCAACCCGTTGCTCGGTGTAATCTGCGGCTCGGTTACCCAGACCGGCGGTCCGGCTACAGCCCTGGCTTTTGGCCCGGTATTTGAACTGGCTGGGGTAAGGGCTGCTACCACCGCTGCCGTGGCAGCCGCCATTTTTGGAATAATTTCTGGAGGCCTTCTCGGTGGCCCGGTTGGCACTTTTTTAATAGAAAAAAATAAGCTCAAAAAGCGTCTTCTGAAAGGCTCTGACCTGCCAGAACTCGAAGCCGAAGAAATTGTGGAAGAAATGTTAATCCGGAAGGGAAAAAGCTCTCAACCCCCAGGCCGGAGCTCCTTTGAGCTTTTGAAAAGTGTGGTCATCATCCTGGTGGCCATGTGGGCAGGCTCCTGGGTCAGCCAGTGGTTTGCCAGCCTGGGCCTCACTCTGCCGGCCTATATCGGGGCCATGTTCGTGGCCGCCATCATCAGGAATTTTGACGACCTCACTGGCTGGCTTGGCCTCGACCAGAAAATAATAGACGACATCGGTCATGTGGCCCTGAATCTTTTTCTGGTGATTGCCCTGATGACCCTGAAGCTCTGGGAGCTGGCCGGTCTTTTTCTGCCGATGCTGGTGATTCTTGTAGCCCAGGTAGTGCTGGTGGCCCTGGGTGCGACTGTAATTTTTAGGCTCATGGGAAAAGATTACGAAGCCGCGGTTATGAGCTCTGGCTTCTGCGGTTTTGCTTTAGGCACCACGGCCAACGCCATGGCTAACATGAAAGCCATCGTTGAGCGCTACGGCCGGGCCCCACGGGCTTTTCTGGTGGTGCCGATGGTCGGAGCCTTTTTCATTGATTTCACCAACGCCCTGATTATCACCATCTTCCTGAATTTATTCAAGTAACCAGGCGCTATGTCTGGTGGCTGGGTAAATGCCTGTCCAGGTAGTAGACTTGAAGCTATAAATTCGGGTACGGAGCTGGTCCACGGGTAAATTAAAAGATCATGTCAGCCGGCCAGAGGCTCAACAAAAATCCTGGCTTTATAAGCCAAGGCTGCCAACCGGAGTGGATTTCAAACCCTGATTGAGGAAAACTTGCTTTTGGGCAGCCGGTTTTCTCGGGGAGAAAGTCTGGCCACAGCCCGGCGGCTTAAAAGTCGGGGTCGGTAATTTTCTTTTCCTGGAACTGGCCGAACCGGCTGAGCTGTTTTCTGGCTTCTTCGGCCTTACCTACCACTACCAGCACGAAGTCCCGGTCCGGAAGCAGGCGGGTGGCTGATTTCAGATCTTCCGGTTTGGTCGAACTGATTTCCTTAAGGTATTGGTCGTAGTAATCCAGGCCGAGCCCGTAGTAAATAAGCCTCAGGTAAGCTGAGGCTTTAGCTCCATTGGTTTCCAGAGTTTGTGGGAACTGGCCCAGAAGATAGTTACGGGCGCTTTCGGTTTCTTCAGCCGTAAAGCCTTTTTCCCGGGCTTTTTTCAACAGGTCAAAGGTTATTTCCAGCATTTCACCGATTTTATCGTTTCTGGTGTAGGAAGAAGCCATAAACAGGCCACCGGCCTTCCAGGACTGGAAGCTGCTGCTTGCTCCATAGGTCAGTCCTCTTTTTATTCTGAGCTCGGTGTTTAGCCAAGAGGTGAAGCGGCCTCCCCAGAGGGTATTCATCAGGCTGGCTCTGGTAGTAATCCTGTCTCCTATCGGGTAGCCAGGTGCACCTAGGGCAAAATAGCTCTGGGTGGCATCTGGTTTGTCCACCAGGATGAGCTTTTTCCCCTTTGGAGCTGGTAGTGGGGGGATTACTGTCGGCAGGGGAGGAGTTTCGGGCCTGGCCCATTTTTCTATGGTCTGGTTGAGGATTTGAACCAGAGTTTCCCGGTCGAGGTCTCCGACTACTGCCATAACGGCAACATCAGGGCGATAGCGGGTGTGGAAGAATTTTTTAATTTCCTCCAGGGTCATTTTTTTCAGGGAGGATTCGGTACCAGAGGATAGTTGCCCAAAAGGATGGTTGCCAAAATAGGCTTTGCGGAAATATTGACGAAGCGCAGCGCCCGGATTATCCTTGATGGCTTTCAGACTGTCTATTTTCCTGGCTAGCTCTTTTTGGTATTCATCTTCTTTGAAGGTAGGTCGGGTAAGACACTCAGCCGTAATCTGGAAAAGCCGGGGCAGATGTTCTGAAAGACATTCTCCGGAAACGCTGGCGTATTCTTCAGAGTCGCTAATATTTAGTCTGGAACCCATGAAATCCAGAGCTTCAGCTATTTCTTCCGCGGTCATGGTGGCTGTGCCTTTGAGCAGCAGGCTAGCGGTCAGGCTGGCCAGACCATCATACCCGGCTGGCTCGAAAGCAGTGCCGGCTCCAGGAATTAAAATCCTGAAGCTCACTAGGGGCAGTTCAGGGTTTTTGAGAAAATAGACTGTTAAACCATTTTTGAGGACAATTTTTTCAGGCTGGGGCAGTTTGACTGAGGCCATAACCATCACCTTAGTAATTATGAAAATTGCCAGAATTATAGTTAAAAATCGGCGCATCATTTCCCTCCTTGCGGGATAAGCTTTCCGACGGTTTTGTTGAGCTCGTGGAAATATTTTTTGGCTACCGCCGGTATCTCTTCTTTTTTGACCGAGGCGTACCGGTCAATCATGGTGAAAAGGTTTTCGTAGCTTCCAAAAAGCAACTCGGTTGCTCCTAAAAGGTTGGCTTTGCCCGAATTGGTCTGAAGCCTGAAATAAAAACTGCTGCGAATGATATTCAGCGCTTTCTGGTATTCCTGTTCGGTTATTCCCTGTTCGATTATTTTATTCAGTTCTTCGTCGATTATTCTTTCAATCTTCTCCAGGTCAGCTCCGGCTCTTGGTTTGACATAGATTGAGAAAAGGTAGGGGTCAATTTTTTCTTCTAGGCCGCCGAAAACCGAAACTGCCAGCTGTTCTTCCCGGACCAGGCGGCGGTAAAGACGGCTGCTCTGACCCTGGAGTAGTGGCTTTTCAAGAATGGAGAGTACGAAGAAATCTGGATCCTGACAGCGGGGGGCGTGATATACCACCATAAAAGAAGGAGTCTGAGCCTCTTTCTTGATGACCACTTCTTTTCTGCCCATCTGGGGCGGCTCTTCAGTGGTTACCGGTGGTGGGGGAGTCTGAGACGGAATGGAGGAATAATATTTTTTTATGAGCTCAAGCGTTTTCTGGCTGTCAAAATCTCCGACTACCACCAGGACAGCATTATTTGGGGCGTAATAGGTTCGGTAGTATTGAATGACCTCATCCCGGCGCCAGTTGAGGATGTCGCTCATCCAGCCTATGACATCCCAGTGGTAAGGATGAGCCATGATGGCCGTGGCCCGCACGTTTTCATAGAGGATAGCTTCGTTGTTGTTCTCTACACCCATTCTTCTTTCTGAGGCTACCACCCCGCGCTCCGATTCGAAAACCTGTGGATCGAAGATGAGCCCTTGCATCCGGTCGGCTTCCAGCTCGATGATTTTTTCCAGGGCATGGGGTGGGAACCAGTTGGTGTAGGCAGTCAGGTCATCGCTGGTGTAAGCATTGTTTGAACCGCCGTAAAATTCCATGAGGCGGTCAAATTCCCCCGGACCAAATTTCTGGGTGCCGTTGAACATCATGTGCTCTATGAAGTGGGAAACGCCGGTTAATCCCGGCCGTTCGTTGCGGGAGCCGACCTTAAAAAAGGTGTAGTAAGAAATCTGCGGTATCTTGTGGTCTTCATAGAGAATGACTTTAAGCCCGTTGTCCAGCTTAAAAACCTTGATGTCTTCTTTCTTGAAAGCTCCTTCACTCATGGTCGTAATAGCCAGCACAAAGAAGAAAATTAAAAAAATGCTCAGCCCGGTTTTTCTGGGCATGGAAACACCTCCCTTTATGGTCATTAAATATCAGTTTATCGGAATAACTTTTCTCCGGGGTTAATTCTTCGTTCACTCTGTCTATCATAATCAGGGTCTCGGTGGCAGTCAAGGACTCCGCCAGAGGAGCTTTCTGAGGGAAGAAGGGGGAGTGTCAAAAATCTGGTGGAATAGCTTAGAAAAATAGAGCGGCTCGTAGCCGGCTTCCAGGGCGATGGACTTTATGGGCTTGTTGGTGGAGACAATCTGCCAGAGAGCCTGGCAGCAAGTAATTTTAGCTCGAAAGGCTCTCAAGGATATTCCAGTTAAGTCTCGGAAATTCAGCGAAAGCCAGCCAGGGGAACAGCCTGTCATCTGGGCCAGGGATGAAAGACTGACTGACTTAGCTGGAGATTCGGCTATCTTGCGCTGCACCTGGATAATTTTATAAAGCGGGCTGAAAGTGGGGATAGAAAAGACTGATGAGCCAGCATAGTATCTCGAGCTTTTCAGAGCCGAGAGAACTCTTTTCTGGGAAGCAGAAGTATTATTATCATTAAAGACTATAAGATAGAAGCCGGGAAATTCCTTGGCCATATCTTTTAATAAAATTGGTCTGATCATGGCTGAGGGAATGTTTCGGTGCCGGGAAAGAAAGGTGAATTTCTTCAGGCATCTATCAATTCGGCATTCATAATCACAGTCAGTTAGTAGGAATTGAGAACTTTCAGCAGATGCGGGCGTTTCCTCATTTTGAATACAGCTTACTTTAACTATTTCCCTCAGAATATTTCTGATTAGGTCATAAAATTCCTTTTTTGTAGAGTGAAGAAGAACTTTCTCCATTTAGGAGCCCCCGAGATTTTAAGATATGATTATTTGAAATAAAAATGCAGCAAGGCCTGGAGTTAAAGTTCAATGACCAGGGCCATAGTGGCATATTAACCCCCT
>CAYQZX010000040.1:0-3055 GCA_964422165.1 uncultured Eubacteriales bacterium | reverse complement strand
TTGCACGGCTCTTCCGTAAAAGTTCTGGTGACTTATCAGGATTATACCGGCTGTATTTTGTTAAAAACAATAAGATATAAGATTTTAAAGGAGGCATAAATGCCTTCTAAAATTAAAGGATGTTTTTTTTCCTTTTTTTTTCTCTCATTCTAACCCTTTAAAAGGGACTAAGGTAGGGCTTTAAAAAAGCCGTTTTTTTGTCCTGATACAAGAGCTCATTTGGGCGAAAAAAAGCCAAATATTCATGATAAAAAAGCGCTGAAGCCACCACCATTTTTAAAGATGCGCCTGATTGTAATTGACATCCATTTTGTCTAAGATTTATATTTCTCAGCGATGGTCGAAGGATGGCAATACGGGAAAATGACAATCAGGATGCATTCCCAGCTGCCGCAGCTGAAAGGAAATTTCCTATCTTTTTATGGAGAAGGTCGCTGAAAATATCGAGTATAAGAAAATTTGAATTAATAATAACGCTCCCGGCGGCTTTCTTATACTTAGGAGAGTCGACAGGTCTTCTCAGGATTGAGTCGGGGAAAAAGTTTTCAGGATGGACAGCGGTTAAGGAATTCGAGACCCAACGGCTATACCTGAGATGGTGCCTCCCAATCAAGGAAGGATTCCTTGGCCTGTCCCGGTATGAAACAGTTGCGCACGAAGATGACTATTTAAGCCACCACCAGATATTCAGTTATCGAATTCAATGAAAACGTATGGATTTCATCCATTGGAGCGGACTTTTGTGAGTAAACTATCCTGCGGCTGGCCGCGGGGTATTCTGAAAGGAGCTCCATGAAAGGATTTCTTATGTCCTCCAAAAACAAAACCCAGAGTAAATTCTTATTTTTATTTGTCTTATTTTTTGCCCTGGTCACAGGCCTGTTTTCTGGATCGCCAGAGGAAAAATCTCCAAAGGTTTCAGAAAGAGTTAAACCTGGCTTCCTGAGCATCCAGGCTGCTGATTCCAGAGCTTACCTGTCCTTCCTGGCCTCTGATGAGCTGGAGGGGCGGGATACACCCTCAAAAGGACAGGCTATTGCCCGACGTTACGTTGAAAGTCTTTATAGAACCCTGGGCATCATTCCTGCTGGTGATGGTCAGGGGCCAAACCGCTCCTATGAACAGCGGCTGCCGATAATTATCAAACAGTTCGGTGAAGAAACAAGTCTGGAAATAGTAACCCCATCCAGAACCCAGAGATTTATGATGGACAAAGATTTCAGAGACGTCATAGGCGTGGATTTTGCCGGGACAATTGCTGGGCCGGTTGTCTTTTGTGGATACGGAATTTCTGCTCCGGACCTTGGATATGACGATTTTGCTTCGGTTGATGTGCGCAATAAGATAGTTTTAGTGGCTGCGGGAAAACCCGGGGGCCAGCGGCCTCATACGCCCTTTAATTCGGCCCAACACTGGGCTCGTTTTGAAGGCCGGCGGACCCCAGCCGAGAATTGTGCCCGGCTCCTGGCCAGAAAAGGTGCGGCTGCTCTTCTGGTTGTGGATGAATCCTTTGACCGTTATGTGAGTCCCCATGGCTATAAGCGCGATGCTCGGATCTCTTCTTCCAGCAATCGCCTTTTTTGTCCGCCCCTGTCCGTGGTTGACCCCATGGTGCCTACCTTCTGGGTTTCGCCCAGAGTTGCTGAGGCGTTGTTCCAGCAAGTTTCTAAGAATTTTTCCGAGACGGTTGGCAATATTGATCATGACCTCAAGCCCAATTCTTTTGCTCTCACTGGGGTGGAAATGAATATTAAAATTGACCTTGAGCAGATAGTGTCAGCCTGTGCTAACCTGCTGGGAATGATTGAGGGGTCAGACCCAGAACTCCGGAAAGAATATATTGTCATTGGAGCTCATCTTGACCATGTCGGTATGACTAAAGATGGTTATGTCTTTAACGGGGCTGATGATAATGGCTCCGGTTCGGTCGGGGTTCTGCAAATCGCCAGAGCCATGGCCCTCAATCCAGAAAAGCCCAGAAGGTCAATTCTTTTGGCTTACTGGACTGGTGAGGAAAAAGGGCTGGTGGGCAGCAGATATTTTCTGAAGTTTCCGACTGTTCCCATCAAAAACATTGCCGCCTACATCAATCTGGACATGATCAGCCACGATTGTTCACTGGATGAGGTTAAAAAAGAAGCTAAAATGTTTCATTTGACGGATGAAGAGATGGCTCGCCTCACCGGTCAACCGGAAAAATTATTGAGAGCTTATGTTTCTGCACCTTCTGCTGAACTGGCAACAAAAATTTCTCAATTGAACGCTGATTTTATCGGCTTGGATGTCGTTCCCTTGCTTTCTTTTCCTATGCTCGGAAATAGCGACCATTATTTCTTCGCCCTGGAAAGGGTCCCTTCAGTCTTTTTCTTTACTGGCGGCAATGAGTATGCTCATACTCCCTTAGACACAGTGGACAGAATAAATGCGGAAAAAATGGCGGCTGTGGTCAGGCTGGCTTACCTCCTGGCCTTTTCATTGGCCGATGAACCGCATTGTCTTTCCTGGAAACAATAATTTCCTGATGATATTGTCTGTTCGAAGGCGGCAATAAACGCAAAAAGCGCCCAAGATTAATCCTTGTTTCATACTTAATCGGATGGCTGGGCTAAACTGCGGCGTCTGCTTAAAATGTTATGGCAACTGAAGTTGTTCAGACCTGAAGACCGAATCTTGCAGTCAGAGACCCGGACCGCTCCTTAAAGCTTTATCGACGGCTTTTTTAAACCAAAGCCGTCAGTGGGAGATAATACAGCCTTTACGGGAGGGCTTTCAGGGGCAAGGTAAGGAAGGCACAGCCTGACAAGCCCCCTTCATCATCGTTGAGGAGGAGATTCCGAGAGTTCCCCGCCGAAGTTGGGCCGAGATGAACCGTAAAGTGGATGAGATGAATGGCTCATAGATTCTAAGCAAAGGCAGCGATTTTTGTCTGTATAATTATGGACAGTTAAGAAAGGAGTTAAAAATCTTCTTAGGAGAAAATAGATGAAAAGAGATGGTCAGAAAAAGCTCCCACTTCTTTTAGTTTGCTTTTTGACCTTATCTTTAGCCCCTGTTT
>CAYQZX010000039.1:0-103431 GCA_964422165.1 uncultured Eubacteriales bacterium | reverse complement strand
TCCAGGCTTCAAGCTTGAAGAAGTGGACATTGAGTTTACCAAAGAAGCTATTGCTTTTATTAAGCGAAGCCTCAAAGAATCTCCCGGGAAGCCATTTTTTGTCGAGCTCTGTTTATCTTCACCGCATACTCCCTGGCTGCCGCCTGATTTTGTTAAAGGTAAAAGCGGCGATGGCCCTCGCGGAGACCTGGTAGTTCTGGCCGATTGGTGTCTGGGAGAGATAATGAAAACCCTGGCCGAACTAAAAATTGATGATAAAACTATGGTCATTTTTACCAGTGACAATGGACCTCACCCTGGGATAAAAGGACATAAATCAGCGGGCCCGTGGCGTGGTTATAAAACACACATCTGGGAAGGTGGCCATAGAGTTCCGTTTATTGTCCGCTGGCCAGGGCGTATCAAACCCGGCAGTGTTTCTGATGAGCCAATTTGTTTAACTGACATAATGGCCACCTTTGCGGCCATTGTTGGAGCCAGGTTATCTCCTGAAGCCGGCCCTGACAGCTATAATATCTCGCCGGCTATTTTCGGTGAAAAATATAAAAAGCCCATCCGGGAAGCATTGGTTTTTCAGTCTGAAAATGGAACGCTGGCTATTCGCCAGGGTGAATGGAAGCTTGTCCTGGACAATCAAACCTCAGGCGGCTGGATGCCACCAGAGGGCAAGCCTCCCGAGCCCGGGACTCCTGGTCAGCTCTACAACTTGAAAGATGACCCGTTTGAACAAAACAATCTCTGGGATAAAAAACCAGAGGTGGTTGATCATCTTAAAAAACTGCTCGAGCGCTATCAGCAGGAAGGAAGGAGCGCTCCGGTAAGAGGTTAATACGGTTTTCGGTCCAGTTTTGACGAATCTGTTTGCCCGGAAAAAAAGAAAATTTTCCGCTGGATTGAGCTATATGAGAAATTTAATTAGAAATGGGGAAGACATTATAAAGTTTGATTGTTCATTTTTAGTAGGCGGAAAAAAGCCTTTTTCTGACCGTGGGTTTATCTGTGATTTACACCAGGGAGAGCGGTTTTTCCTCATAAACTCTTTCCTTTAGGTTGATTGCTTCTATGAAAAAAATTTATTTACACAAAAATTTGAAAATTGAAATAGGGAGATGACTATGGTCTTAAAAAAGTTAAAGTCTTTTTCCGTTATTGGAATGGCAACAATTTTGCTGCTGCTCCTGCCCTTTTTGTTGAGTGCAGCCTTCAAACCAAAATCTCTTAAGCTTACCCAGAAGGAAAATGGACTTCATGGTTACATCAGCTTTGATCATGAGCCGATTCCCAAAGAATACGGGGCGGGAATCGGGTTTTATGTAGCGGTCTGGCCCTTGATTGATGAGCCTCTGGCCGGGTTTCAGATAGGGTTGCCCAGTACCTGGATTATTCCCGATAATTCTGATAACAAGACAACGCCGCTCTGTCCCGAAGGGACTCTGGCCAGGAAATGGGCCCCGCGCGGTCCGACCTGGAGTTCGGTTTTTCAAACCATTGAAGGCGGAGTGGGTTACTGGTCCGGAAATCACTTTCGCTACGGGCCGCCCAAGTTCAGTATGAACGGCACGCCTCAGTGTTATGATTATGAGATTGGTTCTCCAGGTTGGTCATTTTTTTACAGTGATGAAGCTCTGCCAGACGACCGGCTGGGCATTGCTCAGCTGAGCAATCGTCTGCTGATTCCACCGGATGGCATTACTTTTGAAGGCTATCCCAACGGAGAATTTATCGGTTATACCTGGATGGCGCTACCGTTTACAGACCCGGAGACTGGAGAGCTTCTGACGGGTGAGCAGAGCTGGACGTGCTTTTTAAGTGCGGCTAATTTTAAGGGGCCAATAGCCTTTTTTATTCCGGAGACCTGGAGTAAGATTGCCAAATTATTTAATTATCCATTTCTCTATGGACGGGGGCTTGACAGCCGGCCGGGGATTGCTGGCGGTGGGGCCATTGAAATAAACACCGTGCCCAGGTTTGAGGCAAAGGATTCAACCGGGACAATATACACCAAATTGCCCAAATTGCAGTTTCCGGTAGATGAAGAAGGAAGGACCATCATGGTTGAGGATGTGACTTATTACTCCAAGGCAGCCTTGTATGATGCCTTCAAAGCCTGGCGGGAAAGAGATGTTTATTGTTCTGGTAAGTTTGATGAGAGAGGGGCTATAAGACCGATACTTGTGGCCAGACAGACTCGGTATGACATGGCCGGTAAAGAAATCACTGGGGTGGAAGGTGAAAATTGTTTTTTTGAAACCCGCATTTTTGAAGGAAACCGCTGGGGACTTCAGTGGAAAACAAACATTAAAGATAAGATGGGCATTTTCCCCCAGTATTATGCTTATGATGGAAAAAAATACCAGGCCGTTCCGGAGGCAAAAGTTCCTTCTGAAACTGGACTGATACAGCAGAGATTCAAGCTGGCCAAGCCGGGTAATCCTTATACTTCTCCCTCGAAAGGGGCGTGGACAAACCCCGGTCCGAAAGCTGGGCCATATAAAGCCAGGCTGGCTGATGGTTCAATCGTAACATATTACTGGTATAGGTTTATTGATCAGCCTTCTTTTCAGCAATACCACTGGTCAGCTGAGAAAAAAGAGAAGCTGCAGCGCCTGGTGGAAAAAATCCACACCAGCTGGCCGATTGACCGTGATTACATGGCGCCACCGTCTTACGGCCGGCTGGTCAAAATTGACCCGGCTCTGATTGTAACTCCACCACCTGGTCTGGAAGTCGGCTACGTGCCGATTGTGGTTCGCCAAGAACCGGCTAAGGCTAATTAATATGAAAAAAATTAGATCATCCTCTAAGCAGAAAATTGACGCCGGCTCCAGAGGAGCTCATCCACTAAGCCTAATTTCCATTGATGAGCATTTGGTCGTCATTTGAAAACAGCAATTTCCGCCAGGCCGGCATTTCTGGTCTCCTTAGAGACAGAATCAATAATGAAAGCCAGCCAGGTAATCTTTTTGGGAGGGAAAGAAATTTCTCTGGCTGCTCTGGCCTCATTTGGCAACTCCTCAACTCTAAGGGAGCTTCCGTCACTGAATACCAGCAGCCCTGAGAGAACATGATCTTTTAAATTGGGCAGGTCAAAAAGCCAGACCTTGCTGATAGTTTCAGGCTGGTCCCAGCTCAGACGAATTACCGCGGTTGATTTTTCCTGGCTGACCCATTCATGCTGATTTATTTCGTCCCGATATTCAATGACTCCGTCCACTGCTCCTTCACCGAAAAACTGAGGCACCTCGGTCATAGGTTTGCTTTTTTCCTGAACCGAAGAAACACTGACATGAGCCCGAAGAGCAATATTATTTTCGCTCTTTAGGGGATCCTTTTGTTTCAGGTTGAGAAATGTATTTAAAGTTTGTTCATCCAGAAGCTTAACTTCTTGCAGGCACCAGGCATAACGGCTGCCGAGGGGATTGGCGATAGCCCGGTTAGCAAAGTAATCTTTATGGAAATTAGCTGAATAAGAAAGATAAAGCGTTCGGCCGTCAGCCTGGATAAATTTTGAAGGGAAATTAAGAAAATAGCCCTGAGGGCCAAAATCTCTCATATAAGTAACTAACCTGTAAGGTCCGGTAATCTCATCAGCTTCCAGGATGTAAGAATGCATGTTTTTAGCCCCTGGCCAGCCGTCAGTAATACACATCAGATATTTACGCAGAGGAGCGTTGTAGGTGATGGTGGTGCATCCCATGTGATCGTCCCAGACTAACAAAGGCTTTATCTCAGAGAAATTTTTGGACCAGACCGGCTTTCCTTCTGAATTGAAACCGGCAAAAAACTCATAGGCTTTTATGTTGTTAATGTTTTGAGGAGAGGGAGTCACCCGGGCCAGGTAAACCGCATCCCCGGCAATCCAGCTATTACCGGCTACCCGTGGAGTGGGGTCGTTATCCAGCGTTCCGTGGCAAACAAGATAGGCTTTCCCATCCGGGGAGTATTCCAGATTGCGGCCAAAATCAACAAAATGAGGAGTGCCCATCTTCACCTGCTGACCATTTTTGCCGGATTCAGGGAAAAGTGGATTCTCAGGAGATAACGGGCTGGGAATCCAAGTTTTCCCGTAGTCAAAAGAGATTCTAAAACCAGGAACAGGACCACAGATAGCCCAGCTGTATTCTTCCGGATATTCGGGTTTAGTAAAGTCAAAGTCTATGCAATAAGTGCCGTAATACCAAACCCCGTTGTAGACGAGATTGGCGCTCGGATACCGGCCGCCGTAAGGCAGGGCAGAAGCCGGCTGCGTGCCCAGCGACTGGATGACCAGGTGCAAAGGATCATCACCGATGATTTTGGCGTTTCCGGTATGAGCTTTTGCTCCACCAGAAGAATGGCAGCTTTCTTTCCCGATTTCTCCATCTGTCCATCCGTTGTACATGTTCCTGTCATCGGCCCAGGATGGATACCAGGTGTCAGCGTCGGTGTAAGAAGCATACCTTCCAGTAAAAGCCATTCCTTTTATATCTTGAGAAGGCTCGAAGGGGCAGCCTGCAGGAGGCTCAGATTTCCAGACTTTAGGAGCCCAGGCTTCTGGTTCGTAGGGTACTACGGCCTGCTTGGGCTTTTGGTTACAGCCCACCATAGCTAAAAATAATAAAAGCCCCAAAAAAGTCAGGCCGATAATACCTGACTTTATTTTTTTGAAGTCATCTCTCATCCTGGTTTTTCTAATATTTTTTTATCCTCACCTCATGTTCTTATTGAGGCTAAATTAGTATTTTGTTTTTTAATATTCGACGGGAAAAATATTTTTAATCAGTGTCGAATACTTTAATTTTTAAATTACTTAACAGGTACAACTTTTATCTGAACTTCAGACTCAGATTTTAATGGAACAAACAGAACCAGGTCTGTACCTTCTAAGGTTTGGTTTATTCCCATCCGGCAGCCTTCTATTCCCTTATTATTCACCAGAACCTTAGCACCTGAAGAATTCCAGTTCTTGACATAAATGGCCGGATTGAATAATGGTGAAGTTTTTGAACCTTTCAGGCTGATGATCAGGTCTTTTGGTTTCTGGCTGAGGTTAGAAATCTTGTAGCATCTTTCACTTTTATCATAGCCTTCTGATTTAAAGCCATCACTCTGGTTTATCAGTTCGGCCGGATAGGCCCAGGACCGGCCAAATTTTATTATCTCATCGAAAGGCAGGTCATTCATACCATAGAGGCCAGACCAGTATTCTCGGGTATCTGTTTCATGGATAACCGGGTCAGAAATAGGAAAACCTATTGTATGGGAAGGCCGGTCAAACATTGCCCCACTTCGGCCGTCGCACCGGCCATCACATCTAGCCTGTCCCACCGGCCAGTGGTTGCAGCCGGTATGAAGACAATATCCATTCAGGTTTTCATAGCGCAGCCACATTTTGTTGCCAGGTTCAAAGCAGATAAAGGGTTTGTTTTTGGCCTTAAAATTGAATTGCTGAATGGTATAGTCAAAAAACTTATCCCAGCTAAAGGGTCCGTAAGGCGGTTTACTCGGGTCTTCCACAAAAGATACTTTTTGCTTGTTTCCTTTATAATCGGCTACTGTAGCAAAATCTTTTTCCACCACCTCACATACCTTTTGCTCCGGCTGGAGCAACACCTCCGATTCCTGAAATTGTCTGGGGACGCCCAGGGTGTCCTTTTTCCAGGAAACTTTCCTGATAGCGGTTTGATCTGGATAAACGTAATAGTATTCATCAACCCAGACTTCCCAGCCAGTTTTCGGGTCCCTTCTCCATGTATGTTCGTAGGCACTTACAGGTGCGTACCTCCAGTGCACCACTACCCGGGCTTCATTGCTTTCAATGATTCTGACGCTTGACAGGCGGCAATGTCTGTCCTGCATGTGCTCAAAGCAGCCTTCCTCATCATTCCAGGCCTCTACACTCTGGTCAGCCATCCAGAGCTCGTTTTCTGAAACCCAGACCGGGCTGTAGCGGGTTCCGCGCCAGAAAACGAGTTTAACCAGAGATTTATCAAACGTGACCACCACATCTGCGTGTTCGCCTACCGGCCAGAGATTGTCCCAGGCTGAGTAATATTTCAGCGTAGTATAAAAAGCGCCGAATTTCCCTGGATGATGCTCAAGCCTGGGGAACCTTTTGGGCTGAAGGTCCGGGGAGGTCACTTTAACCTGCTGGTATCTGGCTTTGACCTGCTCACCGCTCAGGGCCACATCGTAAACTTTTACTTCATCTATTATTCCTTCAAGCCCAAAATAATCGGGTAGGGTACCATATTCACTAACAATATCAGAAGGCTTGGCCGGTGAGGCTACCATTCCTAACAAGAAATTTCCTTTGAGTTTTTCCATCCGACCGATGATGGTTGAGCTGGCCCTCAGTTCTCCATTCACATAGACCTTAAGCTCAGAATTTGCTTTATAAGTGCCAACGATATGCATCCATTTTCTCAGGGGAATGGTTTCTCTCTCTGTGGTGGCTGAACGCCACTGACCATCTATGGCTACTTCCATCGAAACCTGACCATAGGGACCGACCAACAAGCGGTAACCATTGACCTGAGTGGTTTCGGTAGTAAGCACAGGGCACCAGTTTAAAGGAAATTCGCCCAGTGCTATCCAGGCTTCCACCGTTAATTCATTATTTATATTAAGCGGAGAAGTCTCCGCCGCTCTAATCGCCGTGGTGAAACCATCAAGCCGCAGACCCTGGCCGCTAATCCCAGAAGCCGCGGCAAAATTTCCTTCCAGAGAATCCCATTTTCCATTTACCACCTCCAGAGTTCTTCCCTTGATCACGTAGGCCACCGGTGGGCTCATCTCCGGATTAAAATTAGCTTTTAATTTTTCCTCTGATATTTTCGGCTCCAGTTTTTCGAAATTCCAGTGGATTTTTGCCTCCTGGCCAAGACAATAGATGTAGAAAAATAAAAGACACAAGGTAAATAGGGCTGTTTTTTTCATCTGAAAATTCTCCTTAAAGATACTTAAATCCATTTGCTTTATTATATTAAGAAACATATTTAAAATGCAAAAAATATTTATTTTTTAGTTAATTATAGGTTATAAAAAAAAGTACTTGACATTTAACCTAAATCTTTTTTATGTTAATTAATGAAGTTAACCTGAAGGAGGTTTTATATGAAAAACAAAAAAAGGCTTTTGGGTTTACTGGTCTGTTTTTTGCTTTTTATGTTTTTCTCAGCCAGTGCCCAGGAATTACAGACAGGGGCGATTAGAGGAAGAGTAGTTGATGAAAATGGCCAACCTCTTCCTGGTGTCTCAATTACAACTACAGGGCCTGCTTTGCAGGGAAAAGCAACAGCTGTAACAAATGAGGATGGCTTCTTCAGACTGCCTGGTTTGCCGCCGGGCCGTGATTATGAGGTGAAGGCTGAACTTCAAGGTTTTGAAACCGTGGTCAGGAAAGGCATTATCGTCAGTGTCGGGACAATTGTTACAATACAGGTTGAAATGAAGCCCTCAACTCTAAAAGAAGAAGTCACAGTAACCGCGGCTTCACCTGTGGTGGATGTGGTAAAGTCGGTTAAAACAAATATTGTAACTAAAGAAGTTTTGCAGTCCTTGCCTTTAAGCCGTGGCTACGCCTCTTTGATAAGAACTGCCCCGGGAACAGTTGAATATACTATCTACGGTTCTGGGCGCGGTGAAGCGGGCGTGGCTGTTGAAGGTGTTATATCAAATGACCCGGATCAGAATGCGCCGGCTATAGGCACAGATGCGGGCATGGCCTGGGACATGGTGGAAGAAGTTGAAATCGTTACTTCGGGTGCTCCCGCTGAATATTATAGTTCTCCTTTTGGACAAATTAACGTAATAATGAAGTCAGGTGGTAACAAATTAATGGGTGAAGTATCGGTTTATTATACAAATGAGGGTCTGAGTAAGGTCCATCTTAAAGAAGAAGATCTGAGTATCCTTAATCTTGCCAAACCATCATTTCCTGTCTATTCTTATGATGCCTCAGCAGCTTTGGGTGGAGCTATTATTAAGGATAGAATTTGGTACATGGGTGAGTTCCGCTATCAGAGGTCATTGAGAAAAGGCGATTTTAGACCTACAGTAATTCTTGGAAAGCAGTATGATAATTATGATAGGTTATTCCCAAACTATATAGGCTATTTAAAGTTCACGTTTCAGCTTGCCAAGAATTTGCGTGGCACTGCTATGGGACATTATAGTGAGCAGGATGTGATGTATTATTATGGTGGCTGGAACCTGACAAATGAGGCAAACCGTCACAATAACCCTCGGCGTTTAAATTATGCTGGTACACTGACCTGGTTCATTAATAATAATAATCTTTTGAATCTCCGGATTGGTGGACTCTATTTTAAATGGACAGGCGTCCCGACCAAAGATGCCAATCCAGAAGGACCCATATATCAAGATCGATATACAGGTTATCAATGGGGGACGACGGACTACCAGTATACTTATAAACCTTCAATTAATGTAGCTGTTTCATTAACAAAATATGTAGATGATTTTCTGGGTGGAAATCATGAGTTCAAAGCCGGAATAGAGTGGCAGAGAAATCGCGGGGACTGGGGTTTTTACTTAAAAAAGAATATGACCTGGTACTATTATAATGAGAATCCATATTACTGGAGAGCTCTAAACAATGGTCAAACAGATCCAGTCTATGGCGATGGGCAGCTGACTTTTCAGGCTATAGGTAAGGATTATGGAGAGAGCTACCAAACTGGAAGAACTTCACGATTTGGCGGATTTGTTCAGGATATGTTCACCATAAAGAGACTAACCATAAGTGCTGGAGTCAGACTTGATACGATTAATTGCTGGGTTCCTGGAAGAACAAAAGGATCAGCTGGAGATCCCCTTTCTATTGCCATTGGTGAATACTATTTTGAGCCGGTTTATGGAATTAATCCTTATGAAGAAATTACATATCCTACCTGGGAAGATGCTTTTCCTTATGGTGTTTTCATTTCTCCCCGTATTGGAATAACTTTTGATGTTTTTGGTAATCACAAAACAGCCTTAAAAGGTTCATTTAGCCATCAAGCCGAACCCTTCCCGACAGGAACATTTTCCGGGATGTATCCCTTGAGCTACCGGTCATTTACCTTTAACTGGTGGGATCTTAATAATAACGGAATTCCAGATCCGCCTCCCGTTGACCAATATCAAGAAGCTTATGGTGCTAATCCTTTGGCCATGATTGGAGATTCGTATCTTAAAGCCATTGATCCTAATGCCAAACCTCCTTATGTTGATGAATACAATATAGGCCTGGAGCACGAATTGCTGGAGGATTTCAAGGTTGGGGTTGGTTATATTTTCAAAAAGCGTGGTAACATATTAGACAGCATTCTCTGGGATGAACAAACCAATCGCTATTGGAATACTTACGAAAAAGCCCCAGAATGGTGGGTTCCTTTTACTACTATAGTTCCAGCCTATGGCATGTTTCCAGAAACAGAAGTAACCATGTATTTCCTCTCCAATGATGCTCCACCGATGTTTTATCGTCTGGCCAATGTTCCTGAGGCTCGCTGGAAAAGCCGCTCTTTTGAAATTTTCTTTAACAAGAGAATGTCCCAGGGCTGGATGCTTGGTGGTTCAGTTAACTTTTTAAAATCCGTTGGTAATTTCCCGATAGGTTGGTCAGAGATGTACAGCCGGGGAACTCTTGCCAATCCCAACGGCTTTGTTAATGGTTATGGTGAATTGAACTGGAGCCGACCGCTAATAATAAAGTTATATGGAACCTTTGTTCTTCCTTATCGGATTCTGTTTTCCTTTTTCTACCAGCACATAGATGGTACTCCCTGGAACAGAACAGTAACAGTGGTCCCGCCAAGTCAATGGGCTATTGCGAATAATGCCAGAACCATCTCGTACACAATTAATGTAGAACCGCGAGGAGCCCGCCGAAACGAAGCTACTGATAATATTGATATCAGGTTTGAGAAGAATTTCAAAATCGGACCCGGGAATTTAGGATTTTATGTTGACGTTTTTAATTTACTTGGATCCTACACGCTAAATGTAACTAAGAATCCAGCTGGAACATGGCGACCAGTAGGTGAAAATACTTCTCAGGGAACTTATAGCCCAACTTCGGTGGGGTTGAAAGGGTTTTCGGGTTATCGGGAAATAAGGTTCTCTTTTGTTTATAAGTTCTAAATCGGTTATGTGAAAAGCTGGGGAGGGTTTCCCCTCCTCAGCTTCCTTTTTATGTTTTCTGGGGACCAGAAGATAATGGAAAAGTGCAGGAAGAACTCGAGCAGATGATGGATTTAAGAACTAAACTCCAGACAGAAACACCAGACAGCTTTATAGATATAGAGAGAAAGAGAAAAGTTAAGCCCGCAGACCTTGCTAACAGGTTGAGAACAAAGGTATTAAGATTCGGAAAAACACTGGCACTTGCACCATTTGGCTCTTTATTTAAGACAGCAGTTAAGGCTATAATTACTTTCAGAAAGGAAGGTTTAAGTCCATGTCGCCAACAGCTAATGCTAAGTATATTCTAAAGTTAAACAGTCGCAAGGTTCTGAAACTCATCAGAGATAATCCTTCTATTTCTCGGGCGGAAATTTCCAGGAGAACCGGTTTAAGTGCCCCGACGGTTTCTCGCATAGTTGATGATTTGATTGAAGATGGCCTGGTGGAGGAAATTGGTGTTGGTTCTTCCAATGGTGGCCGCAGGCCTAATCTGCTGAGATTCTGTCCCGACAATAATTTTATAATCGGTATTGACCTTGGAACTACCAATATCTATGGTGTGCTGGCCAATCTTGAAGCTGAAATTCTGGATGAGGAGAAAGTCCCCACTCAGGTGGAAATTGGTTTTAACAGTGTGATGGACAAAACTATTAACGTGATCAAGAAGCTTAAAGGGAAGCTCGGGAAGAAGCAAAAACATCTCAACGGCATTGGCATGGCGGTGGCCGGTTTGATTAATAAAAAGAGGAACATAGTGGAATTCTCCCCGAATTTTCACTGGCACGATGCGGACATCCTTGGCTACTTGGAAAATAAGCTTAGTGTTCCTGTCTGCTTTGATAATGTGACCCGGGTTATGGCGCTGGGAGAATTATTTTATGGCGTCGGCAGAAAATATAAAAATTTTATCTGTGTCAATGTGGGCTATGGGATAGGAGCGGGAATAATCGTAAACGGCCAGCCCTTGCTTGGAACACATGGTATGTCTGGTGAATTCGGTCACATCACCCTGGAAAAGGATAGCAAAATTCAGTGTTATTGCGGCAATTTTGGCTGTCTGGAAGCCCTTTCCTCTGGTAATGGCATTGCCCGGGCAGCCCGGATGGAACTGGAGAGTGGTGCCAGAAGTATTCTTCTGGAGATGTGCCAGGGAGATTTAAATAAACTGACGGCTGAGATGGTAGCCACGGCTGCCAAACAGGGAGATGTTTTAGCCTGGAATGTATTTCATAGAGCAGCAGAGTATCTTGGTATTGGAATTTCAGCTTTGATAAATCTTTTTAATCCGGAAGCCATCGTCATAGGTGGCGGGGTGACTCAGGCCGGAGATATCCTATTTGATACGGTTCGAAGTACGGTTAAGGCTCGTGCCCTGAGCAAGATAAGCCGTGAAGTTGAAATCTTGCCAGCAACCTTTGGACAAAAGGCGGCTGTTATGGGGGCGGTTTCTTTAATTATGCAGAAAGTTCTCAACCTGGAATATAAAAAAGTGGACAAATCAAGAGAATCTCTCCTTTTCTCTCTTTCTGCGGAAAAAGAAAGTTAGCCAATGGATTAAATTGTTTCCTGAAAGCTTTTGTCAATCATTTCTTCCTCTGAGGAGAAGATTTCATGCCTGGAATAAAACTTATTATTCCTCTTCTGGACCTGATTATCATTCTTGTTTATCTAATCGGGATTGTGATAATAGGATTGGTCTCGGCTCGGAAATTTAGACAGTCAAGTCGGGAATATTTTCTGGCCGGTAAATCGCTGAGCTGGCCGGTAGTGGGTGCGGCCCTTTTTGCAGCTAATATTTCTACCATCCATCTGGTGGGTCTGGCTGCTTCTGGCTATAACGATGGCCTGGTCTGGGGAAATTTTGAATGGATGGCCACCTTTACCCTAATCATTCTTGGCCTGGTATTTGCACCTTTTTATTTTAACACCAGAATATCAACTCTCCCGGAATTTCTGGAAAAAAGATATTCTGCGGCTTCCAGAATTATTCTGGCCATCATGGCTATTGTGGCGGCTTTGTTCATTCACATTGGCATGAGTATTTATGCCAGCGCTGCTGTTTTCAAGCAATTTTTTGGTATAGATGTTTTAACTTCCATAATCATAATTTCAGTTATGACGGCTATCTACACTGTCCTTGGCGGGTTAAAAGCCGTGGTGGTCACTGAAACCATTCAGAGTGTTATTCTGATTCTGGGAGCGGTGACGGTTACTCTTTTTGCCATTTTTGCTTTGCCAGCTTATGGCATTACCGAACTGGCTCAATTCAAGGATGCTCTGAAACCAGACCAGTTGAGCATGTTACAAACCCGCAGCCAGGTTGGTTTGAACTGGTATGCCGTACTTCTGGGATATCCAATTCTGGGCATCTGGTACTGGTGCACAGACCAAACGATTGTTCAGAGAGTTCTGGGAGCCAGAAGCCAGCGTGATGCCCAGTTAGGACCACTGTTTGCCGGCTTTCTGAAGCTTCTTCCTCCATTTATCCTGGTTTTGCCGGGTGTGATTGGCTACGTCCTTTTTAAGGACATAATCGGACAGGATGCCAATCAGACTCTGCCTGTGCTGATCAATCAGCTTATTCCCACTGGTATCAAGGGCCTTATCACCGCCGCCCTTCTGGCTGCTTTAATGAGTACCATTGCTGCTGCCCTTAACAGCGCTGCTACCTTGGTGGCTGTGGACATTGTCCAGAAGATTAGACCAGATACTTCGGATGAACAACAGGTGAAAATCGGACGGGTGAGCGCGGTAGTGGTCATGATTCTGGCCATGCTCTGGTCCACCCAGGGTGGAAAATATTCCAGTATTTTTGAAGCCATAAATGCCATAGCTTCTGACCTGGCTCCTCCCATTACCGCTGTTTTTCTCTGGGGTGTTTTCTGGAGGCGAGGGACCAAGCAGGCTGCTCTGGTGACCTTGATTTCTGGATTTTCTATGGGAATTGTAGCCTTCATCCTGGACCTGCCGGTTTTTGGCACCGAGAAGATAATTACCCATAAATTAGGCATTCCGTTTATGATGCAAGCCTGGTGGATGTTTGTCATCTGCAGTGTAATCTTTGTAATTGTCAGCTTGTGTACACCTAAACCTTCGGAAGAGAGTATCAGAGAGCTAACCTGGGAAAAACCCAGTCGCGTTTTTACCCAGGAAAAATTCCAGGGCCTGACTGACCCCAGAGCCATCGCCATTGTCCTGATGATGGTTCTTGTGGCTCTCTATATTATTTTTCGTTAAGAAAAAAACTGATGGTTAAACAAAATGCCTTCGGCTAAGGAAAAGCAAAAAGACCAGATCAGCCAAGATGAGAAGATTGTGGTTGGCATAGGAGAGGTAGTCTGGGATATTTTCCCGGACGGTACTCATATGGGCGGAGCCCCGGCCAATTTTGTTTATTATGCTCAGCTTCTCGGTTTACAGAGCTTTCTGGTAAGCCGGGTGGGAGAAGATGAGCTCGGACGAGTAACTTTAAGCCGTTTTGCTTCACACCAGCTGTCTACAGATTATATCCAGGTGGACAGAATTCATCCTACCGGTACTGTCAGAGTCGAGCTGGATGACAATAAAGTGCCAACATTCACCATTGAAGAAAATGTGGCCTGGGACTTTCTGGAGAAAAACGAGTCTCTCCGCCAGCTGGCACAAAAGGCAGCAGCCATCGGTTTTGGTTCACTGGCTTTTCGTTCGGCTATTACTGGGGAGACAATCAGCTGGTTTCTGGACCAGTCCAGGTCGGATTGTCTGCTGGTGCTGGATATAAATCTTCGGGCTCCTTTCTTTTCACCTGAAATGATTAGTAAACTGTTAAAGGAAACCGATGTATTAAAGCTAAATGAGAATGAGCTGAAAATAATCGGCAATTATTTTTACCCCACTTTGAGAGAAGAAATACCGCTTTGCCGGCGGCTAATTCAAGATTATCAGCTTGAATTAGTAGCGCTGACCAGAGGAGAAAAAGGTAGCTGGCTGATAACTTCCAGGCAAGAATCTTTTTATCCAGCTTTTCCTGTGGCAGTTGTGGATACCGTAGGTGCTGGAGATGCTTTCACTTCAGTTCTTGTGGCGGGGTTGTTAAATGGTCAAAGTCTGGAGGAAATAAATAAACAGGCTAACTGGGTGGCCAGTAGGGTATGTGCCCAGAAAGGAGCCTGGGTAAAGCTGTGAAAAAATTAGGAAATTATTAAGGCAAATTTCGGAAGGTTAAAACTAAAAATTAACAGAGGAAAGACTGAAAAAAAAAGATTAAGGAAAAAAGAAAGAAATCAGGAGGCTCGGATAATGAAATATTTTAATTATTATCAATCTACAGAGATAAGGTTTGGCGAAGGGCGTTTGAAAGAGATCGGCGAGGTGACCGCCAGGTATGGAAATAAATGTCTTCTGGTTACTGTTCCAGCTATTCCCGAACTCGAGAAAACTTTTAAAAGAGCAAAAAAATACCTGCAAGAAGCTGGAGTAGAGGTGGCTCATTTTGACGGCGTAATTCCCAATCCAACAGTGGAAGTAGTCAGTGAGGGAGCAAAAATGGCCAGGGAATTTGGTGCCCTGGTGGTAGTAGGTCTCGGTGGTGGGTCCAGCATGGATACAGCCAAAGCCATTGCTGTGGCCGCCACGCATCCTGGTAGCTGCTGGGATTATTTGTTTTTCCGGCCGACTCAACCAACAGAGAAGACCCTGCCGGTTGTGGCCGTAACTACAACTTCTGGGACTGGCTCGCAGGTCACCCAGGTGGCCGTGGTTACCAACCAGGCGGAAAGGAATAAATCTGCTCTTTATAATTCTATTCTTTTTCCGCGGGTAGCTATTGTTGACCCAGAGCTGATGCTGTCCATGCCACCTTATATTACAGCCACCACTGGCTTTGATGCTTTTACTCATGCTTTTGAAAGTTTTATTAACCCCAACGGCTCACCCTATACAGATTTACTGGCCTACGAAGCTTTAAGAATCATCATTAATTACCTCCCGGCGGTGGTAAAAGACGGCTCTAACCTTGAGAATAGAAGTCAAATGGCCTGGGCTGATACCCTGGCGGGACTGAGTATAGCCAATGCCGGAGTAACTCTGCCTCATGGTATAGCCATGGCTATGAGCGGACTTTATCCGCATATTGCCCACGGCCAGGCCCTGGCTTCCGTATACCCGGCCATCATGAATTTTACCTGGAAGTACGCCAGGGAAAAATTTGCCCGGATAAGTTGGATTTTTGACCCGAAGTTAAAAGATTCTTCCCCTGAGGAAGCAGCCAGTGACCTGGTAAAACATCTGGAAAATTTTCTAAAGGCCATTGGTCTGCGCCAATCTTTAAAGGAGCTGGGTGTGCCAAAAGAAGAACTTGCCCTGCTGGCTGAGAGGTCTCTGGTTCTTCCAGATTACAAGAACCATCCCTATGTAGTTAATTTTGGCGAGGTCAGACAGCTGCTGCAGGAAGCCTATGAAGTGAGTTGAAGTAAATTAATGGGAGAGACGGCAGGTGGCTGAGCTTAAAGGTAAAATTATCCACACCGTCTCTAAAATACATAAGGAAAAACCAAGAAGATTGGTTATTATATCGAGCCTCGCCGGCTTTCTGACACCAGAGAGCTTGAAGGAAATGATAATAGAAGCCATCACAATAAATGGGGAGGTAAAATGAAAAAAATAGTTTTAGTTTTATTCCTGGGTCTTTTTTTTGTGTTCAGTCCTCTTCCTGGACTAGCTCAGAAAGGTAAGGCTCTGGCCTGGTGGAAATTTGATGAGGTTAAAAAGGGCCGGATTAAGGACTCTATTTCAGGCCTTGAAGATGAAATTTTCGGAAATTACAAGCTGGTTGAGGGTGTTTCAGGTCGGGGGCTTAAGCTGGATGGCTTTACCACGGTTATAAAAAGAAAACCTGAGCAGGCGCCCAGATTAGCAAGTAATTTCGCCATAGAAGCCTGGATAGCTCTGGCCGAATATCCCTGGAACTGGTGTCCGATAGTAGCTCAGGAGGAGGAAGGAAGACAAGGGTATTATTTTGGCCTTGGTCCACGTGGTGAAGTGGCCTTGAAAATGGCAGTTAATGGCCGCTGGGTTGAGTGCGTCTCTGAAGAGAAGCTGCCTTTAAAAACCTGGGCTCATCTGGTGGGGACTTTTGATGATAAAGAGGGCATAAAAATTTATATTAACGGAAAGCTGTCTGCTGAACTTAGAACCCAGGGCCAGTTTACACCGGCTATAGGGCAAACTCTGGTCATCGGAATGAACAGAGATAAACGCCTTCCCAGTGATCCGGTTCGGCCTTTTGGTACCCGGCCAGCCTGGTTTTCTTTAGATGCAATTATTGATGAACTGAAAATCTCAGGCCACAGCCTGAATGATAAAGAGGTGGTAGCCGCTTATCAGGTCAGCCAACCTGGTAAAGCGCCGGCCCTTCCTGACCGGAGAATGCCTTCAGGTCCTGAAGGCCCGGGTCGCTTTGGGGCCTATTACACCAAGCTCAGTTTTTATGAAGAGTGGGATGCCCTGTGGAGAAGCGGCCCTTATTCTGATGTGGTGGTGCAGTTTGATAATTCTCCTATTAGAGTTGTTTTCTGGCGCGGCACCCGGTATTCACCGGTCTGGGTAATGGAAAATGGCCTGTGGATGGCTGACCAGAGTGCCGAATCTTTCACCGATCAGGAAGGCTGTTTTGAGCACATGCTTGATGCCAAGTGTCTCTACTCTCACGTTAGAATTATCGAGAATAGCCCGGCCAGGGTCGTTGTTCACTGGAGATATATCCCTGTTTCAGTTTACCAGAATTATTCTCAGGTGGATGAAATTACCGGCTGGCCTGATGCAATTGATGAATATTACACCTTTTATCCTGATATTCTTGGAGTGAGGAAAATAGTGATGTGGACTTCAGGTAAACCTCTTGGACCTCAGGAAAACATTGTTCTCTGTCACCCGGGACAACTGCCTGAGGAGGTAGTGGATCTTGAGGCTATGACTCTTATAAATCTGAAAGGGGAGGCAAAAACACATAGCTGGGCTGAAAAGCTGCCCGACCTTCAAAGTGGGCCGAAAGATGCAGTGATTCAGGTAATTAATTTAAAATCAGAATGGAAGCCGTTTGAAATTTTTGAGCCAGGTTGCCGGATAACTGTATTCGGCATTGAATTGCGTGAGGGAATTTCCCGTTTTCCCTGGTGGAATCACTGGCCTGTAGCTCAGATTCCTTCCGATGGAAGGTATGCCCAGGCTCCAGATAAAGCCTCTCATTTTTCCCTGGCCTGGGCCAGGCCCCCAATTCACAAGGGAGAAGGGAAGACCTACTGGGCCAACTGGCTGTATGGGGCGGCTATGAATAAATCTCCTCAAGAACTGGCTCTTTTGGCCAGGTCCTGGATTAATCCGCCACAATTGATCACTAAAAATGCTGGTCTTAAAAATGAAGGTTATGATGCCGGCCAGAGAGCTTATCTTCTAAGCTTTGACCAGGAAGGGATGAAGCAACCGGTTAGAATTGAAGTCAGGGCCAGTCAGCATTCGCCAGTTGCTAATCTCTGTCTGGTGTTGAAAAATGCCGGGGAAAAGAATTTGCTGGTCAGGCTGAATGAAAAAGAGCTAAAGAGAGGGAAAGATTTTTACCTCGGCTTTAATCGAAACCTGGAAGGCACTGATCTTATCCTGTGGATTTATAAAACCTCGGAAAAACCTTTCTTTATTGAGTTGAAGCCAGAATAAATTGCCTGGATAATATTGATATATGAATATTTATTCATATATTAAAGAAAAGGAGAGAAAAGATGATTCAGGTGGTTTTAAGCCAGCCGGAGAAAATTGAAATTAGAGAGGTGCCTAAACCATTCCCGGCCGCCGGTCAGGTTTTGCTCAGGATTAAACGAATTGGCATCTGCGGTTCGGATATTCACGCTTATTATGGGAAACATCCCTACATTAAATGTCCGATTGTTCAAGGCCATGAATTTTCAGCTGAGGTTGCGGAACTGGGCCCGGGGGTTACTCAATTCCAGGCAGGTGACCGGGTAACCGTTATGCCCCAGCTGACCTGTGGCCGCTGCTATCAGTGCTTGCATGGCGATTATCATATTTGTGATGAGTTGAAGGTCATAGGCTGTCAGGCCGATGGCGCGGCTCAGGAGTTCCTGGCCGTCCCGCAGGATTTGGTCGTTAAGCTTCCTGATTCCATTGATTATGAATATGGAGCCATGGTTGAACCGCTGGCGGTGGGTGTTCATGCTGCGGGCAGGTTGTCAGAGCTAAAAGGAAAAAATATCTTGATTCTGGGAGCTGGAACTATTGGCAACCTTACGGCCCAGGCGGTCAAAGCTCTGGGAGCTAATTCCGTTATGATTGCCGATATCAGTGATGTTCGACTGGAGATTGCCCGGAAGTGCGGTATTGATTTCACTGTGAACAATGCTAAAGAAGACCTTGCCAGCCAGGTCAAGAAAACGTTTGGGGAAAGTAAGGCGGATGCAGTTATAGAATGCGTTGGTGTGGGCCAGACTATTAATCAGGCTATCACCCTGGCCAGAAAGGGCTCAGAGATAATCGTGGTTGGAGTGTTCGGAGAAAAACCTGCTGTTGATGTGGGACTCATCCAGGATAAAGAGTTAAGAGTGATAGGTTCTTTAATGTACAAAAAAGAAGATTATAAAACCGCCATTTATTTGATGGAGGACGGAAAAGTCCAGCTCCAGCCGCTTATCAGCCAGCGCTTTTCCCTGAAACAATATGCTGAAGCTTACAAGTACATTGAGAAAAATCGGGAAAAGACGATGAAAGTTCTGATTGAAGTCTGATGAATAGAAAAGCTCAGCTTAAACAGGATAATAATTTAATCTGGTTTAAGGATTAAAAAATTTTTGGCAGGAGCTTCAGATGATGTCAAAGAAAAAAATCGGTAGATTCTTTCTAATCTTTACTATTCTTTTAGCTGCTTTGCCGCTTTTTTCCCCAGCTGGCGAAAAAGCCACAGGCCGTGGAAAAATTAACCCCACTACCGTCATCTGGTATGAGCATCCGGCGGATAAGTGGGAAAATGCTTTTCCGGTGGGCAATGGCCGGCTGGGAGCTATGGTTTTCGGCAAAACCGATGAGGAACGGATTCAGCTTAATGAAGAAACTTACTGGAGCGGAGGCCCCTATAACCAGACCAGAAAGGGTGGACATGAACATCTGGCGGAGATAAGACAGCTCATTTTTGACGGCGATTATCTTAAAGCGCATCATCTTTTTGGCCGTTATCTCATGGGCTATCCGGTTGAGCAGCAAAAATATCAGTCGCTGGCCAACCTGATCTTAAAGTTTGACTCACAGGGAGAAGTGAAAAATTATCTTCACCAGCTGGACCTGGATTCAGCTATAGTTACCACTTCTTACGAACAGAACGGAATTAGCTTTAGAAGAGAAGTTTTTTCCTCGCCCGTGGATCAGGTCATAGTCATCAGAATGGAGGCCAGCCAGCCTGGTGCTGTTTCTTTCCTGGCTGAGCTCCGGGGCTGTCGCAACCAGGCTCATTCTAATTACGCCACTGATTATTTTCAGATGGATGGCTATGGTGAAGACGGACTAATTCTGACCGGAAAATCAGCTGATTACCTGGGAGTTCCGGGCAAAGTTCGCTATGTCTGCCTGCTTAAAGTGGTGCCTGAAAATGGAGAAATTAAGGTTAGCTACCGCGACCTTCAGGTCAGAAAAGCCTCGGCTGTAACAATTTACATTTCTGCTGCGACCAATTTTGTTTCTTACAAAGACCTCAGTGCGGATCCGTTTCAAAGAGCTCAGTCCGCCCTTCAGGCCGCTTTGAAGAAAGACTACCAGAAAATAAAAGCAGACCATCTGACCGCCCATCGTGAGCTTTTCCGCCGGGTTTCTCTGGACCTGAGTTCCACTGATAATTCTTTTCTGCCCACCGATTTGAGAATTAAGAATTTTAACGGTCAGAATGACCCCAACCTGGCGGCTCTGGCTTTTCAGTTCGGTCGGTATCTACTGATTTCTTCTTCCAGGCCGGGAACCCAGCCTGCTAATCTTCAGGGTATCTGGAATGAAAGCATGAACCCGCCCTGGGACTCTAAGTACACCACCAACATCAACACCGAGATGAACTACTGGCCCGCGGAGGTGACCAACCTTTCCGAATGTGCCGAGCCCCTGTTTAAGATGATTAAGGAACTGACGGACCAGGGTTCAGAAGTGGCCAGGGAACATTACGGCTGCCGTGGCTGGGTTTTTCATCAGAACACTGATATCTGGAGGGTGGCGGCTCCGATGGATGGGCCCGACTGGGGTGCCTTTACAACCGGTGGAGCCTGGCTCTGTACGCATCTCTGGGAACATTATCTTTTCACCCGGGATAAAAAATTTCTGGCTGAGTATTACCCGATTATGAAAGGAGCAGTGGAGTTTTTCCTCGATTTTCTGGTTCCACACCCGAAATACGGCTGGCTGGTAACCAATCCTTCCACTTCTCCTGAAAATTTTCCAGACCGGCCTGGCAACATCACTTTTTTTGATGAGACCACTGGCTGGATGAGTCCGGGCACCACCCTGTGTGCGGGCTCAACTATTGATATGCAGATTTTGAGTGACCTTTTTGGTTATGTGGCTGAAGCCTCTAAGATACTTGGTGTAGATGATGAATTCAGAAAGAAAGTTCTGGAGACCAGAGCCAGGCTGGCTCCCATGCAGATAAACAAAAAGGGTGAACTTCAGGAATGGCTGGAAGACTGGGGCCAGAAAGAAAAAAGCCACCGTCATATTTCCCATCTTTATGGACTTTATCCGGGAAATCAGATTTCGCTCACCAGAACACCAGAGCTGGCAGCCGCAGCCCGGGCTGTTCTGGAACAGCGCGGACTTACCGGAAACGGCTGGTCCTCAGCCTGGAAAATGGCCTGCTGGGCCCGCCTTTATGAGCCAGAAAAAGCCCTGGAAAATTTTCACTACGCCCTGAAAAATTACAGCTTCAACAACCTCTTTTCCATCTGCTCCAACGCCCTGCAGGTGGATGGAAGCTTTGGTCTGACGGCCGCCGTGGCTGAAATGCTTCTCCAATCGCATGAAGGCTACCTTAATTTTCTGCCGGCCTTGCCAGCTCCCTGGGGTCAGGGTCAGGTTAAGGGACTGGTGGCCCGCGGCGGTTTTGAAATTAGTCTGGAATGGGAAAAAGGGAAATTAAAGAAAGCTGAGCTATTGTCCAGGAATGGAGAAGCCTGTCGGGTTAAAATTAAACCTGGAAGTACCCTAATGGTCAGGTCTGTTGGAGGACCGGTTTCTTACCGGAAAATTAACCGTGACCTGATTGAATTTAAAACCAGGGCAGGTGAAAAATACAGCCTGAATTTCTGAATTCAATGTCTATGGAGTTTGCCTCAGGCTGGGATGAGCTGGAGAATTTTGCCTGGTAAATCCTGGGAATAAAGGACTTAAGGGGCGCCCAAAGCTTTGATCAGCTCAGTTTTCCCGGAAAAAGCTTAACCAGCTGGGAAAAGGGTAATAACAGCGCAGGCCAGAGGCCGTCCACAGGCAAGGAATATGATTCAGGAATTATAATCTAAACTTGAATACTTTCCCCCTTAAATTAAGGACAATTAAGGCCAGAAACTAGAAATTAACAGGTATTATTTACATTACAATGAATTTAAAGCCTGGTTCAGGTCTTCAATGATATCGTCCGGGTTTTCTGCACCCACGCAGAGTCTGATGAGCTGGGGCGGGATGTCAGCCATCCTTCTGGCTTCTTCGCCCTGTTGCTGGTGGGTGGAGATGGCCGGGATGGTGGCCACACTTTTGATGCGCCCCAGGTCAGTGGCTCTAAAAATTATCTTAAACCGGTCAAAGACCTTTCTGGCGTTTTCCGGAGGCCCATCCACCCGAAAGCTCATCAGATGCCCGTAGCGGTTAACTTCCTGACCGGTACCGTCATCAGAGTCAACCAGTTTCATGTATTTTTTGGCCAGAGAGTGAAGCTTGTAGCTTGGCAGTCCAAGATAATCAACCTGATAAACCCGGGGATGCTTTTCCAGAAACTCAGCCACCTTCTGGCAGTTCTGGCTGACCACATCCATTCTCATTCGCAAGGTTTTCAGGTCATTGAGGGCCATAAGGGCATTGAAAGGAGAGGCGGCAGGTCCGTTATCCCGGTAGGGCCAGAATTTTACGTATTCGGCGAAGCTGTTCTTGAAATTTGGGTCGTCGTTCTTAAGTTTGGTCACTATAGGTTTGCGGCTGATTAAAGCCCCGCCTATGGCTAGTCCGCCGGTGGTTATAGATTTGGTGAGGGAGTGAACTACAATATCCACGCCGTAGGCGATGGGCCTCATCAAAGCTGGAGTGGCGCAGGTGGCATCAAAGATGACCGGGATTTCCCAGGAATGGGCTAAATCGGCCAGAGCCTTAACATCGCAAAATGACTGCTGTGGGTTGCTGGGGGCTTCTACATAAAGGAAACGGGTGTTTTCATCTATTTTGGCCTTCCATTCTTCTATGTCTTCAGGATGAAGAACCCAGCGGACCTCAATTCCTCTTTCTTTCATCTTGCGAACTGAAAAATGCTGGAAGGTTCCGCCATAAAGCTGAATTGAAGAGACAAAATTAATTTTTTCCGGTCCTTCCTTCTGTTTCACCAGAAAGGGGTCGACAGCCATCATGATGGCCGCCATACCTGATGAGGTCACCACACAGGAAGTGTCATAACCGCTCTTGTATCCTTCGAGCAGAGCCAGAACGTATTCCAGGTAGTAGGTGGTTGGATTGGCGATCCGGGTGTAACACCAGGTGGGAATGAGATAGGCCAGGGCAGCTTCCAGCTCGTCAGCATCACGGTAACCCTGGGAGGTGGCTAAATAAAGTGGCTCTATGATAGCACCCTGATTCCGGTTGAGAGCTTCTTCTATTGAGTAAAGTCCGTGGACGGCGATGGTGTCAAACTTCATCTGCTTCATCCTGGCTTTGATTTTTTCCTGCTGGTCTAGGAAAACTCTGGCCTCCTGAATATACTTTTCCACGCCTGGAGAGTGTTTTTGCTCAGCGGACATGATGCCTCCTTTTAAATTTTTTTAAACGAGCTCGGAGAAGGATAATTTCGAAGGTTCTTAATCCAGAAATCATTAGGTTATTTATCATATCACAGGAAGGGAATCGGCCGTCAAGTTAATGTTTCTTACCCATAAATTGCCTTAAGAAGGGCCTTAGATGCCCGCCCTTTTCCCATGGTAAAGATATGGAGGCCGGCTGCCCCGCTTAGCAGAAGTTTTTCCGCTAATTTAGACATGTATTCAATGCCAGTTCGAAATTCATCCTCTTCGGTGCGGGCCTCTTTCATCTGGCAGATAAAATCTTCAGGAAAACTAACGAAAAATTTGCCTGGTAAGTTATAAATTGTTTTGAGACTAACTATCGGCTTTATTCCAGCGATAACAGGAATATTTATTGAGTTTTCAGCCAGCTTTTCTCTGAATCTCTTGAAGACTTCGAAGTCAAAGAGCATCTGGGTAATTACGAATTCGGCCCCCGCCTCTATTTTAGCTTTTAAAAATCTCAGGTCTTCGTTGAGGTTTGGGGCTTCAACATGCTTTTCGGGGTAACCGGCTACACCGATGCAAAAGTCGGTAGGATAAGCCTTTTCACAGGGATACAGGTATAGCCCCCGGTTCAGGTTGGAAATGTGAGCTACCAGTTCCACGGCATGCTGGTATTCATCTCTGGTTTCGGGCGGAGGCTGGTTTTCATACTCACCCCTGATGACAAAAACATTTTTGATACCGAGGAGGTTAAGGTCAACGAGCAAGTCTTCAATCTCGTATTTGCTCATTCCGTAGCACAGAACGTGCGGCATGACCTCCAGGTTATATTTTTTGAGTAAGGCGGCAGTGATTCCCAGAGAACCGGGTCTTTTAACTTTGGGAACTTTGATGATTTTATCAGGTAGTTCAAGGTAAGTAGTTTCGGGTGGATGACGGGTGACGCTGATTAAGTCGAGGGGAAAATCCAGCAGCTGGTCAACTACATCATAAATTTCAGCCATATTCTGACCGCGGTTAGGCGGCAGAATTTCTATGGAAAGGATGGGACCTGATTTAATCTTTTCTGTAACTTTCATTTTCCTTGCTCCTTTTGCTTTTGATCAGTTGCTGACATATTTCTAAAGCCTGGAGAGCGTCCTTAGCATAGTAGACTTCGAAACGCTCAGCCAGCTCCTGGTTCATGGAGGCTCCCCCGGCTAAAATTGGCAAATTCAGATTCTCAGATTTTATGAGGTCAGCAGTTTCTTTTACCCGGCCGACTGTAGTGGTCATCATGGCTGAAAGCCCTACCACATCGGGCTTAAGTTTCTTTGCTTCTAACACCACGGTTTCAGCCGGAACATTTTTGCCCAGATCCATGACTTCAAAACCTGCACTTCTAAAAATGGTAGCCACGATGTTTTTCCCGATATCATGAATATCTCCTTCCACTGTGGCTAAAAGTATTCTTCCACGGCTAGTGGCTTTTTCTGGGATAAGGCTGTTGAGATAATCAAAAATTGGCCGGGCCGTTTCTGCCGACAAAATCAGGTGTGGCAGGAAGATTTCTCCCGAAGCATAGAGCTGTCCGATTCTTTCCATAGCTCTGCCCAGAAGGTCCTGACTGACCGACAGAGGAGTTAACTCTTTTAATTTTTCTTCTACCAGAGCTTTCAGCTCGTCCTTCTTTCCCCTAATAAGAAGGTTTACGACCAGCTCTTCACTCCAGTCTGAAGCTTTTTTAAGTTTTTTAAGCTCTAAACCCAGAAGGGCTAAACCTCCTGTCAGGACATTCATGGTAGTAACTTCTGAAGTGTTCAGGATAGCTGCTTTTAAACCAGCAGACAGGCACAGACTTAAAAAAGCCGCATTTATTTTTTCTCTTTCCGGCAAACCGTAACTCAGATTAGAAAGGCCGATAATGGAATTAAGTCCTTTTTCCCGGAGAAAATGAATGGTTTTTATGGTTTCTCTGAAATCGTGACCAGCACCATGAGGTAGGACCAAAGGGTCGAAGAAAATTCTGTTTAACTCTACGCCCTGTTCTTGTATTATCTTTATTGCTTTTTCCAGAACTTTAATTCGCTCTTCAGCGGAGGGTGGGACTTCGTCTTCAATAGCCAGCAAAATAAGCAGGCCGCCGTGCCGTTTAATCAGGTTGAGGCGCGTAAGGAGGTGTTCTTGTCGCACGGTAGCTGAGTTTAGAAGCGGTCGCCCGGCATATTCTTCCAGGGCCACTCGCAGAAATTCATCATCCTGGATATCAAGGGAAAGAGGCAGGGTTGAGTGGCGGTCAAGCGTCTGGATGAGTGCTTTTATGTGTTCAGCGGTAAGTAGTTTTTCTATCCCCGGGTTAATGTCTATGACCGCTGCTCCTTCATCCTGTTGTTTTTGCGCCAGGCTGATAATTTCAGAAAAATCGTAATGCTGAATCTGGGTCTGGAGTTTTTTCTTAGCACTTGCGTTTATTCTTTCACCCACCACCAGAAAAGGTTCAACCGGTTTGAGGATGGTGCGGGAAGAAAGATACCTGGTTCTGTTAATTTTTCTCGGCGCGGGCTTTTTCTGGCCAACAAATTTGACCATGGCTCTGATATGCTCGGGTCCAGTGCCGCAGCAGCCACCGATGATGTTAGCTCCCAGCTCAAAGTAGTCTTTAGCATAAACAGCCAGTTCTTCCGGAGAAGTAAGGTAGCTTAATTTATTTCCGGAAAGTTGTGGCTGGCCGGCATTCGGTTCTACTGACAATGGTTTTGAGCAGTGTTTGACCAGTTCAGCCAGAACGGGCAGCATTTTTTCCGGGTCCAGAGAGCAATTGAGGCCAACCACATCAACTTCTAAATCATTCATCAGGCTGGCAAAGATTTCGACTGAAGTACCAGTCAGGGTTAATCCCTCAGGCCCAAAAGTCATCTGAGCTATGAGCGGAAGGTCTTCTGTCACCTCGCGAACAGCCAGGATAGCAGCCTTGAGTTCTTTAAGGTCAGACATAGTTTCTATGATTAGGCCATCAACTCCGTTTTTTACCAGAATACTGGCCTGCTCCTTAAAAATGTCGTAAGCCTGGCCAAAAGAAAGCGGGCCAAAGGGCTCAAGAAGAAAACCGGTTGGACCAAGGTCGCCAAAAACAAACTGGCCACCGGTGCAAACAGACCTGGCGATTCTCGCGGCTGCGGCATTAATTTTTTCAATCTCATCCTCCAGGTTATAGGCGCCCAGCTTGGCCCGGTTGGCGCTGAAGGTGTTGGTCAGAATAAGGTCCGCTCCAGCTTCCACGTATTCTCTCTGGAGCTTTCTTACTTCTTCTGGAGCGGTCAGGTTAAGCCGTTCCACCAGCTTTTCCCTCAGGCCTCTCTCTATAAATTCGCTTCCGTAGCCTCCGTCCAGGAATAAAACTTTTTGCTCTAAAAGGTTTTTGAATTCATTTCTTCTCATGGTACCACCCTATAAGGCAGGTTGTGGTTTTCCTGGGAAGCATAACGCCGCTTTCCAGAACTTCTATTTCTTTTAGGTTAAGTAATTCTTTGATGATAAGCCTGTTCATCCTTATATCCACCCGGCCATATCCCGGAGAAAACCGCCTGGTACCAGCACCGTGTTGTTTTCTCAGCCACTGGTCAAAATGCCTGTTCAGGACTTCTACGGATTCCGAGCCCCAGGCATCAAGCATTAAAACCTCAAAGCTCAGGTTTTTTTCGTTTAGCTCGTTGATTAAGGCATCTAATGAATGACCCAGAGTGGAAGCAAAAACAGTCATGGCTTTGATATTTAAGAAACTTTCTGGAAGGAGTTCTGGTGGGAAATAATCAACTGGAGCTGTCAGGTGAAAAACCACTGGTTTTATGGTGCCCAGGGCCAGAAGATAAACCTCATTGGCTTTTTTAATAAAATCAACTTCTGCGGGTTGTTTGGAGCTGGGGAAACCGGCCCGGAACAGAAAATTCCTTTTTTCAGGAAGACAGTGAATTTTCTCCGGATAATAAATTTCTTTTAGCATTTTTAGCTCAAGGCAGAAGTTATGAGATGTGGCGCAAAAGGTACGCTGATTATTACGGGCAGTTTACCGCCTAGGCCTATATGTTCATTCATCACAACCATTATGCCTTCCACTCCAGGAATCAAAAATCTTTCAACGGTTTTTTCAATCTGGCCCGGGTCATCGTTCTTTATACAGTTTCCGGCGGCTGTGGCTATCGCATCGGCTAATAATGGGTCTTCTGATACGACGGTGACTGAATCAGCCTGGCCAAAACTTAAGGAATGTCCCATCTTACCTGATGAAGTGCACAGCCCAATGATTGATGGCCGTGGTTCAATTTTAAACCCCAGATTTTTCAGGCCTTCTCCTGCGTACAGGCCGATCACTACGGGCTCTTCCGTATACAGGGCGATATCGCCTCCGTTTTCAAATATGGCGTACCTGGCTCCGCTTTCCACCATAGCCCTGACCGCAAAGTAGGCAATGGCTCCAGCGACCGAAGCCATCGGGCCAACGCCGGCTCTGGCTGAAGCGGCGGCCATTTTTTTGACTATTTCCGGCGCGCTTTCCGGCGCAAAGTAAGGTTTTAGAGTTTTAAGAAACTCCGGATCCTTAGAAATGAAGTCTTCTAAAACAATTCGCTGATAAAACACTTCTTCTGCTGCCACCGTAATGAATTTTCTTTCGGAAATTATGGTGGCTATGGTTTCTTTGATTCTGAGTCTGTACCTTATTCTTTCCATTGTTATCTTCTCACTTTAATAGCACCAGCCGGGCAGGCTTCAAGACACAGGCCGCATCCTGTGCAGCGTTCGGTTTGAGCTTTTATTTCCCACTGGTCTGTTTTTACAAAAACTCCGTTGGGACAGAGTGAGAGGCAGTAGCCACAGTGGAAACAGCGCGAGTCATCTCTAAACATTTTGACATTCTCCGGGACTTCCCTTTTTTCTTCCTTAAACTGCTCCACAGTTGCTTCTCTAATTTCCAGAGTTTTTACCGTGGATTTTTCTGGCAGTCTTTCTACCGGCAAGGTCAGAGAAAATTCACCCCTAATAATTTTTTCTTTAAGAAGCCGGGCGATTTTTTTAGCCATGAAGAGACTGGACAGGGGTGAGGATTTTATCTTTTTTCCGTTAACTTCTACCCAGCCTGATTTCAACTCCGCATAACTCACTTTTTTTAGTACCGGTCGGTTTCTGGTTGGATAGCTGTAATCAACCAGGCTGGTGAAAATTTCTTCGTCTGAAATACCGGTCTTCCTGGCTATACCTGGATTAAGCACAGGTATGGGAATGCCCAGGCCAAGGTAAAGAGTGCAACCATAACCTTTAAAGACTGCGGCTCTCAGAAACTCAGGTGACATTTCTTTCAGGTTGCCCTTGACCATCAGGGTAGCGAAGCCATTTTCCGGCGAATGCTGGGTGCCGTGGCCGATGATGTATCCTTCTGCCCCGGCCAGAAAAATTCTGGTTCCCAGACCAATGGTTTCATAATCCGGATCGTTCATCAAAGGCGATAGTTCACCGGCGCCAGAAAAGGTTACGTTGGCCATCTCTGGAAGAAGTTTACCCATGTAAGTAAAAAGGGTTGTTGGGCCGGAGTTGGTGGCAGCGCTGTATTTCTGGTAAGCATTTCGGGGGTTGACCATGATGGCCTGGTTTAAATCGTTAATAGTTATTATGGTGGTGATAGATTTTCTTGGATAACAATCGGTCCCGTAAGCTTCTGCTCTGAGAACCACCGGCTTTCTTCTTACCAGGTCTTCAATTACCTGGGCTCCCCCATATTGGAAATTAAATTTTTCTGATGGTTCCGTGGCTCCAAGGTAAGCATCAACAGCAGCCAGACCAGTATAGGCTGGCACATCGTTCAACCAGACTCTGGTCATTTTTATTGGTGGGTCAGAGTGACCAAAATTTATGAACACGCCGGATGAGCACATGGCGCCAAAAGTAGCAGTGGTAACCACATCAACCTGCTTGAAGGCTTCTTCCGCTCCTTTCTCTTTGACCAGCCGGGTCATTTCTTCAGCCGTGAGCACCACGGCTTTTCCTTCTTTAATCTTTTCATTTATTTCATCAAGAGTTTTTTTCCTCATTTTTACCTCCATAAGAAAATCAGGAAATAGCATAGAGATAGGCCTGCTTATTCTGGAAGAGATTCCGAGTACAGGAGGATTTAAGGGAAGGCTTTTAATACCCGGTACAGGACCTTAAATCCTGGCCTGTACTCGGGTAGGCATTATCATGGAGGCGGTTATTTCGTTGATTTTGAAACAAAGAGAGCTGGTAGCTACAAAACTAAGCTTAGCGGCGAGGTAAAAATTTCTCTCTTTCACGCTTAAACAGATAACAGAAACAATCTTCTATGTCAAGAAGCTGATGTTGACAGGAGCCATTTTCTCTGTTAGCTTTTCTAAAATTGAATCGTAGCATTTTGGGATTTGAATAGAGCGATGGAAAGAAACAGTAAAATTTATGACAGTATTCTGGACCTCATAGGTCAGACTCCTGTAGTCCGGTTGAATAAAATTACTGAAGGACTTAAGGCTGAGATTTTTGCCAAATTAGAATTCTTAAACCCAACCGGTAGTGTTAAAGATCGAACTGCTTATTATATGGTAACCAGGGCCATGGCTGACGGGCGCGCCAAACCAGGGCAAATTATTTTGGAAAATTCTTCTGGTAATATGGCCATGGGGCTGGCTCTCGTAGCTATTCAACTAGGCTTCAAATTGAAAGTGGTGGTACGCGACCGGCTTTCAAAAGAGAAGATGGATATGCTGGAAGCCCTGGGGGCTGAGCTAATAAAAGTGGATAGCACCCTGCCACCCGAGCATCCAGACTCCTATAACAACATTACACCAAGGCTGGCAGCAGAAATGCCGGACTGTTTTTTCCCGGATCAGCATAACAATCGAGAAAACAATGAAGCTCATTATCTCACCACCGGACCTGAAATCTGGGAACAGATGGAAGGCCGGATTGACTATTTTGTGGCCGGGATGGGTACTGGCGGAACTATTGGGGGAGCAGGCAAATTTTTAAAGGAAAAAGATCCTGGCATCAAAGTGATAGCTGTTGACCCTGTTGGTTCTGTTTTTCATGGCTATTTTTATACTGGAAAAAGAAGTCAGCCAGCTCCTTATCTCCTTGAAGGATTGGGGGATGAATTTATTATTGGCTGTGCGGATTTTTCCGTGATAGACGAGGTCGTTCAGGTTTCTGACCGCGAGGCTTTTTTAACCTGCCGGGAACTGGTCAGAAAAGAGGGTATTCTGACTGGCGGCTCTTCTGGGGCAGCCCTGTGGGCGGCCTTAAAAATTGCTAAAGAAATTGACCGCCCGGCTCGTATCCTTACAGTTTTTCCCGATAGCGCCTTCCGTTATTTGAGCACTATTTTTAACGATGAGTGGATGAAGGAAAAAGGATTTCTGTAACAGACCGCTGGTAAAATAACAGAAGTTTTCGGGGATTTTCCTGATTCGTCTTATCAGGTTAAAAGGACGATTAAATTAACAGTGCATTTAGTCAACTGGTTGTTTTCTGATGTCCTGAGGATAGTCTTTTTTGTTTGGTTAAGGCAGCGCTCAAATTAAAAACTGAAAGTCAGAAAATCTGGTAAGTTTTCACCTGGATGAAATGTTTTTGCTCTTTTTGTTTTACGATTGGACCCAGAGCGAAAAAAGAGGCATCAATGGTCTGGGCCACGTCTTCTACCCTTTCCCCCACTCCAGGCAGGAAAGCCGCGGCGGTCGCGCAGAATAATCGTCCTGTTTTTAATTTTTATCTCTCTGGCCATAACCATCTTTTTCCCCTGATTGTCTTCTATGAGAGCCCCAGTTAACTTGATTCTTTCACCTCTATGAATATCCGTCTGGAAAAACCAGGCTGGGGCCGTTTCAACTTCTATCACCTCGCCGGTTTTCTTGTCCTTGACCAGCAGAATCAGGAAGTGGGCTTTACCTTCATACCGGGATTCAAATTTCAAGTCTTCTACCTGACCTTCTATAGTTGTTTCCCGGTCGATGTTGTAGTAAGGTTGAGGTCTATCTGACCGGCCCTGAGGAGAGCTGACCTGATCCTCTGATGAAGCGGCTGTGGTAATTAACGGGAAGGCAACGAGTATCAGAAGCAGCGAGAGAGTCAAGTAAAAATAAATTGGCAATTTTTCCGGTGTAGCCCGGTTTGTTAATATCTTCATTATTCTTGGTTGTTTTTCTTTTTGCAGGCAAACTTTTTTCATGTCAGTCCTACTTAAATCATTCATTTAGATGGCGAGACATTCAGATTCCAGGCCAGGCCGACACTGAAAACATTACCATCCCAGCTGAACCAGGGGTCGTTGGATGAATTTTTGAGATAAGAGTAGTTGAGGAAAAAAGAAACTCGGGCCAGGTCCAGCTGTAGTCTGGCGCTGAATTGATGTCGGATGTCTTTACGGGTGATACCTAAGCTGTTACCTTCAAGGTCCAGGCTGATAATCCCTGGAAATTGACGAGAGAAATAATCGTACTGGATTTCTCCGCTAAGTCTTGCAGTAATGACAGCCGAGAGTTTAGCCCGAAAAGAATATCCTTCCCAGGCAAAGCGATCGTAGGTGGGGTTTTCTACCATAAAATATTCGTCGCTTGAAGAGAACGGATTTTCTCCTTTTAAGTACCATTGTCTTGAGGCGCTCAAACTCAATCCCAGATTTTCCCCCAATCCCTGGGCCAGAAGGCCGCTTACTGAGAAAACCTGAAGACTTCGGCTTCCAGTGTAGTAAACCGGCTGGTAGGGCACACCCCTTATACTGTACCACCCTCCTCTATTGTAGTTGTCAAAAGGGTTGCCAGTTCCTGTTCCGGGCCCACCCTGGAACGGGGGAGGGGTGAGGACGTTTCCGCCCTTAATGCTGGAAAAAGCTAAGGCCGAAAGTTCGGATTTAGTCAGACCATCAACAAAGGTTTCTTCGGAGCTGTTTGCAGTGCTAACCCCAGGCTGGAAATAAAGCTTGTATCCATAGCTGGCTTCAACCATGATGGTGGTTCTGGTCTTAAAAAAATTATTGATTGACATTGTAAGGCTTTCGGAGAAATAGTCAAAAATGGCATATTTATAATTATTCAATCGACTCTCTGAATCCAGGCGGAAAATGGTAGATGGAGTGAGGTAGCTCTTAAAGTTAGCCAGCAGGCGAATGGTGCTGTGGTTAAAGTAGTCGTAAAGGCTTCTGAACAAAACAGCCTCGCCTTCCAGGGCAAAATAAAAAGCACTTCTGCTGCTGGTCGGGGCCAGGATGTCAGCACCAAGCTTTCCAGAAAAGGAGCTTAGTCCGGAGTATTTATAAAGGTAATTCAGATCCAGACTGCCGTAGAGAGCTAGCCCCTGAGAATCCCCGCCAAAGAACACCCCGGCTGAGGTGAGCTGATCGGCATAAGGCTGGTAGGATTGAAAAATGTTGCTGGCAGCGTTATGAGCCAGAGAAAATTGAATAGTAGAAGCAGCACTTAGTCTGACCAGCGAGAGGATTAAGGTTAGAAACAGAACTACCTTCAGGGAGAACCGGTCTTTCTGGAAGTATCTTTTAAAGCGAAGTTTAATATTAAAGCTGGAAGGGATTTTTGTTATTTCCATTTGATGTCTTCTCAGGACTTTCATGGTAACCTCCAGTTCTTGCTTTTCTAATATTTATTCCTGCCTTCGTTGAATTTTATCCTGAAAATGAATGAGTAGAAAAGCAGAAAGGCCAGGTCTTAAGCCCGGCCTTGCTCACCGATTTGGTATTCAACTTTTAACGATTTCCTTTCCTGGCTGCTTTGCCTTTGGGTCCGGTTCCATCACAGAGTTGGGCGGTCACGCTGGTCTGGTTGCGGAAGGTATTTCTCGTCCAGGTCATGGTCCTGTTCATAGCCTTATTCATCATCTGCCCTGAGGGATTATTATTAGGAGAGCCCTTATAACCGGTTCCGTCTTTGGGAGCCGTCCAGTCCGGGTCCTGGCAGTTAGGGATTCCATCTCCATCATGGTCCCGGTAGAAGTCATTTATCCCATCTCCGTTTTCATCCACGAAAAGTCCACCCTTTTTAGTCTTTGGGCGCGATTGCTCTTTAATCTGGTTCTGGCTTCGGGCTCTTTCTTCATTGCGAATGGCAGTTTTATTTTGATTCTGTTCTTTTCTGGTGTTGACCAGAGTGTGCTCCACTACAGGTTTACCTTCACCTTCTTTGGTAATAGTTACCTCATTCTGTATGGCCTGATTTTGAACCTGGTGTTGAATCTGGAGCTGATGTTGGAGTTCCATCTGGCCTTCAGAATTTTCCTGAACTACAACCCGATTCTGAATCTCGTTCCTGACCTGAGTCTGGGATTGAGAATTAGGATTGGACTCTTTTTCTATAACTTTATGGACTTCGGTTCCGGCCTGCTCCTGCTCCTGGCTCTTTTCTCTTTCCTGATTCTTTAACTGAACCTGTTCCTGAGCTTTGGCCTTTTCCTTTTGCTCAGTTTTCACCTTTTCCTTATTCTGCTCGGTATTTTCCTGAGCAAAAGAAAAAGAAAAGATCAAGGCTAAAGCCAAGAGGCTAATGGCTACGCTCATCAGCATTTTTTTGATTCTCATTTTTAACCTCCTGTTATGGGTTTCACTTTAGTTTAAAGCAAGAAACATGCCAGATTGCAAATAATTGATAATAAATGAAATGGCATAATCAGGATAAAGTTTTAACCTACAAATTTGAAGCCTCGGCTACAATTTTGTAGGTTGTTTAAGGTCAGGTCAGGAAGAATTTGGTCTGTTTCGGTCTTATTTATTTTCCAAATAACCTGATGGGCCGCTTATAATCCGACCATAAAGAAAAAGAGTTTACCCCTCTCAACGTCCCGGCGGAATGTTTTGATTTGAGCTGAAGGTTATTAAACAACTCCGGTCATCAATTTATTAAAAAAGATTTTTCGCAAAATCAGGCGTTTTTTTACTATTTCAGCTCTAATTGAAAGGTATTATCCTGAAGGGGCCTCCAGGGATATTTTGGTCTGGATAATTGGTCTGACCCCAAAATTTCGCTGAAAGGAAAAGGCCTCTATTTTCCTGATTATTGTCTTCTTGTATCGCAGCGTCTTATAGCCAGCATGTCGGAAAGAATAGAAAAACCGGTTTCCAGACGGCCGGCTCCGGCCCCTTGTATGGTTATTTTACCCATCAGGTCGGTGTCAAAAGTCAGGGCATTCTGAGCGCCCATCACTCCAGATAGAGGGTCGGTTAAAGGCAGTTTTTCTGGGGCCACACTGGTTTCAATCCTGTTCCCGTCCTTAATCACCCTGGCAATCAACTTATAACGGAGACCGGCTTCTCTGGCCTCCAGAATATCTTTTCTCCTTAGATGGGAAATACCCTGGCGTCTAACCTCTTCTGGCCGGACTTTTTCCCCCATCAGGGCATTAGCCAGAATGACCACCTTGGCTACAGCGTCAAAGCCTTCAACGTCAGCTGTCGGGTCAGCTTCAGCATAGCCGAGCTGCTGAGCCAGCTTCAGGGCCTGTTCGTACTCCATTCTTTCAAGCTCCATCTGGCTCAATATGAAGTTAGTGGTTCCGTTCAGTATTCCTTTGATTTCTCTGATTTCGTTTCCAGCCAAACCGTTTTCAATGAGATGGAAAACAGGGGTTCCGCTCATCACCGTTCCTTCGATTCGGAATTGTCTTTGATTTACTCTGGCCAGCTCCTGAAGTTCATGGTAATGAAGAGCAGCCGGTCCTTTGTTGGAAGTTACCACATGCTTTCCGGTTCTCAAAGCTTTTTTGATGTAGGAAGTGGCTGGCTCTCCAGTTTTGATGTCAGTGTAGGTCATTTCGGCCATGATCTCGGCCTCTACCTGTTCTATCAGGTCCAGCGGTTCAACGTATTCGTCGGTCTTTTGCTTTGGTCCTGGATATTCGTTGAGTTTTTTCCCTTCATTCAGCAGGGCCAGAACTTTTCTCGGCTGTAAACCATCTGGAACCACGACGGTGCCCTTGAGCTGATCGGTAATGGCTACTACTTTTGGTTCAAAATCAAACTGGTCGCGAAGAAATTCCGCCTTCCGGTCTATAATTTCCAGAAAGCCCTGTCCAACAGTCCCGCAACCTATTAATATTATTCTGTACTCCATGACGACCTCCCATCTGGCGGCTATCTTATCACAAAATAATTTTTCGGAAAAGGATAGAAAAAAGGTTAGTAGAAGCGGCAGACAGAGGGACGAATTTTAAAATCAGCAGTTTCTAATCAAGGGAATTAGCCTGATTTTTTTGTCTCAAGCTAAAATATCATGCGCGTTAACCTGAATCAAAATAACATAGGCCGAAAATTTCCCCGGCTTGGGTCTTGAATCAGGGTTGCGAGCTGGAAGAAGGCTCATCAGCTTCAGGATCTTTGGACGCGGAAACCAGAGAGACTGATGTTGAATTATTTTTTGCCCGCTGGTTCCGGCTTTCTATAAATAAAAAGGGCTGTCCGGGAGGACAGCCCCTAATTGCTCAACTGGTAATGATTCAGGCCTTGGGAGCCTGCTGGGAAGCGATAAATTGCTCAATCCACTCAGTGGTAACACTCTTGGGTCTTTCAATGGGCAGGCCCAGAGCTCTGCTCCAGATAAGCTGTGCCAGAACACCCATGGCTCTGGAGACACCGAAGAATACGGTGTAGAAATCGTATTCGGTTACACCATAGTGCCAGAGCAGACAACCGGAGTGGGCATCTACATTCGGCCAGGGGTTCTTGGCTTTGCCGTGCTGGGTCAGGATGTCAGGTGCCACTTCAAACACCTTGCTGACCACTTTGAAAATCGGGTCATCGGGCAGGTGTTTGAGAGCGAATTCTCTCTGGGCAATGAACCGCGGGTCGGTTTTGCGGAGAACGGCATGGCCGTAGCCCGGGACAACCTTTCCGGCATTCAGGGTATCCCAGATGTACTGACTGATTTGCTCTTTGGTCGGTTCCTGTCCGATTTTCTCCATCATTTCCATAATCCAGCGCAGCACTTCCTGATTAGCCAGTCCGTGGAGCGGTCCGGCCAGACCGTCCATGGCAGCCGATAGAGAATAGTAAGCATCCGACAGGGCTGAACCTACCAGGTGGCAGGTGTGGGCAGAAACGTTTCCACCTTCGTGGTCGCAGTGCAGCACCAGGTAAAGTCTCATCAGGTCTTTAAAAGCCGGGTCGTCGGTCACTCCAAGCATGTGGGCAAAATTGCCGGCCCAGTCCAGTTTGGGGTCAGCTGGAATGTGGACGTTTCCTTTGTAGCTGCGGCGATAGATATAGGCGGCGATGGCCGGAAGCTTGGCCAGGATGTTCATAACATCTTCGTACATCGGGTCCCAGTAATCCAGCTTGTGCATACCTTTACGGTATCTTTCGGCAAAGATGGAGTCTTTCTGAAGCTGCAGAATTGCCAGGGAGAACTGAGTCATGGGGTGAGTGTCAGCTGGGACAGCATTCATTACATCAATGAGGTATTTGGGCAGTTCACTTCTCTTGCGCCAATCTTCGGTGATTTCCACGCATTCTTCATAAGTTGGAATATCACCGGTCAGAAGAAGATAGAACATGCCTTCCGGAAGCGGTTCTTCTGTTCCCGGAGCTTTGGGCAGCTTTTCCCGGACCTCAGGAATGGTGTAGCCCCGGAAGCGAATTCCTTCGTTCGGGTCCAGGGCCGAACATTCCCAGACCATGCATTTGACGCCGCGCATGCCACCGTAGGTCTGGGCTATGGTGACATCGGAAATCTTCAGTTCCCCATGTTCTTTGAGAATCTTCTGGATTCTCTCGCGCATGGGCAGCATTTTGGAGACAAACTTTTCCTTTAATGTAGCCATTCAGAAACCTCCTTTAGGCTATTATTGCTTTAGTTTTTTAACAAGAAAAATTTGAGAAAAAACTATACCATTTTAACTTCGGGCAAGTCAATTTAAATTTTTTTAAAAGTTGAGCAAAAGTCTTGATTTTAAGTGCCAGGGCTAATATTCTTAAATAAATGAGGACAAAATTAATATTGTAAAATAATTATCCAGCTTGGAAAGGAGAACAAAAATGGGTGCGATTATCGTGCTTTTGATAATCATAGGGTTGCTGGCTCTTATTGTCATTGGTATTTACAACAGCCTGGTGGTCCTCAGAAACCGCTGTGATAATGCCTGGGCCCAGGTTGATGTTCAGTTGCGGCGTCGTTACGACCTCATTCCTAATCTGGTAGAAACGGTTAAAGGCTATGCCAAACACGAAAGGGAAGTTTTTGAAAAGGTCACTGAAGCCCGGGCCAAAGCTATTAATGCTCAGACAGTAAAAGAACAGGGACAGGCAGAAAACATGCTGACCGGAGCCCTGAAGTCATTATTTGCGGTGGTAGAAAATTATCCAGAACTGAAAGCTAACCAGAATTTTCTAATGCTTCAGGAAGAGCTGGCCGGGACCGAAAGTAAGATTGCCTATGCTCGTCAGTTCTACAACGATATGGTTATGAAATTTAATATGAAGCAACAGGTCTTTCCTTCCAATCTCATAGCGAAGATGTTTGGCTTTAAAGAAAAGGAATATTTCGAAATTGAAGAACCTGAGGCTCGTGGGCCGGTCAAAGTTTCTTTTTAAAGTTCATAGTTCAGCAAAAACGCTGATTACAGACTTTTAGAAGTTAAGTCAGGTCGGTCTTCTTATGTATGAGCAAATAACAGCTAACAAAATCAAGTCGGTCTTTCTGGTTCTATTCTTTGTGGCTTTTGTTTTTCTGGTAGTCTGGGCATTTGAGGAGTTGACCGGCTGGGGAAAAGGTGGTTTTGTTTTAGCTCTGGTGATTTCTCTGGTTATGGCTCTGGGAGGTTATTTTTACAGCGATAAGATTGTCCTGGCTATCAGCCGGGCCCGACCGGTTACCCGGGAAGAATTACCTTATCTTTATCATACGGTCGAAGGCCTGGCATTAGCGGCTGGAATTCCCACACCTCGTTGTTATGTTATTGAGGACAGTGCCCCCAATGCTTTTGCTACGGGACGCAATCCGAAGAATTCAGTCATCTGTGTCACCACCGGGTTGCTGCAAAAGCTGAACCGCCTGGAACTCGAAGGGGTGATTGCCCACGAGATGGCCCACATTAAAAATTATGATGTTCTTTTGCAGACTGTGGCTGTGGTTATGGTAGGCATTGTGGCTTTACTCAGCGACTGGATGCTGCGCAGCCTGTGGTGGGGTGGAGGCCGGCGCCGCAGCCGGGAAAGATCTGGAGGAAGTACCGGGTCCATTCTGTTGCTGGTAGCTCTGGTTCTGGCTATTCTATCACCGATTGTGGCCAAATTAATTCAGCTGGCCATTTCCCGCCGGCGGGAATTTCTGGCTGATGCCAGTGGGGCCATGCTAACCAGGTATCCAGCCGGTCTGGCTTCAGCCCTTCGCAAGATTGCCGCTGACTCTGAGCCTCTGGAAGCAGCCAACAAGGCCACCGCTCATCTTTACATCGTCAATCCCCTGAAAAATGTCGGGGGCAAAGTGAATAAACTCTTCAGCACCCATCCTCCGATAGAGGAAAGGATTGCTGCTCTGGAAAAAATGTCCTTTGAGCGACCTTGAAACTCGGATTTTGTTTGTCTATAATTTATTCACCCCGGGCGGGGTCGTAGTTCAGCTGGTTAGAACGCCGGCCTGTCACGCCGGAGGTCGCGAGTTCGAGTCTCGTCGGCCCCGCCACTTCATCTCATCCCTTACGGCCTGAGGAATTAATCAGTTTTTCCCTGGTTTAAAGCAGGATTTTGTTTATCTGGTTTTAAGCAGGTCGTTAACTGGATTTTTATTCTATCTTTATCAGCTTAGGTTGTTTCCACAAAATTCCAGATGTCTGAAAATTCAGGTCAGGCCTTTATTTCCTGGGCAAATGCTTTCTGAATCAAGCTTTATTTTTTCCTAAGCCTACCCTTTTTTTGAGCCGTTTTATGTGTTATAAATAAACCTAATCACTTCAGGAGGAAAAAATGTCCGAGAAAACCAGAATTCTGGTGATAGATGATGACCCGGCCATCTGTGTTTCGGTGAAAGCCATCCTGGAGGCCAGCGGTTATGAAACTTACACAGCTCTAAGTGGAAAGGAAGGGCTGGAGCTCTTCCGTCAGGTCAAACCCGACCTGGTGCTTTGCGACATGATGATGGAAGACATTGATGCCGGGGCCAAAGTAGCTAAGGTCATCAAAGAAGAACGCCCGGACCTTCCCGTTTTTCTGCTTAGCACCATAGGTGAAGCCACTGCCAGGACCATTGGCCTGGATGAACTGGGCTTTAATGGGGTTTTCCAGAAACCTGTTAATTTTGACCTGCTGCTGAGTGTTCTGGAGAAACACCGTAAGAAAAGCTGACTTCCCGGCTCAGCCCTTATTTTACTGCCATGCCCGAGTCTCTGGCCGAAATTTTCAGGCGCACCTCTGTTTTAACCGATTTTTTTAAGATAGTTCTTCAGCTTGAGGGGAATTTTCCCCTGAACCCTGAGGATATGGAGGCACTCGGGCAGGCCTATTTTGACCGCTATCCGGAAAAATTCGTTCAGAGAAATCTGGAAGAAGTCCGCCTTGGCTACGAGCTGATGAGTTTCTGTCTGCTGGAGAAAGCCCTGCTGGGACTACCAGCTGGAGTAAAGGAATTCTATCGAAAAGCCTTCGCCACACCGGAGGACATTCCTGTTTTAATCCAGGGGTTCTTGAAGTCAACGGAACCCGGTCAACTCCGAACCAGTTTTGAGCGGCTGCAGACGGCTTTAAGCGAACTTAAGAATATGGTTGATGAGCTGCCTAAGGGGATGATTAAGGAGAGATTTCTGGGTGGGCTGTCCACTCTTTTTAACATCAATTATCTGCTCAAGATTTTTATCGGACGTTTGGGAACATAGTGTTTACAAGGCCCATTTTTTCTGGTATTTTTCATTCTAACAGGAGCAGGGGACAGAGATTAAAGCCTCTCCGAAAATCTTCTGTTTGAGGTGAACTTAGTGTCATACTACAGAGGTATCTGCAACTTCTGCGGCACCGGCTGCGGTCATCTTCTCAGGGTGGAAGATAACAGGGTGCGGGGAGTCTATCCGCTTCCAGGTCATCCCCTTAGCCGGGGTCGTCTCTGCGTTCGCGGCTGGCACATTCATGAACTGCTGCAAACAGAAGATAGAATCATTACCTGCCGGATAAAAGAGAAAAACAGCTGGAAGGAAGTTAAGCTGGAGGAGGCCATCGGTTATCTTGCGGAGAAACTTTCTAAATACTCAGGCTGGGAAGTGGGCTTTCTGGGCTCCCCCCGCTCTTCCAACGAAGACAACTACCTTTTCGGCAAGTTTGCCCGGGCGGTAATGAAAAGTAACCTTCTTAGCCTGACCTCCGATGCCGGACAGGAAGAAAGCACTCTAGTGCTTCTCGAGGGGACAGGCTGGCCAGCAGCCCTTGGCTCTCTGGAAAGACTGCGGCAGGCCGATTATATCCTGGTGGTGGGTGGGGATTTGACCAAGCAGAATCCTATCGTGGCCAGCGAAATTCATTATGCGGCCCGGGCTGGAGCCAGGCTGGTAACTATCTCGCCCCGGGAAACTCAGATGGCCAGACTGAGCCGGCTTCATCTTCGACCCCGGCTTGGAACAACCCGGTTGCTTCTTCAGGCCTTGAGCAGAATGCTTTTGGATGAAGGGCTGATTGAAGAGGACTATCTCAGGAATCACACAAAAAACCACGGTGATTTTCTGGCTGCGATTGCAGCTGTTGAGCCGGAACAAATTGAAGTAGCTACGGGCATTGAATTAAGAGTTCTGCGGGAAGAAGCCAGAAGGCTCTCTGAAGCCAGGTCAGCTTATGCTTTTTACCCTACAGGCATTCAGAGCCTCGATCGTAACACCATAGCTGCTATTTTCAACCTGTTTTTGCTGGCCGGAAAGGTTGGAAAACCGGGCTGTGGAATCAACCCGGTAACAGGTATCAGCAATCTTCTCGGGAGCTACGACATGGGTCTGTCGCCGCTGTTACTACCGGGTTACTCTCCCCTTTCTGATGAAGCTTCTCTGCAGCGGTTGGAAAAACTCTGGGGCTGCAGACTCAATATGGAGCCCGGAAAGAGTGTCAGTGAAAGCTTGGCTCAAAATACTCGGATGCAGGCTCTTTTGGTCGTAGACCATGACGAGGAAATCATCAGAAATCTTAAAAAAATAGAAAACTTGGAACTGGTAGTTTATTTTGGAGCGTATGAAAATCCGTTTGCCCGTCTGGCAGATGTGGTTTTTCCCCTTACCACCTATGCCGAAGCTGACGGAACATATACTAATTCGGAAAGAAGGGTTCAGCTTAATGAAAAAAAGGTAGAGCCTTCTGGAGAAGCTCAACCACTCTGGCAGATTATGACTCTTTTAGCCGGAGCTATGGGACATAGGTGGAATTACTCATCGGCGGCAGAGGTTATGGCTGAAATCAGCCAGGTAGTTCCGCAGTATTCCGGAATTACCTATGATAAGCTCAGAATCAGGCCCGGGTTGAAATGGCCCTGTGACCAGGATCATCCTGAAGGTACTGATTGTCTTCTTATAGATGAGCTGAGCCGACCCTTAAAGTTTGTGCTTGAGTCTGAGCCAGCTCAGACCCGGGAAGTCTTGAGGGCTGAAGAAGGTTACCCGTTCAAACTGGTAGTTGGTCGCAGCAATTATTTCTGGCATCAAAATTCCATCATGAAAAAGACTTTTATTCCCAGGCGAGAATACAATGCTCTGTTGCTTCTATACCCCGGAGGTTTTGTTGAGATTTCTTCAGAAGATGCCCGAAAACTTAACCTGCGGGAAAAACAATCAGTCAGGATTTTGGCAACTAACGCCGAGTTGCGGCTGGCGGTAAGGATTTCCGACGATGTATGTCCGGGGATGCTTTATGTTCCTTATTTCGTGGAAGAGATGATTCCAGAGTTTCTACACCGGCAGGTCTCAGACCTGGAGAAGAACGAGGAGTTCTATCTACCGGTCAGGCTGGAAAAGGTGGAGTGAACATGTACTTTCTGGAAAAAGCTAAGCTTCCTCAGCTTTTTGAATTGCTAAAGCGTGACTATGAAATATACGGCCCGGTCCAGGATGAAGTCTCGGGTGAAGTGATCTTTGACCGGGTACCTGAATCCTCTGGGTTTGATCTGGAAGCTCCCATTCCCTACAATCCGCCCAAGTTTGTCCTTTTTCCCCATTTTGAAGAAATACTGAAATACCGCTATGAGAGACAGACAAAACGAGTGGCCATAGAGCGGATTAACCTGCTTCAACCCAAAGTTCTGCTGGGCTTAAGGTCCTGTGACCTGACCGGAATTCTCTGTCTCGATCGTTTCTTCCTGGGGCAGGAATTTGTGGATGAGGTCTATCTGGAACACCGCAAAAAACTGTTTATTATCTCTAACACCTGCGTCAGACCTTTTCCCCAGTGTTTCTGCGTCTGTACCGACAGCGGGCCTTCGGCCCGGGAAGGTTTTGACCTGAACCTTACCTATACTGGGCCTGGCTATCTGGTGGAGGTGGGTTCGAAAAAGGGACAGAAGCTGGTGGAAGAAATGATTCTACCTGAAGCAGGTCTGGAAGCTTCCCGGCTAAAAAAGAGAATCATTGATGATTCGGTCCTGTCGTTTGACCGGGTGGCACTGGAAAACAAAGCCTGGATCTCCAGGGCCACCAATCGTCTGACCACTGGTTTTGTCAGACCAGAAGTCTGGGAATACATTGGGCATCAGTGCTTTGAATGCGGGGCCTGCGCTTTTGTCTGCCCGACCTGTTCCTGTTTTAACATCGAAGATGTCAATTTCAGGACTGGCGACACTTATCGGGTCCGCACCTGGGATTCCTGTTCTTTTGAAGGTTATACCAAAATGGCTGGTGACCATAACCCGCGAAAGCCTGTGGAAGACAGGCGCAACAAACGATTCTTCTGTAAGCTATCCTATTCTCAATCAAAAAAATACCTGCGGCCGGGCTGTGTCGGCTGCGGTCGCTGTGCCCGGGTTTGTCCCGGCGATATTGGGTTGCCCAATGTGGTTACCTATATCCGAAGAGAGATAACAGGAGATTAAGAGGTGTCAGTAAGTACTATGGTGCCGATTGTGACAGTGCCTGAAGTGGCTACCATAGTGGACATTCGCGATGAGATAGCAGAGGTAAAAACCTTCTACTTTGTTTTTGACAACCCGGAAATTGAGAGGTCTTTCAGGGTTCGTTCGGGTCAATTTATCATGTGCACGGTGTTCGGGGCTGGTGAATTTGCGGTTTCTCTACCTTTCAGTCCGGAAAACGATCGCAGGCACATTTCTGTCAGAAAAGTGGGCAAGGTAACCGCTGCTCTCCACGAGCTTCAGCCGGGAGATAAAATAGGCATTCGCGGGCCTTTTGGCAATGGTTTTCCCTTCGAAGAAATTAAGGGTCAGAACATCATTTATGTAGCCGGTGGTATCGGTCTCATTCCGCTTCGCTCTTCCATTGTTCATGTGCTCCAGCACCGGTCAGAATTTGGCCGGGTAATTCTGGTATATGGAGCCAGGAGTTCCAGGGATTTGATGTACAAAGAATCCATCCAGGAATGGAAAGCCACCGAAAATTTTGAAACTTATTTCACTATAGATCGGCCTGAGCCAGGCTGGAGCGGGGAAGTTGGATTCGTCAATCAGTTAGTAGCCCGCCTGGAGCTGCCGGTGGAAAAAACGGTGGCTTTTGTCTGCGGGCCACCGGTGATGTTTAATTCAGTGATAAAAGAGCTTAAGGCTAAAGGGATAAAAGAGCAGAATATCTACTCCACTCTGGAAAGACACATGAAGTGTGGTATAGGCAAGTGCCAGCATTGCGCCATAGGCCGGACGCTGGTTTGCGTGGATGGCCCGGTTTATACCTATAAGCAGATAAAAACCCTGGGAGAACAGATTTAAGATGGAAGTCATTGACCTGTTAAGAGATGTTCTCGGTCAAAGGACCGTTTTTGTTGGCATCGGGAATGCTCTGCGCGGTGACGATGGCTTTGGTCCTTATTTTATAAATAAATTAAAAGGAAAAAACCTGCTCCCTGAAGACTGTCTCCTTTCAGTCGAAGATGTACCGGAAAATTTCGCTTTTCCCCTTTCCAGAAAACAGGTTGAGAGTGTTATTTTTGTCGATGCCGTAATAATGAAAGCCCCAGCCGGTTCTGTGGTTTTTGGCCCGCTTGGGGCCTTTGAAGAAGTTGGCCAGATTGCTTCCACCCACCGCCTGTCCTTAAGGCTTACGGCCCGGATAATTGAGGAAACCGGGAAAAAAGTCTTTATCCTTGGGGTGGTTCCCGAAACCACTGAATTCGGTCGGGGGATGACGCCACTTATCACCAGAGTGGCTGATGAACTGGTGGAACTGGTCAGCCACCTGATTTCAGAAATGAAAGAGTTCACGAAGAACAAGGCGGCTGAAATCCGGGACTTAAAAGGCAAAGCCCGGAAAAAGGAGAAGGCCTGATGTCCGCAGTTGGGTTTTTCTGGCTAACCCTGCTGGTGCTGTTAGTTTCGTCCTTATCAGCCCTTTTTTTTAAGAACAATGACAGACTGGTCAGATTAACTGGTACAGGGCTGGTTTCCCTGAGCTCTCTACTTTTAATTTTTCTGGCTATCCAGGTGCTCTGGTCCCGGGGAAATCCGGTGGAGCTAGAAATCCAGTTTCTGCGACTACATATTCCAGTTCTTATAGACGGACTTTCCAGCCTGTTTCTGATGTTGCTGGCCGTTCTTACTCTGAGCACTACCGTTTTTTATTCTGGATTCAATAAAGGATTTCCGACTGTTCCAGTCTGGAAATTTTACTCAGTTTTCCCCTGGTTTATAACCGGGCTAATCGGCCTTTTGACAGTTGATGACCTGGGACCAGGCTTTACCATGGCCTGGCAGTTAATGGTCTGGTCCTCCTATCTACTGGTCAGGTGGGGGAGGCCAGCCAGGCTTTCAGCCAGACCAGCGCTGGTCTATCTAATTTTTATGGAAGCAGCCTGGTTCTTGATAGTTGGAGCAGCTTTCCTCATTCCAGGGTATGAATTTGGAGATTCTTTAAAGCACCTTGGAGAAAAACTGGCTTACAGCGGAAGTCTGCCAGCCCTGCTGTTTTTCCTCGCCTTGTTTCTCGGTTTCGGGATTAAGACCGGAATTTTTCCCCTGGGGCAGTTCTGGATACCCGGGGCCTATTCCACTGCTCAGCCACCAGTTTCAGCTCTGCTGGCCGGAATTCTGGAAAAAACCGGGGTTTTTGGCCTCATCAGAATTTTCTTTTTTGTCGCCAGGGAAGCAGCTACGAACTTTAACCCTTCTCTCTGGGGACAAGTGCTGGTAGTTTTCGGAACGCTGACTCTGTTTGTGGGAACCGTTCAAGCCATCAAACAGAGTGATTATTTGAAGCTACTGGCATATAGCTCCATAGGGCAGGTGGGCTACATAGTAATGGCTTTGGGAAGTAGCCTGCTGGCCTCCGAACAGGGGCTGGCTTCTTCCCGGATTCTGGCTGCAGTAATTTTCCTGGGGGCCCTTTATCACAGTCTGAATCATGGGGTTTTCAAGAGTCTGCTCTATCTGGTTGGGGGAAGTCTGCTTTACACCACCAGGACCAGAGACCTGAACCGGCTGGGAGGCCTTCTGGCTTTTATGCCGCTTACGGGAATAATTGCGGCTCTGGCCTCCTATTCCATTGCTGGCATGCCAGCCTCCAGCGGTTTTGTCAGCAAGTGGCTGATGATTGCTGGAAACTTCTTGGCCGGAAAAAACAGTCTGCTTTTGACTTTTTCCGGGATAATAGCTTTATTCACAGCAGCCTTTACTCTGGCCTGCTATGTTAAGTTTTTCGGACTGGCTTTTACTTCGGCCGGAGCGGACTTCAAACTAAAGAGAAAGTTTGAAGAAGTACCGATTTCAATGTTATTGCCGAAAATGCTGCTGACCATCATTCTTCTGAGCCAGGCTCTTCTGCCTTTCCTTTATCTCAGACTGCTTTTTCACAGCCTGATTCTGAGCAAAGGTTTCTTCCTGTCTGAAATATTCAACGGGACTGAGCCTAAAGGACTGGAGCTTTACCCGGCCGGGCTAAAAATCATTGATAATGGCCGGCTGCTGGCTGCCGCCGGTCCGATAATCATCCTGGTTCTAATTCTGGTGCTGGTTTTTCTGGCCAGAGTTCTCAGGCAGGCAGCCGGCTCCAGGGAAATCTCTGGGCCAGTCTGGCTGGGTGGTTACCAGGACTTAAATCCTGATAACGTTTATGTCGACCGCCAGCTATTTTCAGACCTCAAGAGGTTTTTCTTCTGGACCGGGGCCAACCGCAACCAGGTGGTTGATGATGAGGAGATAGACATATCCTATAATTCCTATGGGATTAAGGGTAATTAGCCATGGACCTGAAACAGAAACAAGAGCTGCTCAAACTTTTAAGAGCTGAGCTGAAAGATGGTTTTCTGGGGGAGGAACCATCTGGAGAAAACAGGTTGTGGGCTGAAGTCAAAAGAGAAGCCCTGGTCCGGGCTGCTGAACTACTGCTTCAAGCCGGGGGGCGTTATCAGGTGGGTATTGGCTATGACGCCAGGAAATCCGGAAAGGGCTTTGCTCTGATTCACAGCTTTGCTTTTGACCGCGATGGATTGATAGCAGCTATTCGAGCTTTTGCCCCCGCCGAGGACCCCGAGTTTGATTCGCTAACTCCGATAATTCCTGGGGCTGGCTGGTCGGAAAGGGAATACCAGGACCTTCTGGGCTTGAGGTTTAAGAACCTCTCTAACGGGAAAAGACTGGTCTTGTCCGACGACTGGCCTGAAGGAATTTATCCTTTGCGAGCTGACATTCCTTATGACCTGATGCCTCCGTCGGCAGAAGAAGTGGCTTTTCGACTGGAACAGGCTCCGCCCGGGACTACGGTGATTCCATTTGGACCATTCCATGCCAGTTTGCACGAACCAGCTCATTTCTCAGTCTTTGTGGATGGGGAAAATATTAAGGGTTGTGAGTACCGCGGTTTTATGGTTCACCGCGGGATAGAAAAGCTGGCTCAGACTGAACTGACCTACAACGACATTCCTTTTTTGGCGGAAAGAATCTGTGGTATTTGCGGGTCAGTTCATTCGGTGAATTATGCCCAGGCCGTGGAAGCGGCTTCGGGTCTTAAAATTTCGCGCCGGGCTGAATTTATCCGGGTAGTCCTGTTGGAACTGGAAAGGCTTCATTCTCACCTTCTCTGGCTGGGAGTGGCCGGTCATCTAATTGGCTACGACACCGTCTTCATGCAGGCCTGGAGGATAAGGGAAAAAATAATGTGGCTGGCTGAGAGCCTGACCGGCAACAGGAAGACTTACGGTATGGTAATCATCGGAGGTGTTCGCCGGGACATTACTTCCGACCAGGCTGAAAACATAAAAAGGGTCCTCGGTGAGGTGGAAAAAGAAATGCTCCAGCTGGAGAAAGCGATAATAAAAGATAAGACCATTCAGAGGCGGATGCGTGGTGTGGGCTATCTTTCCCGGGAAGAAGCTATAAGATGGAATCTGGTTGGTCCGGTAGCCAGAGCCCGGGGCTTAGCCCTGGATTCGAGAAAAGACCATCCTTATGCTGCCTATGATGAGCTGGTGTTTGATGTCCCGGTGGTTGAGGACGGAGATGTTTGGGGCACAATGGTTGTAAGGATTAAGGAAGTTTATGAAGCGATAAGGATAATAAGACAGTGTCTGGATAAAATGCCTGCTGACCGGCCGCTAGCCCTGGAGCTGGAGGGTCCAATTCCCCCGGGTAAACAGGGTCTCTCGGTGGTTGAGGCGCCTCGGGGTGAGGCTGTCCATTATGTTCTAACCGGTGATGGTCAGCAACCCGAGCGCTGGCGGGTCAGGGCTCCGACCTATCCCAATCTGCAGGCCGTTCCGGCCATGCTTCTGGACAACAAGCTGGCCGATTTTCCAATAATCGTCGGAAGCATAGACCCCTGCATTTCCTGCACCGACCGGGTGCTGGTGGTGGAACTGAGATCTAACTCTAAGCGGCTGCTGAAAAAAGAAGAATTAGAATCAATTTCCAGGAAAATGAGGCCAGGAAAATGAAAGCAGCTGTGGTTACCTTGAACTTACTCTATTTTCTGGCGCTGGCTCCACTTTTTGAGGGAGTAATGCGGAAGTTGACCGCCAGGATTCAATCCCGGCAGGGCCCTCCTGTTTATCAGCCCTATTTAGACCTGGCCAAACTGATTGGAAAGGATAATTTCAATTCGGCCGGAAACTGGGTTTTCCGTCTGGCTCCGCTTCTGGCTTTTAGCTCCGTGCTGGCCGCCCTGAGCCTTCTTCCGGTTGCCGGCAGAGCCAGCTGGTTTTCTGGGGCTTCGGACCTGATGACGCTGATTTATCTTCTGACTCTTAGCGGTTTTTCTCTGTTGCTGGGAGCTCTGGCCAGCGGAAATGCCTTCTCGGCTGTCGGAGCCAGCCGGGAAATGATGACCATAGTCATGCTGGAACCGGTATTGGCCATGTCTTTAATTCTTGGTGCTGTCAAAAGCGGTAGCTTTTCACTGGCTGCGGCCCTTTCCGGGATAGGTGGAACAAAAGGAGTGTCTTATTTCCTGATGCTTTCAGTCTACCTGCTGGCTCTTCAGGCCTTTGTCTCTCGCCAGCCTTTTGATATTCCTGAGGCTGAGGTCGAAATTCTGGAAGGTCCCTACCTTGAATACAGCGGGCCGAATTACGCCCTTTTCAGATACACCCTCAATCTGAAAAGAATGTTCTACTCCTGGCTGCTGGCTGCTGGCTTTCTGAATTTTTTCGGTTCGCCAGGCCTGATTTTAAGCCTGGTCCTGCAGACTGCTGTTATACTGGTGGTATGTGTGGTGGTTTCTGTAATCGGTGCTACCCATCCCAGATTCCGGATTGACCAGGCTCTTAAATATTATGCCGTTCTGGTGCTTCTGGCTTTGGTGGCAGTAGGTTTTGGAGTGAAGGGTTTTTAGGAGGAGGTTCGTTTAAGATGTGGCTCTGGACCAAGATCAAACAATTGACCCTGTTCAGGAAGGCCGGGCGGGTAACCCTTAAGTATCCCTTTGAGCCCCGACCGGCTCCAGAAGGTTTCAGGGGTCAGCCACTCTGGGACCACACCAAATGTCTTGGCTGTGCTGGCTGTGCTAATCACTGTCCAGCCCGTACCATCTTCCTACGCGACCTCTGCCAGGAGCTAAGGGTTTTGCTCTATGATTCCTCTCGCTGCACCTACTGTGGTCGCTGCGCTGACCTCTGTCCGGAAAAAGCTATTACCATGAGTGATAAATACGAGCTGGCCACCGACAACCGCGAAGACATTACCCAGACTATTGAACTTTTTATGATGACCTGCCAGAGGTGCGGTCGCTGTTATGATATGGAAATAAAAAATTATCTGGACAGACTTCAGACTCTTGGCTACCGTTATGACAGTCTGCAAGTTAGAAAAGTAATTCGCTTGAGCACAGCCGAGTTTCAGCCCGAATGGCTGGAAAAAACCTCAACTTACAGTCGTCCTGAAAGACTGGAGAAATGACCATGTTGAAAAAACTTTCCAGGAAGGCTTTTCGGCGCTCCCTCTGGGTTTACCACTGCAACAGCGGTGCCTGCAACGGTTGCGACATTGAGATTCTAAACATTTTAACCCCTTATTATGATGTAGAGCGGTTTGGCCTCCGGCTGGTGGGCTCACCCCGACACGCAGATGCCATGCTTTTATCCGGGGCAGTAACCAGACCGACCAGGCCGCTGGTTAAAAAAGCCTATCAGGCCATCCCTTCTCCCAAACTGGTGATTGCTGTCGGCTCCTGCGCCATTGGTGGTGGCTGCTGGTATGATACTTATCATGTCACTGGAGGTGGAGATAAAGTCATCCCCGTCGATTACTTCATTCCTGGCTGTCCACCAAGGCCCGAAGCTATCATCTACGGAGTGGCTCTGGCTCTGGGGCTGGTTGATAAAAAGGTGGCTCCAGTGGATTTAAAACAGATGGAATTTCCGGTAGATATGTACCGGCACACCAGATTATGGGAGCAACGAAACGTCATTTATAGGTTGCTGGGTGAGGAAGATGACCGTTATAATTTGCTAAGGAGCGAGGAGAATGGCCAGGATTCTTCTGGTTGACGACGACCGGGATCTGACTGAGAGCCTCAAGCAGGTTCTGCGTCATCAGGGATATGAGGTTTCAGTGGCCCACAGCGGTGAGGAAGGACTTAAAAAGCTGCTCCAGGACCGGCCTGACCTCATCATCCTGGATGTGATGATGGAGACAGACACCGCCGGGTTTGAAGCGGTCTATAAAATAAGAAATGAGCGTCCTGACTCTAAGTACCGGGATTTCAAAAACATCCCGATAATTCTGCTTACGGCGATTGATCAGGTAACCAACGCCCGGTTTTCTCTGGACCAGGAAGAAAGCTTTCTGCCAGGGCTGAACGAGTTTCTGACCAAACCTGTGGACCTGGATGAACTTCTGGATAAGGTTGCCCAATGCCTTCAGTCAAAAACCTGATTTTGAAGTTTAATGAGCTGAGGACCAGTCTGAGGTTCAAGCTGATTTTCGGGCTTCTGACCATTGTTTTTCTGATGGGTGTCCTTTCTATTTATCTCGGTATTAACTCCATCAACCGCAATGTCATCCGGGAGGCCTACAACAATGTCAGCAACAGCCTGAAGGCTATAAGCGATCTGTACCAGGAGGAGCTAAACAAAAGAGCCAAAATTGTAGAATATCTGTCCCGAACCTCTGAAATTGTCAGCGCTACTTACGCCGGTAACAGGGAATACCTTTTTGAAAAACTGGTTCAGATTAAGGAAGAATTTCAATTTGACATAGTCAACGTGGTCAGTCCGGATGGTACTATCCTGGTCCGGGCCAATAATTTTGAAGCTTTCGGGGACAGCGTCATTTCCTATAAATACATTAGCTGGGTTCTGAACAATAAAAAACCAGCAGCGGGAACCGGTATCCTCGGCTATGAAAACATTAAAAATGAGAGCCCGGAGCTCGCCCGCCGCACGCTGATTGAAATCATACCCACGGCTCGTGCCCGCACTCAAAAACGGGAGCTGGAAGAAAGAGCGCTGGTTATGAAGACGGTCTCACCCATTCTGCACCGGGGTAGATTGGTCGGAGCTCTTTACGCAGCTGTGCTGCTCAATAACAATTTTCAGTTTGTTGACCGCTTCAAGAATTTAATCTTCAAGGAAGAAAAAATTAAAGGTAAGGATGTCGGGACAATTACCATTTTTCTGGAAGATGTCAGGGTAGCCACCAACGTGGTTGACCAGCAGGGACGCCGGGCGGTTGGCACCCTGATTTCTGAAGAAGTCTACCACCGCGTTTTTGAGCAGGGCAGGGACTGGCTGGGACGAGCTTTTGTGGTTAATGATTATTACCTTTCAGGTTACACCAGGCTGACGGACATTGAAGGCCATCCCGTCGGAATGCTTTATGTCGGGATTCTGGAAGATAAATTTAATTCCATCATCCGGCGGACTACTGTCTCTTATTTTGCCCTGATTTTTCTGATGACTGTAATATCCATCTACGTGGCCACTTACCTGGTCAACCTTTATACCAGACCTATAAACCGGGTTATAAGCGCTACTGCCGATATTGCTCGAGGCAACTATCACCTGCTGGAAATCTCACCTGAGGAGAGCCAGGAAATCAGGGAACTCGAGGAATATTTCAACGCCATGGTCAAGGCCGTGGAAGAAAGGGACCGGCGTCTTCAGGAGCTAGCCGAAAAAACCATACTGCGTTCAGAAAAACTGGCTTCCATCGGCCGGCTGGCTTCAGGCATAGCTCATGAAATCAATAATCCTCTAACTGGTATCCTCACCTACAGCAGCTTACTAATGGAGGAACTCAAAGGAACTCCTTACGAAGAAGACCTGAAAACCATAAGAGAAGAAACCCTGCGCTGCCGGAAAATTGTCCGTGGATTGCTGGATTTTGCCAGGGATTACAAGCCGGAAAAAGTCAGCGTCAACCTCAATGCTCTCATCGAAGAGACCCTTGGCCTTCTGGAAAAGCATGTCAATTTCCAGAACATAAAAATTCTAAAGAATCTGGCTTCCGATCTGCCTGAAGTTAAGGTAGACCCGGATGAATTCCGTTCAGTTATCAACAACCTGGCCGTTAACGCCGCTGACGCTATGCCGAATGGTGGTCAGCTTACCATTACCACCTCTTATGACCGGGAGAGCAACCGCGTGGTTATAAGAGTGTCTGATACTGGAGTGGGTATCAGTGAGGAGAACCTGAAAAAAATTTTTGAACCATTCTTCACCACCAAGGAAAAGGGAAAGGGTACCGGCCTGGGTTTGTCCATGACTTATGGAGTGGTTAAGAGACACGGCGGGACTATTGATGTCAGGAGTAACGTCGGGGAAGGAACAGAGTTTATTATAACCTTACCGGTGGGTTAAGGGGCTGGAACAAGGAGGGAAAAATGGAAAAACCAAAGATTTTATTTATCGATGATGAGGAAATTGTTCTGCGCAGCTGCCGCAGGATTTTTGCTGGTTCTGATTATGAAATAGATACTGCTCTGTCGGGTGAGGAAGGGCTTAATAAAGCTCTCAGCCAGGATTATGACATTGTGGTTACGGACCTGAAAATGCCTGGAATTGGGGGGATGGAGGTTCTGACCAGGTTGAAGAAAGAACGGCCGGAAACCACAGTCATCATCTTCACCGGCTACGCCAGCGTGGATACAGCCCGGGAAGCCTTGAAAAACGGAGCTTTCGATTACATCCCTAAGCCTTTTACTCCGGAAGAGATTAGAGAGGTGATTAAGAATGCTCTGGAGGCTCGCGCCGGCCAGCAGAGGACCATGCTGGACTTAATGGCCATAGTCTCGCACGAGCTGAAAAGTCCGGTCTCAGCCCTTCATACTACTGCCACCACCCTTTACAGGGGATACTTTGGACAGCTTTCGCCGGAGCAGATGAAAATACTGGAGACCATTATCCGCAACTGTGAATACCTGGAGGATATCATCCGCAGTTATCTTGACCTTTCCAGGATGGAACTGGACCGGCTTGATTCTTTTAAGGAAGAAATCTTTTTTGTTAAGGATGTGCTGGATGAAGTGCTCAATTTGCCGGAAATTAAGGACAACACCAGGAAAATGACTATTGTCAAAAATTTCCAGGATGATGTCAGAATAAATGGTGACCCGAGGTTGCTGAAAATCCTGGTCAGAAATCTGCTGAGCAATGCAGTCAAGTATGGTTATGAAGGCACGGAAATTAAGCTGGGTCTGGAAACCAGAAACCAGGAGATGATATTCTCGGTGTATAACCAGGGGGTGGGTATAAAGCCAGAAGATGGAGCTCGCCTGTTCAAAAAGTTTGAAAGGCTTAAACAGAAGGGGACCGAAGGGGTAAAAGGTTCTGGGCTGGGGCTTTATATTTCGAAAAAAATCGTTGAGAGTCATCGGGGTCGCATCTGGTTTGAGTCAGAGCCAGGCCACTGGGTAACTTTTTACGTCAGCCTTCCTCTGACACAGAAGTAGTCTGGAAGCGATTGCCATAAAACCCACACTAAATCTGAGGTTTTTCTGAAGCTTAGCATAAGACGGGACTCAGAACTTCTTTTTCCTGGCTTTAGTTTTTGGCCAAAAACTTTTAACCGGGTATTAATACTGGTTGGCTTTCTCCCGCTCTTAAGAAGGTGCCGGTTTAATTCCCTTAGAAACTTGGATTGACAATATATGGAGGGCTTCCATATAATAAAAACGTCGGGGGCGAAATGGACTCGACGGAGGTAGTGAAGCAGAAGCTGCAGGCCGAGGTCCCATCAACCTCGTTAAACAGGTGGGAAAAAATTAACTGCAGAACCTGTTGCAGTCGCTGCCTGATAGAAAGTGCAGCCGTCTCCGCAAGCCTTTCCTGCGGGCTTGTAGAGACGCCGACCAGCAGGATAGTCCAGCGAGCGGGCTCGAGGCTCGCTGGATGAAACACTTCTTGAGCTGGTTGAGTGGTGCTTTTCCTCTTCAAGAACCGCTCAACGAGATGACCTGAAGAGGATAAGCCTGTAGAGGCTAACTGTGGAATGCCTTCGGACGCGGGTTCGATTCCCGCCGCCTCCACCAATTTTTTTATATCTGGCTGAAATGAAAAAGCTGAAATGTCCTGGAAAAAAAGAGTCGTAATAACTGGTCTGGTCTCGCTAATTAATCTGCTTTTCCTTTTTTCTCTCTCCGTTCAAGCTCAAAAAGCTGGCAGGACTGTTCCGGTGCTTAGAATCCAAGTGGAGGATGTGGAGGGAGCTAGCCGGCTACGAGTCAATTCCGACAACAACCTGACCTACAACCTGAAGAAGACGGGTAGCCTTCTAACCATATCTTTTAGGTCAGCTGCGGGGCTGAGATTAGAAAAGAAACCTTTTTCCAGTCGCCTCATAGCTTCGGTAGATCTGGCGAAATCGCCGGAAGCCTATCTTTTAATGATAAAGACCAAAACCGAAGATTTCACCTATACGCATTCTGCGCGCCGGAGTCCGTTTGAGTTGACTGTAGACTTGAGGAACGAACAGAAGCCCACACTCCAGACCGAAAATCGCTCAGCTCAAATATCGGAAAAGCCGCCTGAAGAGCCGGCAAAAATCCCGACAACCGTTTCCCGGGAAACTGCTGAGCGGCCCTTAGCCGACAAAAAGACAATCAAGACCATAGTTATTGACCCTGGCCATGGTGGCAATGAAAGCGGGGCCAGAGGGACTTTTGGCACCCTGGAAAAAGACATTACTTTGAGCATTTCCAAAAAGCTCAAAGAAGAAATCGAAAAGGGACTGAGGTATAGAGTAGTTATGACCAGAGAAGCCGATGTCTCGGTACCGCTTGACCGGAGAGCAGCTATCGCCAATAACAACAAAGCTGACCTGTTTATCAGCATTCATGTCAACGGAGCCAGGCGAACTAACGCTCGCGGCTCAGAAACTTTCTTTTTAAGTCTCAGGGCTACTGACGAAGATTCAAGAAGGCTGGCCTATTTTGAAAATAACTCGGAGGAGCTGGAAAACCGGATTCCGGAAAAAGATTTTGACGAGTTGAAGATGATTCTCTGGGATATGGCCCAGTCCGCCTACTTAAAACAGAGCAGTCAGCTGGCCGAATTCGTCCAGATAGAGTTGAATGAGCTGTTAAACACCAGGAACCGAGGAGTTAAGCAGGCTCCCTTTAAAGTTTTGACCGGGGTTGCCTGTCCGGCCATCCTGGTGGAGGTAGCTTTTATAACCAATCCCGAGGAGGAAAAATTACTCCAATCGGAAGAATTTCAGACCAGGGTGGCTGAAGCCATCTACCGGGGACTGAACCGCTTTCTGCAGCTTTACGAGAAGCCATGAAACGCAAGAAAAAGAAACTTACCATTTTGCTGGTACTTTCCTGTATTCTGCTGGTTCTGGTCCTGCTTTTCTTTTTTGGCAGCCGGAAAGAAAAGATTAAACATCTGACCAGAGTTACAACACCCGGTCCATCCCCCGGGCAGGTCAAAGAAGTACCGATGAAAAAAATTACTCTCTTCTTTTTGTCTGAAAGCGATGGGCTTCTTCATCCTGAAGAAAGGGAAATACCTTCTTCTACCCTGAACCAGGAAGTCAAAGCAGTGGTGGAAGAGCTGGTCCGGGGTTCCAGAAAAGGTTTGCTCAGCACCATACCAGAAAATTCCAGAGTCCGACAGGCTTTCGTCACCAGCGATGGGACAGCTTATGTGGACCTGTCCCGGAACATAATGGAGGCCTCATATTTCGGCTCTTCCGGAGAGATGGCTCTGGTCTATTCCATCGTCAATTCTCTGGCCTTCAATTTTAAGAACATCAAAAGGGTGAGTCTGCTGATTGAAGGCAATGAGCGGGAAACCCTGGGAGGCCACATAGACCTATCCCGCCCTTTTGTACCCGATTTTACGCTAGTGGCCAGGTAATTTAATACTGAACGGATCACCAATGAAACTGAAAAAACTGCCGCGGGTGGTCATTCTGGGTTATCCCAATGTTGGTAAATCCACTCTTTTTAACCGGCTTTTGGGTCAGAAAAAAGCCCTGGTGCACTCTCTGCCGGGGATGACCAGAGACCTGATGGAGGGGGTGGCCCGGGTCAACCGGAGGGAATTTCTCCTGATAGATACCGGAGGATTTGCTGATGGTCGGGTGGACCCGATCTCAATCAAAGTCAGGGAAAAAGCCATGGAGGCCGCCCGGGCCGGGGATGTCCTGATTTTTCTGGTGGATGGGAAAAGGACGCTTACTGCTGGAGAGGAAGAGCTCTTTTTAGAGCTCAAAAAACTTGACCGACCTCTTCTGGTGGTAGTCAATAAGATGGACAACCCCGAGTTGGAACCGGACCTTTCGGAATTCTACCGTCTGGGTGTTAGTGAACTAATAACCATCTCAGCCGAACATAAGATAAATCTTGAATATCTAAAAGAAAAGATTCTGGAGCTGCTGCCGCCTGGGGCTGAATTAGTTGAAGAGGCAGAAACCGCTTCCAGGCCGCTTAAAATAGCCATCGTTGGGCGAATCAACGTCGGCAAATCTTCTCTGGTTAATCGTCTGTGCGGGCAAGAGCGGCTGCTGGTAAGCGAAATACCCGGCACCACCAGAGACAGCGTCGATACCTTGATAATCAGAAACAAAAAGGCCTATTGCCTGGTGGATACAGCTGGCATCAGAAAGTTCAGCGGGACCCGTGATTCCCGGGAGAAAGCCGGGATAATCAGAGCCCAGAGAAATATTGACGAAGCTGATGTTATCTGCCTGGTTCTGGATGTTCAGGAGTTTCCGACCCGGCAGGACGCTCACATCGCCAGCCTGGCTCACAAATCTGGGAAGCCACTGATAATTGCCCTTAATAAATGGGACCTGGTTGATAAAACCCAGGCCAATCCAGTTGAAGTGAAAAATCACGTTTTCCACCGGTTGAATTTTGTTGAATATGCTCCATTGATTTTCGTTTCGGCCAAAACTGGCCATAGGGTGGTTAAGATTCTTGATCTGGCGGATGAGGTTTATCAGTCAGCTTCAAGAAAGATTGAAACCTCATTGCTTAATCGCTTCTGGGAAAAATTTTCAAGAGAATACCCACCCAAGGCCAGGAATGGCTCGGTTCTTAAAGTCAAATATCTGGTTCAGAGAAGTGTCAGGCCCCCGACTTTCATTCTATTCGGGCATGAGCGGGCCCAGCTTTTGCCGGCTTACGAAAAGTTTCTGGCGTCTGTTTTCCGGGAGCAGTTCGGGTTTATTGGAACACCCCTGAGGTTCAATATCAGAAAGAGCTGAAGATCTTTGGGCTGAGCTGATTAAATTCGGAGAGGAACAGGCTCTTGGAGAAAAGAAGAAATAATTTTGATAAGCCGGTTGAAAAGAGGGAGGGCAAAACTTCCATTTTTTCTTGACTTTATTTCGTTATTCTTATATAAAATATTTCTAATTGTCTGAAGACCAGATGTTTAAGGAGGTCATGATGTCTCGAAAGAGGATAAACGGCTTGGCAGTTATCCTTTTAGCCTTAGCTGTTCTTGTGACCGCAACCAGTTGCGAGAAGCTAAAGGTTAGCAATTTACAGGCAAATTACCACTTCAAAAATGCCAACAACCTGTTCAAAGAGGGCAAATACCGGCAGGCAGTAACCGAGTATGAACTGGCTCTGAAATACAAGCCAGACCTGGTGCAGGCCTATCGGTACATTGGGGAAAGCTACAAGCAGCTTTATAAACCCGGTGTTGAATCTGCCCTGAACAAAGAGCTCGAAAGGAAAGCCCTAGAAGCTCTGAACAAAGCTCTGGAGATCGAGCCCAACAACAAGGAAATCATTTATTCTCTCGGCGATATGTATGACAAGCTCCGCAGATTTCCCGAGGCTGAGAAACTCTATCTCAGAATACTGGAGCTTGACCCGCAGAATATGGACAACTTTTACGTAGTCGCTGAATTTTACAGCCGTTATGCTGGAGAAATTCCGAATGCAGCCAAGAAAGCTGAAACCATGTATCTGCGCCGTATTGAAGCCGACCCGGAAAACCCCATGGGCTATGCCTATGCTGCTAATTATTATCAGAACCTTCCGGTAGACGAAAAGAATCCAGATAAAACTCTGGAGAACATTGATAAAGCCAATATGTTCTGGGAAAAAAGAATTGCCCTGGACCCGGAAAATCCTCAGGCCTGGTTGGCCAAAGGAGTCAACCGCTGGAGCCGGGCCTATCGTTTTCAGTTTGTTCCGGCCTCTGAAAGATTGGCCATCGCCCGGGATGCACTTCAGGCCATAGAAAAAGCCCGGGACCTGGATCCCAACTATCCAGAACCGTACAGCTGGCTGAGTGTTCTTTACAGAAGCGTGCTGGCTCAGCTGGAACCTGACAAAGCAGCAAGGTATAATGCTGAGGGTGAACGCAATGCTGAGAGATTCCAGGAGCTCAGAAAGAGAGCAGCCGAAAGGAAGAAACTCGAAGAAGAGCTTAAAGGTATAAGGTAAGACAGGTAATTTCAGGGGGCAGGTAACCAGCAAGCCTGCCCCCTTTTATTTTTAGCTTCATGTTTATTCCCTTAAAAGACGAGAACCCGACCCTCAGATTTCCTCTGATTACCATTACCCTGATTGCGATAAATTGCCTTGTTTTTTTCTATCAGATAATTTCACCGCCCGGTCTTGAATATTATGTGCTTCGGTTTGGAATAATACCTTATGAAATTACCCACTGGCAGCTGGATATTGGGGTGCCACGGATTTTCTGGCCTCTTAGCTTGATAACCGGGATGTTTATGCATGGCAGTCTGCTGCATCTTTTTGGCAACATGCTTTATCTGTGGATTTTTGGTAACAATGTGGAAGACTTTCTGGGGTCAGTTAGATTTTTGTTTTTTTACTTAGGCTGTGGAATTGCCGCTTCTTTGATTCAGGTGGCCTTTATGCCTAACTCCAGAGTGCCGATGATAGGGGCCAGTGGGGCGGTAGCTGGGCTGTTAGGAGCTTATCTGATTCTCTATCCTTCAGCCCGGGTCAAAACTCTGGTTTTCCTGTTCTTTTACCTGACTGTGGTAGCTGTGCCGGCCTGGGTTATTCTGACCATCTGGTTTGCCTTACAGCTGGCCAATGTGGGGCTGGGGGGAGGTGTGGCCTGGTTTGCTCATATCGGAGGATTTCTGACTGGGATGGGATTGATCTTGCCGCGGCTCAGGAGAAGGCGCCGATACCTCTATATATAAAAAAGCCTTGAATTTACAGGAAAAAACAGCTAAAATTAGTTCCTTCTGCTGGTTGACAATTTAACTGTTATTTAGTATCTTTAATCATCACAATAGCCATATTTTCACTTTTAGGCAAGGTTGAAAAATGAAGACTTATCATCCAAAAAAAGATGAAGTTCAACAGAAGTGGTGGCTGATAAACGCCGAAGGCCGGATTCTGGGGCGGCTGGCCACGGAAATTGCCGTTCTGTTGAGAGGCAAAAATAAGCCCCAGTTTGCTCCAAACCTTGATGTGGGCGATTTTGTGGTGGTGGTAAATGCCGAAAAAATCAAAGTCACCGGCAACAAACTTGAGGATAAGGTTTATTACCATCATTCACTTTATCCAGGCGGGCTTAAGGAAAAGAAGTTAAAGGAAATGCTGGCCACCAAACCAGAAGAAGTAATTAGAAAGGCAGTCTGGGGCATGATACCCAAAAACAAACTGGGTCGGGCCATCATCAAGAAGCTCAAAGTTTACCGGGGTCCTGAACATCCCCATCAAGCCCAGAATCCCGAAGAATATAAGTTTTAGGAGGAACCTTGAGTCTAATTCAGTATTATGGTACAGGCAAAAGGAAAAACGCTGTTGCCCGAGTCTTTCTGAGGTCGGGCAAGGGCGATATTACCCTCGTGGTTAATAAAAAACTGCGTCCCTTTGAAGAATATTTCAAACTGGATTCCCTGCGGTACACCATCCGTCAGCCTCTAATGGTTACCGAAACGGAAAATAAATTTGACATTTTTATGCGAGTTGAAGGGGGTGGCCTGCGCGGGCAGGCTGAGGCGGTTCGTCTGGGGATTGCCCGGGCTCTGGTAGAATTCAACAAAGAATTACGGCCCATCCTGCGTAATTTCAAGCTGCTGACCAGAGATGCCAGGATTAAAGAACGCAAGAAGTATGGCCTGCTGGCTGCCAGAAAAGCGCCGCAGTATCATAAGAGATAAAGTCTGGAAAGGGAGGAAGTCCTTTGGTTTCAGTAACAATGAAAGAGCTCTTGGAAGCTGGCGTTCATTTCGGTCATCAAACCAGACGCTGGAACCCGAAGATGAAAGAGTACATCTTCGGGCAGAGAAATGGCATTTACATAATTGACCTTCAGAAGACTATAAAAAGTTTCAAAGAAGCCCTACAGTTTGTGAAAAGTGTAGCTGAAAACGGAAAAGAAGTTCTGTTTGTTGGGACCAAAAAGCAAGCTCAGGACATCGTTCGTGATTATGCCTTAAAATGCGAATCCAGCTATGTTAACCAGCGCTGGCTGGGCGGTCTGCTGACCAACTTTAAGGTCATCCGTTCCAGCGTGGAGAGGCTAATTGAGATGGAGGAGATGAGGGAGGATGGCCGCTGGGAGCTGCTGCCCAAAAAGGAGCAATCCAAAAAGGAAAAGGTTTACCGAAAACTTCAAAAAAACCTGGGTGGGCTGAAAAAGCTGACCGAGCTGCCCGGAGCAGTTTTCATCATTGATTCATCAAAAGAAGAAATAGCCATTGCCGAAGCCAAGAAAATGAGAATTCCCATTGTGGCCGTAGTAGACACCAACGGCGACCCTGAAGGTATTGATTACCCCATACCAGGTAATGACGATGCCGTCAGGGCCATTGAGCTTTTTGCCTCCAAGGTGGCCGAAGCTATAATTGAAGGCAAAAAAGCCCGCCTGGCCCAGGGAATGCTGGAAGAGAAGAAAGAGGAGTCGGCTCCAGCGGAAGAAGAAGCCGGCTCTGAAATTGGCGAATTCAAGGAATAATCGGCTTTCTGATAGATAACAAAACGAAGGAGAAAAAGATGGTTGAAATAAAAGCTGAACTGGTAAAAGCCTTAAGAGATAGAACCGGTATCGGAATGATGGAATGCAAGGAAGCCCTGCAGGAAGCGGGGGGCGACATAGAAAAAGCCATCGAGATACTGCGGAAGAAAGGTTATGCTCGAGCCCAGGATAAAGCTGACCGGGAAGCGGCTGATGGACTGGTAGGTGCCTACGTCCATGCTACTAACCGCATCGGTGTCCTGATTGAAGTCAACTGCGAAACTGATTTTGTAGCCAGAAATGAAGAGTTTAAGGAGCTGGTTAAGAACCTGGCCATGCAGGTGGCTGCGGCCAACCCCCGCTATATTTCTCCCGAAGATGTTCCGGCTGAAGTAATTGAAAGAGAAAAAGAAATCATCAGGGCTCAGGTTCAGGATACCAAGAAGCCGCCCCAGATTATCGAGAAAATCGTTGAAGGCAAGCTAAACAAATTCTATGAAGAAGTTTGTCTGCTTGACCAGCCCTACATCAGGGATGATAAAATTAAGGTGAGAGATCTGGTTAACAGCCACATCTCCAAGTTCGGAGAGAACATTAAGATAAGGCGCTTTGTGCGGTTTGAAATCGGAAAATATTAATTTAATCGAGTGGTTGGCATAATGGATGAGGGCAAGCCAGCTTACAAAAGAGTTTTGCTGAAACTATCAGGCGAGGCTCTTCTTGGTGATTTGCCCCATGGCATAGATTTTAAGAAAGCCCGCCAGATTGCCCGGGAAATCAAACAGGTTCGCGATCTGGGAGTGGATGTGGCCATTATGATTGGGGGCGGGAACATTTTCCGGGGCTCCCGTGGTGTGGAAGAAGGTATGGACCGGGCTTCGGCTGATTATATTGGGTTGCTGGCTACTGTAATCAATGGGATTGCTCTCCAGGATGCCCTGGAAAAGGAAGGTCTTAACACCAGGTTGGTTTCAGCTATTGAAATCAGGTCGGTGGCTGAGCCATTTGTCCGCCGCCGGATTCTAAGGCATCTGGAGAAAGGAAGGGTCATCATTTTCACGGCTGGCCTGGGGAGCCCTTATTTTACTACCGACACTGCAGCCGTCCTTAGAGCTCTGGAGATTAAGGCTGAGGTCATCTTGAAGGCTACCAAAGTGGATGGAGTCTACACGGCCGACCCAATGGTTGAATCCGGAGCTACCAAATTTGATTCGATTAAATTCCTGGAAGTTCTTCAGCAGGAGCTTAAGGTGATGGACAGCACAGCCATCACTCTTTGTAAAGATAATAACCTGCCCATAATAGTCTTTAACCTGAACGTTCCCGGCAACATCAGGAAAGCCATCCTGGGTGAAAAAGTCGGGACTAAGGTTTCCTGAACCTCTGTCAAAACTATATCAAGGAGGCTGGAGATGGTGAAAGATGTCTTAAAAGAGCTGGAAAAGAAAATGAAAACCTCCATCGAGCATTTCCGGAAAGAGGTCAGCAAACTCCGGACAGGCAGGGCTAACATCAGTATCTTTGAAGACATCAAGGTGATGTATTACGGGACTCCCACCCCGATTAACCAGGTGGCTACCATCGGCGTTCCTGACCCGACCCTGATAACTGTTCAACCCTGGGATCCTTCTTTGATGGAAGCGGTGGAGAAAGCCATCAGAGCTTCGGATTTTGGTTTTAATCCCATAAATGATGGCCGGGTTATCAAAGTCCCGATACCGCCGCTCGATGAAGAAAGGCGCAAAGAGCTGGCTAAAAAAGTCAACAAAATGCTGGAAGAAGAAAAAACTGCTCTGAGAAATATGAGAAGAGAAAGTAAGGAATACATAGAGAAACTGGAAAAAGATAAAAAGATTACCGAAGATGATAAATTCCAGGGCCTGGAAAAACTGCAGGAACTCCTGGACCAGTACATCAAACAGGCTGAAGAGATTGCCGCAGCCAAAGAAAAAGAAATACTTCAGGCTTAATCCTGATTAATTATATTTTCCCTCCTGAATATGACCGCAAAAAACCTGTGTGGTTTAATCCAAACCGGTAATTTCTCCGGTTCAGTTGCGGCTGAACCAGTTGTCCAGAGTGCCAAATCTGGTCCTGAGAGCTACTCCCCAACCCACCAGGCTGACCACCAGGGAGAAAAGTAGTCCAGCTACCGGTATCAAACCTAAAAAGGCGACTACCACCAGCCCGATGGCTGCCGTCCAGATAATCGAGGGCATTTTTTTAACTCCAAGAGCCCGAAGAAATGATTCTCCGAAGAAATAAGAGAAGGCTGTTCCCCCAAAAACCTTCAATACTGTTCCGACCATCATCAGCAGAATAAGAAGTGGAATTCCGATAATCACGAAAATCAGCAGGGCGGAGAGCATTATCAGTCCTAAATAGATTATTATGGCCAGGAAACCGGTGCCAAGAATCGGCCAGAAATCAGTGCGAATTTTGCCTGCAGCAAAATAAACCTGTCTTGGAAAGAGTCCAGCCACAAAAATAGTAAGGAGCAAACCAAAGAAAAGAGAAATAAGTTTTAGAGCCAGAATAATGGTTCCTAACTGAAAAAATATTCCTTTAAGAAAAACCTCCCGGGTAAACTTCGCTCCGGTCGGGATGAAAACGGTATCCTGTCTGATGGTGCAACCGGGTTCCTTTTCCAGGCTGCCACCAAGAACCACCAGGTCTTCGGAGATGACAGCCGTGGACTTGATGACTACCCGGCTGCCGAAGCAGATTACCGATTTACCAACCTCTCCGCTGATCAGAACTTCTCCGCCGAAAGTCACGACATTTTCTCTGACCTGACCTTCGACTACCACCCGGCTGTTAAAAGTCATAACATTTTTCTGGCTTTGCCCTTTGGCCACAGTTATTTCTCTCCGGACCTCAGGTCGGTCAGAAAGGTCAGGTTTGAACCGGTCTGCCTGTCCCGGTCCGGATACAATCAGTAAGGCGAATATTAGTGTTACGAATCTTAATTTGTTATTACTGAGCAGGGTTCTCATAATGGTTACTCCTTGGAGATAATCTACCCGGTCTCAGTAGAAACCAGGTCAGGCTTCCAGTCAGGATGATGAGAAAAATCAGGACAATGAAGAAAAAACTGGCTGCCGGCAGGAAGCCTGTAATTAGCCGGCTCCAGGTAACAAAAAGAATTTTTAAAGCCTTAAATAGAGCCAACCCGACCTGTAGTAGATTGATAATCAACCTGCTCAGGTCAGAAGTCAGGTTGAAAAGGTAATGGAAAGCAGCCTGGCAAAGGTCGAAAATTGCTCCTTGCCGGCCGAATGCCAAAACTGTAACCATGAGAGTAAAAAGAAAATAAATTCCCCCTGCCAGATAAATCAATCCTCTGGTCCGAAATCTGGTTTCGGGAAGTCGGTCCATGACTCTTTGGGCAAAATCGGAGGGCAGCTTGAGGTCGGGCAGTTTTTTTATTGATTCCAAGAAGGACCGCCGCTCAGCCAGACGCCTATGACAGGTGGGGCAGCTTTTAAGATGTTCTTCGCACTTCAGCCGCTGCTCTGAAGATAATTCATTCTCCAGATAAGCGTAAAGGTCAAAAATTTTAAGACAACTCATCTTTCCTCCAGCATCGAGCGCAGAAGCTCTTTAGCCTGAAAGACCCGGTTTTTGACCGTTCCCACCGGCAGATGCTTAACAGAGGCAATTTCTTCATAAGAAAAATCGTTAATATGCCTTAGGACAAAAAGCTCCCGCAGATTTTCTGGCAGACGGGCTATGGCCTTTTCGATAAGTTCTGTCATTTGCCTTTTTTCATATTTTTCCATGGCTGATGGCTCGTGATCGGGAATCTGAACCGGCTCCTGATCAGGGTCAGGGCCCGGGGTTTCTATGTAAACCAGTGGTATCTTTTTTTTCCGCCAGTAGTCAATTAGCAGGTTGGTGGCAATCCGGAACAGCCAGGTTGAAAACTGGTATTTCTCATCGTAGGTGTGCAGAGCTCCATAGGCCCGAAGAAAGACTTCCTGCGATAAATCCAGGCTTAATTCCCGGTCTTGAACCATCCGTCCGAAATAATTGATCATCGGTTGTTCGTACTTTCTGACCAGAATTTCGAAAGCTTTCTTGTCTCCTTTAAGACAGCGGCGAACGATAGCTTTGTCCTCCGACTCGACCATTGTTACTTTCTATTTATTCATACGAAATACTGAAGAGCAGGTTTAGGGTTTTATTTAATGATTCCGGTTTCGACTATCTCGGTATCAGGGGGTATTTTCAGGTTGAAGACCGATTCGGGGATTTTATGATTGAGTCGGATTTTCAGGAAATGGTATTCCAATTTGCTGCCGGCAGGCTCAAAGAAAATGGCTTTGGTTATTAACCAGGTTTCCCGGTCTATTTCTAATAGAATGTAGGTGAATTGACTGTCTTCCTTTGGGGTAAGCTTCAGTTGGTAGACTCTGGGTCGGTCAGTAGGAAATGGATTAAACTCCAGCAGGTAACGCTCAATTATTGAATAATTTCCGGATAGTAATCCCAGAATCTCTGACTCTTGAACTTCCGAACTGGAGGCGTTTTTGATGAGTTGCCGGTCCTCTGGAAAATATAGCCAGAAATTTCCTTCTTTGAGCAAAAAAACCTGTTTTTCAGGATTGCTGTACTCCCAGCGCATTCGGTCTGGTCGGCTGAGATAAACCTGACCCTCACCGACCAGCGGCTCCTGCAGTCCGGCTGGGTAATAATACTGTTTAAAATCGGCCCGAAGGGTGTTTATTGATTTTATCTTCTTTTCCAGCTGCCTGGCTATTTCCTGAGGGGATAAGGCTGAACCTGCTAAGTTTAAGGGGAGAAAAATCAGGGGCAGAAGCAGGATAACAGACAGGCCATGAAAGGCCCTTTTCTTCTCTATCTGCCGTTCTGCTTTTTTTAACAAAGGAGAAACTCTCCGTTAAGATTGTCTTTATTTTCTCTGAGCCAGATGGAGATGTCAACCGTTCCTGGTCTGGATATCCGGTTTTTCTTGACAACGTTCCTGAAAGTGGGTAAAAGAAATAATCATCCTGAGTTAGGAGGGAATGGATGTCAAACAGAAGATTGAAAACCGCTTCAATGTTTTTTCTGGGTCTTTTTGTGCTGTCAGGAATGATGCTGGGCCAGACAGCTGAAGAATTTATCAAACAGGGAGACGAATATTATGCCGCCTGGGAAGACCAGAAGGCACTTGATGAATACCTTAAAGCCCTTCAGGTTGAGCCCAGAAATTATGAGGCTCTCTGGAAAGCCTCCCGTGGCTACGTAGATGTGGCTGACCTAATTACCGGCAAAGGCAAAGAAATCGAAAATAAAAAATTCGACATGTATCTGAAGGCCGAAAAGTACGCCAGAGAGGCTATTGCCGTAAATCCCGGAGATACCTGGGGCCATTTCTTCCTGTCAGCCGCCCTAGGAAAAAAAGTTCTGATGCTGGGGAAAAAAGAGCAGATTGAAGCCTCTAAAGAAGTCAAATCGGCTGTGGACAAAGCCATTGAGCTCGACCCCAACAACGACCTGGCCTACCATGCTCTTGGACGCTGGCACCGGCGAATGGCCGAAATAGGCGGAGCCAAGAGGGCTCTGGGCAGTCTGCTTTACGGTTCCATACCCAAGGGTTCTTTTGAAGAATCTGAAAAGTGGCTGAAAAAAGCGGTGGAACTCAGGCCCGACTACATAAACCACCATTTAGAACTAGGCCGGACTTATCTGGCTATGGGAAAAAAAGACCTGGCTGTAGCCGAATTCAAAAAATGTCTGGAACTGCCGGAGACGACTTCGAAAGATAAAATCTTGAAAGAAGAAGCAAAGGCCGAGCTGGAACAGCTTTCCCGGAAAAATTGATCAATCCCGCTTTCAATCTGAGAAGAAACTTGTAAGCTTTTTTACCTAAAATCTTCCTCAGAGAAGACCTGGGCTTCGAAAACTTCCAGGGTAACACCTTTTTCCCACTCATCGGGGGAAAGACCGGCTTTAAGGCAGCCGTGTTCCAGGTAGGTTGTAAGATCCCAGCCGTATTCTTTAGGCACCTGGGGCAGAAGAAGTCCCTGATGGTGTCCTTTGCGGACGATTATTCCATGCTTTCCTATCACGATTTCACTCGGGCTTTCCACTTTTCGGGGTAAAGTCAGGACCGAAATCTCTATAGTCAGGGAATCCAGTTCATCTTCTGAAAGCGGGGGGAAACGAAAGTCTTCAGTAGCGGCCGCCACGGCCATTTCCATGACAGCCCTATATAAAGGTTTATAAGGCAGGGGATAGCCAATGCAGCCCCTGAGTTCTCCTCCTACCTTCAGGGTAACGAAGGCTCCCTTCTTTTGTTTGAGCTTTTGGTTTTCAACCTCAATTTCGGGAAGCTTCCGGTTTTTAAGAAAATACTGGATAGAATTACGGGCTAACTGAAGTAGAAATTTCTTTTCCTCATCGTTAAGAAGGTCAGATGTTTCTGACTCAGCCATTTTCCTCCTCCGTTTCGAGAATTATCCGGCTGAGGGACTGGTAGAAAAAGCGGCGGTCAAACTTGATAACTGAGGCCCGGAACTTAAGCCCGAGCTCGACCTGAAGAAAAATCCTTTCGGCAAACAGAGGCTGAAGCAGCCTGGCTTTCAATTGAGGAAGCGGTTTCAGGCTAAACACTCCTAAGATTTCCCGTCCCATCTTCTTCTCTACCTGAAAGAAAATCTCCGGCTGGAGAAGCTTTTTCCAGGGCAGAAGAAAAACCTTTTCTACAAAAAGGCCGGGTCCAGTTCTCCTCCCCATCAGGTATCCGGCTCCATAGTCACCAGCCGTTTGGCGCAGGGCAAGCTCTTTGATTACATCTTTGAGTATGACTAACTCCATCCTGCCTGTAATTATAACACAGTCCTTTGCCAGCCGACAAAAATTTGCTTGACGCCGTTTGCTGGTTGACATAATATTTAAGCCATAGATAACCTGAGAAGATGAATTATCAACTGGTTGTAGTGGGGCCGCTCGAAACCAACTGTTATCTTTTTTTCTGTCCGGAAAGCCGGGAGTGCGCCATTATTGACCCAGGAGCTGAAGCTGAGCGAATATTTCCGCTAATTACTTCTCTGGAGTTAAAGCCGATAATAATCCTCAACACTCATGGTCACGTCGACCATACCGGCGCCAACGTTGAAATAAAAGAAAGATACAAAGTGCCGATTGCCATGCATTCAGCCGACCTGCCATTTCTTGAAGAGAGCTTGCAGCTGGAATTTGGGCTGCTGCTGGGGGCCAGACCAACCCCTCGCCCCGATAGACTCTTAAGCGACGGTGACAGAATAAAAATTGGTCAGTTCGACCTGCAGGTCATTCACACACCGGGTCACAGCCCGGGCAGTGTGTGTTTTTACACGTCTGGTCTGCTTTTTTCCGGCGATACTCTTTTTTGCGGCGGACTGGGCCGGACCGACCTGCCCGGTGGTTCCTGGAAAGATCTGGCAGCTTCCCTGAGAAGCCGGATACTGACTTACCCCGAAGAGACCCTGGTGCTGCCCGGACACGGTCCCCAGACTACTATTGGCGAGGAAAAAGAGTCTAATCCTTTTCTGGAATAATTGAGTTCCAGTCATCAGCTTCATGAAAAAAGACAGAAAAGAGTTGCTAAAAATCTATAGTGATTACTTGGCTGTGGAAAAAGGTCTGGCCGCTAACAGCCTCAATTCTTACTCTTTTGACTTAAAAAAATTTTTTGACTATCTTGACCGTACCAGAAAAGATCTGCTCCGGGTGAAAGAGTCTGACCTGGTTGGTTTTATCCATGAGCAGGCTCAGTCTGGACTTTCTCCGAGGTCTCTGGCCAGAATGGTTTCTTCGCTTAAATCTTTATTTAAGTTTCTGGTGCTGGAAAATTATCTCAAAAAAGACCCAGCTCAGGGACTCAGCTCACCAGCTCTATGGCTGAACCTGCCCAGGGTTCTTACGGTTGAAGAAGTTGAAGCTCTTCTGGAAAAGCCTGACCTTAAAACCCCGCAGGGAATAAGAGACCGGGCCATTCTGGAAATTATGTACGGAAGTGGTCTGCGGGTTTCCGAACTGGTTTCTCTGGAACTCAAAGACATTCGCCTTAATCAGGGATTTCTGATTTGTAAGGGCAAGGGAAATAAAGAAAGAATTGTTCCGCTCAACCGGTCATCTATCCGCTGGCTTAAAGCTTACCTGAGCGAAGTCAGGCCCAGCTGGGACCTTTTCTCCTCCCCCGTGCTTTTCCTGACCAGGCGCGGACGGGCTTTTACCCGTCAGGGAATTTGGAAAATTCTTAAAACCTACGGCCAGGCGGCCGGCTTGAGAGACCGAATTCACCCTCATGTTCTGCGGCATTCCTTTGCCACCCACTTGCTGGAAAGAGGAGCTGATTTAAGGGCTGTTCAGATGTTGCTTGGACACAGCCAGATTACCACCACCCAGATATATACTCACGTCAGCCGGGAAAGATTGAAGCAGATTTATGACCGCTTTCACCCCCGGGCTTAGCCCGGTTCTAAACTGCTCTTGACTATTTTCAGGACGATTTTGATCAGATTTTTCTGGAAAACTGGTTTCAGTCTGGAATCGGAACTGATTATTTCTTCTTCCCAGCTGAAGGTCCTTTCCAGTTTTTGATTTGCCAGCAGACTCCTGGGTAAAGAAGCAGAGTCCTGACCCACTATTTTTTTCTTAAAAACTGCTTTTTCTGGGGCAGGGCTGGACCAGGGTAATGAAGGCAAGACAAGAGGGATTTTGGTTTCTGAACTGGATGCTTCGAAACTGATTACTGGCGGAATAAGGGAGAAGTAAAAAAACAGTTCTGTTTCCTTGCCTTCCACGTAATCAATCTTTAACTCTGGTGGGGGTACCTCTCTTATCCAGAGCTGTTTAAGGTTGGAAATTTCCCAGCGGAGTGGATAAGACCAGAGATGATAGATAATAAAATCCAGTCCGTCTTCTTCCAGAAAACCCGACCATTCGGCTTCCAGTTTGAAATTAAGCTCAGCTTCGGCCTGGGGCCCAGGGTGCACCTCTCCAGTGACCTCCAGTTTGAAAACAACCAGCCAGAATTGAGGGGGCTGGGACTTTAAGTTCTGGAATAAAATTGAAGGAATTGCCAGAAGCACCAGCAAGATAGCCAGAATTTCTTTTTTCCTGGCGTCCACTTTTAATCTCGCATTCATTGTAAAAAGAAATTCGGATATTGACAAGTCCAAAAGGTGGTGATAGAGTATGTGAACTTATCAGGTTAAAAAATAAACTATATAGTTTAGATAATATACCAATAAGTATAATAAGGTGGCTTGAATGCTTAAAAATAATTTAGGAAGGAAAGAAATAATTCAGGCTGAGTACAAAAAGTTGATGCTGGAAGCGGCTGAAAGAGTCATTCTCAGACGCGGCTTCCGGAAAGCTACTATGGACGAGATTGCCAGAGAAGCCCAATTCTCCAAAGCTACTATATATAAGTATTTTAGTAATAAGGGGGCTATGGTCCTGGAAATAATAATTCAGTATTTTGAAGAAATCAGAGCCCGGCTGGAAGAGATAAGGTTGTCGGAGGTTCATCCGGTAGAAAAATTAAAGCTGATGATAATGAGCGTGCTAAAAATCCAGGCGGAAAAAGAAAACATTTCCAGGATGTTTATTCAAGATAAAAACCTCTGGGAGTTTGCTCACCGGCTGTTTGCTTCTTCCAGGAAAGACAGCGATGGGGATTTTCAGCGGGCCCTGGAGATATTCAAGCAGAAAAGAGAGGACATCCTGCGCAGCGGTTGTCTGGTGGTAGAGGAAGGCATAAAAAAGGGTGTCTTTGTTGAGGACAAGCCAGAAAACATCATCAAATACATATCTGCTCTGATAGAGGGCCTGGCCCACATCCGCTACTGGCAGGAGGAGCGGCTTTCGCCGGAAGAAGAGACCGAACAGATGATCAGGTTTTTAATGGGTGGGCTGGCTCGCCGGCCAATCCAGAAAGGAGTGGAGTAATGAAGAAAAAAAAATACTGGTTTCTCTTGGTCATTTTTCTATTTACAGGCTGGGTAGCGCTCAAAGCCCAGGATTCTGGAGAAAAAAAGCTGGAGTTAACTCTTAATGACTGCTTGAAGTTGGCGCTGGAGAGGAACCCATTTTATCTTTCAACTCTGGAGAAAGAGAACGAAGCCAGAGCCCAGGTTCATCAGGCTGTGGCCAGGTTTTTCCCGACCCTGAATGCTCAGGGAACGGACATCCTGGACAAAAAAGTCTTTACCGTGGAAATACCTCCGATGTTTCCAGGACAGCCACCCCAAAGAGTTAAGTTCGACTTCACCAGAACCTACCAGATGACTCTGGCCTTTTCTTTTCCGCTTTTTACCGGCGGACGCTTGACTTCCGGTTACCGGCAGGCGAATTATAATTATCAATCAACTCAGGAATCCATCCGTCAGGCTGAACTCGATACTATTCTCAATGTTAAACGGGCTTTTTACGGGTATCTTCTGGCCAGGAAATTTCTGGAGGTAGCCAGGGAATCGGTCAGCCTGGCTGAAAAGCATTTGACCAATGTTAAAAACCTCTATGAAGTCGGTATGGCCACCAGGTTTGACCTGTTGAGAGCTGAAGTTCAGTTAGCCAATCTCCAGCCTCAGCTCATCCGGGCCAGGAACGGACTGGAGATGTCAGAACTGGCTCTTAAAAACCTCCTGGGACTTGATTTGAGCCAGCCGGTGGAGATAAAGGGCGAGCTGGAATTTCAGGATGTTGAGATAGATGTGGAGGAAGCAACTCAGAAAGCCCTGCTCAACCGACCGGAGCTTCATCAGCTCAACTACCAGCGGCAGATGGCCGGAGAGCTTATTAAACTGGCTCGGGCGGCTGACCTGCCGACCCTGGCTATCGGCGGTCAAATCAACTACTGGGCTAACAACCTGAATTTCAGGAAAAATAACTGGGAAAATTACTACACCATCAGCCTGGCTCTCAATATTCCCATTTTTAACGGTTTTGCCAATCAAGCCCAGGCTGCCCAGGCCAGGGCCCTGGCCCGTCAGCTTGATTTCACCATGAAGGGCTTAACTGAATCCGTTAAGATGGAGGTTCAGCAAGCCATTCTCAATTACCGGCAGGCTAAAGAAGCCCTTCTTTCTCAGGAGAAGAACGTGGAGCAGGCAGCTGAAGCCGTTCGCCTGGCCGAACTAAATTTTTCTGAAGGGCTGGCCACAACTCTTGATGTGACTACTGCTCAGGTAGCTCTGAGTCAGGCCAGAACTAACTACGCCCAGGCTCTTTATGATTGTCTGGTAGCTCTGGCTCAGCTGGAGAGAGCTACGGGCGAGTCGATTAACAATTATAGAAAGGTAGACTAAGGAAAAGGTTATTCCTGATAGCCAAAAGGAGGAAAGCAATGTTATTAAGTCAGAAAGCTAAAATCTCAGTTCTGGGACTGCTCTTTTTAGTACTTATTTCCTGTCAAAAATCGGTTGAAAAAAAATCCACAGAGGAAGCTTTCAAACCAACTCCGGTTAAGGTTTATAAAGTTAAGAATCAGAAAATTTCAGAAAAGTTAACCTACACGGCCACACTGGAGGCCTGGAAAAGGCAGGCCATAACTCCCGACATCTCAGGAAAGGTGGCCAGAATTTACGTGGCTGAAGGCGAGCGGGTCAAAAAGGGGCAGGTCCTGGCCGAGCTTGATACTCGTTCCATCCGACTGCAACTGGAGCAGGCAGAGGCTGCCCTGGCCATGGCCAGAGCTAACTTTGAAGATGCCAGCCGTAACTTAGAAAGGATGGAGCGGCTTTTCCTGGAAAAAGCTGTTTCCGAACAGCAGCTGGAAAAAGTCCGGCTGGCCTACGAAGCGGCCCGGGCCCAGAAAGAACAGGCAGAAGCGGCTGTCAATCTAGCCCGCCATGCTCTGGAAGTTTCCATAATGAAGGCACCTTTTGACGGAGTGATTGCTTCAAAAAATCTGGAGGAAGGCGACGTTATCAACCCGATGATGGGCGGCTTTTCCGCTAGCTCAGCGGTGCTCACCCTCGTTGATTACTCAAAGATTAAAGTCAGATTTGAGGTATCTCCAGCTGATGCTCTGCGTCTAGCCAGAGGGCAGAAGATTTACCTAGAAAGTGCCCTTTTTCCTGATAAGCAGTTTGAAGGGCTAATTACGGTGGTCAACACCAGCGCTGATCCTCAGACTAAGAAATTCAGAGTAGAGGCTCTGGTAGAAAATCCAGAACTTCTGCTCAAGCCTGGCACCTTCGCCAGGATAATACTTGAAGTCAGCACCAGGGAAAATTCCTTAGCTGTTCCCCAGAAAGCAGTGCTGGAAAATTCTTATGTGATGGTGGTTGAAGGAAACCGGGCGGTTAAGAAAATGGTGACGCTTGGTCTTAGGAATACCGACTTGGTGGAGATAGTTTCTGGCTTAAGCGAAGGGGAACTGGTGGTGGTTGAAGGGAACTTCGGATTGGCCGAAGGCACGATAGTGGAAATAGAAGGAGAGGTGGTCCGATGAAACTACCCGAATTTTCAGTACGAAGAAAAGTTACTGCCTCGATGATTGCCATGATACTGGTGGTTGTCGGGCTAATTGCTTTTACCAGGCTTGGTCTGGATTTTTTTCCTGATTTGGAATATCCAACGGTGTCAGTTATTACTACCTACCGGGGTGCTTCTTCTGAAGACATCGAGACCACTATCACCAAGCCCCTGGAACAGGTGGTGAGTTCCGTCAGCGGAGTCAAAAAAGTAACTTCCCAGAGTTCTGAAGGAGTATCGGTCCTGATGGTTGAGTTTGAATGGGGAACCAACCTGGATTTCGCCGCTCAAGACATCAGGGACCAGATTGGAATTTACCGAAATTTTATACCGCAGAATGCCTCCAACCCACTGGTCTTTAAGTTTAACCTTTCTCAATTTCCAGTGGTTTTTTACGGAATTACATCTAACGGGAATATGTCCACTTATGAGCTTAAAAAATTAATTGAAGATGAAGTCAAACCCCGGCTGGAAAGACTGGACGGAGTGGCTTCAGCGGCAGTGTTCGCCACTGATGAGCGGGAAATTAGAGTTGAAGTAGATAAAAATGCCATGATTTCCTACAACCTGCCTCTGGAGAGAGTCCTGATGGCTCTGGCTTCTGAGAACATCAATACCCCGGCTGGTGATGTCGTTGAACGACACGAGGACTTAATCGTCAGAACCCTGGGTGAATTCAGAAGTGTTGATGATATTAGAAATGTGGTAGTGGGCTTATCTCAGAGAGGTGAACCAATTTATCTTAAGGATGTGGCTCAAATAAAGGATACTTTTAAAGAAACTCGTAATGTAGCTCGGGTTCAGGAACAGAAAGGGGTTTATCTAATCGTCAACAAAAGATCCGGGGCCAATACGGCCATTGTCGGCAATGCGGTTAAAAAAGAGATTGCAAAAATTCAGTCCACCCTGCCTGAGGGCATTAATTTTTATCTGGCCATGGACCAGGCTGAGATGATTAACATGGTAGCCAGCCGCACGGCCAGCAATGCCTGGATGGGAGGGATTCTGGCCATAATCATGATTTTCCTCTTTTTACGCAACTGGCGTCCGACCCTGATAATTGCCATAGCCATTCCCCTGTCGGTTATAACCACCTTTATTGCCCTTTACGCTGCTGGCTATACTCTTAACCTGATGACTCTTGGTGGTCTGGCCCTTGGGGTGGGCATGCTGGTAGATAACGCCATTGTGGTTATAGAAAACACTTTCCGCCACATTGAAGAAGGTAAACAGGTAGAAAAAGCTTCTGTCCTCGGGGCTTCGGAAGTGGGTATGGCCATAACTGCTTCTACCCTGACCACTTTAATAGTCTTTCTGCCGGTGGTGTTTGCCAGTGGTTTGACTGGAAAGTTGACCCAGCCTTTGGCTCTGACCATCGCTTTCTCTCTGGTTTCATCTCTGTTTGTGGCTCTGACTCTTGTCCCGCTTTTTTCCTCACTGCTGTTTAAAGCCAGGGCCACAAAGCTGGTTGAGAAGACAGAAGCAGAAGGAGAATGTGTGGTCAAAGAGCCTAGGTTTGCCAGAGCCAGGGAGATTTACCGTAGGTGGCTGACCCGGGCTCTTAAAAAAAGAAAGCTGGTGCTGGCCATGGCTTTTGGTCTGTTAGTGATTGCCCTGGTGCTGGTCCCTTTTATGGGAACAGAATTTCTGCCTCAATCAGACCGAAATTTTATTATGATCAGGGTCAAGCTTCCGGTTGGTACTTCGCTTGAAGAAACCAACCGCATTCTTACCCGGGCTGAAAGGATTCTAAGAGAGCAGCCTGAAGTTCAATTGGTTTCGGCTCAGGCTGGTTCCCAAGCGGAAGAAGATCCTTCTGATATGGCCAGTGGCATGGGGGTGACCGGAACTCATGAAGGTTTGCTGTGGATAAGACTGGTCCCAAGGGAACAGAGAAAATATACCGATGTTCAGATTCTGGAAAGAGTTAGGGCGCTTTTGCCTAAACTGGAAAACGTCAAATTTGAGCAGATTAATATGGAGTCGGCTATGATGGCCGGAGCGCAGGCGCCTGTGGAGATAAAGATTTTTGGTAAGGACCTCGAAGTCCTGCGGCAGCTCGGTGATAACATAGTAAAGAAGATTTCAGATGTGGAAGGATTAAGAGATTTGACTCACAGCCTGGCTCAGGGTAAACCTGAATATCAGTTCTCACTCGACCGGGAAAGAGCTTCCCGGCTGGGTCTGACCGTTGGCCAGGTAGCCAGCACCGTGCAGACGGCCACTCTGGGTACGGTCGTCGGCCGTTATCGCGATGGGTCTGATGAAGTTAACATTCGAATCATCCTGGCTAAGCCTTTCAGAGATAGTCTTGAAGAAATTAAGAAAATTCCGCTAATGTCTCAAACTGGCCGGATGATTTTCCTGGAACAGGTGGCTGACTGGAAACGGGGCGAAGGACCTATCCAGATAACCAGAGAAAACCAGATGCGCAAAATCTCGGTTACGGCCAATATTGCCGGTCGAGACCTGGGCAGTGTTATTAAGGATATAAAAAAACGCCTGCAAGAAGTAGAAAAACAGCTGCCCCCAGGATACTTTCTGGAATACGGGGGCTCATATGAGCAGATGATAGAAGCTTTCAAAGTACTGGCTGCGGCTTTAGCTCTGGCCCTACTTTTGGTCTATATGGTGATGGCCTCTCAATTCGAACACTTCCTCCATCCTTTTGTCATTATGTTTACCATACCTTTAGCCATCATTGGAGTAATTTTTGGGCTTTTCCTTAGCGGGAAGCCCATTAGCCTGCCAGCCTTAATTGGAGTTATCCTCCTGGCCGGTATAGCAGTTAATAACGGAATCGTTATGATCGATTATATCAACCAGTTGATAAGACGAGGAATCGAAAAGCAGGAAGCAGTCATAAGAGGAGCAGTCACCCGGCTGAGACCTGTTCTGCTGACCGCCCTGACCACTATTTTAGGAATGCTGCCAATGGCCGTCACCAGATCTTCCGGTTCTGAATTCCGCTCCCCTATGGCTATGTCGGTGGTAGGTGGACTGATAGCCACCACTCTGTTGACTCTGTTTGTCATTCCAATCATCTATAGTTTGATAAATAAAATTTCTTTCAAAGGTTACGATGATAAGGAAAAGCAGTCAGCTCCCTGTGAATAATTTATAATTGGTCGAAAAAGGGCAGTCCCTGGGGCTGCCCTTTTTTTCAGTCCTATCCGAATAGATTTAAGAATAGGTTGGTAAGATGGCCATGGCCTATAAAACTTGAGCTGAGGTCAATTCGCAAAAGGCTATTTTTATGGTGGGTAGTTAGTTCAGTTGCTCAGAGTTTGGTTGACAAGCGAGTATGGATTTCAAAAGAGCAGGCTTAGGTCTTTTGAGTTTCTGGCTTTTTTATTTGCCTTCATCTTCTAAATTTATTATTCTTTTGTTATATAAATCAAACCCTGTTTAAGGAGGCAGGGGTGAAAAGGATAGGACCTTCGGTCTTAATTTTTCTGCTTTTATTTTTTATCCTTAACTTAATTATTTATCCGGCACCCAAAAGACTGATTTATCTGGATGCTTCCATTCTGCCTGAAGGGCGCCTTCGAAGCTGGAAGAACCTGGGTGTTTTGGGCGGCGAGTTCGTGCCAGTTTTTCGAACTCAGCCAACAGTTGAAACCTTAAAAAATCAGAAAGCAGTCAACCTAACGGCCGTTGATGTGCTCCTGCGTTCGACTTTTGCCCCTCCCGCTTCTCTTGGCGGAAAGCAGCCGTTTACCTTGCTGGTCAGGGTTTTAGTCCCGGAGCTGGCTCAACGACGAACTATTCTGACCTGGTCGCAGGAGCCGGAAAGGGCGGCAATCTTTGGATTGGGTAAAGGCCTGGATGCGGCTTTTTTCCATTCTGTCAGGAATAAAGTTGGCTATCAGAAAGGATACCCCGAGCCCGGTATCTGGCATCTTCTGGCCTTTGTCTACGACCAGCAGAAACTTAAGGTCTATGTGGATGGCTGGCTGAGGGCAGAAACAGATGGTCCTATTCAGGTCAAACTGGATAAGTATTTTTATCTTGGCGGTCTTTTTGCTTCTAATATGCCTCTGCCTCTGGACCCATTTAACGGCTATTTGGCTTCCCTTGAACTTCTGGATAAAACTTATTCTCAGGTTGAAATCTGGAATCTGGCTGGAAGAAAAGAAGCTATTCCACTTTTTCCGGATGAAGGAGAAATACTTCAAGAGCTTAAGGTCACTCTAAAGTGGGAAAAGGGTGACGAAAGAACTTCATCTTATGCCCTTTATTTTTCCGTTGAGAAAGAGGGAGTAGAAAGAGGGCAAAAGAAAGCCAGCCGTGGCAATCTGCCGGCAACCAGCACGATGTTTGAGGTGTCTGACCTGAAACCGGGCCAGACTTATTACTGGAAAGTTGATGAGCTCGATTCCAGAGGCCAGGTGCTCAGCCCTGGAATAGTTCGAAGTTTCAAGATTGACGATGGTTCTGCTCGAAACCCGATTCCTCATCACCTCCACGGAAGTGTCAGGCATGATACCAGTAAGGTCTCCTGGAGGCCGGGTCCCTGGGCGGTTTCTCAGGATGTTTACTGGGCTACAGACCCGAAAAAACTGGAGAAGGCAAAACCAGTGGTCCGGGGACTGAAGCCGGAACTGAGTTCTTTCTTCATTCCTGAAAAAAGCCTCAAACCTGGCCAGAGTTATTTCTGGAAGGTTGATACAAAAAATGGCTCTCTCCCCGGTTCTCCGGGTTCGGTCTGGTCGTTTCGGGTGGAAGATACGTTTGATGACTCTCTGATTACTTTTTTTGTGGCAGCTGACCTTCATTACGGCGGAACGGTTAAGACCAGAGAAATAAATCGGTCCATGGTTGAGATTATGAACAGTCTGCCTGGACAGAAATTTCCTGTTGAGCTTGGAGCCGGTGGAACCATTTTAACTCCCAGGGGTGTGGTCGTTCTGGGAGATATTCTGGATGAAGGGGGGGCCGCAGAAGCGGAAAAATTCTGGCAGCAGTATGTTGAGGATTTTGGACTTAAAGGCGACCGGTTGCTGGCTTTTCCGGTTTATGAAGGTTTTGGCGAACATGACGGCCCTTCAAGCGGCCTGGTTAGAACCAACCTGAGAAACCGCAATCGGCTCAGACCTGGTTTGCGGAGCATCTCAGCCGATGGTCAGCATTATTCCTGGGATTGGGGCAAAGTACATTTTGTCATGCTTAATCTTTACCCGGGAAGTGTAGGTGAGGAGTATTTAAACATCTGGAGGAGAAGGCTAAGCGGGGACGCTCGTTATCCAAAGCACAGCCTGGAATTTTTGAAAGAAGACCTGAGGCGACAGGTCGGAAGCAGTGGACGCCCGGTAGTCATCTTTCAACATTACGGCTTTGATTCCTGGAGTGAAGCCTGGTGGACTCAGAAAGAGAGGAATGCTTTTCTCCAGGCTATTCAACCCTATAATGTCATCGCTATTTTCTGGGGTCACTCTCACGTGCCTCAAAGCTTAATCTGGAATGGCATCAGAACCTGGTGTGCCGGCAGTCTGAACAACGATCCTGAGCCTGGAGCCTTTCTGGTTGTCCAGATAAAGACCGGAAAACGAACCGGCCAGATGGTTGTAGCCACCAGAAAAGGTAATACCTGGCTGACTGCCGAGAAGCATTCCTTTTCCCTGAGGAAAGTAGAAAGTAAGAAATAATTTTTTTTTCAAGTTTGAGGCTTGAATTTCAGAAAAGCACCAATGTTTCCATAGTGTTCCAGTTTGGTTGGAGAGCTGACCTGGGTCAGAGGGAGGCTCCGATTTAAGGCCAGCTCTATGGCTTCGTCAACCACATCAGCCACCGCTTCAGTCGGCACCTTGCAGGTTGCACAGTTTTGGTCATTAAGATAAAGGGCGTGACATTTCGGACAGGCCCTACCTGGCTTGGAAAAATTGTGGGTTATGATAAGGTGCTGGACTTCATAAGAGTTCAACTTTCTCAGCGTATCGGAGAGGCCGGAAACAGCCCGACCTCCGCGTTCCAGCTCGGTCACCAGGTTCTTGACCAATTCTTCTTCCTCTTTTCTCTTTAGCTTTTCTTCAAGCTCCAGGCATTCTTTGAGCACTCTGGAAGGTTCAGTGCCCGGCCGGGCGTTGATTCTGCCTTTTAATTTTTCTTTCAGGTAAGAGTGAAACATCGATTCAAGCTGGGGATAGAACTGGTTGTCACAACCTACCATGAGCCAGTCAAAGTGATTTTGCTTGAGGAGGTCAAAAGTTTTCTGAGCTGATTTTTTGAAATGTTCCAGAAGATGAGCTTCTATATGCCTTTCAATTCTTTTTGATTCGTAACCTTCAAACCCGCCTTTTTTGACCTTTTTAGGTACGTCGCTCTTCAGGTCAGCCAGCTGGGTAATTTCACCAAAATGGATTTCGTACCAGCAGGCTTCCTTACGGTTTATGAGGAAAACACAGAGCCGCTTGAATTTTTCCATTATGGCCGTAAGCGGTCTAGTGTAAAAATCAAAATCCTGAACTATCCGGTTTCTGGGCCCATGGGGAAGCTCCAGCTCCTGCCAGAAATTCTGTCCGGAACAGCTGAAAATGGCCAGTCCCGGTGCTTTCCAGCTGTTCAGGCGATTGGTGCAAAAATGAGAAATTTTTTCCAGGTCATCCAGCAGAGATTTTCTTACTTCTTTCGGAAGTTCTTGCGCTTCCAGGGCCATCCTGGCCTGGTTGACCAGGCCCTTGTAGGCAGCCAGAATAGCCTTGAGGGGCTGCTGGCTTTTGTCGGTGTTCAGATAAAAGCTGGTTGCCCGGAAAGGGTGAGTTTTAGTCTGGGCCAGCACTTCAATCTGGGAAGAGCTGGTAAATTTCATGTTACCTCCTTTAAGAAAAATGGAGATTTAGACACATAAAAATGAGTTTGCTTTTTGGTTCCAGGAAATCGGCTCTGATTAAAGCCACTAATTAAAAATTAATCTGGTCAGGCTTCTTTGTCAAGGGAAATAATTCTGCCCTCCAACCAGATTCCTGGATTGAGCTTTTTATTTATATTCTTTGCTTCTATTCTTCGGGTTTCTTTTTCCTGGGCCGCTTTTTTAACAGGCGGATAACGGTAGTGTTGGCTATCTTATCGTGCATGGCCAGCCCGTGCCGGTCCCAGAGCACCTGCCAGAAACCAAGGAAAGCAAATAGGGCGGAGCAGACATAGCCGTGAGCCCGCTCAAAGCACTGGTACCAGCCCAGCCGGGGCTTGCCCTCCAGGTCGATGACCTTAAGGCGGAAGACTCTCTTCCCCGGCGTTTGCCCTCCGAAGCGGAAAAACAGGACAAAGTAAAGAAGGGTGATGATGTATTCTTTTATGACTTTGTAGGCTCGATCTTCGGTTCTGTCCTTCTCCGGGATTTTCTCCCTGGACCGTTCAATTCTGGCTCTAACCAGAGCTCCGGCATAATTCTTTTCTATTTCTTTAACAGTCATAGGCTCGACTGCCCGAAATTCTTCTTCCGAGATCTGGTTCTTAAGGAGATCCAGGTATTCTTGCTTTTTATCCTGTTCTACCTGGAGTCCACGTTCCAGCGTCCAGCTGGCGTCTCCACCTTCTTCCAGGACCTTAATGGCCCCGGAGACAGGAGACGGTTCATGCCTCATCCTGGCTCTCAGCTCGGAATAGCCGGTATAAACCAGGGATGACAGCACTGCAATAATCAGCGCATCCAGACCGAAAGCCAGACCCCGGCGGATAAAACCAGCCTGGTCGGCCCTAACCTTGTGTCTGGGAAAAAGCCTGGAAAACATATAATGTCCTTTTATTGCCTTGAACACCAGATCAGGCTGGCTAATTCTTCAATAAGTCCTGGCTTCGGAGATTAAAAAAGTCGTTAGTCAGGCTCAGCCCTGAACTGTTAGATTTATACTAAATTATTCAGGGCTCTTTGGCAAGGAAATAGAATCATAAGATATTGCCAACTGCAGTTGCCATCGCTTTTTATACTACTAAAAAGACTTTCCCGGGGTGGTTTCTGCAGGCTGGCTTAAAATCATTAGAACCGAAGTGGCCTTTCTGAAGATAGGCTCTCAGAAAATTGCTGGTAAATTTACTGAATAATTTCTGCAGTAATATTTAGTAATCTCTGACAGCCTTAACCCTGAAGACTCTTTTTATTCAAGCGGGGCTCATATCCTGCTCCCGCTCAGCCTGATTATCTTAGACTTCTTTACAGAGGTTGTTTAAATGGATATAATTATAATGCTTTACCGAGGCTGGTTGCGGAAGTGGCGGAATCGGTAGACGCGTAAGCCTCAGGAGTTTATGGCCGAAAGGCCGTGTGGGTTCGAGTCCCACCTTCCGCACCACCTTATTTCATTTATGTCTGAGAAAAAGCGGCTCCTCCTCTTAAATCCCTGGATTTATGATTTCACCGCCTGTGATTTCTGGCTAAGACCTTTGGGCCTTCTCTATCTGGCCTCCATAATCAGGGAAAAAACCACTCTGGAGGTGGATTTTCTGGATTGCCTTGACTGTCGCTCCCCGGCCATCTCACTGTTTTCCAGACTAAGGGTAAAAGCCGATGGTAGGGCTAACTTTTATAAAGAAGAAGTGCCCAAACCTGAAATGTTCCGCCATATTCCCCGGAAATTCTCCCGCTACGGTCTTCCTCTTTCAGAGGTTGAAGCCAGGTTGAAAGCCATGACCGTTCCCCAAGCTGTGCTCTTGACCTGTACTATGACTTACTGGTATCCAGGGGTGCAGATTGCTGTGGAGCTGATCAGGAAAGTTTTCGGTCAGGTTCCAATTATTCTTGGTGGCATCTACGCTACTCTTTGTCCGGAGCACGCCCGCAGTCAGAGCGGGGTGGACCTGGTGGTGGAAGGGCCTGGCGAGAACCAGGTCTTGAAAGTTCTGGAAGTGGTTTGCGGGACCTCAATACTTAAATCAGCAGCTGAGGCAGTTTTTTATCCTGATTTTGATTCTCTGCCCTCTCCGGCCTATGACCTTTATCAGGATAATTCTGTGGTCTGCCTTATGACTTCGCGAGGCTGTCCTTTTAAGTGTACCTACTGTGCCAGTAAACTGCTCTATCCTCGTTTTGAACAGAGGAATCCGGAGAAGGTAGCCCGGGAAATCTTGGATTTCACAAGGACCTTTAACCTGAAGCATGTGGCTTTCTACGACGATGCGCTGCTCTTAAATAAAGAGCGTCATCTTGAGGAAATTCTTAAAATCCTCATCCAGAAACCTCTTGCACTTAGCTTCCACACCCCAAACGGACTCCATGCCGGGAGTATAGACGAAAAACTGGCTCTTTTGCTGAAAAGAGCCGGATTTAAGTCATTATTCCTCAGTCTGGAAAGTACTAACTCTGACTGGTTAAGACAAACAGGGCCAAAGGTCGGACTGGAGGACCTGGAGAGAGCGCTCTTTTTTTTAGAAAAAGCAGGTTACCAGCGCTCAGAAATCTCGGTGTATCTTCTGGTCGGCCATCCGGCCCAGACGAGAGAACAGGTGCTGGAAAGCCTTCGGTGGGTAAAAAAAAATGGAGCCAGGCCTCGCTTGGCCTATTTCTCTCCCGTTCCCGGAACTGAAGATTGGAAAAGCCTGGTTGCCCGCGGCCAGCTAGGCTCTGACCCTCTACTTCACAATAAACTGGTTTTCCCTTATTTCTGGGGAAGTCTAACCCCGGAGGATCTGGAAGATATCAGGCGGGAAGCAGGGGCTCACTAAGTTATGGTTGATTTGGAGTGGCTTCAGGAGTAAGTTATAGATGGAGATGTTGAAGATGGAAAAAAAGCTTTTAATGATATTTTTCCTGTTGAGTTTGGTTTTGGCTTTAAATTCCTGTCTGACGACCAGGCTGGAAAGAAAGCTCAGTTCAGAGGATTCCGAATGGTTATCTCAGGTGCGCTACATCATTACTTCTGAAGAAAGAAAAATTTTTCTGGAGCTACCAGAAAGTGAAAGAGAGCAGTTCAAAGAAGATTTCTGGAAGCGCCGTGACCCGGATCCTGACACCGAGGAAAATGAATTTAAGGAAGAATATTTTAACCGCATGGAGCAGGCTAACCAGATGTTCATGGGCGAAGGCCGGCCAGGCTGGTTGACTGACCGCGGTCGGATCTACATACTTTTTGGTCCACCTTCTCAAAGGCTGACCTATCCGATGGAAGCCTCTGGTTACTGTCGTGAGGTCTGGTACTACGGAGCCTTCCCGGTCATTTTCATAGATGAGCACTGTTCGGGTAATTACATCCTGTCAGCCATAAACTTACAGCACCTCCAGGACTTGAACCTGGCTCAAGGATATTTTCAGAGACAGAGTTTTACCAGAGAACGGAGCTTTTTTAATTATGACCTGAAACTGGTTAGAAGCCAGAGGACCTCCAGCAGCTTAAAGGTCGTACTTTCTTTGAGCATGCGCTATGCACACATCTGGTTTGAAGTCAAGGATAATGCCAGCCTGGAAACTGAGCTGTATCTATCGGTTGAAATCAAAAACAGTCAGGGAGAGCTGGTCTGGAGCGGCCAGAAAACCATGGCCCTATATTTCCGCGATGAAGATGAACTCAAACCTTTAAAGGGGAAGAAGTATCAGGCTGAGGTTGAAATAAACCTGCCTAATGAGAAATATCCGCTTCCACCACCCGGGAAATACCTGCTTTATTCAACGTTGAAACAGCGCACTGAAGGTCAGGAACTGAAAAAAGTCCAGGAAATTAAATTGTAAGAAATTCTCCGGAGATTTTAGGGCTTTTCGCCCCGGGCCCCCTTAGAATTTCAGGCTGAAACTCAGCTGGGCAGCTCTGGTGCCGTAAATTGCCAGTATTTTTTGGTAATTGGGGTTAAAGATTCTGGTTCCACTGGAGCTTCCTTCTGAGTTTGGATACCAGTAGCCGCCATCGTTCAGGTCTTCAAGGGCATATTTTTTGCCCAGCGTATTGAGAACATCCAGAGCCACATTGAGAGTAGTTTCGCTTCCGACTTTCAGACTCTTTTCCAGTCGGAGGTCCAAAGTGTGGAAAGCTGGCCATCTTCTAGAGCCCGGTTCTTCCAGGTAAACGGTTGCTGGCAGGTTCAGAGCCTGGTGGCTTTCCAGCCAGCTCTGAGGTGGAACCACGGTTACGGTTCTGGCCCAGGGGGTTCCGCTCAGGTACCTGAAAAGAGCACTCAGGTAAAAACCTCTGGGTAGTTCATAGGTAGCCATAACCTTCACTATCCAAGGGCGGTCCAGGTCCAGATAGCTTCGGTCTGAGATGTTAACCAGAGAATTAGGAGAATTGGCTAATTGAGTCAGAGCGCTACTGCTGCCGAGGCTGAGACCGCTGTTGCCCTGAGACTTACTCCAGGTAGCTGAGGCCAGAAGTTGCCAGTTGTCACTCATTCTTTTTCTCAGCACCAGCTGCCAGCCAGAATATTTTTGTTTCAGGAAATCTACGTTGTTTATTCTGGTTAATAGAGCCGGTGAACTGGCTGAAGGGAAATAGACAGTCACCGTCGTCTGTCCGTATCCAGAAGCTCCTGGAACTTGAGTATTGAAGGGTATCCAGTTAACATCAGTACTGGCAAACCATTCTCTGTCGTTATCAGGGTCGTAGAGAACATCTTCAATGATTCTTTTTCTTATCCTGGAGAGATAGGAAAAAGAGAGCACGAAATCTTCGCCGAGCTGCTGTTCAAAAGTTACGGTGAGCTCATTTGTGAATGGTGATTTGAGCTTAGGAGCTACACGTTTTCGGAAGTAGTTTTCCTGATGAATTCTGTAGTCTTCGGGAAGAGGTAAAAAAGTGTCATCAGTATCAGCCTTTCCGTCATTATTCTCATCATACCAGTAAAACAGATGATAGCCAGTCGGCCAGGCTGGAGAAAAACTCATCAGGGAGTTCAAAGAAAGGTTATCGAAATACCTGCCCCAAGAAAATTTTAACAGTGACCGACCACGGCCCAGAGGGTCCAGAATCAGTCCGAGTCTGGGCGACAGGTTGTACCAGACTATCATATTATCCCAGGAAGGATAGTTAACCACCCCAAAAGGATTGACTCCGTAGATGGGTCTCAGATTAGCTTCTCCAGCATAGAAAGAAAGGTCGCTTCCGCTCAAACCTTTGTAAACGGCCGAAAGGCCGGCCTGGATTCTTTCAAATTTCAAACCGGCATAAAGGTGAATCCTACGTCCAAGACTAAAGCTGTCTCGAGCGTAGAAAACGAGGCGGTGCCAGCTGGCTCTCTGCAGATTGCCACCCTGACCGCTGCTGGCTAAATAGAAACCTACCAGGCCCTGGTTAACCAGGTTGCCGGATTCTGGGGAGACAGCCGGTCCGTAATAATAGGGATTTCCAAAAAGGTGGTAGTGGATGAGATTGTTGTTTTTCCAGGCAGAATCTTCGACTTTGCTGCTTTCATATTCAGCTCCAGCTACCAGCTCGTGAACTATATTCAGCAGAGTTTGAAATCTAATAATAGAAGCTCCGGCCCGAAACACCTCGCCTAAGGAATCATGATTATAAGGGCCGCTTCCCCAGCTGTAACCAGTTCCCAGATCTACGTAGCGAGGATTATTCACTGCTTTGGGGTCAAGGCGTCTGGGCAGAAAATCTCTAGTGTAGAAAAGATAAAGGTTGGCCCTGGTCTCCCGGTCTATAACGTAAGTGCCGAAGAGGTTCATTAAGAAAAGGCTCTGTCCGGCAATGTTTAGAGTGGCTATCTGAGGGTTATAAACCGAAAAAAAAGCCGGGTCCACAGTCTGTTTGCTGCGTCCAAAACTGAGAATGACCGAGGCGTTAATCTCAGCAGTTATCTGGGTGGTGAATCTGAAGAGAGAGGAAAAATTACCGGCTTTCCAGTTGTACATAGGATAAGGTATGTTGTTGGGGTCCCTCCAGGGCACAAAAGGAGTCGGCCTGGCCCGGCGCTCATACCTCAGGCTGCTGAAGTACCAGGCCCGGTCTGGAAGGATAGCTCCTTCCAGATTTAAGGAAGAATCCAGATGATAACGGTCCTCAATTATGGGTTGGTTGGCACTTGACAGCCGGCTTAATTCTTCCTGAGTCCAGAGCAACCTGGATAGTTTCCCTTCACTGCCAATGAAATTTAACTGTCCCGAGGAGCTGTTGCTTCCGTCTCTGGGGATGAGTTTAATTAAAGCCCCGGAAGTTGAATAATTTTCCACTGGATTACCGGCGCTGGCCACTTCTATTTCTTCAACCCAGTCCGGGTTAAGGTTGCTGACTGGTTGCCGGTTCAGTGGGTTGTTAACTTCATTGTTGCCAATTGTTACCAGGCTATTGCGGACAGTTGAGCCGTTAATTGAAAAGCTCAAGCTGTCAGGCAGAGATTCGGGATTTATTCCCGGAGCTAACTGAAGCAGGCTGCTCAAATCATTTCTCTTTGGCATTCGGCTGAGCAGCTGGCGGTCAAGAACGTAGGAAACTCCCGGGTTTTCTCTGTCCAGGGCTGGAATCGGATAAAGTATAATCTTTTCTTCTTCTTCATCTTCAGCTGGTTCCATGGAAATGGGCAGATTAAGATTTTTACCTGTTTCTACCTTTATTCCGCTGATAATGGCCGTGTGGAATCCAGGAGCTTCTACTGCCAGTTTGTAGGTTCCGGCCGGGAGCTCCAGCAGGTAGTAATATCCATTTTTCCGGGTTAAAAAGTAGCGGAAGCCGATTAAGCTGGGGGAAGACACGTAGACATAAGCGCCCTCAATCGGCCGGCCGGCTTTATCGGTGACCTGACCCTTGATGGAGCCCATAAGACGGGTAGTGGCTTCGAGGTCAGGTACCAGGTTGTAAAGGAAAAATATCAATGTTAATCCGATGAAAAATCTTGAGAAAAATTTGGGTTTTTTCCTGACCACCAGGTCCTCCTTTAACTGCTGTAGCTTAGCTCAGATTTGGCCTTAAAACTGGTCTTTTGATCTTCTAATTTCCTGGCCCGAAATAAGATAAACATTATATATTGTTTTAGGCTTATTTGTATCAAATTATTAAAACTTTTTGAAGGGCTAAAAAGTTACCCCGAACGAAACCACCATTTTTATCGATCTCCCAGTCCTGACAGCTGATTACGGGCCCAGGCGGCTGCTCCGATTAGTCCGGCATCATTACCCAGGGTGGCTTTTATAATCTTACAGCAGTCAAAACTTACCGGGATAGCTCTTTTTTTAGCCTCTTTAATTGCTGGTTTAAGCAGCCAGTGGCCGGATTTCATTACCCCGCCTCCGATGATGATTTTTTCCGGGTTTAGTAAATTAATGATAATGCCCAGCGCTATCCCTAAAAAATAGCCACATCGGTCAAAGCTTATTCTGGCTGCTTTGTCTCCTGCTCTGGCTCGAAGGTAGATATCACGGGCGGTCAATTCTTCTTTCTTGCCTGAAAAATGCTCATAATTACGCACCAGAGCTGTGGCCGAGACTTCGGTTTCCAGGCAGCCGACGTTACCGCAGTTGCACTTTAGACCTTCAGGATTGACGGTAATATGACCGAGTTCACCGGCAAACCCGCATCGGCCTTGCCAGAGCTGGCCATCCAGAATTATCCCTGAGCCCAGTCCTGTGCCTACTGTGAGCAGAACCAGGCTATGAACACCGCGGCCACTGCCATAAAGATATTCACCGTAGGCAGCTAAGTTGGCATCGTTGTGAACGGCAAAAGGCACCGGAAGAATTTTTTTTAGGGCCGGGAAAAGGGGGAAATTGTTAAGAGCCTGATAGTTGGGAGATTGAAGGATTCTTTTCTTTTTCAGGCTGAAAAATCCGGCAAAACCAAACCCGGCTGATTTTATTCTGCCTGGAAATCTTCTGTCCAGTTTCTGCCAGATTGCCTGAATAAGAGAGAGAAGTGATTGTATGTCCGGTGGGCTGGGCTCCTGAGCTTTGAAGTATAAGCTTCCGGAAGAATCTATGACTCCGTATTTTAACTGCGTTCCCCCCAGGTCAAACCCGGCGTACAACTTCTCGGGCATGGTCAAGGCAAAAGAAATTAATTAGCAGCCGGTGGCTTGGGCTGGTTTTCCTGGCTGGAATCTTCTTTTCCGCTACTGACTGCTTTTTTGAAATTTTTGATACCTTCGCCCAGTGATTTGCCGAGGTCCGGCAGTTTTCTGGCCCCGAAAATTATGATCACAATAAGCAGGATTAATAGAAGTTCAGTTGGTCCGATAGAACCTAACATAAAAGCCTCCTTTCGGAGCGCAGCCAAGGATGCTGGTTGTCTCCGATTTCAGATAAAAGGTACTCTATGCCCGATAAAAAGTCAAGGAAAGCCAGCCCTGGCTGTGTGCTCTCCACAGGCCGGCCGGTTGTAAGTTTAGAGTTTTTAGATTAAAATAGTTTCTCAACCTTCCGTGTTCAAGAGGCGTCGGCCGACCCCATTTTCAAGATAAAAGGAAAAAGAGCGAATAACCGATGCAGGAAAAGATACGCAATTTCTCGATCATTGCCCATGTAGATCATGGGAAAAGCACCCTGGCAGACCGCTTCATCGAAATGACCGGGGCCCTTTCCCCGCGGGAGCTTAAGGAACAGGTTCTGGACACCATGGAACTTGAGAGAGAGCGGGGGATTACTATAAAAGCCCAGACCGCTCGTCTTACCTACCGCAATCGCTTTGGTGAGGAGTATATCCTGAACCTGATAGATACTCCAGGTCACGTGGATTTTTCTTATGAAGTCTCGCGCAGCCTGGCGGCCTGTGAGGGAGCAGTGCTGGTTATAGACGCTTCTCAGGGAGTTGAGGCTCAAACTCTGGCCAATGCTTACCTGGCTGTTCAGAACGACCTGGTCATCATCCCGGTCATCAACAAAATTGATCTGCCTCAGGCAGACATCCAGATGGCTCTTGAGCAGCTGGAACACATTGTCGGTTTGAAACGGGAAGAAGCTCTGCTGGTTTCAGCCAAAAAGGGAATCGGGGTGGAAGAAGTCCTGGAAAGCATCATTCAACGAATACCGGCTCCTTCCGGTAACCCCCAGGCTCCCCTCAAAGCTTTAATCTTCGATTCTTGGTATGATTCTTACCGCGGGGTGGTGGTACTGGTCCGGGTAATGGAAGGTGAATTAAAAACTGGCGACCGCATAATACTTATGTCTAACGGAGCTGAATATCAGGTGGAGGAGATCGGTTATCTAACTCCAAAACCGGTCAAAATAGAGCGACTGGGAACAGGTGAAGTAGGTTATGTGATTGCCGGCATAAAAAATCTGGCTCATGCCAGAATAGGCGAAACCATTACCCACAGGTTCCGTCCAGCTGAACAACCCCTTCCTGGCTTTAAAGAAGCCAAACCAATGGTTTTTTGCGGACTTTACCCCGCTGGAGAAAGCAGCATAGAAGACCTGCGTGATGCCCTGGAAAAATTGAAGCTCAATGACGCTTCCTTTCATTTTGAACCGGAGCACTCCCCGGCTCTTGGTTTTGGCTTCCGGGCCGGTTTTCTCGGTCTTCTGCACCGGGAGATAATTCAGGAACGACTGGAGCGGGAATTTAACCTGAACCTGATCACCACTGCTCCCAGCGTCAGCTACCGGGTGGTCAAAACCAACGGTGAGGTCCTGGAAGTCCATAATCCTTCAGAACTCCCCGAAGCGCAGTATATAGACCGAATAGAAGAGCCCATAATAGAAGCTCTGATATTAACTCCGGACCGTTACCTTGGTAATCTGCTTCAACTTCTGGATGAGCGCCGGGGTGTGCAGAAAAAAATGGAGTACATTTCCACCAACCGGGTGCTTCTGGATTATCTGGTTCCGTTGAATGAAGTGGTCTTTGATTTTTACAACCAATTGAAGTCTCTGTCCCAGGGCTATGCTTCAATGGATTATGAACTGGCTGGTTACAAAGAAGCCCCGCTGGTCAAGCTGGATGTGCTGGTCAACTATGAAGAAGTGGATGCCCTTTCGGTCATCGTCCATAAAGATAAAGCTTACCGGGTTGGTCGTTCTCTGGTGGAAAAGATGCGGCAGGTTATTCCCCGCCAGCAGTTTGAAGTGGTCCTTCAGGCTGCTATTGGGAAAAGAGTCATTGCCCGCGAAACCATTAAACCCTTCCGCAAGGATGTGCTGGCCAAGCTTTACGGAGGTGATTACACCCGGAAGATGAAAGTTCTGGAAAAGCAGAAAGAAGGAAAGAAAAGGATGAAGAGGGTGGGCCGGGTAGACATTCCACAGGAAGCTTTTCTGGCCATTCTGGAAGTCAAGTAGCTTTTTTGTTTATAATAACCAGAGTTAAATAAGTTTGAGGCCAGAAGGAAAAGTGCCTGAGCCAGGTTTAGATTAAAAACAGGAGGGGGTTTTGTGGAAGAGAAACAACTGGCTTCTTTCTTGAAACAATCACTCGCGGTACTGAAAGATTTCTTTCCGCTCGGTTCTGTAGCTCTGGTACCGGTTGTCTATTCTTCATTGCTCTGGGCTTTGAATCGAAAGGCTGAACTCAATCAGAAAATCCTGGAGACCAGAGTCTGGCTGCTACCTGAAAGTTTGAAAAACAAGCCCGATGACTTCGTTCTGGATTTTTTCCAGCGTAACCCGGAACTGGCAGCTGACTTTGCCGGGGAAATAGAAAGGAAAGACCTTAAGCGACTGCGGCTGGCCTTTAAAGCTCTTTATCCAATTTTGGGATTAGAAGACCCCTTTTTAGAAAAGCTCTTTTCTGCTGAATTATCGAGTAATAACTATAGGCAGGTAGTTGTTGATTTTGAGCCAAGACTGAACCGTGCTCTATCTGAAATAGAATCGGCCAGGGTGAAACCTGGTTTCTGGGAAACACTGAAAAAAATAACCTCGGAATTTGTCAGTCTCGGCTGGAATTTGATCAACGAAAAAGAGGTTCGACGGGTACTTAAAAAGATGTTTGACCGGTCGGGTGACGAAGTTTCTTAAGAAGGGGGAAAAATGGTTGGCCGAGAAGATCGGAGATGGTTTTCTGATAGAGTGAATATTAGAATTAAGGTTCGGCCTTATTTTTATCTGATTATTTTCTTAATCTTTTGGCTGTGGGGCTGTGCCTCTTCTCTTCACAAGGCCAGCCTCAACCTGACTAGAGCCCAGGTCCTGGAGCAGAACTTTCAGAAAGAACTGGCAGCGGCTCATTACCGAAAAGCTCTGGAAGAAGCCAGTCGGGAAGTCCGGCGGAAGCCAGGAGCTCGGGCCTATGTCTTAAAAGGCCTGGCGGAATTCAATCTCGGTCAGCTACCAGAAGCCAGCCGGAGCTTCAGCCTGGCAGCTTCCCTGGGAGAAGACCGGTCCGAAAGCTGGGCCCGGGAAGTCAGCCTTTACGGTCTCGCCCTTGCCTTTGAACAACAGGGTATGGAATATCCAGCCAGCCGTCTGCTGACCTTCCTGGCTGAAAAAGGAAAATTTACGCCGGTGGTCAGGGCTTCACTGGGCAAGCTTGTAGATTTCCGGCTGAAGTCTCTATCGAAGGTTTCCGATAGAGAGAAAGATAAAATTCTTAACGACTCGGTCAAACTGGTTGAAAAAGCGCTTGATGAAGACCCGGCTTGCGGCTTTTATCATTATCTTCTTTCGCAGCTTTTCAGCCATCAACAGCGATACCTGGAAAGCTTTGAAGAAGCCGTGGCCGCCAGAGAACTGGGATTGCCTTCGGTTGAGGTTTTTCGCGATAACGACAACCAGATAGTTTTCTGCTATCAGAAGCTTAAACAGGTGCTGGCCGGTGATGAGCTGGAACGATTCGATAAAAATTATAAAGCCTGGATAAAAAAGTGGGGATGGCCTGATGAAGAAACTCCAGACTGGAAAAGGAGGTAAGAATGTTGCCTGCCATTGCCTGGAAAAAGGATGCAGTGGTCATGGTGGACCAGCGTCTGCTGCCTTGGAAAGAGAAATATTTCAGACTAAAAACCGTGGACCAGGTGGCCCGAGCCATTGAAGACATGGTGATAAGGGGAGCTCCAGCCATCGGGATAGCGGCTGCCTATGGACTGGTTCTGGGAATAAGGAGCCTGAAATCAGGGACTGACCTGGAAAAAGAATTTAATAAATTTTATAGCCGTTTGTGGCAGACCAGACCAACGGCCAGAAATCTTTTTTATGCCTTAGACAGAATGAAGAAGGTTTTTGAAGATAATAAGGCAGAAGGTCTCAACCGATTAAAAAAACTCATGCTGGCTGAGGCCTGGGCCATAGAAAAAGAAGACCTGGAGGTTAATAAGAGAATTGGGCAGAATGGAGAAAGCCTGATACCGGATGGAGCTACTATCCTGACCCACTGCAACGCCGGAGCCCTGGCCACGGCCGGTTATGGCACAGCCCTGGGTGTCGTTAGGGCCGCTTTTGCCCGCAAAAAGAAAATAAAGGTTCTGGCCTGCGAAACCAGGCCTTTCCTTCAGGGTGCCAGGCTGACTGTCTGGGAGCTTAGGAGGGACGGGATTCCGGTAACTCTGATAACCGATAATATGGCCGGCTGGTTGATGCGACGGGGCGAAATCAACCTGGTGATGGTTGGGGCCGACCGCATCGCCCGAAACGGCGACACCGCCAATAAAATAGGAACTTATTCTCTGGCTGTGCTGGCCTGTGAACATGGTATTCCGTTCTATGTGGCAGCGCCTCTAAGCACTTTTGATTTCGGTCTTGAGAGCGGCCGGGATATTCCGATTGAAGAAAGGAGCCCGGAAGAAGTAAGGCGAGTTCGTGGGCAACTCCTTACCCTGCCCGACGTTCCGGTTAAAAATCCGGCCTTTGACGTTACCCCTGGAAAGCTGATTACAGCCATAATCACCGAAAAGGGAGTTCTCAGGCCTCCTTACCTTAAAAATATTTCCAGTCTCAAGAGATAGCATTTAAATTATGGTCAGGGGTAGTCGGCTGGGAGTTCGTAGGTTAAAATATCTTTGTTATCAAAAAGCTGGAGTAATTTATGTCTGGGAGAAAAAAGGTCAGATTATTGCTGGCAATAGAAACCTCCTGCGATGAAACCTCGGCAGCCGTTATTGATTCTGGAAAAATAATCAGCAATGTCATCCTGTCCCAGGATGAGATTCACTCACCTTACGGCGGTGTGGTCCCGGAATTGGCTTCCCGGCAGCACATTAAATCAATTGATTATGTAGTTGGGGAAAGTCTGGCTCAAGCCGGCCATAATCTTAAAGAAATTGACCTGTATGCAGTTACCCAGGGGCCGGGGCTTATTGGTTCGCTTCTGGTCGGGCTAACTTTTGCCAAGGGCCTGGCTTACTATTTTCGAAAACCGCTTATTGGGGTTGACCACCTTCAGGCCCATATTGAGGCTGCCATTCTGGAAAATCCCCGACTGGAATACCCAGCTCTGGCGCTTCTGGTTTCTGGAGGTCATACGTCTCTTTACTTTCTGGAAAAGGAACTCAGCTACCAGCTTCTCGGCAAGACCAGAGATGACGCCGCAGGCGAATGTCTCGATAAAGTGGCGAAGTTTTTGGATCTTGGTTATCCGGGTGGCCCGATTGTGGAAAGAATGGCTCAGGGCGGAAGCCAGACCAGATTTCACTTTTCCCTTCCCAGGATGAAAACTGCTGGCTACGATTTCAGTTTCTCCGGCTTGAAAACTGCTGCCCTGAAAATCATCAGGGAAAACGATATAAATAAAAACAGTCCTGATTTAAAAGATTTTCTGGCCAGCTTTGAAGAAGCTATTGTCCGGGCTCTTCTGGAAAGAGTAGAAAAGGCACTCAGTGAATTTATCCTCAAGTCGCTGATTCTCTGCGGTGGAGTGGCCAGAAATAAAAGGTTGAGGACCAGGTTTTCAGAGCTGGCTAAATCCCGGGGGCTTCCCGCCTATATTCCTTCTGCCCGCCTCTGCACCGATAATGCCGGTATGGTCGGCGCTCTGGCCTGGAAAAAGTATCAGGTTTTGCCAGTTTCTTTCCCCGACCTTGACCTGGATGCCTATCCCCGCAGCTGATGGTTCAAGCCATAAGAAACGGTTTATCTGGTTCGCCTTTTACTTAGCCTGGCTTCTCTTATTTACCTGGAGGCTTTGACAGATAGAAATTAAAGAGATTTTTTTGCCTTAGGAGTCGAAAAGTTAATTAATGTGCTTGCAATCAAGGTTTATGGTTTGAACCTGAGAAAAAAGCCAGACCGGAACCGTCCTTTTTTAGGTTGCATAACATCATCTAATATAAAACTTTTTATTCCCTTAATCGTATCATTTGAGGAATGAGGTTTGATTTAATCTTATGGCTTTTGTTAAACTTGTTATGAAAATTCAATGGGAACAATTTGAGGAGGCTTCCAGTGAGGAATAAAACCGGAAAATTATATCTGGCTGTCAGCCTGGCTTTGGTTTTTTTATACTCAGCGGCTCTTTCAGCACAGGAGATGCGGCCTAAGGAAATAACCTTAAATCTGGAGGAGGCAATTTATCAGGCCTTAAAGCATAACCTGAATTTGATTGCCGAGGTTTATTCAACTGAAAAAGCCAGTGAATCAATCTCTGCGGCCCGCGAAATTTTTTACCCCAGTCTGGAATTAATCTACGGCAGCAACCGGACGGAACAGCCGTCAACCTGGTGGATCCAGGGTTCAGGCACCTATATTACAACTTCCCAAAACTATGAAACGAGGATAACTCAGCGATTACCGATTGGGGGAAGTTTTTCTGTTATTATGTCCAATTATATGACCGACACCAATCAGATGTTTCAGCTTTTCAACCCTTATTACAACACTCAGCTCCGGTTTTCTTTTGTCCAACCGTTGCTTAGAAACTACGGCCCCAGAGTGGCTAAAAGAGAAATAATCATCGCTCGCCAGAATTATGCCATTTCCGAAGCCCAGCTGAAAAGCCAGGTCATGGAGACCATTTATCAGGTGGAAGAAGCCTACTGGCAGCTCGTTCTCAGCCGGGAAAACTTATCAGTCAAGCAGCAGTCTCTGCAGCTGGCACGGGATCAGTTAGCCAAAACGAAAAAAGAAATTGAGGTTGGTCAGCAGGCGGCTATTGAAATTCTCAACGTTCAGGCAGCAGTCTCTCAGCGGGAAGCGGAAATAGTCCAGGCTGAGGCGGCGGTCAGAACAGCCGAAGATAGACTAAAAGTCATGCTCAACCTGGCCAGTGGAACTGAACTGGAATCAATTCACCTCATTCCCTCTGAAAAACCCGATTTTAAGCCAGTGAAGGTTGACCTGAAAGAAGCCCTTCAGTCTGCTCTTTCTAACCGCCCCGACCTTCTGGTCAACAACCTGACCATTCAGAACAAGCAGTTTAATTACGACCTGGCCAGAAATCAGCTTCTCCCCCAGCTAGACCTGGCTGTCTCCTATTGGAGCCCCGGGATTGCTGGTGATAGGCTTCTCTACTTAGACAATAATCCCTGGACCGGTGTAGTTGTGGGCAAAATACCGGGCAGCCTCTGGGATTCTTTTCGTGATGCTTCTAAGTTTTTATATAGCAACTGGTCAGTGAGCTTTACTCTGAGCATCCCTCTTTCCAACATCATCGGTCGGGCAAACCTGGCTCTGGCCAAAACCGAGCTGGCAGAAGCTCAGGCCAAGCAGAAGGCCCGGGAGCAGCAGGTGATGCTGGAGGTCAGCGAAGCAGTTAAGAATCTGGAAAGCCTGGCTAAGAGTGTAGAAGCTTTTCGAGTTGCCAGGGAATATGCAGAGAAACGGCTGGAAGCTGAAACTAAGAAACTGGCTGTAGGTTTGACTACCAACTTTTTTGTGCTTGATGCTCAGGAAAAACTGGCTGCGGCCCGTTCAGCTGAATTGAAGGCTATGGTTGATTATAATCTGGCTCTGGCCAGGCTGGAGAAGGCTATGGGAACCAGCCTGCAATCGAGAAAAATCAACCTGGCAGAGGTTGGAAAACAGTAATTCCGGTTGAGCTTCAAGACCAGCCTGTGTTAAGATGAAATTGTGAAAATTTCGGCAGTTGTCGTTACCTACAACAACGAGAAGAAAATTATCCCCTGCCTGGAATCGCTCCAGGGCGTGATAGACGAAATTGTGGTGGTTGACTGTCGCAGTACCGACCTGACCAGAAAGATAGCCTCTTATTTCACGCCTAAGGTTTTTGTCCATCCTTCTCTGGATTACGTTGTTCTGAAGAATTTTGGTCAAGAAAAAGCAGCTTTTGACTGGATTCTTTCTATAGAACCTGACGAGCGTCTGTCGCAAGCGCTTAAACTGAAACTTCTTAGAATCAAACAGCTCTCAGCTGAAGCTGACGGGTATTCTATACCCCGGCTCAGTTATTACCTCGGGCGCTGGGTTCGTCACTCAGGTTGGTATCCGAACCGCCGGGTCAGGCTCTACCGAAAAGGAGCAGGGGTTTGGGTTCGAGAGCAGCACCGGGTCTACTTAAAATTTTCGGGAAAAGTTATCAAGCTTAAACCTCCGATGGAACATCTGGCTTTCTCTTCTATCTCAGAGCATGTGAACTATCTAAACCGGGTTTCAGAACGGCGGGCTCAGGAGCTTTATGCCAGAAGGAAAAAGTCTCGCTTTTATCATCTCTGCCTGTTGCCGATTTTCAGATTTTTTAGTACATATTTTCTCAAAGGTGGCTGGCTTGATGGCTGTGCCGGCCTGGTTATTTCGGTACTGAGCGGATATTCGGTTTTTTTGAAATATGCCAAGCTGAAAGAGATCTGGAAAAAAGGAGAGAGAATTGAGCCTGTGTCTTATATCCAGTAATCTCAAAGATGAGCTGGAGCTCAAGCAACTCTTCTTCATTTCCCAGGAATTAAAAAAACGGGGTCACCGTTTTTTTATCGTTACTAACCAGAGCAACCGCCTTTCTTCCCAGGCCAGGCTTCAGGGATACCCTGTTGTTAACCACCGGCTGGACGGACGGACAGGCTGGTTTGCGGACTGGAAGCTCTCAAGATTTTTGAAGAAACATGAAGTCAAACTGGTCCATTTTTTTGACCGGGAAGCCCTGGAATGCAGCTTTAAGGCTGTAAGTAAAGCTGGTGTGCCGATCAGGCTGGCTTACTGGAAGCCAGGCTGGAGCTGGCCTCAGAAACGGGGCCTTCTCAATCAGCTGGAGGCTTTGGTCTGTGATAGTGAAGAAGCAAAAAGAGTGCTGCTGAACGGTAACCTATCTACTCGACTGGAAGTTATCCCACCGGGAATTGATTTTTCTCAGGTTAAATCCCTCGGGAAGAAGGATTTTCTGCGCCGGGAATTAAACCTCAGCTCCGAGAGCTTCCTGGCTGGTTTGTTGACTCCGCTTGAGGAATTGAAAACCCTTAAAAGCCATCTGGAAGCTATTAGAAGCCTGAACGAGGAAGCTCCTCGCTTGAAGATAGTCGTTCTGGGCAAAGGCAGTTTGAACCTGGAAAAGTTGAGACAGGAACAGCCGCTGGAGCTTGATAATCTGTATTTTTATTTAGGTTATGATGAACTGATAAAAGAAGCCATCGCTTCTCTTGACCTTCTGGTCTTCGGGTCTTTTTCCCTGCCTCAGGAGCTTCTTCTCGAAGCTATGGTCTGGAAGGTGCCGGTGGTTGGAGTTATGGCAGCAGGGATGACAGAACTTATAGTGCACAGAGAAACAGGTTTTCTGGTCCCGCCCAATGACCCTCCTGCTCTGGCCCAGACTATCCTCAAACTTTATCTGGACCGAAGCCTGGCTCAAACCTTGACGGAGCAGGCTTACGCTCTGGTTTCCAGCAAGCATTCCTGTGAAGCCATGGCTGAGAAAATGGCTAATTTTTATGAATTCCTGGCTTTACAAAAAGGGGTGAAAATTGGCCGCTAAAGTTGTCATCCGCAAATTATCGACCAATGATGAGCTGGAACGATTGATTGATATCCAGCGGGTGGTCTGGAAGCATCCGGATCTGGATCTGACTCCAGTTCATCAATTTCGCATCTCTTCTTTTATGGGTGGCTTGATTCTTGGAGCTCTGGTGGACGGGGAGCTGGCCGGATTTGTTTATTCTTTTCCCGCAATATTTCAGGGAAAATTCTGCCATCATTCGCATCTGCTGGCTGTCCTGCCTCAGTTTCAGGGGTTGGGCCTGGGCAAACGTCTGAAATGGGCCCAGAGACGAGAAGTTCTGAAAATGGGAATGGACCTTATTACCTGGACTTTTGACCCTCTTCAGACCAGGAACGCCAACCTGAATTTCCACACCCTGGGGGTAGTTTGCCGTAATTATCTACCGGATTTTTATGGTGAGACTCCGGCCTTGAGGTTGGGCCCGAATATTCCGGCAGACCGGCTCCTGGTGGAATGGCCCATAAAATCAGTTAGGGTTCAGAAAAAAGCTGAGGGCAAGAAGGAACAACAGCCGGACCTGACTTTCTTGCCTAAAGCCCTCGAGGGTTTTAATGCTGGGGATGGGGCTTACCGCCCGGCCAGGACTGCTCTGAGATTGACTGCTCCAGTTTTTCTGGTGGAAACAGTTCGTGAAGTCAGGACGCTTCAGACCACTCCGGAAATTATCGGTGCCTGGCAGGCCGCTTTAAGACAGGTTTTTACTCATTACTTCAAGCAGGGTTATGCCATTGTAGATTTCATTTTTGGTGAAAAATGCTATTATGTTTTGAAAAAAATGCCGGTTGGGAAAAGTAACGGCAAGATCGCGAGGAAGTAAAAGGCGGTGATTTCAGCCAAAGAAATAAAAATAAAATTTTAGAAATAATCCAGAAAGTCGGAGCTAAAAAATAAGGTTGTACTAAAACTTATTGTATGGCCTGAAAGTTAGGAGTTGAATCTTTTTGGATTTGGGTAAAGAAATGAAAAATAATTATTCGAAATTTAAGATTCGGGTAAATCACAAAAAGATTTATCGGAAAGACTCATCCACGGAATAAAGCTAATGAGCTTATCTTTTATTCAGAAAAAAACAAGGAAGGTGAAAGATGGCGGTAGAAAGGATTGAGCTTAATTTCTTAAGGCTTCCTTACGTCCATTTTTTTGAGACAAGCTTTGGTAGGGCTTATGATCGGACTTTCATCATTATCAGAGTTTATGAAGATGGGGTGGTGGGGTATGGTGAATGCGTGGCTGAAGAAAAGCCTCTTTACAGCGGCGAAACCACAGAGACAGCCTGGCATATTCTCAAAGACTTTTTGATTCCGCTGGTTTTCAGCCGCGGAATTGTTGAGCCTGAGGATTATTACCAGGCGGTTAAAGTTTTCAAGGAAAACCGCATGGCAAAAGCTGGGCTGGAACTGGCCCTCTGGGATTTGAAAGCTAAAAAGCAAGGAATCCCGTTATCAAGACTATGGGGCGGAGTTAAAGAAGAGATTTCTGCTGGAGTCAGTGTGGGCATTGAAGATTCAGTACCTGAACTTCTGGCCAGGATTGAAAGTTATCTCAGTCAGGGCTACCAGCGGATTAAAATTAAGATAAAGCCCGGCTGGGATGTTGACGTCTGCCGGGCAATTAGAGAGAAATATTCAGATTTGCTCCTTCAGGCTGACGCCAACGGGGCCTATTCCCTGGCCCAGGCTGACCATCTTCGCAAACTGGATGCCTTTAATCTTTTAATGCTGGAACAGCCCTTTCCTGCTTATGACCTCTGGGACCACAGCCGTCTGCAGCGGATGATGACAACTCCTCTCTGTCTGGACGAAAGTATAATTTCTTACGAAACGGCCAAAGCTGCTCTGGAAATGGGCAGTTGCCGCATCGTCAACATTAAAGTCGGTCGGGTGGGAGGTGTGGTAGAGGCCAAAAAGGTTCACGATTATTGCCAGCGTTATGGAGTAGGCGTCTGGTGCGGTGGGATGCTGGAAAGTGGTATCGGGCGAGCTCACAACCTGCACCTGGCTACCCTGCCCAATTTTAAATATCCTAATGACCTTTCAGCCAGCGCCCGCTACTATCAGGAAGATTTGATAGAGCCGCCGATTGTTTTAAGCCGGCCTGGCCACATCCGGGTACCTGACGGACCGGGAATAGGGGTCTATCCTGTTGAAGAACGAATTGAAAAAGCTACTCTGAGAAAGGAAGTTTTTAAGCCCTGAGAAAGTTTGTGTAGCTAAGGGGCTTTCTAAAGGTTCAGATTAGTGGGTAGTTTTAACTCGGGAGCTCAAGGTTAAAGGGAGAAAGCAATGAAAAATCTGGTCATTCTTGGAGCCGGAACCGGGGGCACAATTATGGCTAACAGGCTGCTTAAACCACTGCGGCGTCGGGGCTGGAAAATCACGGTCGTTGATAAAGATGATAACCATTATTATCAGCCGGGTTTTTTGCTGGTGCCCTTTGGCCTTTATCATCCTGAGGACCTGATAAGGAGTCGTTCTCACCTGCTGCCCCGCGGCGTAGAATTCATTATTCAGGAAGTAGAAGAGGTAAATCCGCAGTCAAAATACATTAAACTTGTAGACGGCCGTCACATAAATTATGACCTACTGCTCATTGCCACTGGCACACACCCCCGACCCGAAGAAACTCCGGGAATGCTAGATGGCTGGCGTAAGAACATCTTTGATTATTATTCTCTGGATGGAGCAGCCGCTCTGGCCGAAAAGTTGAATGGGTTTAAGGAAGGGATTCTGGTTGTTCATATAAATGAGATGCCCATCAAGTGTAACGTTTCGCCGCTGGAATTTGCTTTTCTGGCGGACTGGTTTTTCCGAAAAAGGGGAGTGAGGGAGAATATAAGAATAGTTTACGTTACACCCATTTCCGGAGCTTTTACCAGGCCGGTTGCTACCCGCTACCTTGGTAATCTGCAGGCTGAGAAGCGGATTGAGGTGGAGAGCTTTTTTATGACAGAGCGGATTGACCCCGTCAACCAGAAAGTTGTTTGCTATGACGGCCGGGAAGTGGCTTTTGACCTGCTGGTCACCATTCCCACCAACCTGGGTGCTGAGTTCATCAAGCGCTCAGGCCTGGGTGATGAAATGAATTATGTGGCAGTGGATGAATCTGGTTTTCGTTCAGAAAAGTATGCTGACATATTTGTTCTGGGAGATGCGGCCGGGAATGATTGGACCAAGGCCGGTTCGGTGGTGCATTTTGCTTCAGAAATCCTGGATAAAATTATTCTGTCTGAAATAGATGGCAGGAAAGTAGAGCTCGAATTTGACGGTCATGCCAACTGCTTTATTGAGACCGGGTTTGGTAAGGCGGTGGTCATTGATTACAACCATGAAATTGAGCCACTACCAGGTAAGTTCCCTCTGCCGATCATCGGGCCGATGTCGCTGCTTAAAGAAACCCGCCTCAATCACTTTTCCAAGATGGCTTTTGAGTGGGTTTACTGGCACTGGCTGCTTAAAGGCCGGGCCATTCCTTTTGTGCCAGCCTTGATGTCAATGCGCGGTAAAAAGGACGTTCGGCAGACTTAATAATAAGAAAAAGGAGGTAATAATCCCTACTATAATAGTAGGAAGTGATCTGGGGTTTATTTCCCACTACCGATTAAATTCCCATTCTCCTTCAAATTTTTGCTCATACCGTTCATTAAATTTTCTGAAGCACTTTTCTGTTACTTTGAGCCGAAGGGGAAAAGCGGAAACTATTCTGGCTTCAATTCTCACTTCCCAGGGGCAGGGATATAAAGAGTTGCTGGCCATTCGACCATTTTAATTTAAAATACAAAATTTCAGGCAGAATCCCCTGTTGCCTCATCTAAGAATCTATATGAAAGCATATTCATTGCCTCACGTAAGAATCTATACGAAAATTTGTGCAGTTTTTCTTTGTTTTTTGTAACCGCCAAAGCCTGTTTTTTAACCTGTCTATCTCTGTTTTTAACTTTACCACATTTAGCTCCTGGTAAATTTGGCGAAGGCGATTCTTCTGTTCCGGACTTATCCCCGGTGATTCTAATAATCTCTGGTAAGGCGTTTTAGGCAGATCATGCCTTTTTGTCACCCGGCTGCCAATCCTCTCTTTCCTTATCAGCTTCATGTTAACCTGGAAGAAGTTATAATACAACCTGGAGAGCGAGTAAATCTGTTCTAATAGCTTTCGCTCTTCTTCAGTATCATGCCTGAGATAACCCACTAAGCGACGAACAACTGAGTAGTTTTTCTGTTCTATATAGCAATTATCATTCTTCTGGTATGGGCGACTGCGGGTAAAAGTTAAGTGGTTTTCCTGACAGTACTTGATGAGATGGGCATTAATGAAAGCTCCATCATTATCGGAGTCTATCCCCAGGAGAGGGAATGGCAACCTCTGTTTTATCCTCTCCAAGGCCTGGAAGGCCCAGACCTGAGCTCTATTACGTAAGGCTTCCGTTTCTATCCAACCGGAGGCCACATCGGTGGCGTTCAGGCTGTAGAGGAACTCCCCCTGAGCATTACCACCGTCGTGTCCCACCAGGTCTATCTCTAAAAACCCCGGTTTCCCTTCATTCCACTCGGAAAACGTTCTGATCGGGACCTGGTGTTTAAGAAGCGTACCCGGCTTGGTCCTGGCACGTGATTTTAGCTCATACTTCTTCCTTTCCACTCTCAACAGCCTGTCTACCGTGGCGGCCGAGACCTTTATCAACTTCTCCTGCACCCTCTTCTTTACTCTCAGCTCCCCTTGCTCCACAAGCCGCGGGACCAGCCATCTCAAACTGGCCGCCAGCCTCTTCCCGCAGCTGTAGTCTAAAAGCTCCCAGAGCCAGACCAAAACCCGTCTGAACTCCTCATCATAGACCCTCGGCCTCCGCCGCTTTATCTTTCTTACTTCCCCAATAAACACCACCTGCTGCCCCTCTTTACCTGGTAAGATTACTTTCCGACCACAGTTGCGCAATAACCAGCTGGCATAACAGCGATTATAACCGGTAAGACCAACAAACTCCTCCAATACCAGACCCTTTTCCCTCTTAGTGCCTCTCTGATACCTCCCGGCCAGCTCCTTTAACACCGCTCGCCTAACCTTCATCTCTAACCCCATGTCCTTGCCTCCTGACTAATATCACCCCAATATTTAAGGGCTTTACCAGCCAGAGGGCAATATAATTTCGTGTAGATTTTCTCGTGAGGCAACGAATCAATTTCGTATAGATTTTAAGTGAGGCAATTCG
>CAYQZX010000038.1:0-3134 GCA_964422165.1 uncultured Eubacteriales bacterium | reverse complement strand
TTTCTTCCGACTCATGTTGAACTTACTTAATCATAACTTTATTTATGTTTAAAATAAAAGATTTTCATTCCCTTTCCCAGATTGGCCAGTTAAGCTGGGCTCTCCTTCAGTTAAAAAACCGCCTCTGCTCTCAAGATAATTTAAATAATTCTCCACATTTTCTAAAGGAAACAGAGGCCATGGTAAGGACAGACTTAGAACAGGCGTCTCGATGGAATCAGGACTTAAAGTGGTCATAACCCGCTTTCTTCAGAATTACTGGCCGTCCTTCAAGCAGGTAAGTCAGCTGTCCTTTTAATTCAGTTATTCGACCGATAGCTCGAAGCGGACGTTGGAATTTTCTCCTGAATTGAATGGCCACTTCGGCGAAATGAGCAGGACTCACGGTTAAAAGCAGGCAGTAGTCTTCACCGCCCGCGGTCGCCACCTCTTCCAGGTTCCAGCCATATTTATGGCTGCATCTTTTGAGGGCTGAAGAGACCGGTAGGTTTTCCAGGTGTACTTCCACCCCGCAACGGGAGCTTTCCATGATTCTTTTCAGGTCAGAGTCAATGCCATCAGAGACATCCATCATGGCTCTTACTCCAGGCTGACGGGCCAGGAAAAAACCCTCTTCCAGATGAGGTCGTGGCCGGTAGTGACGGCTGAGCAGATATTTCTCAGCCGGAGGCAATTTTTTGCCCTCCCTTTTATCCAGCCCGGCCAAGATGAGCCTCAGTCCGCCTCCAGAATCACCCAGGTCCCCGGTCACGGCCACGATATCCCCCGGGCTGGCGGAAGACCTATACTTAATATAGTTTTTTTCCGCCTCTCCCAGCACAGCCACGTTTATGACCAGTTTCTCCAGGGACCTAGTGGTATCGCCACCCAGAAGTGCCACACCGGTTAGGGAGCTAAGCTTTTTCCAGCCACGGAAAAAATCATCAAGCCAGGCCACCTCAGTCTCGGAAGGGATGGCGATAGAGAGAAAGGCATAAAGAGGTTTCCCACCCATAGCCGCTATGTCGCTGAGGTTAACGGCCAGGGATTTGTACCCCAAGTCAAACGGAGGAATTCTTTCTTTTAGAAAATGCACTCCGTCCAGCAGCAAGTCGGTGGTTACCAGAAGTCTTTTTCGACCCTGCCAGGGAATGATGGCGCAGTCGTCGCCGATGCCCTTTAGTTTCTTGGGTAATCCTTTTAGAAAGGCAGGTGAAAAGCGGGCAATGAAGCCAAATTCTCCGAGGTCGGTGATTTTTAGCCCCTGGCTGGATTTCATTTTATTTTTAGCTTTGTTTTTTCTTTCCATGTTCCTTTTTCCCTTTCCCAGAAACAGTATTTCCCAGGCGACCAGAATAAAGGCCCAGGAAATAATTAAACATTTCAGGTTGGAATTTAGCCCCACCTAAACCCTGGTCAGCGGGCAAAGAAAAAAAGCAACCTCTCGTCTTCATAAAATATTATCCGCCCCTTCTGGCTTGCTCGATTATTTGGCGGAGTTTTCTCGAAGCCTGCTCCGGGTCATGGCTGGCACAGATGGCTGAAACTACGGCGATGCCGTCAGCCCCAGCTCGTATTACTTGAAAAGCGTTAGTTTCATTTATTCCGCCAATGCCTACCAGCGGCCGGCCGGTCAACCTCCTGGCCTGAGCCAGGCCTTCCAGTCCCCAGGCCGGGCCAGTGTCGGTCTTAGTGGGCGTTGGGAAAACAGGGCTGATGGCCAGATAATCAACGGGCAAATTTTTAGCTTGCTGGAGCTGCTCAAAATTTTTCACCGATAGACCGATTATGGCTTTAGGTCCAAGAAGTTTTCTGGCGACTTCCACTGGCAAGTCCGCCTGCCCAAGATGAACTCCGTCAGCTCCGGCAGCCAGGGCAATATCTAATCGGTCGTTGATGATGAGAGGAATTTCCGGAGGAATTACCTTCTTAACTTCCAGAGCCAGCTCGAAAAATTCCTTTGTGGGACATTCCTTTTCCCTAAGCTGGATTACCGTCACTCCACCGGCCACAGCTTTTTTTATCAAGGCGGGCAGAGATAAATTGGTCGTCATGCGCCGGTCAGTGACTAAATAGAGGCTTAAATCAAAAGCCTTTTTTTCGGTCATGGCCCTTTCTCCGCTTTCAGATGCTCCTTTGCCGCCTCTAAGCTAAATTGAATTTGGCGGATAAAGCTTTGCCGCTTCATCCAAGGCCCGGCGGCGCTATCTCTTTCTCATAGGTTGCCCTTGAGCAGTATTTTAAGAGAAGTTGGTCCTTAATCAGCTTCCTTTTGTTACCTTCGCCGTTTGCTTTTTGAATCTTTATCTTTTTAAACCTTAATTTTCAACCTGGAGGCGATTTCTTTTTCGCTGACGAGATAAAGCCAGTCCAGAAAATGCAGCTCAAAACTGGCCGGACCCCGAGCTTCCTCGGCGGCCATTTCCCCACAGATGCCCATTACGGCCATAGCACTGGCAGCAGCTTCTAAGTAATCAGAGTTAACCGCAGCAAAAGCTCCAGTGATGGCCGAAGCCACGCAGCCCAGGCCCGTCACTCTGGGCATCAGGGGATGGCCGTTGGCTATGCGGATGATTTTTTCTCCCTTGACCGCAATGTCCGTGGCCCCGCTTATGCTCACGGTGCAATCAAACTGCCGGGAAATCTTTCTGGCCGCTTCCACTGCGGCCTCTGAACCCTCCAGGCTGTCCACGCCTTTGGTCCTGGCTCCTAAATCCACCAGGGCTCTTATTTCCGAACCGTTGCCTCGGATTATAGCCACCGGACCTTCGGCCAAAAGTTTTTTGGCCGTGGCGGTACGGTAAGGGGTAGCGCCGGCTCCCACTGGGTCAAGCACCACCGGAATCTTTTTCTTTCCGGCCGCCCGGATGGCTTTTTCCATGGCTTTTACCCAGTGAGGACTTAAAGTGCCGATGTTGATAACTACAGCCGAAGCTAGGTTGACCATATCTTCTACTTCTTCTTCAGCATGGGCCATAACCGGAGAGGCGCCGATGGACAGCAGGGCGTTGGCCGTCAGGTTCATCACTACATAGTTGGTGATGTTGTGAACAAGAGGGACCTGCTCGCGGATTTTCTTGAGGTTCTGGCCAATAGTTTGAGCCGTTAACATAACCTCATACCTCCTGACATAAAATTCTTCTGTCAGATGAGGC
>CAYQZX010000037.1:0-3690 GCA_964422165.1 uncultured Eubacteriales bacterium | reverse complement strand
TTCATCTGGGCCAACCGATAACTCACGGGACCGAACGAGGTGATGAACTTCCGCGGCCGCGTCTGCCGGCCGTGCCTTACATACCGACCCGGTTCCCGCGCCTGGCATTCCGCGATCAACATCGTCTCCAGGGCTGCGAACGTGGCTTGGGCCAAGCTATTCATGATCGTATTCTTGATTTCCGCCAGACCACGCAGAAGCCCATTGAGTGTGAGGTCGGTTTTTGGTACTCTAAAGGTGAGGACGAGCCTGATTTCGAGTTCGTCCATCGGGCTACACCTCCTTTCCATAGCGATGTGAAAAGAGATGGTTGTAGCCCTTCTTTTTTATCCATGTCAAGTCATCCCGTCACTTTGGGACATGCTCTATTTTTTATTCTCATTATTTGACTTCAAGCTCTACGTCGTAATAAAAGGCAGACATTGGTCGTTTGGAAATTGGTTCGGTATTATCTAACCTGACAATAGTGTGATAATAGCCTGGATTGAGTCCGGCAGTATTAACCTGGTTGTTTATAATCTGTTTCCCCCCTTTTTTCGTCATTTTTACCGAAAGCCAGGGGGGAAGTGGCCCGTGAACCTTCCAGAGCGGCAGGTCAACCGTTCCGGCATTGTGAATGGTTAAAGAAGCTGAAAGCTTCTCTGGCCTGGAGCTATTTGAGCGCAGCGAGATGAGGTAAGTATCAGCACTGATAATCGGTGGAAGCGGAAATTCTTTTGATCTGGAGAGACGCAGCATGATTACATCATTCGGGGAGACAGTCACCGTCAGTCCCTTGGTGATAGGTCCTTTTGTCTGGTGTTTCCAGAGGTCGCGGACATAAAGGCTGGCTTCACGGCTGAAGCCGATTTCTTCCCAGCTTATGGTTACCTGAGAGGGCGAATTGTTCTGGTTAAAAATCAGCACAGCCTGGCTGCCATCGAATAATTTCTTTCCGCCCCAGATGCTGACCTGGCCATCTTTCCTGATGATGTGCCCCTGAATCCCGAGTGGGTCTTGATCTACAGCGATAACTTCTATGTTGGTCAGGATTTGCCGGGTGGATTCGGACATCTGGCGCAGGTCGTTACCAGCAATAAGCGGGGCGGCCATCAGGCACCACAGGCTGAAGAGGCTTCGGTTCTGAGCCTCGCTCAGCCCGGGCATGCCGACAATCATCATGTCCGGGTCATTCCAGTGGCCTGGTCCGGCATACTCAGACAATTTCTCGTTGGCAAAAACTATTTCCAGGGCCGAGTTCCAGTCGGCTTTGCCTGGCTCACAAATATCTCCGGTTGTTCTCCATAGATGACCCACAGCGGCAGCCCACTTCCAGGGTTCCCCTACTCCCCAGGAACACAGGCTGTGGACGATGGGACGGCCGGTGCCGCGCTGGGCTTCATCCAGCAAAGTATAAGTCTGGACGATATCCTGTCCTTTGGTATTGCACCAGTCAATTTTAAGATAGTCGCTTCGCCACTCGGCAAACCGGCGCATGTCCTCAAACTCATGACCTTTGGTGCCCGGCATGGCCTTGCTGCAGGTGTGGGTCCCGGCATCCGTATAGAGGGCGTATTTAAGGCCTCGTTGATGGATGTAATCTCCAAGCCCGCGTAACCCACTGGGATAGCGCTCTAAATTGGTAGTTAGCTTCCCATTCTCGGCTCTATAAAAACAAATGCCTTCGTCAGGTCCGATGTAGGCATAGCCAGCTTCTCTCATTTCGCTACGGAGCAGGGCCTCAACCATTTCTTTGATTAACTTCTCATTCTGCGGTTCCTGGCCAAAAGTATTCCATGGATACCAACCCATCGGCGGCGTCATGGCTAACCCATCATAATCAGCTCGGAGGTTAGAAGCGGGTTTGTCGCTTGAAGCAAACATAAAAATGGAGACAAATAACATTCCCATGACCAGCGTTCCGGTTAGCTTGCGCATGCTTTTCTCCTTATTTAGATGCTTGGATTTTCCTATCTGGATTATTTTTCTGCTCTTTATTTTTAATTTATTAAGAACATAATTTTGCTTTTGGCCGCATCTCTGCTCTCTCTAAATAAACATCAAATGCCGCCCAGATTATCTGAAAAGAACGAAGCCTCAGATTCATTATCCCTGCTCTATTTGTCCTTAATCAATCTCAACAAATTTCAGCCGCAGAAGCTGGCACAGGCCTTCCAGAGCCCGGCTGTGATCCCCCTAGGTCATGACCTGGTGATGCCCAAAGCTCAATCTGTGGACCTGTTTGGCCTTCTTCACTTCTATTCCAATCTTATTTTTTTGACTAATTCCTGGAAAAAAGGGCTGGCCTGCTGGAGAAAGCGCTTATACGATTGGCAAAAGTAGCTTTTTTCTGGCTCAGGCTCGAAGCCTCTTTCCTTTGGGCAACCGCCGCGGCAATAAAGAAGCCATTTACATTTTTTACATTCATCCGGCAAAATGGACTTCCGTTGGCCAAATTTTCTCTGCGTGGCGGAATTAAGCATATCAACCAGACGCTTTTCTTTAACATTTCCCAGTTTCCATTCGGGCTGGACATAAAAATCACAGGAATAGACATCGCCGTTGTGTTCAATAACCACATAGTCACCGCACTCTTTATGTAAAGTGCAATCGGGCGGCGTCAAACCGGCAAAAGCAAAAAGCAGAGCTTCAAAATTGCGGATGTAAGTTGAGGGGCGGCCATTCTCGAAATCATCTTTCCAGAGCTCATACAACCTGAGCAGGAAATCGCTATACCGGTCGGCCGGAACAGAGAAGCTGGCTGGTTTACCGGAGTTTTCTGGATCGGGCTCAAGACAGGGAATAAATTGCATGCAGGTGAGCCCCAGGCTTTTTAAGAATTCATATATTTCTTCCGGAAATCTGGCCGAATAATCATTAACCACGACCAGAGCATTAGTGGCCACTTCCGAATCAAGAAGCAATTTGGCCGAATCCACCACTTTTGACCAGGAACCCTGACCGTTTAAGTGCCGGCGATAATGGTCGTGAACGTGCTCGGGACCGTCTAAGCTTAACCCGACCAGAAATTTATACTCACGAAAAAATCGAGCCCAGTCCCTGTCCATAAGGAGTCCGTTAGTCTGAAACCCATTGCTCACAGATTGGTCGTGCCCGTATTTTTGCTGATACTGAACCACCTGCCTGAAAAAATCAAGGCCCATCAGGCTCGGCTCTCCACCCTGCCAGCTAAAATTCACTTCAGGCAATCCCTGAGACATAACCTGCCTGGTAGTTTCTTCCAGGATTTCATGACTCATCCGATGCAGGCGTGAATCAGGAAACAGGCTGCTTTTCTTCAGATAAAAGCAATAATCACAGCGCAGATTACAATCTGGCCCGGCTGGTTTAATTAGAAGGCTGGTCAGTCTTTTTCTATTGATAACGCCCACATTAGTCATTTAAGAAGCCCGATCTCGTTATCTGATTTACCTTTTCTTCAATTTTATACATTTACAAATGAGAATTGTAGCCCAAATAAATTTTCGAACAAGGATTGGTCATTGTTTTGTTGGTTGGTTTTTTGGTATTCTCATTTTGGCTGTGATCTCCGTTGGTCAATTTTGGAGATAATATAGGGCTTCACAAAAATAGTTTTTAAGCAAAGTTCGGGAGAAACGACTTCACGAATCTTATTTTATCATCATAACCTAACTGATGAGCCATCAGAGCCACTAACAACACCGTTATATGGGCAATTGTACAGTGATT
>CAYQZX010000036.1:0-5387 GCA_964422165.1 uncultured Eubacteriales bacterium | reverse complement strand
GGGAAGTGGGTTTTCCTGTTTTCATTTTATTCTCCGAAGCCATTTTTTCCATTACCAATTTTTATCAGCCTCCGTTTCCTCTTTCATGCCCCACCACTTTTCCCCCTTTATTAGCTTCTCCAGAAACTCATTTGGTTTTGGGTTATTTTGTGTTCGCCTGTATAAAGAATTTTTCTGTCTGAACTGACTAAAAAAGTCCGGGAAAGGTATTGCGAAATCATAGAATATAATTATAGAAAAAAGCCCCGCCCCACTCCACCAATTTCTTCCGGGGGACATGAACTGCTTCCTGAGCAATACGCTATTAAAGTCTATTCCCTCCGAAACAGTTCGTGTCCCCAATTTCTTCATAGCAGTCTGCTATTAAAGTCTGCTCTCTACGAAATAGTTTGTGTCCCCTATTTTACATGAAGCAGTTCGTATCCCCCTTCTCTGTGGGGACATGATGCCTTTACTGGGGACATGAACTGTTTCCCGAGCAGTTCGCTATTAAAGTCTACTCTCTATGAAATAGTTCGTGTCCCCAATTCCTTAGAACAAATTCGTATCCAGGGATTATATAAATGGTAAGGCCATTTTCCTTTATTTCATCTCTTTGGTCATAAGTTATTATGTAACCTTCTTTTAAATTAAAATATTTGCAGGCTTCCATCAGCCCTGCTTTCTCTCTTTTTAAAGTTTCAGGATCGCTTACATCAAAACACACCTGGATAGCCTTGCTATTATTTATTATAAAGTCACATTCTTTCTTTTCTTTAAAACAGACTATTTTATTGCTCAACAAATGAATTTCTTTAAAAATAGTATTTTCCAGCAGCACGCCGTAATCTTTATTTTCCATAAACCTGAGGCTACTTAAAAGTCCGCTATCTATAAGATATACTTTTTTCTCACCCAGCTCAGCCTTGCTCACCGATTTATAATGCTTTCTTATCAACCTTATGATATAAGCCGCTTCTGCATGTTCAAGATATCTATAAAGCGTATCCTTCCCTACCGATAACTCCAGTGATTTTAGCTCACGGTAAATCTTATGTACAGAAAAGAACCTGGCCGCGTTTTCCGTAAGCCTTTTCAAGAAATATTTTAGAACTAATGTATCTCTAATTTTATAGCGCTCAGCCAAATCACGATACATCATTACCTCAAAGTATTCCTGCAGGGCTTTGACTTTTATTATTTCATCAAGAAAAACCACCTCTGGAAAGCCCCCATAAATCATGTATTCATTAAAATATTTAATAAGCATGGACTTTTTATCAGTGCTATAAAAATCTTTCTCCACCTCGAAATCAAAGCTTTTAAATCGTATAAACTCCTTGAAACTTAATGGGAAAACCTCATATCTTATGGTCCTTCCCCGCAAAGAAGTTGCAATTTCTTCACCGAAAAGCTTAGAATTTGAACCGGTTAAGAAGATATTATTGGTAACAGAATCATAGACTCTTCTTACAAACCTTTCCCAGCCTTCAATATTCTGAATTTCATCAAAGAAAAAATAGGCCTCTCTAAGGTTTATCTCCGGGTAGAGCTCTCTGTAAGACTGAAGAACTAAATCCAGTGTCGGCATAGTCAATTCTACTCGTTCGTCCTCAAAGTTAAAATAGAGTATTTTTTCTTTGGGAACACCAGATTCAATGAGCTGATTGATATGCTGAAATAAGAGATAAGTTTTCCCAGATCTTCTTGGCCCAGTAACAGTGACTATCTTTTTAGAGCCCAAGGGCAAGACCAAATCTCTTTTTATAATTTGGGGAAGCAAACCAGTATGGAAGCTGCGGATTATTGATTTTAGTATATATTTCATTTCTGCAAGGAAAATATAATTAATAATTTTCCTTCTGTCAAGGAAATAAATTAATATTTTCTATAATTATCTCTATCTCAGTTTTTAGTAAGGCAATATTCTGTTTCTTTCAGGGCACAACCCCTTTCCTGGGAATATGTCGCTCTTTCTGGGGATAATGTTTCTGGTAGAGCAAATGATGCCTTTACCGGGGACATGAACTGCTTCCTTAGCAGTCTGCTATTAAAGTCTGCTCTCTTTGAAGCAGCTCGTGTCCCCCGTTCAGCCCAAAAAAATTTCTCGTATCATAAATGCGTCGAACTGCCATCTCCCAATTTTTTACTACCTGAATTTCGTCAAGAAATAGGTAAGCCTTAGCCGTGTCAGGTTCAGAATAAACCTCGGGGTAAAGCTTGCGGTAAGAGTCCAGAATAACCTCAAAATTTCTCGCCTCAAAGGGAAGCAGGCGAGGGTCTTCAAAATTTACGTAAATTATTTTTTCGCGCGGCACACCCTTTGATATAAGCTCCTTAGCCAGCCAGAACAATAGATAAGTTTTACCGCTGCGCCTGGGACCAACTATGGCAATTATCTTATTAACAGAGGTCGGAATCTCAATAGTTCTGGGCAAGACCTGGGGCAGCTCAGCTTCCTGCCATTCCCTTATAATTTCTTTCACCAATCCTTTTTCTATTTTCATATGGCCTCCTGCTGGTATCATATAGGGAACCATTTTGGCTATAAAATGGTATTATTTAGGGAACCAGAAGTAAAATTCCAAAAAAATAGGAAAAATAGAAGGTGTCCCCATTTTCTGCCCATTTTCTGTTGCGTATCCCCCATTCTTGCAAGAAAATTGGGGAATGAGTAGGGCGTACCCCTGTTTTTTGGGGGTATAATATGTAAGGCAATTTAATAAAGGAGACAAAAAATGGGGAAGCACGATACCCATAACCAAAAGACCGAGCACCACCACGATGGCTATCCAGAATGCCCGGCCCACAAGAATCATATGAACCACTCCCACGACACCCTCCACGCTGACGAGGCCAATAAATGCCATAAAATCAAGGCTGAGCACCTCCACGAAGCTCATGCTCATGACACCCACTCTGGTCAAGACCACCATGCTGCCCACCATGCTGACCACCCTGGCCACCCTCCCCACGACCACAGCCACCACATAGAAGCTTTCCGGAAGCGGTTCTGGATTTCCCTTATCCTGACCATTCCTGTTCTCATCCTCTCCGAAATGATTCAGATGTGGTTCGGCTTCCGCCTCATGCTACCTTTTCAACCCCACCTTCTGTTCGCTCTCTCAACCTTAATTTTCTTCTACGGTGGCTGGCCCTTCCTTACCGGTGCAGTTGAAGAGCTCAAAAAACGCCAGCCCGGGATGATGACCCTCATCGGCACAGCTATCACCGTGGCTTTCATCTATTCCAGCGCCACCGTCTTTTTCATCCGCGGCCACGACTTCTTCTGGGAGCTGGCCACCCTGATTGTTATCATGCTCCTCGGCCACTGGGTGGAAGCCAGAAGTGTCCAGGGAGCCTCACGGGCGTTGGAGGAACTGGTCAAGATTATGCCAACGACCGCCCACCTCCTCCGCGATGGACAGGTTATTGATGTTCCGGTCTCTGACCTCAAGCCCGGCGACCTGGTGCTGGTCCGCCCCGGCGAAAAAATTCCCTCAGACGGAACCGTCACCGAAGGTGAAAGCTTGGTTAACGAATCGCTCCTGACCGGCGAGTCAAGTCCGGTCCATAAAACCACAGGCCATAAGGTCATCGGTGGCTCCATAAACGGCGCTGGCTCGCTTCAGGTCCTAATAGAAAAAACCGGCGAGGAAACCTACCTGGCGCAGGTGCTTAAGCTGGTCCGCCAGGCTCAGGCCTCGCGCTCCCGCACCCAGGACCTGGCCAACCGGGCCGCAGCCCTCCTTTTTTATGTTGCTCTTGCGGTCGGAATAATCTCTTTTGCCGTCTGGGTAGCCCTTAAAAACCCGGATTTTGCTCTGGAGCGCACGGTAACTGTCCTGGTCATCGCCTGTCCGCACGCTCTTGGTCTGGCCATTCCGCTGGTGGTGGCAATTTCCACCAGCCTTACGGCCAGGCATGGTATCCTCATCCGCGACCGCCGGGCTTTTGAGGCCATACGAAATGTGGAAGCCGTGGTTTTTGATAAAACCGGAACGCTAACCGAAGGGAAGTTTGGCGTGAGCGAAGTAGTTTCTCTTATTCCCGAAGAGGAACTGCTCAGCCTGGCAGCGGCAGTTGAGGTTAACTCGGAGCACGTTATTGCCAGAGCTATTGTAGATTACGCCCGAAGCAAAAATCTGGACCTGCCGGCAGTTGAGGATTTTAAAGCTCTTCCTGGAATGGGAGTTAGCGGCCGTGTGGCCGGAAAGCTGGTTGAAATCGGCAGCGAGAATTTTCTGTCCCACATAAATGTTCTGATTGAGAACGAAGCACTTCAAACGGCACTTAAAAGAGCTCAGACCGCAGTCATTGTTCTAATTGACCGCAAACCAGCCGGGGCTATCATCCTGGCTGATATGGTCAGAGCCGAATCCAGGCAGGCAGTAGCTGAATTAAAGAAGATGGATATTAAGATTTTTATGCTAACGGGTGATTCCGAAGAAGTGGCAGCCCGGGTGGCCAGCGAGCTTGGTATTGATGAATATTTTGCCCGGTTGCTGCCGCACGAAAAAGCTTCAAAAATAAACGAGCTGAAAAGGCGTGGCTTAAAGGTGGCTATGGTCGGCGATGGGGTAAATGATGCTCCGGCTCTGGTCACGGCTGATGTCGGCCTGGCCATAGGTGCGGGCACAGACGTAGCTGTAGAAAGCGCCGATATCATCCTGGTGCGCAATGCCCCATCGGACGTACCCAAGCTGATCAACCTGTCGCGGCGGACCTACGCCAAAATGGTCCAGAACCTGTGGTGGGCCGCCGGCTATAACATACTGACCATACCGCTGGCAGCGGGATTGCTTTATCAGCAGGGGATAGTCATCAGCCCGGCCCTCGGAGCAGTGTTGATGTCGCTGAGCACGGTGATTGTAGCCCTCAATAGCCAGACTTTAAGAAGGGAACGTATGCTCCTGTCCCCGGGGACAGGGACTCTCCCGAAAATTTTATAATATCAGCAATCCGCAATATCAGCGATTTAAATTGGGATAAGGAGCACCTTTCCCGTTAATAAGAACCAGGTAGATTTCCTGAGGACTGAGCTTATTCTGTCGGGCCAGCTTCTCCAGGGTTATGTCCAGGCTGAGGCCCTTAAGTCCGCCTCCTTCGAGCTCTTCAACCACACTTTCCGGAGATTTGCCGAGCTCCTCAGCTACCTGCCGCAGCGTGCGCTTTTCAAAATCAGGTGCCGGCATTTCCACTTTAAGCGCCTGGGGGTTGTTCTTAAAGGCGGCCCGGCCTTTCATCAACCAGGATGAGGGCGGAAGTTTCCAGACTGCTGTAAGCAGCAGGGCCAAAACCAGCACTGCAGCCAGCGCCATCTCGGGTAAATTCCGGCGCGAATTATCAATCCCGCTGGTCAGATAGAGCATAATGGCTTTAAAATTAAGCACCAGATGCGTCAGGCC
>CAYQZX010000035.1:0-27769 GCA_964422165.1 uncultured Eubacteriales bacterium | reverse complement strand
ATATATTTCCTCTTAGAAAGGAAAATAGTTATCTATTTTTTTTTTGCCTTATTCCCTTATACGAAAGTTTTAAGTGTACCAAAAAATTTAAAAAATAGTTTGAAATATTTCAAATTAATACAAAACATTTATCTTGCTTTGCAAGTATCTTTTTCTTTAGGTTTGAGATATTCTCTAAGAACTGGACATGGCAATAATAGGCCAAATGGGCTGACCAATCTGAAATTTAAAAAGTTATGGCAAAGAATTGGACATATATACAAAATTAATTTTAGTTATAAGGTTGAATAACCGAGCCGTTTTGGGATATAGATAAGAATAATATGTAACTTCAGTTATAGGAGAGTAAATTATGAGCAAGAATTTATTTGGTATGTTATGCACAATAGTTTTAGTCATTTCCTTGTTAATCGTTCTTGATGCTCTAGGGCAAAAAGAACAGAAAACTTTGGTAGAAGAGCTTATGGACAAACAAACGTTTAAATCCTGTGGACTTAATAAATTGACAAGAGAAGAGCTACAGAATTTAAGTCAGTGGCTAAAAGACGCATTGAATATTGCCTACCAGAAAGGTAAGTCTGAAGGTAACGTGCTGATTCCAGAGCAACCTGGATTAAAAACTATTGGTGATTTGGAAGAAGCAATAATTTTAAAAGATTTTGATGGTGACAAAGTAATTGTTCAGAGATCTAATGGAGAAAAATGGTTATTAGCAGCGAAGACTTGGTGTAGGTGGTCTTGGAGGTATGAAGGAAGAAAGGTTCTTTTAAAATTTGGTTATTTATCATCAAAGTTGATAAGCGGCGATGGGGAGGAGTGCGAATTTTGGACCGAGACAAAAATATAATTATGTATTGCATCAGCATGAAACAAAAAACGACCGTGCCTCAAGGCAATCAGCCAAAATCTTGAGTCGCAGAAACTTCTTTTATGGTGGAAAGGCTATATACAAATTTTGTGAAGTTGATAAAAATAGAAGAGTGGGACTAAATTGCACTGATAGATAGAATAAAATAAAAGAATTTAATTTTCAGTGCTGATCAACAGATCTTCTTTGGAACAATTTAGCCCTCCAACAATCACAAGGGAGAATAAATCTCGGCTTGGGGAGAAATCAAATCACATTTTCTTTCAAGTAAAGACATGGTCCCCAATTTTAGGACTAAAGTCTGGCGATTGGAGTTAAGGCGGCAGTGGTAGAGAGATTTCACCGGGTTAGTACTTGGATATTTATGATTACCTCCTTAAAAGACCATGGACAATCATATATTATCCAATTTTTTTATTTTATTATCTCAATATCTTTCTGACGCGAAGATGGGGTCAATTTGAGTTTGGTAACCTGGCCTTTGCGCACTCTTCCTTCAATCACGGTGCGGTAGGGGGCGTGGACCTTAAAATCCACATCCCAGTCCTTAGGCCAAGCCGAAAGCAGGAAAATTTTGCGGCCATCGGTCTGAAACAGCATAGCCTGAACCGCCTTCAGCAGCATATTGACAAAATTAAAAAGGCTCTGCAAAATGAAAAATAATAATGGGCGATCATGATAATGAATGCCTTTAAATGTTTGAGAGAAGCTTCTTTCTGTTATGTAAAAAAAACAGCTGGAGCAAAAAAATTATCTGTCGGGCTTTGAGAAATATCGAATTTAGGGGGGATTAGAAGAGTTTTTTAATTATATAAAAGGAGGCGCTAGTGAATCATCACAATTTTAAGCCAATATTAAAATTCTGTATTGGATTCATCTTGATTTTTTGCCTTTTTTCCAGCTTAATAAAAGCTCAACAAATAGAACTTTCGAAACAAGATGGAGATGATTGGTTATCTTGGCACGAGATTTATAAATCAGGATTTATTGCTGGATTAATATTGGGTGCTTCTACTGTGAGTCATAAGGCCGGCTTTGTTTATGACCTTGATGAGATAAAAGAGTTTATCGATAAAGTAGGTAAGGAATTACAATTTATCATATATGTAGAAGAAAAAATGAGATACTTTGGAATTTTTAATATTACTGGACCTCAGTTAAAAAGTGGAGTTGATGATTTTTATAAGGATTTTGCAAACAGAAAAATAAAAATAATTGATGCGGTCTATATTTCAAAGATGAAAATTGAAGGGAAAGACTCCTTATTGATTGACGCTCAGATAAGATATTTACGGATGCGCGCCAATCCGTCTTTTAAGAAAACTTCTTTTGAGTATTTTAGAAAAATTTTGGATTTTATATTTTTATCAAAGGAAAAAAGAAGATCATCAATAAAGTTATCGTTACAAGAAGGGAAGATTTCAAAAGAAGATTTTATAAAAGCTGGTTTTTTTATTGATGAAAATGGAGATATGATACCTCTTTTTATATTTGGGGATTATATAGATAGAAATTAGATTTGATTATATTACACATGGGTGCCTTTGATAAAAATTGATATCCAGCATTCGTCTATAATTCTATGAAATTCAAAAAGCGCTATATTAATTGCGGTAGGTCTTTAAATTATATCTAAAATATATGGTTCGTCAGAAATTTTAATGGGTACCAGCGGAAAGGTCTAATCCGTCAAAATGGAAGTAGATAGCGATTTTAAAGTTTTCTTGTGCCCGAAAGCCGAAGGCCATTTTTTTAATGATCCGGATATCAGAGTTAAATCATTCACTTCCCGCACTGGTGATTACATGCTTCAGGTAAGTCATTCTATTCCGCAGGTATCTATAAAACATCCGAGTCACCTGCGGTTCAACCCGGAACAAATAGACCAGGCATAATTGGACTCGAAGTGTTTGGAGTCCTAGCCCAGAAAATGGGCATCACGCAGCTCCGTAAAGCTCTCTTGGCTAGCCCAGGCTCGAACTGTCTTCAGCCTCTTCTTCAGCCAGGTGAAGAAACTTATCTTCTCAGACGGAAGGTTTTCTTGAGAATAAAGGCAGAAAAAACGGGGGACACAATACTCATTCCCCGATTCTTATTTTATTATCTCAATATCTTTCTGGCGGGAGGGTGGGGTCACTTTGAGTCTGGTAATCTGGCCATGGCGCACCTGTCCTTCAATCACGGTGCGGTAGGGGGCGTAAACCTTAAAATCCACATCCCAGTCCTTAGGTCAGGCTGGAAGCAAGAAAATCTTGCGGCCGTCGGTCTGAATCAGCATAGCCTGAACTGCCTTCAGCAGCACCCCGCCGTGGTCCTGGTCCGGAATCCAGTCGTAGTTTGGTCCCCAGAAGGCCGGAAAGCGCGAGCCTTCGTGCCATTTCCGGGCCTGCCCGACCACATATTCCCGGGCCTGCTCGGTCAGGCCTAAGTAAGCCATAAAAATATCATCCTGCCGCCAGCCAAAATTGCCGCGGTCTTCACGCCGGTTCAGGGCTTCAATGCCCAGCTCAATTCCCGGCCGGCCGATGGCAACTCTCCGGTATGGAAATACAGCGTAAAGCTCCGGATTTTCAATGTTATGCTTGTCTGCAAAGCGCTCAGCCGGAGCCAGCATCCTGACGCCATCAACCACCCGGGTGGGAAGCTCGGGCATCTTGTCATGCGTTCTCTGCCACAAGGCTTTTTCTTCGGCGCTGACTTTATCTGCGGCCAGCTCCAGAAGTCTTTCAGTCACCGCCAGAATACCGGCAATTTCCGGCATGGGGTTGCGGCAGTCCCACCAGGTTTCCAGTGCCTGAGCCGGCTCCATAATAATTTTTCCGCGTTCATCTACCTTGTAGTGCTGGTCGTAAAAGGTGAGAACTTCATGAGCCAGCGGCAGCAACCGCTCCTTGAGCAGTTTTTCGTCCAGAGTATGCTCATAATGGTCCAGCATCATGTAAAGTAACTCAATCCCGCCCTGCCATTCCCAGCGGTGCCAGCGGCTTTCGTTTTCCACCACCGTACGTTTCTCCCGCGGTGTCCAGCCGTAGGATTCGTTAAAGGCTGCGCCCCAGAAATAAACACATTCGTTGAAGTAAGCGCCGTCATGTCCGAAATAGTGCCGCGTGCGGTACCTGGCCATTTCCAGCACATCCCCGCAGTACATCCGGTAGAGAGGCTCCAGCAGGTCAAAATCGCCTGAGGTGCACATGCTGATGTAGGGAAGGCGGGTGTTCTGCCACCAGTAGCCAGGACCCCAGCGCCGGTAGTCAGCATCGCCCGGACTTCCCGGATTCGGCACTGTAAATATTGAGCCGTTGAACTTGATTGGATACTAGCCGCGCCCGGCACAGGCGTTGATGAACCGCTGCAGGACGTAGGCCCGGCTTAAGATGTAGGTGTCGTCGTTCGGGCTGGTAGAGTGGATATCAATCCAGCTCCGGCGCCAGAACTGCTCCCACCACTGGCGATGGGCCTGAAGCCTGGTCTTGAAGGGGATTTTTTCTGTGGCCGCGATCAGCTCCTCAACAGACTTCAACCATTCTTCTGGCGATGAAGGATGTTTGGTCAGGACATAGATGCTAAAAAGGTGCGACCTGGCCGCGGGTGAGCGCAGGCTCAGGTCGTCAATTTTTTCTGCCCGCCCGGCCATGATGACCGCGCCAAAAGTCCGGTGAAGAATGGGGTCTTCCTGTTTGAAGCCTTCCATATCCTGCAGTCTAGCTGCCAGAGCCGGGCCCACAGACTTCCGGTTGTGATGGTACCAGCCGATGCGGTCCTTAAGGCCGGTAAGAACGGTGTCTGGCTCAACTATGGTGGGGAAGTGCTTGTGGTCAGGGATGGCATGGTCAAAATGGACATCGCTCACTTCAATGGTCGGAAGCTCGTACGGTTCGGTTCGCCAGAGTTCGATGGAGGCAGTGGCTTCAACTGGATTTTCGCTTTTTACCGCCACGTGGATTACGGGATGGTTGGCGTCAGCCCATACTCTTAGGTTAACCTGTTCCTGGCCCTGGCCGCACCGGATTTCAACCGTTGCTTCGCTCAGCTTCAGGGTCTGATTGAAAGCCTTTGATTTAAGAAGCGGATTGGGGGTGATCCGCACCCGGACCCGACCGAGTTTGAGCAACCGGCAGTTGTCGTCCCAGGAATCGGTTTTGCCGAGGTAAAAAAGCAGGTCACCGCTTTCTTCCATCCAGACGTTCAGGCTGAGGTCGCCGTTTCCGGCGGGCATTGTTCCCCAGGCGTCTTTGCTCGGGGAATTCCAGGCCACGTTGTATTTATCCAAAGCGGCAATCGGGTCATAAGCTTGCTTGCTGCAGCCAGTGAGAAAGGCGAGCAGAAGAGCTGCACAGCCAATTATCCCAATTGTTAAACACAAGAATCTGAACTTTTTTTTCATGATGATCTCTACCCTTGATATTTACAACAATGGGTGTTGATAATCAATTGAGATTAGCGATGTTTCCTGACCGAACTACAAAAGAAGCTTATCAAAACCTGCATTTTGCTTTGAATATAATCAATCAGCCTGTTGGCCAGATAATTTCTTCCTTCATGAGCTCCAACCGGCGGTTCTGGACGCAACCTGGTTCAGTGGAGTTATCAGACACGGGTTTCCATACTTGCTGGTTTTAAAGCTTAAAGACTGATATCTTTACCGCTGATAGATAGGCTTTCACAGCGGCCGCTCATCCACAATAATTTTTTTAGCCCTCACGCGGCGGCCATAGAAGAGGTCGTCGAAAAACAAAGCCAACCGCTGATTCCAGGCATTGCGGCTGATGTAGTGCCGCACCAGGCGGTGGAAAAGATTGTCTTCGTTGGTGTAAGGACAGACGGAAATACAGAGACCGCAGTCAGTACCGATGGATTTCCAGAAAGCGAAGCATTTTTCCTGGATGATTTTCCAGTGGGCTACCCCTCTATCTATGGCAGGTTGGTCATCAAAAGAAATGGAACGGGTGGGGCAATTTTCGGCACTCTTCAGACAGATTCGGCAGAAGTTAGCGACACCAAATTCTTTCTTTTTGTCAGGCGGAAGTTCCAGTTCGGTGGAAACCATAGAGATTCGTAGGCAGGGGCCAAGCCGCGGATGAATCAGAAGTCCCAGGGGGCCAACCTCTCCCAGTCCAGCTTCTGCGGCGATGGGAACAAGTGGGGCCAAGTAATTGCCGTCTGTATGGGCCCTGGAGTCATAGCCGAAGAGTCGAAGATACTCGGCCACCACACAGGCGACTTTGGCTGCTTCCGTGTAAGAACGGGCTGATTCGTTGATAGCCTGAACCAACGGGGCTTTTTTCATAGCTGAGACCTTCATGGGCACCACTATGACAATAGCCGTCTGGTGGTGGCATTCTACTGGCTTTCCCCACTGTTCGGGGTTGCGGCCGTGATGGCTATAGAAATGGTGTTTCTCGAGCCGGGTGAAGCCGACGTCGGTTGCTCTGTAGTAAAAAGCCAGTTTTCGGATGGCATCTTTCATCTTTTCGGGGTCAACTTTTGTTTTTTCTTGAGCCGGGCTTCCCACAGTCAGTGGCTTAAGCCGCGAGAGGAAAGAGAAAGCAGCCACAAAAGCTGGAGAATAGTAGGGGTGATAGAAAGCTGCACCAGGCTCACCCAATTCTGGTCTGGCGTGAATGGCGGCATCTATCTGGCGAAGCTCGGGATGAAGCTGGTCGTAATAAATCTTTTTGTGCTCTTCATCAAACTTGAGGGCGTTACGTGAGAACATATGGTCGCGCTCGTCGTAGGGGGTGATTTTAGTTGCGGCTGGAGAGGAGGTTGGGCGAGGGGAAAACCTAAGCCAGGAGACCAGAGCAAAGACCAGAAGCCCGGCCAGCACCAGAAGGTTTAATGCTCTGATTAAAGGGTAGGATTGAAGTAAAATGAAACCCGTCCAGGACAGGCAATTCAAGAGGAAGCCGAGGAGCGAAATGAAACCCGCCCGCCGTTCCTTTTCGCGGAAAGAAGATACTGTGGCCAGCAAGGCAAGAAGGGCTATGGCTGTGCCCACGGCCAGGTTTATGGCTGTTAAAATTGTCAACATAGCTTTTTTATAGCATAAAAACAGGCCCCGTGCGGCATCCGCCTAATTCGGTGCTTTTATTTACCTGTCCTGCTGCTCTGGGGAGCGTCTTTTTCTTTCCCTTTATACTACCAGTAGCTCTTGAAGCTCTGACCTTCAGGCGCGAAAACCATCACGGCCGGTCCGCTTCTCTCCCCGGTCTGGTGCCACGTGATTTTCATCAGCCGGCCTTCGATGAGTCCATCAAGGACACCTTCGTTGCTAAATTGCTTTTTCAATAGCCATCAGAGCGCGAGAGGCTGATGCCTGAATAAAGATTGATGATAAAGAATCTGTATACTCCGAAGGTTCAGTATTAATCTCAATAATCTGAGCCTGGTTAGCTTTGGCAATCTGGGGAATCATAGCCGCCGGATAGACCACGCCCGAAGTGCCGACAATTAACAGGCAGTCAGCCTGGTTGGCCTGCTGAAAACTTTCGCTTAAAGCCTGTTCCGGTATGCGCTCGCCGAAAAAGACAATAGCTGGCTTAATAAGCCCCCGGCATTTGGGACAGCGCGGTACCTGGAACGTCTCAAAAAAGGCTTTAATTTCATCGGCCGGGGCGGCTGATTTTTTCTGCTGGATTTTCTCTGTCAGGGTCAGGAAGGATTCAGGCAAGATTTTTTCTGGGGGAAAATAGGTATGGCATCTAAGGCATTCCATCAGGTCCGCTGTTCCGTGAAATTCAATGACTTTTTCGGAGCCGGCTTTTTTGTGCAGAGCATCAATGTTCTGAGTGATGACTGCTTTTATTATTCCGGCTTTTTCCAGGCGAGCCAGCACCAGATGAGCTGGGTTGGGTTCAGCTGAAAGAAGTGGCCAAAGAACATGCTCTATGAGCAATTTCCAGCAGGTTTCAGGTTCATCAAGAAAATAATTGATGTCAAAGATGGTAGGGGAAACGCGCTCATAGAGGCCACCCAGACCTCTAAAAGGTGGGATGCCGCTTTCCACCGAAATGCCAGCGCCGGTAAAGACAATGGCGTGCCGCGATGATTTTAAAATTTGGGCTGCCCTGGAAATTTTTTCTTCGCCCGTGGAAACCATAATTTAATTCCAGGAATTAAAACTTGATTTTTAATTATATCGTATTTTTAAGTGAGGTGTTATTTGCCTCTTTCAGTTGTTAGCGGCTATCGCAGTCTGGCTGCCCCGTCTTTATCTGAAAGTAAGAGCCTTCGAGCTAACTTTTTTATAAGCAACTTTTTGTTTCAGACAGCATAATTGAAGCAAAAAAAGCTGGTTAGAATTAAAACAGGCGACCAGCCTGGAGCCTTTTTATAATCTGGTCAGCAATCGGAGCATCTTGGGAGTTGCGGCCGGTAAGAACACCAGTATCGGAGTCATAATATAGGCCAGATTACGAGCCATGGCCGTATCAGGAAAACCAGAAAAAACCAGTATGGTGAACAGCAGAATGCAACTCCAGTAGAAAGCCAGCCGGACGAGATTAGTCCACATTGACCCCAGGGCCCGTCTTTTCTTCTTTCGGGCCTTTTCTATAACTGCCTCTGACAGATTTCTTTTTAGCGCGGGGACTTTATAACCAGAAAGAGATTTTTTAAGAATAAGGTCAAGGTGGTCATAATTGGTTTTCATGGCTTGCTCCCGCCCAAAAATTGTTCTTTGGTTAAACCGAAACCAAACTTTTTCTCCAGAATTTGCCTCAGATATTCTCTGGCTCTAAAAAGATAAGATTTTACCGTTCCTTCTGGTAAGCCTAGCTGCTCGGCCATTTCTTCTACCGGTGTTTCCAGCCAGTAATGCATATAAATCATAGTTCGATAAAGTTCTGGCAGCTGCTCAATAGCCTCAGTCACCAGCAATTTCCGTTCCTCAGTTAAATAGCTTTTGAGTGGGTCACTTTCATCAAGGTGATGAGCTATTTCTGTGTCATCCGGTACCCTGCTATTCAAGGCTTCCTGAAAAACATATCTCTCTTTTCTATTCCTTCTCCAATCTAAAGCTGTGTTGTAGGCTAACCGGTAGAGCCAGGTTCGAAAGCTGGCGCCTCCTTTATAAGTTTTCATTTTCTGAAAAACTTTTAAGAAAATTTCCTGGGTAACATCTTCAGCCTCTGCGACTGAAAATGGACCCAGGACTGAACAAACCAGGCGAAACACCTTCTGTTGATAGCGTTCCACCAGTAGCGAAAAAGCCGTTAGGTCATTATCATCCAGAAAACTGGTTACTAACCTTTCATCTTCCATCAACCAGACCTTTTCTTTTCAAACCCTTTTTTCTTTATCCCTGGTCAGAAAATAGGAAATTATAACCCCAAGCCCGGTGAAAATGATTATTAAGCCCACCGGCCAGGCCATTCTTAGTTCAGGCCAGAGATAGAAAGTCAGACTAATGCCTACTCCAATCATAATCAGGATGACTCCAGCACCCAGGGAACCTTTTGGATTTTCTTTGGCTTTTATCTCGCCATTAACATCATACTCAGGCCATTCCGGGTAAGGAAGTCCTTTTTCTATGGCAGCCATTCTTTCCTTGTGAATCATGTCCAGGACTTTCTGCTTTTTCTTGTGGTTGATCAGAATGATAATCAGGGCGAAGGCGGCCCAGCCAAAAACCCAGAGGATGACTATTAAAGGATTTGACCAGCTGATTTCCATTTTATCCTCCTTGTGATATTTTGGTCAGTCATGTTTGACTTCACCTTTTAGACGTTAATGTCTGGCTGCCGGTTGCAATATAATTTAACAGGCCTGTTGAAAGGTTTAATGAACTAAATAATTATTAACGAGTACTGCGGCCAAGAGATTTTGGTGATTCTGGATTTAACAATAGCGCACTAAACCGGCCAAAGCTAACTATTGCGCAGCTTAAGCACATGAAAGGTAACGCCAGCAGCTATAAGCAGAAGTAGCCCCCTTCCAGGTTCTTTTAACTGGAGTGTGGTTATGGTCATAATTATAGTTATCCATAATAAGGAAAGAGTAATCCACTTTACCCGCCTGGGGATGGTACGATTTTCCAGATAATCGTGTATATATTTCCCGAAAAGGCGATGGTTTATCAGCCACTGGTAAAGCTTATCAGAGCTTCGGATAAAGAGGAAAGCACTGAGTAGCATAAATGGTGTGGTAGGCAGCAGGGGCAAAAAAATGCCCAGCACTCCCATTCCCAGCGAGATTAATCCCAAAATTATTAATAACACCCTGACAACAGAGTTTTTGATTCTTTTTTCGTACTTCATGAAAAAGCCACATCCATTATTCGCAATGATATTATTCTTTTTAAGGCCTTTTTATAGCAGCACATAATTACCTGGGTTTTTCTATCAATAATATCAAAGAAATTATAATTTTATATGTCAAAGAAATTATAATTTTATATGTTATTCTGAATTTTTTCCTGGTTAGCCTCAATCTTACAGGATTCTGCCGGATATGTATTCTTTTTAAGTTAGGATTTAATAAGCAAATAGAAAAGTTATATATTTAAGGCAATTTATTATTTGCCCTTACCCTGCCATTATCACAAATTTCCCAGCAAATTGAGGAGTTTATCCAGGGGCAGCGTGTTGATGACGTCTTCTTTAGTGAGCCAGGCCCGACGGGCGATGCCCAGGCCGAAGCGCATCATAGCAAAACCGTGGGCGTAGTGAGTATCGGTACCGATGGCAATTAGCACGCCTTTTTCCTTAGCTTTCTTTAAGTTGAACTCATCCAGGTCAAGACGGTCGTAGTAGGCGTTGAGTTCCAGAATTTTTCCGTATTCGGCTGCGGCCTCAATGACCTTATCAATGTTCACCTCATAGCCCTCTCGGCCGGAAATTAGACGACCTGTCGGGTGACCGATGATGTCTACCAGAGGATGTTTGAGGGCAGAGATGATGCGCTCGGTAACATTTTTCTTAAAGCCGGAGTGGATGGAAGCTACCACGATATCCAGCTTTTTGAGGAGGGCATCGGGCAAATCAATGGAGCCATCGGCCAGGATGTCCACTTCGACGCCTTTTAGCAGCCTGAAATTTTTCAGCTTTTTGTTGATTTTATCAATTTCTTTAATCTGCTCTTCCAGACGTTCCGGGCTCAGGCCGTGGGCGTATTTGGCAGACTGGGAATGGTCGCAGACAGCGAGGTAGCTATAGCCGAGCTTCTGGCCATGTTCCGCCAGCTCTTCCAGCGTCAGCACTCCGTCGCTCCAGTTGGAATGGACGTGGAGGTCGCCTTTGATGTCTTGGGGCTCTATTATTGGCGGCAGCTTTCCTTGCAGAGCCAGCTCAATTTCCCCGCGGTCTTCGCGCATTTCAGGCGGAAAAACAGGCAGGCCGAAAACTCCGTAAACTTCTTCTTCGGTTTTACCGGCGATTTTTTTCTCCCCGCGGAAAACCCCGTATTCCGAGATTTTCAGGCCCCTGTCTTTGGCCAGGCCGCGGAGCTTGATGTTGTGGGCTTTGGAACCGGTGAAATATTGGAGGGCAGCGCCGTAGTAATCCTCCTCCACAATTCTCAGGTCGACCTGGCGCTCGCCGAGTTCAGTTTCCAGGAGGATGGAGCCCTTGGTTTCGCCTTCTGCCAGGACCTGGATGGTCTTTGGATGTTTGACAAAGTATTGAATGATTTTCTGTCCGTCTTTTCCGGTGGCCAGGATGTCAATATCGCCGACCGTCTCTTTCATGCGGCGAAGGGAACCGGCGGTGGAAATGTGGCTTATGCCTGGAGCATCTTTTAGATATTCAATAACCTCTTCGGCGATGGTCATGGCTTCGTAGATAGGCATTCTTTCCTGGGCGTGCTCAAAGAGTTCTATGCCTTTTTTTATGTTCTCAACTTTTTTCTTGCCCATGCCGTAAAGCTTTTCCAGGCTGCCGTCTTCAATAACCCGCTTGAGGTCCTCAAGGTTTTTGACCTTTAGCTCCTTGTGCATCAGGTGGATAGTCTTGCCGCCTAGGCCAGGAATTTCCAGAAGCTGAAGCAGACCTTCAGGCACATCCTTCATGACTTCTTCGTAGCGCTTGATTTTGCCGGTCTTGAGGTATTCCTCAATTTTTTCCGCCATGCCTTTGCCGATGCCCGGGATATCAGCTAACTTGCCCGAAGCTACGAGTTCAGCCACGTCCTGGGTCAGGTCTTCCAAGATGCGGGCAGCTTTCTGGTAGGCGATGACTTTAAAACCGGTCTCACCTTTGATTTCCAGGGCGTCTGCGATGCGATAAAAGAGGTTGGCGATTTCTTTGTTGCGGTTTTCCATGTTTGCCTCTTAAATAGATTTTATACCAGCAGTCCTGGGTAACAAAATAAAAAAATAGGAAAATTGTAGGATGTCTCCATTTTTGTACGCAAAAAATTGGGAAATGAGTATTGTGTCCCCCGTTTTTACATTGACAATTTGGTGGTCTCCTTTTATCTTAAAGGCATGAAAATCATACTTGCTGGATACAATTTTGATGCTGAGGTTATAGAAGATTTAAAGAAACACGAGCCGGAAAGGCAGGATATAACTCCGGAGACTCTTTCGGCCGCTTATGCCCGGATTTCCCGCGACCCGCGTCCGGTTAATGAGCTCCGAGCTATTGCCAGAGCTGAGGTAGAAAGAGCCAGACGTTCCAACCAGAACATCATCTTCAAGATGGGACACCATTCAGTGGCCGAGCACGCTGTGTTTAACTTTGACCTGATTGGGTTGAGCCGCTTAGCCATTGAGGAAGTGGAGCATTTCCGGCTCTGTTCCTATACCGAAAAATCCCAGCGCTACATAACCCTGGATGGTGATTATGTTCTGCCTGAAGAAATCAAGAGCGCCGGTCTGGAAGGGATTTTTTCTGAAACCATAGAAGTTCAAAACCAGACCTACCGCTATTTTTATGAAAGGCTCCGCGAGCAAATCTTCAAAAAATTCGCCAGGCAGGCCGCCAACCCGAAGAATCACCCCATTCTTGATGGCTGGGCCAAAGAAGATGCCCGCTATGTGGTCAGCCTAGCCACTAAAGGTCAGCTCGGCATGACCGTCAACGCCCGCAACCTGGAGCTGATGATTCGCCGCTTTGCCGCCAAAAAGAACGCTGAAATCCAGGAACTTGTCCGCCACCTGCACGATTTAGCCAAAAAGGTGGCGCCATCTATCATCCTTTTTACTGACCCATCACCGTATGAAGCGAAGATGATGGATAAAGTCAGAGAGCAGGCTCTGGCCTTTATGAATAAGCCAGAGAAGAAAGCGGAGAAAAGGGGGAAATCGGAAGAAATCAGGCTGGTTGAACATTCTGAAAGCGGGGATGAACTCATAATCGCTAGCCTGCTTTTCTCCACCGCCGGCATTTCCTTCAAAGATGCCCTAAAAGAAGTTAAACGTTGGTCCCGTAAGAAAAAACTGGAGCTGGTAAAAAGAGTTTTTGAGCACATGGAATTTTATGACTCGCCGCCGCGGGAATTTGAGCTGGCCTACCTGACCTACGACTTGATTGTCTCGGCTTCCTGCTTCGCCCAGCTCAAACGGCACCGCATGATGACCCTGCTGGTGGAGCCCTATGACCCGACGCTTGGTGTTACCGTGCCGCCTTCAATTAAAGAAATCAAAGAGCAGAAGAGGTTTATGGAAGTAATCAGAAAGACTGATAAAACCTATAAGCTGCTTAAAGAAAAGGTCGGCCCGGCGGCCGATTACATCCTGACCAATGCCCACCGCCGCCGGGTATTGGTCAAGACCAACGTCCGGGAACTTTATCATCTGTCGCGGCTGAGAGAAGACGCCACGGCCCAGTGGGAAATACGGCAGGTGAGTGCCGGGATGTCAACCCTAGCCCGAAAGGTTTGCCCGCTTACGGCCAGTCTGCTGGGCGGCAAGGATGCCTATCCGGAGCTTTACCGGAAACTTTTTGGCCGCCAGCCGAAAATGCTACCTCCGGCCCTGTTCGCCGAGTAATGAACTGTGAAATAATCACCTTAAAATTACCATATCCTAAAGCAGAATGAACTGAAAGGAAAATATAGCTTTGATTTTTAGCTAAAGCAAAGCCTAAGGCATCAAGCAGAAAGGATCTTCCTTTTTCTGGCAAAACCGATTATGGCCAGAATGATAGCCACTGCCAGAAGGACCGCCAGGATAGTGATGGTCTTTTTCTTGCCGGTGATTTCCTTATTCATCTTCTCAGTCAGGTCGGCCAGGTCCTTATTGAGCGAGGCTATTTTAGCCTTGTTTTCTTCGTCAGCCTTTTTGAGTGCAGCTTCGCTATTCTTTAGGGATTCTATTTCTGAATTCTTAGTTTCAATGGTGGCTTCCTTTTCTTTAACTTCATTGCGCAGCCGGGCGATCAAATTATTCAAAGCCCGGACTTTCTTGGAATTGTCAGCTTTATCTTTCTCGCTGGCAGCAATCAGGTCATTTTTCTCTTTTTCTAAATCGGAAATCCTGGCCTTGAGAGAATCAATCTCTCCCTTTAGTTTGCTGTTTTCAGCTTTAGCTTCTTCCAAGGCCTTCTTGGTCTCGGTTAAGGATTGTTCCAGTTGAGCCTTTTCATTCTGCAGCGTTGAAACCTGAGCCTGAACCTTAGAAAGTTCGTCTTCAACCGTCACCAGCCGTTTTTTGGTAGCCTGGGAACAGCCTGTGGTCAGAAAAATTAAGCACAAAAGGAAAACCGGAAAAATGATGGTTAAGGATTTCTTTTTCATCCCTCCTCCTTTATTCATAATTTATTTTTTATAGCTAAGGTAACAGGATGCGGCCAAAAAGCTTTTCCGTGGCCTGATTTCGGAGAAATTATTTTATAAGACAAAAATTAAAGTTAATCAACAAAATGTTTAAGTTCATGACATTAGTGACACTTTTACCCAAGATTTTTTGGCGATCAATAGCTCTACTGTTTGAGGGCGGTTGCGCCAGGCATAACTTGGCCATAAGAGAGAAAAGCAAAAATTTCTCAACGGAAAAGGGATTAATGTTCATCATAATTCAAAGGATTCTAATGTATCACTAATGTATGTGACCCAGCACACAAAAATATCAGCCTGAGTTTTTGCTCAAATTCGGGGGAGTAATGGTTAGGAATTAGGATACTATAATGTTGAGTGAGGGAATGATTTCTTAGCTATGAAATTGTTGATTATTTATGGGTTTGAAAAATTAGCCGGTTTGAAATAATTGCTTTTTAAGGCATAAAATTAAAGTGTAAAAAAACCTGGGGCTGTGTTTCAATGGTGATAACAAATTATTCTTTCGGGCGGATGGTAATCGGGGGAAAGGTCTATACTGCTGATTTAATCATTGTCGGAGAGGAAATTTTCTCTGACTGGTGGCGGAGGGAAGGGCATTCTCTGTGTCCGGATGACCTGAAAGTTGTTGTGGAGCGAAAGCCTGAAATTCTGGTCATCGGGACAGGTGCCTACGGGGCGATGGACGTTCCTTTTGAAACGGAGAAATTTTTAGAAGAGCAGGGAATAGAGGTCATCTGGAAACCAACCGCCGAGGCGGTTGAGATTTTTAACGGCCTTTCGGGCCGCAAAAAAGCCGGCGCCTTCCACCTGACCTGTTAAATCTGTTCAATCCCCATTTTCAATTAAGAGACCTAATCTTCGGGTAATAGTTGCTGTGCCGGACGAAGCGAATCACCTTACCAGCTTTGTCTCTTTCAAAGATAACTTCTTCGCCCAGCGATTCATCGTTTCGTATCCGCCGGAAGGTGTCTCCCTCGATGTGCTTCAAAAGGGTTAGTCCCTGAGCAGGATTGTCGGACGGGAAGCTGACCATGGCCAGGTTACCCTGCCAGGGAAGAACCACGGTTTCGCCCCACCAGGGCTGAGCATCGTAATAGCCCGCGTAGTCTTCAAGATTTACGCTGGGTGTCGTCGGTTCTTTTTTTGAGGCGGCCTTTTTCAGGATTTCTCTCATTCCCCGGGCATATTTTTCAGGCTCGGTTCCTGAGGCGTTTATCATCACCACAAAGGCTTGCTTCTTTCCGGGGTCAATCATCAAAGTGCTTCGGTAGCCGGGACAGGAGCCACCGTGTCCGACAATGGTCCTGCCGTCTAGCTCATAAACAGAAAAGCCAAGTCCCCACGAGGTTTTCCAGTCAGGGTCCATCCAGTGGACGCGGTGCATTTCACGAAGGGTCGGAGCTTTGAGAATTTCTTCTCCGCCTTTTTCCAGAAGCCGGAACTGCCAGGAGGCGAATTTGGCTAAATCCAGCACCGTTGAGGAAAACCCGGCCGCTGGCTTGATGCCTTCAGTCTGGAAAAAGGGCAGCATCTCCCGCGTTCCGTTTCGGGTTAATGAACTGTAGCCAGTGGCCAGTTGCCCTCGCCACAGTTCCTTTGGAAGATAGGGGCGGGTGTCCTTCATACCGAGGGGCTTTAGAATTTTCTCATTTACGTAATCGTCGTAAGACATGCCTGAAATTTGAGCCACAATCTCTCCCAGAAGGGCGATTCCCAGGTTGCTATACTGGAAATAGGTTGATGGGGGATAAAGGGTTTTCTGCTGGCCAAGTTTTTCTTTAAGCTGTTCCCGGGTGGGGAAGTGAAAATCGGGTTTGCTCCAGTAAGGATAATCTGATTCACGTGGCAGACCGGATGAGTGGGTCAGGATAGAGCGGATGGTGATGGGGCCGCTGTCCGGGTACTGCTGTTTGATGTTAAACCAGGGCAGATGGGTGCTTACTTCATCGTCCAGCTTTAGTTTGCCGGCATCGCGGAGCTGCATGATAGCTACCGAGGTGAAAAGCTTGGAGATGGAGCAGATACTGTAAATCGTGTTTGGCGTGGTTCTGACTTTTTTCTCCAGGTCCGCCAGACCATAGGCTCGGGCAAAGATTATCTCCTGGTTTTCTACGATGGCAGCCGACATTCCTGGGAGTCTTTCGTAGTCGCGCTGGGCTTCAAGCCAGGCATCTATCAGCATCAGGGCTTCGGAATAATCGGCCCGGGTCTGCGTTTTCTCCTGGGCATAGGGGAGCCTATTAGCTATTACTAATAACAAGAGAAAAATCAAAAAAGACCATAGATATTTTTTTCTCATTGGTGCCTCCTGTCTTGTTTTTCCATCTGGATATCTCTATTTAACAACAAATGAATGTTTTTATAAAGTTCGAGATGGCTTTATTTATCCTGGCGACGATAGTATAAATGACCGATGACTGCCATGTGTGAATATATGGTAACGGACAGGTGATAAATCTTCCTGCTTTGGTGAGCTTCCGCCGCCTCAGCGAGGACCTTGAGGAAGACCAAAAGCTGGAAGAGGAATATTTCCGCCATAACCAGGAAATTGCCCGGATGATAGTTGATAAAGGTTTTGATAAGTTCACCATTAATATGTTTCTTCAGGCCGGTCTGGAAAAAGAAAAAAATGAAAAATGAAAAGTAGTATAGAAAAAGCAGACCTGTATATTAAATGTTGACCGGGAAACAAAAGGTAATAAAATCTTTAATATGGCCAATTTGAGTTATCTGAGCTATTTAGAATGCGGGTGGTGCTTGGAAAAGCTGGAACCAAATAAGCTCTGGAACCTCTGTCCGAAATGCACTAAGCCCCTTCTGGCCCGGTATGACCTAGAGGAAGCCAGCCGGGTGGTGGGGCCTCAGGACCTTTTAAACAGGGAGCCAACACTCTGGCGTTATCGGGAACTGCTTCCCCTCCAGGACGATGCGCATAAGGTTTCGCTGGGAGAAGGTTTTACTCCGCTGCTGAGGGCAAAGCGGCTGGAAAAGGAGTTAGGGCACAGCCCGGTTTATGTAAAAGATGAAGGGCTTAACCCGACTGGTTCTTTTAAAGCCCGTGGACTCTGTATGGCCGTTTCAAGAGCATTGGAACTCGGGGCTAAAGCACTTTCCATTCCCTCAGCCGGAAATGCGGCCTGTGCCATGAGTGCCTACGCTGCCCTGGCCGGGCTGGAAGCTCATGTTTATATGCCTGCTGATGTTCCGAAGCCTTTTATTAATGAGTGCCGCGTGCTTGGGGCTCAGGTTCACCTGATTGATGGCCTGATTACCGATTGCGGTAAAGCAGCCCGGGAAGACCTTGAAAAATATGACCGTTTTGATCTTTCTACGCTCAAGGAGCCTTACCGGATCGAAGGCAAGAAAACCATGGGTTACGAACTGGCTGAGCAACTTGACTGGATTCTTCCTGATGTAATCATCTACCCGACCGGTGGTGGTACTGGACTAGTCGGGATGTGGAAGGCTTTTGAGGAGATGGAGAAGCTCGGCTGGATTGGCTCGAGAAAGCCACGCCTGGTAACTGTGCAATCGGACGGCTGCGCCCCGATAGTTAAAGCTTTTCATGAGGGGAAAGAATTTGCTGAGCCCTGGCCAAACGCCAGAACCATTGCTGATGGACTGCGGGTACCGGCTGCCATTGGAGATTTTTTAATTCTCCGGGCCCTTAGAGAAAGTCAGGGAACGGCTGTGGTTGTTTCCGACCGAGAAATTCTTGAAGCCACTTATTTGCTTGGCAAGACAACAGGTATCTGGCCAGCCCCGGAGGGTGGAGCTACGCTGGCGGCCTTTCTCCGTCTGAAGCGAAATGGCTGGGTCAGGGAAGGAGAATTGGTGATTTTATTCAACACCGGAAACGGAGCCAAGTACTCCCGCCTCTGGGATTAAGAAAAGCAACACCTGCTATCTTATATCTTTAGGATTTAGAAATGGTCTTTGATCAAAAGGTCTGTTCTTGTGGATTATTTTAAGAGAAATTTCAGGCGGTAGAATTTGCGTTTGCCGATTTTTAAGATTTGCTCTGGTTTGTTGGCGTCAAGCTGGTAATCAATGCTTTCCACCCGCTGGCCGTCAAGGTAAACTCCGCCCTGGCGAATGAGCCGCTTGGCTTCACCTCTGGAAGGGACAAGACCCAGGTTGAACATGGTTTCCACCAGCTCCACCTTAGGTGTTTCTTTGTTGACCTTCACGATTTTTTCTTCCATCTCTTCCGGGATTTCTTTATGCTTAAAAATGCGGTCAAATTCTTCAGAAGCTTTTCTGGCTTCTTCCTCTCCCCAGAAATCAGCTACGATCATTCTGGCCAGCTGGGCTTTGAGGTCGCGAGGGTTGACATTGCCTTCACGGGCCTGTTGCTTCCAGGTTTCAATCTGGTCGGTGGGCACGTCAGTCAGCAATTCGTAATACCGGTACATAAGTTCGTCAGAAATGGACATTAACTTGCCGAACATTTCCTGAGGCGGTTCGTTGATGCCAACGTAATTACCCAGGGATTTGGACATTTTCTCTACACCGTCCAGTCCTTCCAGGAGCGGCATGGTCAGTATGACCTGCGGTTCTTGGCCGTACTCGCGCTGAATTTCCCGGCCCACCAGCAAGTTGAACTTCTGGTCAGTGCCGCCGAGCTCTACATCAGCCTGGAGGGCTACCGAATCATAGGCCTGCATGAGAGGGTAGAGAAGTTCGTGAACGGAGATGGGCAGGCCGGCTTTGAATCTTTTGGTGAAGTCATCTCTTTCCAGTAGCCTGGCCACGGTGTATTTAGAAGCTAGCTTGATGACATCAAAGCTGGTTAGTGCCCCGAGCCAGCGAGAGTTGAAATCTACGACGGTTTTTTGCGGGTCCAAAATTTTAAAAACCTGCTGTTTGTAGGTTTCAGCGTTTTTGTTGATTTCTTCGCGGGTCATGGCCGGCCTGGTGGTTGAGCGGCCGCTGGGGTCGCCGATGAGTCCAGTGAAGTCGCCTATCAGAAAAACGACCCGGTGCCCGAGTTCCTGGAAATGTTTCATTTTTCGCAAAAGAACAGTATGCCCGAGGTGAATATCGGGTGCTGTGGGGTCAAAACCGGCTTTGACTGTAAGAGGTTTATTTTCCTTGATAGACCTTTCCAGTTTGCGCACCAGGTCTTCTTCCTGGATGATTTCTACTGCTCCTTTTCGCAGGAGCTTCAGCTGTTCTTCTACTGGCTTGAACATGGTTGTTACCCTTAAAAAATTTTATCTATAAATATGACTTATTATAGCCAGAATATCAAGGGAATTATGGCAGAATAACACAAAAAAATACAGATTAAAAAGCATAGTACATGTTGACTCCTGCGCGTCTATGACTACTTACATAGAAGACAAAATTTTTTAGTGCCGGGTATAAAATAGAAAAAATAAAAGGGAATTAAAAGGTTAAAATGGGTTAGAGGGAATTTTCTGGACGACTTAATTTTCTTGTTGCTCCTTTAATCATAAGTAGGGGGAAATTGGAGGTATGGCCAGTATTTTTATAGAGGGCTTTAAGTGAGAGGTAGGTTTTTTAATATTTTTGGATTAGACCTCCACCATTTTTATTTTAGGGACGCAGGAAATAAAAAAAAACGAGATATAGAAAATGCCTTTACACCAGGAGTAAATAGATGACTGGCTTTGTTCTTTAAAGATTAAAATATTTCATATTAAGCTCTTGACCTGGGGTGCCCGTAGCTGTGGACGCACGGAAATGACCCAATTTTTACCAGCGCTTCTGGTGTAGATAACAGGGAATTTAGAGGGTCTTTTTTTGAACCGTGTTTTTGGTGTTGTTGTAAAAGAAATTAAAAGAGGAATTGAAATAAATAGTGGCCCGGTTTTTTTAGTAGTTTTTAGCGCCCTAAGAAAATAGGAAATATAGTTTGTGTCCCTCTTTTTCGGGCCTGAGAAAAATAGGAAATATAGATTGTGTCCCCATTTTTAAAGGATGAAGACTTTGCGGCCGCGGACTTCCAGCCTGCCTTCAAAGTAAAGACGAACTGCTTCAGGATAAATCTTATGCTCCTGCTCCAGAATTCTATCTGCCAGCGTTTCTTCTGTGTCGTCCTGGTAAACCGGAACAACGGCCTGAAGAATTATCGGACCGGCATCAACTTCTTCCCAGACAAAATGAACCGTAGCTCCTGAATAACGCACGCCATAATCAACCGCCTGCTTCTGGGCATGGAGTCCAGGGAAGGAGGGAAGCAGAGCTGGGTGGATGTTCATAATCTGGTTACGGTAAACCTGGCAGAAATACGGAGTTATTATCTTCATATAACCGGCCAGACAGACCAGGTCCACCTGTCTTTTTTTTAATTCCTCAACAATGGCGGCATCATAGGCTTCTTTGCTGGGAAAGCTCTTCGGGTCCAGGTGAAGGGTCTCCAGATCTCTTTCTCTGGCGGTCTGTAAGCCGGGTGCCTCGGCTTTGTTGCTAAAAACCAGAACGATTTCGGCATCAATCTTTCCAGCCAGCATGGCATCATGAAGGGCCCTGAAGTTGGAGCCCCGGCCGGAAAGCAGCACCGCCACTCGACCGTGTTTTTTCGGACTCCGAAAAAATTGCTGTTCGTTCATTATCCCCCCTTAATTTATTACTGATCTTTTTTTACCTGGAAATAATTCGGAATAGCCTTTTTCCAGGCGTTGAAGGCCATCTCCACGGTCTGGTCAACAACTTTTTTCTTTTTGTGCCAGATAACTATCTTTTTACCACCAGTCCGGCCAATGACTCTGGCTTTAACCTTAAGTTTCCTGGCCAGCGCCAGAATCTTTTTTACATTTCTTTCTTTTGCTACCAGTATTATTCTTGACTGGCTTTCACCGAAAAGAAGAGCATCGGTGCGAATGGGGTCGTTCAGCTTGACTTCAAAACCCAGTTTTTTGGGGCTTTTGAATGAACACTCGGCTAGAGCCACAGCCAGACCGCCATCGGATACATCATGAGCGGTCCGGACGAGTTTCTGTCTTATGGCCTGACGGCAGCATTCCTGGACTTTTTTCTCGGTTTCAAAATTGAGGGCCGGCGGCTGTCCCTTTTCTTCATCAAACACCAGCTTCAGGTACTCCGAGCCACCAAGCTCTTCTCTGTTTTCACCAAGAAGGATAATGGCTTCATTGGCTCCAAGAAAACCAGCTGAAGGCACGGTGGAGACATCTTCCACCAGGCCGACAATGCCCAGGACAGGTGTGGGATAAATGGCCCGGCCTTCTGTCTCATTGTAAAAGCTAACGTTTCCACCAGTAACCGGAATTTCAAATTTGCGACAGGCTTCAGCAATTCCTTCCACTGCTTCCTTGAACTGCCACATGATTTCCGGTTTTTCCGGGTTGCCGAAATTAAGGCAATTGGTCACACCTATGGGCATGGCGCCTGCGCAGGCGAGGTTACGGCAGGCTTCAGCCACAGCAATCTGTCCGCCACGGCGTGGGTTGAGGAAAGCATAGCGGGAGTTGCCGTCCAGGGTCATGGCCAGGCCCTTTTTCAGGCCTTTTAACCTGAGCACAGCTGAGTCAGCTCCCGGCAGGACCATGGTGTTAACCTGGACCATGTGGTCATACTGCCGGAAAACCCACTCCTTGTCAGCCAGGTTAGGCGAAGCTACCATCTGCAGAAAGACCTGGTTCAGGTCAGAAGGCATTTCCGGCATTTTAAGCCGGCTGATTTTCTTTATAAAAGCCGGAGTTCGGGCCGGACGCCGGTAAGCCGGGCAGAGGTCAACCACGGCTTTAACGGGAATATCAATGACCAGCTCTCCATGAAAATAAGCCTTTAACCGGCCGTCGTCAGTGACCTGGCCGATAACCACGGCATCAAGGTCCCATTTGTTGAAAATGGCCTGGAGTTCTTTAACTTTATCCGGCTCAGCTACAATGAGCATTCTTTCCTGTGATTCCGAGAGCATAATCTCGTATGGGGTCATGCCTTCTTCGCGCTGGGGGACGAGGTCAAGGTTAATTTCCATTCCAGTATCAGCTTTGGCTGCCATTTCTGTGGTGGAGCAGGTTAGCCCGGCTGCTCCCATATCCTGAATGCCAACAATTAAATTTTTGGCCATGGCTTCCAGGCAGGCTTCCAGCAGCAGTTTTTCTTTAAAAGGGTCGCCCACCTGAACGTTTGGCCGCTTGTGTTCTGTCTCTTTACCAAATTCAGCCGAAGCCATGGTGGCTCCGTGGATTCCGTCGCGGCCGGTTTTGGCTCCCACGTAAATGACCGCATTGCCGACTCCTTTAGCCCGGGCGAAAAATAGCCTGTTTTTCTCGGCCAAACCTACACAGCACACGTTCACCAGAGGGTTATGAGAATAACATTCGTTAAAATATACTTCACCGCCAACCGTGGGAACGCCGAAAGAATTTCCGTAACCAGAAATACCACTGACCACGCCTTCCATAATGGCCCGGTTCTTTGGATTATCAAGTGGGCCAAAGCGCAGAGAATCCAGAACGGCCACCGGTCTGGCACCCATGGTAAAAATGTCGCGCAGAATGCCTCCTACTCCGGTAGCTGCTCCCTGATAGGGTTCTATGTAAGAAGGATGATTATGTGATTCTATCTTGAAAACCACGGCCAGACCGTCGCCGATGTCCAGAACGCCAGCGTTTTCACCTGGTCCCTGAATGAGATATTTTCCTTTGGTAGGAAATCTTTTAAGATAGACCTTGGAGCTTTTGTAACCGCAATGCTCAGACCACATTACGGAAAAAATGCCCAGCTCGGTCAGGTTTGGTTCCCGGCCGATGAGTTTAACTATGTAATCGTATTCTTCCCTGGTCAGGTTATGGTCAGCTAAGGTTTTCTCATCAATCATGGTTCCACCCTAAAAAGTCTCGATTAAAGGCGGTAAAGGCGAAACTGCCGGACGAGAAGGCCTAGTGGTTTTCTTTTTTCGGCTTCCAGATTTTTTCTCTAAATAATTTATCATCGACTGGAAGATGACTCGGCCATCCTCACTGCCCAGAATCTTTTCTGAGGCTCTTTCTGGATGGGGCATCATACCCAGAACGTTGCCCTCCCGGTTAACAATGCCGGCTATGTTGTGAACTGAGCCGTTAACGTTAGCTTCTTCGGTAACCCGCCCTTTTTCGTCACAATACCTGAAGACAATCTGCTGGTTTTTTTCCAGCTCGGCCAGAAGCTCAGGCTCAGCGTAGTAATTTCCGTCAAAGTGGGCAATAGGGATTTTTAAGACCTGCCCTTTTTTTCCGGAATTGCTAAAGGCGGTTTTTGCGTTTTCAATCCTGATATAAACGTGCTGGCAGAGGAATTTGAGGTTTTTATTTCTGAGCATGGCTCCAGGCAGAAGACCGGCTTCCAGCAGAATTTGAAAGCCGTTGCAGATGCCCAGAACCAGACCCCCGGAGGCTGCAAATTTTTTGACTTCTGACATAATGGGGGAGAAGCGAGCAATGGCTCCAGAGCGCAAATAATCACCGTAGGAAAAACCACCTGGTAGGACAACGCAGTCAACATTCTGCAGGTTATGGTCTTTGTGCCAGAGAAAGACTGTTTCCTGACCCATGACATTCTGAAGAGCGTGAAAGGTGTCGTAGTCGCAATTTGACCCCGGGAAAACGACAACTCCGAATTTCATGGTTTAATCCTTTCCTCTACTGAGTTTCAATCCTCAATTATTTCCCAGGTAAATTTTTCTATGATTGGATTGGCCAAAACCTTATCGGCTATTTCTGGAATGATTTTTTCTGCTTCAGAGCGCTCTGGCTCTTCCAGTTCAACCTCAAAGACTTTACCCTGTCTCACATCTTTGACTGATTTGTAGCCAAGAGTATGCAGGGCGTTACGGACTGTCTGGCCCTGGGGGTCAAGAACGCTCGGTTTTAAGGAAACCAGAATTCTAACTTTCATGGAAGACCCTTTCAAAAATGAAGTCTATTTTCTGGAGAAAAGGCTCCAGAGAAAAACAAGCCTCTATTTCTTTTGCGGACAGATGCCTGGTGATTTCCGGGTCAGCTTGAACCAGCTGCCGGAAATCGAGGCTTTCCTCCCAGGCTTTCAGGCTGCAGTTTTGGACTAAGCGGTAAGCTTCTTCCCGGGTGAGTCCCTTGCGGGTCAAAGCCAGCATTACTGCCTGGGAGAAAATCAACCCCCTGGTCAACTGGATATTTTTCTTCATTCTCTCCGGGTATACATGCCAGTTGGAAATGATTTCTGCCATTTCCTTAAGCAAGTAATCGGTAAGAATGAAAGAATCCGGGAAAATTACTCTTTCGGCTGAAGAATGGGAGATATCCCGCTCGTGCCAGAGGGGAATGTTTTCCAGAGCAACCTGAAGATTTCCTCTGATGATTCTAGCCAGGCCGGCAATTCTTTCACAGCGCACTGGGTTTCTTTTATGGGGCATGGCAGAGGAACCCTTCTGTCCTTTGGTGAAAGGCTCTTCAACCTCCAGCACTTCAGTCCTCTGCAGATGTCTGATTTCTAGGGCAAATTTCTCCAGAGAGGTGGCTATAAGAGCCAGACAGCTCATGACCTCGGCGTGACGGTCGCGCTGCAGAACCTGGGTGGAAACCGGAGCCGGCTTTAAACCCAGGCTTTTAAGGGCGTATTTTTCCACTCGGGGGTCAAGGTGAATGTAGGTGCCGACCGAACCGGCAATCCGGCCAACGCTTATTATTTCTCGGGCTCTTCGGACTCTGTCCAGATGACGGTTAACTTCAGCGTACCAGACTAAAATCTTGAAACCGAAAGTAACCGGCTCGGCATGAACGCCATGAGTCCGGCCTATACAGGGAGTTTTTTTGTATCTTAAGGCCTGTTTCTTAAGAATTTTTTTCAGCTCAATCAGTCTTTTTTCCACTCTATCGAGGGATTCTACTATTAAAAGGGAAAGAGCGGTATCCACCACATCATATGAGGTTAACCCCATGTGAATGAAACGCGAATCTTCTCCCACAAATTCCGCTACTGAAGTCAAAAAGGCAATCACATCGTGTTTAACTACTTTCTCGATTTCCTCAATCCGGGAAACGGAAAAATTAGCTTTTTTCTTAATGTTGGCCAGGGCTGACCTGGGTATCTGACCTAGTCTGGCCCAAGCTTCACAGACTGCCAGTTCCACCTCAAGCCATTTTTGGTAGCGATTTTGGTCAGACCAGATAGCACCCATTTCGGGCAAAGTATACCTTTCGATCATAGCAGTTACCTTGATATAAATTTACAAACCTCATATTATCAATTAAGAAGAAGGTAGTCAATTTGAGAAATAGCGAGATCAGCCAAATAATTCAAAGAAATTGCTTGAAATTATGTCTAAAAAGATGAAGGCTCAAGCAAGACAGGACGCGGTTTAGTCTTCTGGTAAGGGCAGAAAAGTCTATGCTAACGAGGGATGCAGAAAAAAACCTGGTAGAAAGAGCCAGACAGGGAGAAGTTGAGGCTTTTATGGAACTGGTAAAAAAGTACGAACAGCCCATTTACAGCCTAATATACAGAATGACCGGCAATCGGGAAGATGCCAAAGATTTAACCCAGGAAACCTTTATCAAAGCCTATGAAGGGCTAAAGAAGTTCAGATTGAAGTCGAGCTTTCATACCTGGGTTCACCAGATAGCGGTTAACCATACCTTGAATTTTCTGAAAAAAAACCGGAAACAGAGAAAAAACTTTGAATATCTTGACGGAAGATTGAACGACGGTGGCTGGAAAGAACCAAAAGTTTCGTCGACGGAAGAGGCTTCTATTGAGGATGAGTTAAGAATAAAAATGGATCAGGCCATAGCCGAGTTGCCTCTGACCTATAAAACTGCTTTTTCTCTGGTAATCTTTCAGGGGATGAGCCATGCCGAGGCAGCCAGAGTTCTTGGCTGCTCTGAGGGTACAGTTTCCTGGAAGGTTCATGAAGCCAGGAAGATTCTGAGAGAAAAACTCAGACCATACCTGGGATTTATTAAAGAGGTTTGAAATGAACTGCGAAAAGTACAGGAAGATGATGTCGGATGCCCTGGATGGTAGTCTTAGCCACCAGGAGGATAAAAAACTTGAGCTTCACCTGAGAAGTTGCGCCGACTGCCGCCTTTATTTTGAAGAACTCCGTCTGATAAATGAAAAAATCAAGACTATGCCAGAAGTTGAAATGGAAAGCCGAGCCGAGTTCGAAGTCAAACTTTCGGACAAACTCCGGCGCCTCGAAAGAGAATACAATCATGTAAAAAGGAGAAACGAACGCTGGCTGCTGCGGCCAACCTGGGCTTTAATACCTGCAGCCCTGGCGATAGTTTTAGTCGTCTATTTTGTTTTTAGTTTCAGGCCAGCCAGTAGCCAGAATTTGCAGTTAGCTACCTTGATGTCTTATGAAGATTCCTATCTGATTTTAACCCAAAACATAAGCGAAGGTGATTATCTTGAAAAGTTTAATGAAGAGGTGCTGGACAGCATTTTTAAAGAATTAAGAAATAGCGATTTGGAATCTGGAGAGGATGAAGTAGATGTTTACTTAAGGCAAAATAATATAGAAATTAATGATAATATATTGCTAAAAGAAAGCATGAAATTTACGGAGGGAATATGATATTCCGAAAAAATAGTCTTTTTTTGCTCGGTATTTTATTCCTGTCGATGCTGGTAGTGGATGTTGAAGCCCAGGTTCATCATCGTAATCAGTCTAACCTCCGCCAGAATCTTTTTACTCTGCGGGCTTTGCGGATGACTCAGGAGCTGGAGCTTACCCAGGAGCAGACAGCAGTAATTTTCCCCGAACTCAACAGGGCGGAAAAGGATAAGGCAGAGCTTCAAAGACAGCTGGCTCTGGAGCTCAGAGATTTAAGGCTGATGCTTAAAGAGGGGAAATCCAGCCCAGAGGAGTTCGAGATCAGAGTGGCCAGAGTGCGAGAAATCCGGCAAAAAATCCAGAAACGGGAAGAAGCCTTTGAGGAATTTCTTTTCCAGCAGTTGACATCAGCCCAGAAAGCCAGATATATTATATTTAATCTGGATTTCAACCGGATTATTATGGAGAAAATAAGCCGGCTGAGGCAGCCAGGTCAAAAAAATAATTAAAATCTGTCCATATCTTGACAAAAAGATTAAATTAGGTTAGTATTCTCGGTGTAAATTTTTATCTTACTTTTAAATTATCTCAACCTTAAAAAAAGAGAGAGAGATTTTTCAAAAAATTAAGCAAGAAATTGTGGAAAATTAAAGATGATTGCCAGCGTAGCTCAGTTG
>CAYQZX010000034.1:0-20538 GCA_964422165.1 uncultured Eubacteriales bacterium | reverse complement strand
CAGGATCCACTCGGTTTTCCGCTCAAAAATTCCTCTGGCCACAGCAGCCATCAGACTGGCCTGGGGAGCTGGAATTTTTTCTCCGCCGAGGCCGGCCCGGGTTTTCAGGATTTCATTCTGAACTTCAGGGCTCAGAGCTTTGATTTCTTCAAGGCTGTAAGTTCTGGCTTCTATGTTTTTGTGAGCTCCATCATAATAGATTTCAGTCACGCCAGCCTTTTCCAGCTCAGCCAGCCTGAGGGAGACAGTCTGTTTGATGTTTCCTAAATGAAGCACTGAAAGCACGAAGAACATAATAAGAGCCGCGGCCGTCACTCCAAAGATATCGCCAACCTGCATTTTCCAGGGGGTGCAGCCCAGAAAATGACCGGCTTTGAGGTCCTGCATCATCTCGCCGGCCACTGAAACTGAAACGCAGGTGAAAGCAGCTACAATTAAAACAGCTGAAATGCCGCTCGGTCCCTGAAGCCCGAACAAGACCATAATGAAGGCCACGATTATCAGCACCGAAACAGTTAGCCCGCTGGTCGGGTTGCTGCTTACCCCGATAATTCCCACCAGGTAACCCGAAACGGCCGCAAAAACAAACCCCAGGATAATCATCAGCAAAACTGCGGTTAAGGAAGCCGGTACATTCTGGGCGTAGCTGTTAAACACAAAAAAGACGATGACTGCCACAATGGTAGTGGCCATAAGGGCCCATTTTATGTTCAGGTCACGCTCGGTCCTGGGGAGCAAATCAGCTTCGCCTTTCTTCTGTTTGAAAACCGTGGAGAAAGAACCGGCTATGCCTTCAACCAGGTTTTTCCTCATCTTAAACAGAGTATAGAAAGCACCAACCAGCATCCCACCGATAGCGATGTAGCGGACATAATCCCGCCAGACCCGAATTATTTCCGCCGTCCAGTCGGATATGGCGCCGAGGTCGTGGTAATTCATAAAGAAAGCCAGAATGGGGGCTAGAAGTCCCCATGCCAGCACCCCGCCACTGAAGTTGATGGAGGCCAGTTTCGGTCCGATGATAAAGCCGACGCCCAGGAAGGCTGGGCTGGCTTCAGGACCGCGGACCAGGAGTGAAGCCTTGCCCACCGAAACCAGTCGCTGGAATTTGAGAGCAATGAGCTTGAATTCGGTCAGGCAGGTAAACAGGGCGCCCAGTCCCATACCGGTCAGCAGGTGGCCCGTGCCGCGTGCTCCTTTTTGGCCGGCCTTGTGGATTTCAGCCGCAGCTACTGATTCTGGAAAAGGAAGCTCCGGGTTGCCGGTTAAAATGCGGCGGGTGAGGGTAACGAACATAATTCCGAGGATTCCGCCGACAATAAGAATAACTGTGGCTATCAGATAGTTTTCGAAATGGTAGAACGGAAACCAGATGCCGGTAATGAAAAAGGCTGGCAGGGTGAAGATGGCACCTGAAGCTACATTGCCACCTATTGAGCCTATCGTTCTGGCTGTGTTTTCTTCCAGAATGGTTCCGCGAAATGCTTTGATTACTGCCATTCCCACCACCGCCGTGGTGTAAGTGGCGGCGATGGTCATTCCAGCCTTGAGCCCAAGATAAGCGTTGGCTGCACCCATGAAAGCAGCCAGGATAACCCCGAGCAGAACAGCCCGGAGAGTAAATTCTCTGACACTGACCTCAGGTGGGATTACCGGTTTAAAATTGCTTCCTTCCATTTCTCTCTCTCCTTAGATTAGATTTTTATGTTTGAGAAATTCTTGCTCCACATCAACTCAAGAGCAGTCAAGTAGCACCGTTTTATTCTCGGGACGCCTGTATAATAGAAAACAATCCTCTTTTCAGTCAACGATTTCTTTCTTTAAGGATAAGACAAATTTTCAGTTTAAAGGCAGTAGCCGAAAGCGGTGTGCCAGCGATTTAAGGTCTTTAGTGAATGACCAGTTGCTGCGGGCTTGAGTTTATCACGACATGGGCTATCTTAGCAAAACAAATTCGAATTCTTGACAAGTCTGGGTGAATATAGCTAAATAAATTAGCTAATACACATCAAGACAAAAAATTATTGTGGACAAAGCGATTTTACAACTTTTTGGGCTGAAAAAGCCTGATAGGTTAGCAGCTCTGTTTTTTATTCTTTTCTTTATTTTTGCCTTTTCTCTTGCAGTATCGCCATCTGCAGAAGCGAACTCCTCAAATAATGACCTTCTGTTTCAGCGACCAGATTGTTTTTCCTCAATCTACTTTATAAGAGTCAGTTCGGTCTTACCGCTTTCGAATGCGGAAGCCTGCGGAGTAAGGGAAGGTGATTTGATAATATCGCTGGGGGGACGGAGTTTCTGCCCGGCTGATAAACCAGGGGTCGGAAACGATTTTTTTTCCTTCTTGCAGGGCCTTGGCCCGGGCACTTACGAGCTTGTTGTTTTGCGGGCTGGGCAGCCGGTCAGCTTGAAATTTTCTCCTCACCAGAACGCTGGCTCGGTAAAAATGGGGCTTTCCTGGGAAGTAGTTGAAAATGACCCTAAAAAGTACTTTGATCAGGCTATTTCGATCATAAATCAAGCCTCCAATCCTGAAGATCTGAAGACCGCGGTATTAAATTTCGAACGGGCCAAATCCCTTTCTCCGGACTGGGCCGATGTTTATTTTAATCTCGGCCTGATCTATGCAAAGCTGGAATATTACGAAGAGGTCAGCGAAAATCTTCTTAAATACCGACAGCTTGTTGAACCAAATTCTCCGGATGATTTGGCACTGGTTAGGGCTAAGGACCTGATTGAACAAAACAAAAAGAACCTGGAATCTTTCAGAAAAAATCTGACCAGAATGGTCCGGGGTAAGTGGCGTTCGCTGAAAAAGATTCCTGGGGTTGACCTCGCCGGTAAAATTGAGCCTTTTCCACTTCTTGAAATTGACCGGGCCGGAAATATTTATCTAAAGAATCCTCTTTTTAAGATTGAAAAATCCCTTGGACGAGATGCTCTAAGCGAACTAATTAGAAAAAACTTTAAGACCTTCCCCCGCCTGCCGGTCAGATTCAGAGGGAGACACTTTGAAGTCAGGTGGGCTGATATCTACTCCGGAGAAGATGCCCTGGGTCCGAACCATAGTGCCAGGTTTCTATTTCCCCAGCTCTGGATGATTCAGGGAGAAATCAATTTTGGAGCCGGTCAGGAGCTTTCAGTAAGAATAAAAGAGTACTCTAAAATGATGCATGAAGAAAGCTATTTTAATAGGTCTTATGAAGATATCTACCTTGAGGCATTTTTTAAGGCCCAGAGCCATAAATTTGATGAAGCTAAGGATCTCAAGTATGAATATCTATTTAAGATTGAATAAATTAAGATTAAAGAGCATGTGGGCTCTTATTGCTTTTGCCCACTTTTGCTTCGGCCTGGCTCTTTTGTTGACTTTTCCGACTGGACTCGCCCAGGAAAAATCAACCCAGAAAAACTGTCAGGTATACTGTCTTGATACCCGGGAATATATCAGATTACTGGTAGAAAAGGTCGGAATTGAGGAGGCGCAGTCGGCACCAACACTGGCTTGCGGTTTTCCTGACTTTGAATCTTGTGAGGCTTACCGAAAAAGCATGCTTCCTTATGACTCTAATTGGCAGAGGCTGACAAAATGTGTTTGCGGTAAGGAAGGTGACGGGAGCGAAGCCGGGTCCGACCCCAGCGATCTTTCTCTGGCCCTGACCAGTTTTGACCGTCATCGTCGGGAACTCAGGCTGAATTATGGAGAAGAGGCCGAGAAGGAATTCGAGAAGATGGTGGCCAAGCTGCTGGAAAGCCGAGTGCAGGCCAGCGATTTTGAAAAGATAGTCCAGATATATTTTGAGGATATCTCAGCCACCTACCAGAGAAATAAATATCTGAAGGCACAGGAACAGCAAAAGAAAGAAGCAAATGAAAGGTTTGCCCGGGACAAAGAAGACCTTTTACGGGATATCAGAGTTTCAACACCTCCGGGCACCACAAAACAGTCAGGAGTCGGGGTTTCCGGTGGACAGAAGACCCAGGATTCAACTGCTGCGGCTAGTACCTCGAGTGTCTCTAACAAACCAGGAACGGGAGCTAAATCTCCACCTCAACTGACCAGCGGTTCAGCTGGTCAGAATTTTGGCTTCAGCATTAACTATGCACTTCTTGAAGCTTCGGCCCAAAAACCGGTAGTTGATGGAAGAATGGGGGAAGTTGCCCTTCGGATTGCTCGTTGGAACTGGGAGGAAATCAAAAGTGTTTTGGTTGACCTGGTCACCGAAGAAACGGGCTGGCCGGTCGACCGGGTCAGCAAAGCTTTTGGAGTTAGTAAATTAATGAATATGGCTGTCGTCGAGCCGGTGATGAAACTCCTGGACGAGGTTAAGGAAGCAATTGATAAACCTAATAGATGGGCCGAACTCAGTAGCCGGAGTTTTCGCCAGGTTGAAGAGACAGAAGAGACCGTCAGCCAAGAGGCCAAATTCACGGTTCTGGTTGAATTTGTCGAGCAGTTACCGGCTGGAAAGTTCCTCGGGAAATTTCTTTCAGCTTTTAAAGAAAGTAAAGAAACAGGAGAGAAAATCAGGTGAGAAACACTGTCCTCGATTCGGCCTCAATTGGCCTTTTAATGATCCTGGCTATCAGGTTGATTCTGCCTGCTCAGGAAACGGAAATTTCTTTACCTTCGGGGACAGCTTTGAGTCTTCCCCGTCTTCAGGGTATAAGGGTCGAATGGCTTGTTCCAGCCTCAGACAGGAAAATAGAATTTCAGGAAAGAATACCTTTCGAAATTGACCTGGCAGGCGAGCCCTGGCTCGGACTCAGCCATAAAATTCTCTTCAACCCGGTGCGAAAGATTTTCCTTGAGGTTGACACGGAATTTCAGGATTTCGCCTTCCTCGAGACTGAAGAATTTGTGGTCGTCACAGAAGGGGCTCTTGGAACCTTTATTAAATCGGGTAATCAAGAGAGGCCTTTAGCTCAATTCATCCCGATTCTGAGGCTTCCCGGGAAAAAAGCCAGAGTTTTTCAGGGAGCTGGTGGCAGTCTTTATCTTCTCTGCTCCGATCCAGAAAAAGAAAAGGAGGAACTTTATCTGCTTCAAAGCCAGGGGAGCGGCCAGATAGAAAAACTCTTTGAAACAAACTATAAGATAGCATCTGTTTGCGGCGATGGCCAGAATACCTATATGGCCATAGGGAAGACAGTGGTCAGGCTCCGACCGGAGAAGAAGGAGGTGGAGCTGATTTTCCGTCATCCAAGGTTGAGCCTTATAGGACTTGAATACGCTAATGAGAATCGCCTGTTTTATACGACTGTTGAGTCAGTTGGTTATATAGGTCAGAAGCAGGCCTTTGAGTTTGCTCACCTTGCCAGACCGGAGATAAAAATTTCAGGAAATTCCCTTTATATACTTCTCAGTGAAACTCTCGGGATAATCAAGATAGATGGAATAGATAAGTTTGAGATGACTTTCTAAGTTTTTGGTATTTTAAAAGTCATTTGTGGCCTTCAACCTTAAAATTCCAGGTACAAATTAGACGGGAATCATTAAAGGATTATAATTAAAGAACCGGTTAGATCAGATTTTACTGGTCAATTTTGGCTACCGTAAAAGGAAACCTATTTGTTAAAGTTTTATGTCTTAAAGGTAGTCTTAAAGTCAGAGCTTGCCCTGGCTTTTTCTTTTAAATCAAATCGTGAACCAGTTTCGTATCACAATAAATATATCGATTTAATTAAAAAAGATCAGAACTGCAAATATTAAAAAAAATGCTTCTATGGTTTATGGAGGCTACTGAATTGTTAAGTTGGTGATGCGAGTTTTTTTAGAGCTTATCAAAATTAATTCAAGAAATATAAATTCAGAAGTGGCGCAGAAATAGCACGGATAATCTAAGAATTAATATATCTTTCCAGGGGGCGGGTGAGGCAGGTGGGGCCGCCCGAGCCCTTGAAGGCGATTTCCTCACCCGGTAGCTCATAAACAAAGCATCCGGCCTGACGCAGACGCTGAGCAGTGATTGGATTACCCTTGAGAATGACCACCCGGCGCGGGCTTATGGCCAGCACGTTGCAGTCCTGGGTGGGGAACTCTTCTTCGGGGATTTCAACGAGCTCAATGCCCCTGTCCAGAAGAAGCTGGTAGAAAGCTACTGGCAGGAGCCTTTTATACACAATGGCCAGGTCCACATCCAGCAGGCTGATGAAGCTCATAAGATGCAGGACTTCGCCCGGCCCGTTCCAGTATGGCAGGTCATAAGCCAGCACTTTGACCCCAAGCGGCCGCAGAATTTCCTGAAGCTGGTTGATGCCTTCTTGGTTGGTCCTGAAACCGCGGCCGGCGATGAGGGTCTTTTCATCCAGCCAGAGCAAATCGCCGCCTTCGGCTGTGGCTTTACCTGAAAGCTTCCCGAGTATCGGCACACCCCAGCTCTTAAGGGCATCTTCAAAAGCTTCCGGCTCGCCTGCTCTTTCCTTTTTCCCCATCTGCAGGATGATGGCCCCAGCCTCTGTGCTTAAAACCGGGTCATGGGTGTAGATGGAATCAAGGGTGGTTCGTTCATCAGCAGGCAGGTAAAGAATCTCCACGCCTTCTTGCCCTAAAATCTCTTCCAGCTTAGCAAATTCTTCTTCAGCCTTTTTCAAATCAGGCGGAGCTGTAAACCCAAGCCTCTGCCATTCGCGCTCAATCTTTTCCACGCTGATAAAAGCCTCAGCCGGCCGCTTGACCACCACCCGGAGCAGCCGCCCAACCATACTCTGCGCCCCAAATCTTTTTTCCATGCCTTCATGTTAAATTAAACGATTTCCTGAAGTAAAGTTTATTTGCCTTAAAGTTTTATTTGAAATTTCTCAGAACGAGCCTTTTCTTAAAATGTCACACGGACTATTGCCTACAAAGTTTCACTATATTTAACCTGGATGAACAAGCCGTGGTACTATTCTCTTAAAGAGTCAGGCAAGATTGAAAAAATAATCTGATGGGAGAGATAAGTTACTTAATTATTAGACACTAGGAAATGAATACGTTACAGGCAGCTTTTTGGAGAAAAGCTTCTAATAAAGCAAGAATTGAAACGAGTAAATTAAGAACAATTATTTATAAGCATCACCCAAGTTAAAGAAGAGCTGCTAATAAAATAAGGGTTTTAAACGGTCTTACATTTATTTTAATTCTTGTTTCTGCTTCATTATATTATGTATGATCCTGAAAGAGTTACTGGATTGACTAAAGTTAACCGAGGTGATAATTTTAGGACTGCAATAACTGTCTTAAGCAACAACAGAAAGGAGAGAACTATGGGCGGTTTGACTTATAAAAAAGCGGGCGTAAATATCGACGAAGCGGATTCTTTTATCCAGAAGATAAAGCCGCTGGTGAAGATGACCGAGCGAGCCGAGGTGCTGGGTTCAATCGGTGGCTTCGGCGGGCTTTTTGCCCCGCGCCTCAAAGGAATGAAAAAGCCGGTCCTGGTTTCATCCACTGACGGTGTTGGCACCAAGCTCATCATCGCTGATCTGCTCAAAAAATACGACACCATCGGTATTGACCTGGTGGCCATGAACGTTGACGACGTAGTGGTGCTCGGAGCCGAGCCTCTTTTCTTCCTTGATTACATCGCCTGCGGCCGGCTGGATAAAGACCAGCTGGTTGAGGTTATACGCGGAATTGTCCGGGGCTGCCGTGAAGCCAACTGCGCCCTCATCGGCGGCGAAACGGCCGAGCTTCCTGGCCTCTATGAGCCGGGCAAGTGGGATTTAGCCGGCTTCTGCGTGGGTATCGTGGATGCCGAAAAAATCGTTGACGGGCGCCACTGCCGCGCCGGCGACAAGGTCATCGGGCTAGCCTCCTCGGGTCTTCACAGCAACGGCTATTCTCTGGCCCGCCGGGTTTTTTCTGAAGAAGAAATCAAGAGCAAGTGGGGAAAGGAACTGCTCAAGCCGACCAGAATTTACACCGCGGTCATCCTGGAGGCTCTGAAGAAGTTTAAAATCAAAGCCATGGCCCATATCACGGGCGGCGGTTTTTACGACAACATCCCACGAGTCATTCCCGAAGGGCTTCAGGTGGTCATCCGCAAAGGCACCTGGCCGGTGCTGCCCATCTTTAACGAGATTCAGCGCCGCGGTCAGGTGGCAGAGCGGGAAATGTACCGCACCTTCAACATGGGCATAGGAATGACCGTGGTGGTTAGCCCAAAAGACACCGAGCCAGCGCTAAAGCTTTTCCAGAAGCTCGGTCAGAAAGCCTACCTCATCGGCGAGCTGGTCAAAGGCCCCCATGAAGTGGTTATTGAATAGCAGCTCGCTCTTTTAGCCTGATATTTTGTTTTGCTCCAGAAGGTCAATATAAGCCGTCTCTACCAGGGCTTCTGACCCCAGCCCCAGGCGTTTCATCAGGTCAAGAGCGATTGCCTGCCCGTCAGCTTCTGTTTGTCCTGGCTTCAAAACAACTTCCAGCTCCAGAAAATCACCCAGACCATCAACCCGGTCAAGATGAATGCGGGTCTGGCCCACAAGATAAAAATAGCGTGTTTTACGCACTACACCCCGCTCGCCCAGCGCTGCGCTCAGCACTTTTTTTAACCTCTCCGGCTGGTCGGTAGTGAAAAGCTCGTACTGGCAGAATTTAGGTCCTACCTGGTCAGGGCGATCATAAAAAATCAATTCTGCCTGATGGCCGTTTATCAGTCGAAGCTTCAAGCGTCCCCGGCTGGTGTTGAAGAAAACATCTTCCTGGCTCAGCACCTGACCTGGCTGCTGGCTCATAGCTTCAACCTTTTCCTTCATGGCTGAGAAATCTTTCAGCCGGGCCTTTATCTCTACGTTAGCAGGCATAATATACCTCTGCCCTTAAACTTGAAAACTTATGTTCTTATGAACGTGACTTGTTTTTTTCCCGAAATATTTCTGGTTTATTATAGTTTAAACCAGAGTAATTTTTAATCAGGTTTTCAAGATATATGCTATTCTTGTGACTGAAAATTATGATTTATCTAAATGTCTTGATATCTTGCTCCTTTAAGTTTCGGGAGTTAATCTAGTCAGAATGCTTTTAGGAGGTTTGTCATTCCTGAAAAGACTGAAAGCTATAGCCTATTATAACATCCCAGGAATCTGAAGAACAAAGCCTGGTTTTTGACTTGACTGAGGGCTTTTTGGATCTCGGCTTCTTGTAATGATCCTTCAAAGTCAACTAAGAAAAAATATTCTCCCGGACGTTTCTTGTTAGGTCTGGATTCAATGCGAGTCAGATTGATCCCTCTTTCGGCAAATAGGTTGAGGCTCCTCGCTAAGGAGCCGGGTTCATGCTTGAGGGAAAAGACAATGGAACATTTATAACCTTGATCCAGTCCCTTCCTTGCCAGCACAAGAAACCTGGTCTGGTTGGCCGGGTAATCTTCAATTTTTTCTTTTAAAACGGAGAGCCCGTAAAGCTCAGCACATCTTTTACTCGCGATGGCCGCCACCCCTGATGGTCTTTCTTCCGCCAGCATCCGCGCAGCTCCAGCGGTGTCGTAAAAGGGCTGTGCTTCTAATTTGTTTTTTCTGATGAAGTGCTGACATTGAGCCAGTGCCTGCGGGTGGGAAACAACGGTCCTGATTTGCCTTAATTTAAGTCCTGGAAGGGTCAGCAAACAATGATGGACTTGCAATATTATCTCGCCAATTATTTTCAGGTCATATTGAATGAAAAGGTCACTAACCGAATTTACCTGACCTTCAGTGGAATTTTCTGCTGGCACTAAGCCGTAGTTAAACCAGCCTTCAAAAACTCCCCTGAAGACTGTTTTGAAGTCTGAACAGGGGATTGTAACCAGTTTTTTGTTAAACATCATAGCTGCTTCCTCACTATAGGCTCCTCTTTCTCCCTGGAAGCCAATAAGTCCCTCTTGTTTTTTTTGAAGTTTCTTGCTCTCTCTAATCAAATTCTTGATTAGTCGCTGAGAAAACTCTTCGGTCACAAAGCGTAATGGCATTTTTTTTATGTTTGAAAGGATGCTTTTTTCTCTTTGCGCATCTGTGATGTTCTTTTTAAAGTTTCGGGTTTGTAAAGCTAATTCCATCCTCTGGTCTATTAGATGGATGATTTTTTGGTCTAAATAATCTATCTTTTTGCGCAGCAAAGCTAATTCGTCTTTCTGTTTCCGGATTTCCTTCTTACCTCGTTTTTTGCTTTTCATTTTTTAGCCTCCTGAATAAATTTGAGCAAAAAAAAAGGCCATGAGCTGCTCTTGGCTCATGGCCCTCTTGTCTCGTCGTTTAGGCCGGCTAAGGAGGACCAGAGCCTGTTTTAAAACTAAAGTAAAAGTAGTAAAAGTAGTTTTGCTGGCGGCTTATGGAATTTATTTTTTGGTAATAGAACCTTTTCATCTTTCTACTATAACTCGTGCTTTTTATCATAATGAATAAAAAATTTTTTTCAATTCTTTTTTAGCCACCGCTTGACAAAAATAAAAAATTTTTTATAATCACGGCGAAATGGCTAAGATGCTTAAGGAATATACACCCACCCGCCAGTACTGGTACTTTTGGTACTGGTATACCATGAGGGTGGGTTGGTAAGGATTCCTTAAGCCCCAAGCCCTCAAAGATAAGGAAATCCCAAAACCCACCTATGGATGACATAGGTGGGTTTTTTTTTGGGCTTATGGAGGTGTTATGGAGGCAAGAAAAATAAACGGTCTGTTAGTTATGTGGGAAGAACTTCCTCTGGATTTGTTCACACCGGTTTCTGCCTTTTTCAAACTGCAGAGAATTGGAGCAGTCTGTTTGTTAGAGAGTGTAGAAAAGGGAGAGAACCTTGGCAGGTATTCATTTATAGGTTTATCGCCAGAAAGAAGAGTAGTGGTTAATGGTTCTGAGCTAATAACTACTGAAAGTAAAATAAAGCTGACAAGGGCGACGGCCAAAACAGTCATTGATTCCATACTGGAAAGGACCAATCCTCTCCCTCTGGACGAGGTTCCCTTTGCCGGCGGTTGGGCGGGTTATATCGGCTATGATTTTGTAAGCTTTCTGGAAGAGATAGAACTGCCGGAGAATAGTAATCCATTTCCTGCTCTTTTTCTTTATCAATTTAATCATTTGTTGATTTTTGATCATGTAAAAAATACGGGGAAAATTTTGCTTGTTGGAGAGGAAAAAAAGAAACAGGAAATGGGTGAAAAATTAAATTCTATTCGAGAAGCCTTGCGTTTTCCTGGAAATTTAAACCCGGCCGAATTTTTTGTGGAACACGACCATAGTTTCGTGCTTCAAGCCAGTTTGAGCCAGGAAGGTTTTGTCAAATGTGTTCAGAAAGCAAAAGATTACATTAGAGCGGGAGATATTTTCCAGGTAGTTTTGTCTATTCAGTTTCAGGGAAAAACAACGGCCAGTTCTTTTGATATTTATCGGACGTTAAGGATGTTAAATCCTTCTCCCTACATGTTTTACTTTGATTTTGGTGATTTTCAGCTGATAGGCAGTTCTCCGGAAGCCCATATGAAAGTCACGAAAGAGAAGATATGGCTTAGACCAATAGCTGGCACCAGAAAAAGGGGCAACGCGCCAGAACAGGAGCTGGCCCTAGAGAAAGAATTACGTTCAGACCCCAAGGAACAGGCCGAACACGTTATGTTAGTGGACCTGGCCAGAAATGATTTGGGCAAAGTATGCCGGCCCGGCACGGTACGTGTTTCAGAATTTATGACGGTTGAAAAATATTCTCATGTTATGCACCTGGTTTCGCAGGTAGAAGGAGAGCTCATGCCTCACCTAACATTTTTTGATTTATTGCAGGCCACTTTCCCAGCCGGGACTGTTACTGGAGCGCCCAAGCTGAGAGCTATGGAAATAATTAAAGAGTTGGAACCAATCAATCGCGGTCCTTATGCCGGCATAGTCGGTTATCTGAGCTACAACGGACAGGTCGATTCCTGTATTGGCATCAGAATGATTGTCTATCAGAAAGGTAATTATTATTTGCAGGCGGGAGCGGGAGTGGTCATTGGCTCGGACCCGCAAAAAGAATATCAGGAAGTCAGAAATAAAATCAGGGGAATGTACCAGGCCATTAGATTAGCCGAGCAGGGAGGTCACCGATGATATTAATCATCGATAACCTGGATTCGTTTGTTTATAACCTCTATCAAGAATTGAGCCTCAGCGGGCAAGAGGTTTTAGTCAGGAGAAAAAACGCCATTTCCTTGGCTGAAATAATTGATCTTTCTCCTGATTATCTAGTTATTTCTCCTGGCCCTGGTCGACCAGAAGAAGCTGAGGTTTGTAACAAGGCTATCAGGTATTTCACCGGGCGGATTCCCATACTGGGAGTTTGTCTTGGACATCAATGCATAGCCCGGGTGTTTGGGGCTCAAGTAGTTCAGGCCAAAAGAATCATTCACGGTCAGACTTCCCTAATTTTCCATGATGGGCAAACTGTCTTTTATGACCTGAGCAATCCGCTGGAAGCCACCCGGTATCATTCTTTACTGGTGAGCGAGGAAAACTTACCGGAAGAGATTGAAATCTCTGCCTATACGGCTGAGGGAGAGATCATGGGCTTGAGAATAAAGGGGACCAGAACTGAAGGAGTTCAGTTTCATCCCGAATCTTTTTTAACAAAGGAGGGGAGAAAACTCATCAATAATTTTCTGGAACTCGGGAGGTCAGAATGATTGAAGAAACTTTAAGAAAGGTTTGTGATGGAGCTGATCTTGATGTCAACACGGCAGAAGAAGCAGCCAGAGAAATTTTAGAGGGGCAGGTCAGTCTGGTACAACTTTCTGCTTTTTTGGTTGGGCTAAAAATGAAAGGAGAAACGAGCGATGAAATTCTGGGTTTTGTGAAGGTGCTAAGAGAAAAGGCCATTAAATTAGAGGTTAAGGGGGAAGAGCCGATAGACCTATGCGGAACAGGCGGTGACGGTAAACAGTCATTCAATATTTCTACCATTTCCGCCTTCGTGGTTGCTGGAGCGGGGGTGAAGGTGGCCAAACATGGAAATCGGGCTGTTTCCGGCAAGTGTGGTAGTACTGACTTGATTGAAGGTTTGGGAGTGAAGATTCCAGAACGGCCTGAACAGGTTTGTAAATCCTTAGAGGAAATCGGCTTTGCTTTTATTCATGCTCCTTATTTTCATCCAGCTTTAAAACATGTTATGCCGGTTAGAAGAGAATTAGGTTTAAGAACTATTTTTAATCTGCTTGGCCCACTCATCAACCCGGCCCGAGTAAAAAGGCAACTAATTGGGTTTTTCAGCGAGCAGGCTATGAGAAAGGTTGCACAAGTGGTCAAAAAGCTTGGTGGGAAAAGATATCTTTTAGTTCATTCTCAGGATGGCTTAGATGAAATCTCCGTTTCTGCTCCGACATCAGCCATTCTGGTTGAAAAAGGGAAAATTCAGGAGATGGAGATTATCCCGGAAGATTATGGTTTTAAACGAAAGACCACTAGGGTCACGGCCAACTCCCTTCAGGAAAACCTGAAAATTCTCTTTAGCATTCTCAACGGAGAAATTTCTGATTACCGTGATTTTGTTTTGATGAATGCCGGGGCAGCCATCTTTGTCGCCGGCCAGGCTTCAGACTTGAGGGAAGGAGTGGACATGGCCAGAGAATCAATTGATTCAGGGAAAGCCTTTAAAACTTTGCTGGGCTTTATAAAGCTACATCAGGAGGCCTGAATGAATTTTTTAGAAGAAATTAAAAAGACCCTGGAGTTTAAAACAGGAGACCCGGTGGTGAGTCTAAAAAACAGAACCAGACCACTTTCTCTATCGGCTTTTATAAGGAAAAGGAATGGTTTGATTGGAGAATTTAAAAGAGCTACTCCCACCAAAAAATTTAATCCGGTTCTTTCTCCTTCTGAAGTGGCACTACTTTATCAGAGATATGGATTCTCGGCGGTGTCGGTAGTTGTGGAAAACAGATATTTTTTGACCACAGAACAAGATTTAACCGAAGTGAGAAAGGCTGTGAATATCCCGGTTCTAAAAAAGGGCTTTTTCCTTTACGAGCATCAAATAATAGAAGCCAGAAATCAAGGGGCAGACAGTGTTTTATTGATTGTTGCCTTGCTCGGTCGGGAGAGGCTTATTTCTCTGTGGGAAAAATGTCAGGAATTAGGGTTTGAACCAGTGGTGGAAATACATGGTTTGAAAGAGGTAGAAACAATCGCCGACTTACCGCTGTCTATAGTTGGCATTAATAACCGTGATTTGAAATCGTTAACGGTAGACCTGGCTCAGGGAGAAGCGGCTCTTCGGGAATTGAAAAGAAGAAAGATCGGAGAGATTCATATAGTAGAAAGTGGTTTAAAAGAAGCAAACGACCTCAGACGTTTCAGACAACTTGGAGCGGACGGCTTTTTGATTGGTGGTTGTTTTATGGAAGCGGCGGACCCGGCAAAAAAAATTGAAGAGATGCTCGGAGGTTTGAGCGCATGACCAAAATCAAAATTTGCGGAATTACCAACCTGGAAGATGCTCTGCTGGCTATCAAATATGGAGCCGAGGCCATTGGTTTTGTTTTCTCTGAGAGTCCAAGGAGAGTTAGTAAAGAACAGGCCAGGAAGATTATTGCGGAGCTTCCTCCTTTAACCATCAAGGTTGGCGTTTTTGCGGATGAAGACCCACAATGGGTAAAAGAATTAGCAGGAGAGTTGAATCTTGACTTCCTGCAATTTCATGGCCAGGAAAACAAAGATTATCTTAAGCTTTTCCCAGGGAAAGCTTTTAAAGCCTTCAGGATAAAAGAAGCTTCTGACCTGGATGAAATTGCCAGCTCAGGTTGTCGTTTTTTCCTTATGGATTCAGCCTTTAAGGGAAAGCCATTTGATTGGCGAATAGCAGTTAAAGCCAGGCAGTTGGGCAAGTTTTTCCTGGCTGGTGGTTTGAATCCAGACAATGTGGAAACCGCTTTGAAAATAGTTCAACCCTTTGGTGTGGATGTGTCATCAGGCATTGAATTGTACCCGGGCAAAAAGGATCAAAAGCGAATGAGAGAATTTATCAGGAGGGTAAGATTATGGGATTATCAACAGGCAGGTATGGAGAATTTGGCGGAAGATTTGTTCCCGAAACTTTAATGGGGCCGCTCTTAGAGTTGGAGAAGGAATTTATTTCAGCTCTTAAAGACCCTGTTTTTGAAAAGGAACTTAATTATTATTTGAAAAATTATAGCGGCCGCCCCACTCCTTTATATTTTGCTGAAAATTTATCACGTCTATACGGGGTCAAAATTTATTTAAAACGTGAAGATTTAAACCACACTGGTGCTCATAAAATTACTAACTGTCTGGGCCAGGCTCTTTTAGCCAAACGACTGGGGAAAAGAAGACTGGTGGCGGAAACAGGTGCTGGTCAGCATGGGGTGGCAGTTGCGACAGTAGCCGCTTTGTTTGGTTTTGAGTGTGTTATCTACATGGGCGAAAAGGATATGCAAAGGCAAGCGGTCAATGTAAAAAAGATGCATCTTTTGGGAGCCGAAGTCGTCGAAGTCAGCTCTGGTTCTAAGACCTTAAAGGACGCTACTAATGAAGCTATTCGTGATTGGGTAGCAAATGCCCAAACTTCTCATTATCTTCTTGGGTCGGCGGTCGGTCCCCATCCCTATCCGCTGATGGTCAGGCAGTTTCAGTCGGTTATTGGGAAAGAAGTGAAAAGGCAAATCAGAAAATATGAAGGTCGGTATCCCGATTATTTGGTGGCTTGTGTTGGGGGTGGGTCAAATGCCATTGGCTTTTTTCATCCACTTTTAAAAGAAGAACGGGTAAAAATGATAGCCGTAGAAGCAGCCGGACGGGGTGAGGATACTCCCTATCATGCTCTGTCTCTGATAAAGGGCAAAAAGGGAATTCTGCACGGGGCCTTGACTTATTTCCTTCAGGATGAAGATGGACAGGTTCTGGATTCTTATTCCATCTCCGCTGGACTGGACTATCCTGGGGTGGGGCCGGAGATTGCTTTTTTAGTAAGTTCAGGTCGGATTAAGCCTGAGGCCGTAGATGATAAAGAGGCGCTGGAAGCCTTTCAGGAAACGAGCAGGTTAGAAGGAATCATTCCTGCTCTTGAATCCTGCCATGCCCTGGCCTGGGTCAAAAAGTTTAAAAATTTCCAGAAAGAAGATGTGGTGGTAGTGAATCTCTCCGGTCGCGGAGATAAAGATCTGGTAAGCATGGAGCAAAACTATGACTGATTTAGAAAAATACACCCATAATCTGAAAGACAGCCAGCAGAAGGCACTGGTTTTATTTTTTTCTTCTTTCTATCCTACTCCAGAAAAATTTGCGCAGCTTCTAATAGCTGCTCAGTCAGCTGGAGCAGATTTGCTGGAAATTGGTTTGCCATTTTCAGACCCGGTGGCTGATGGAAAATATATTCAACATTCCTCAGAATGGGTGTTGAAAAAAGGATTCCGGTTAGCTGATTTTATCCGTTTCTATAAAGAGGTGCGTAAGGAATTGCATGTACCTGTTATAATCATGAGTTATCTTAATCCTGTTTTTCAATACGGGATCGAAAAATTCGCTGAGTTTATGTCAGAAGAAGAAATTGCAGGAATACTCTTTCCTGATTTGCCGGTAGAAGAAACTGATTTTATTAAAAAGCATTTCACCAGGAGAAATATTTCGCTGGTGCTTATGGCGGCTCCCTCAACGGATGATTTGCGTCTCAGAAGAATTGCTCTGGCCTCCAGTGGCTTTATTTACCTGGTATCAATTTATGGGGTCACAGGACAGGAATCAAAAACCGATGATGAGGTGAGAAAAAAAATTATGGAACTTCGGGATGTAACAGATAAACCAATTTATGCCGGATTTGGTATTTCCACTCCCTCCCAAGCCCGGACTATGGCCAGGCAGGTTGATGGAATCATTGTGGGCAGTGCTTTAATCAGGTTTATTAAAGGTAAAGAAAATAAATTCAGCATGGAAGAAGTAAAGGATTTTCTTAGCGAGTTGAGAAAGGCTTTATGAGCTAAAAAAGGATGTCAGTTCAGATGAATAAAAAACAAGCCAGGAAATTTAAAAGAAACCAAGACAAATAGTTAGAGGAGAGCAAAAATGGTTATTGTCATGACAGCGGGGGCTTCACTTAAATCCATTTCTGGAGTCATAAAGAAAATCAATGAGCTGGGTTTAAAGCCGCATGTTTCCAAAGGAAAAGAAAGAACGATTATCGGTGTAATAGGCCGGCTAACCGTTGAGCCTGAGTATTTTGAAGGCCTGCCTGAGGTAGAGAAAGTAATTCTTATTTTGAGCCCATTCAAATTAGCCAGCCGGGAGATAAAACAGGAAAACACAGTCATTAGAATAAACGGAAAAGGAGAGGTTGGAGGAAATCATATCACTATAATGGCTGGTCCCTGTGCGGTTGAAAGCCAGGAGCAAATATTAGAAACAGCTTTGGCTTTAAAAGAATTAGGGGTAAAGATAATCAGGGGTGGTGCTTATAAACCCCGCACTTCACCATATGCATTTCAGGGATTGGAAGATAAAGGTCTGGAATATCTTGAAGAGGTTAAGAGAGTTACAGGGCTGGCGGTTGTGACTGAGGTTTTATCAGTAGAAGATGTAGAAAAGGTTAGCCGCGTAGCTGATATATTGCAAGTGGGAGCCAGGAATATGCAGAATTATCCACTTTTAAAAGCATTGGGGAAAACAGACCGGCCGGTTTTATTAAAGAGGGGGATGATGTCCACTTTGGAGGAGTTGTTAATGTCAGCAGAGTATATTCTCTCCAACGGCAATCCCAGGGTGATTTTGTGTGAGCGAGGAATAAGAACTTTTGAAAAATATACCCGGAATACATTTGATATTTCTGCCATTCCAATGTTGAAAAAGTTGAGTCATTTACCTGTGATTGCGGACCCGAGTCATGGTACAGGTGTAAGAGATTTGATTATACCTGTTAGCAAAGCAGCTCTGGTCGCAGGAGCTGACGGTCTGATTGTAGAGGTTCACCCTGACCCGTTATCTGCTCTGAGTGATGGATTTCAATCGTTGGACCTTAAAGATTTTGCCAGAATGATGGAGGAGTTGAAATCAGTTTCCTCGATTCTTGGAAGGAAGCTATGAAATCCGATTTTTTTATCATCGGTTTAGGGCAGATTGGTGGTTCGCTAGCTCTGGCAGCTAAAAAGAAAAGAATTGCCCGCAAAGTTTATGGCTTAGATGTGAAATATCGGCCAGAATTTAGCAACATTTTAGATGTTTATGTCTCTGGGCTTGAAGAAGGAGTAAAGAAGTCGGAGGTTATCGTGCTGGCAACTCCTCTGGTGGAGATAAAAAAATTTATAAGGAAAATAGGTCCCATAATGGAGGAAAAGCAGATATTGATTGATACGGGCAGTACCAAGAGAGAAATCATAAAAGAGATGAATAAATTCTCTGGTCTGTCTATGTTTGGTGGCCATCCCATGGTAGGCACGGTTAAGCAGGGGCCAGAAGCCTGGAATCCCGAGTTATTCTCGGGAAAACCATTTTTCCTGTGTCGGCCCCGTCTTAAGATTAGACAAGAGGGCTTTGAAAAAGTTAGAAAAATAATTGAAGCCATAGGTGCTGTTCCCTTAGAAATCTCAGCTGCATTCCATGACCAATATGTGGCCTTAACCAGTCAATTGCCCTATTTTATTTCTCTGGCTCTCTTTTCTCTTTTTATAAAAAAGCATCGGTGCAATAAGGAAATTGAAAATTTTGTGGCCACTGGATTTTTGGGCGCAACCCGCCTTAGCTTGACCCCACCGGCCGTTGGTGCTGGTATGATTTTAACCAACCAGGACAACTTAGTCTGCAGAATTGAAGAATTTGTTAAAGAGATGAAGTGCCTATCTGGCTTAGTGAAGAAAAAAGGGTTTGAAAAGAAAATAGCCCGGATTTACTCAGAAGCTGAAAAAAGGAGAGAATTTTATGAAAAAGCTTTCCCTAAAAATTAATAGAATTGAAGGTGAGATAATTCCACCGGCGGATAAATCTATAACTCACAGGGCAATTATCATAGGGGCTCTGGCAAAGAAAGGATTAAGGATTAACCGGGCTCTTATCTCAGGCGATACTTTATCTACAGTGGATTGTTTCCGTAAGTTAGGCAAAGAAATCACCATAAAAGGAAATGATATTTATGTTGCGCCAGGTCCTTTAAAGGAACCTATAGAAATACTTAACTGCCAGAACTCCGGCACCACTGCCCGGCTCTTAGCTGGACTGCTTTCAGCTCAGCCTTTTTATTCGGTTATTGATGGAGATAGTTCACTGCGGCAGAGACCGATGAAAAGAGTAGTGGAACCTTTGAGTATGATGGGAGCCAGGATATTTGGCCGACAGGAAGGTTCTTTCCTTCCGTTGAGCCTCAAGGGCGGTGAACTTCAAGCTATAGATTATGAGCTTCCAGTTGCCAGTGCTCAGGTAAAATCAGCCATTTTGCTGGCTGGCCTTTTTGCCGAAGGGCAAACCACAGTCAGGGAGAAAATAAAATCAAGAGATCACCTGGAAAGGATGCTCAAATATTTCGGTCAGGAAATAATCCTGGAGGAAAAGGCGGTCAAAATATGCGGGAAAAATGAGATAGAAGGCGGAGAAGTGGCTGTTCCAGGGGATATTTCTTCTGCTGCCTTTTTGATCACAGCCGCAGTACTAATTCCGAGGTCACGCCTGATTGTGTGGCAGGTTAATTTTAATCCAACCAGGATAGGTTTTATTAAAAAGCTTTTACAAATGGGTGCCAGGCTATCGGTTTTAAATTTAAAGGAAGAATATAACGAAGAAGTAGCTGACCTGGAAGTCAAGTTTAGTGAGCTTAAGGCCGTGGAAATTAATGCTGAGGAAGTTCCGGCTTTAGTTGACGAGATTCCTTTAATTGCTCTTCTGGCAACACAGGCCATAGGAATTAGTCGAATTAGCGGAGCTGAAGAATTAAGATACAAGGAATGCGACCGTCTGCATGCTCTTTACCTTAACCTGCAGAAAATGGGGGCCAGGGTTGAAGAACAAGATGATGGATTAATAATTGAGGGACCAACGAAGTTGAAAGGAGCAGAGGTGCAGAGTTTTAATGATCATCGCATAGCTATGACTATGATAATAGCTGCTTTGATAGCAGAGGGAGAAATGTCCCTTGATAGTCTTGATTGTATCCAGATTTCCTATCCAGAATTCAGGCAACATCTCTTAACTATATGCCATTGAGGAAGAATTTATGACTACTATTAAGTATAAGCTGGGTTTAGTTGGTTATCCGCTAAAACATTCCATTTCTTCTTTGCTATTCCGCGAGATAGCTCTCAGGGAGAATTTGCCCTTAAGGTACACTTGCTGGGAGATTAGCCCAGCTTATTCGGAAGAATTTTTTCACTGGCTGAAGCGGTCGGAAATTTCTGGAATTAACGTTACCATCCCTTATAAAGAGCGAATTATGGACCATCTTGATCAATTTGATGAAACAGCCAGGATAATAGGAGCAGTTAATGTAGTAAAAAAGTTCGGAGATGAATTACATGGTTATAACACCGATTGGTATGGTTTTGTCGAGTCGTTGAAAAAAGCCTGCCTTCAACCAAGCAAAATGTTAATTTTGGGCGGTGGTGGAGCTGCCCGGGCTGTTTTATA
>CAYQZX010000033.1:0-6554 GCA_964422165.1 uncultured Eubacteriales bacterium | reverse complement strand
CACCTAAAAATTGGCTATTTCTGGAAAATTTCCTTCTGTAACTTATTGATATTTAGTAAGATAGAATGGTTTAGGAAATCGTTAAATTGACATCTTCTAAGTTATTGATATAGAATGAGTTAGAATTTCGTGAAGACCTGTTGGAGATAATATGATGATTAGAAAAGGTAGGGGTAATAATCTGACCCGTCGTGATTTCCTGAAGGTTTCGGCTGCGGGTTTAGGAACCCTGGTTTTTCATAGACAGCTGGCTGCCCGTCTGGATGACGATGAGAGACCGAATATTCTTTTCGTCTTGACCGACGACCAGCGCTTCGATGCTATGGGTTGCGCTGGAAACCCGGTCATCAAGACTCCGAACATCGATCGGCTCGCTCGGGAAGGCGTAAGGTTCGAACAGGCTTTTGTGACTTCTCCAATTTGCGCCGCCAGCCGGGCCAGCCTCTTTACTGGCACTTTTGAACGAACCCACACTTATACATTTACTAAGCCTCCTCTGAGCCGGGCCTTTACCAACATTAGCTATCCTGTTCTCCTTCGCCGAGCTGGCTACTACCTCGGCTTCGTTGGAAAATTCGGGGTAGAGGTGGAAGAAGGCGTAGAGAAAGAAATGTTCGATTTCATGAAACTCACCAGCTTTCCTTATTTCCAGACGATTAATGGAATCAAACGACATATGACCGAAGTCGAAGGTGAATATGCAGTTGATTTCCTCTGGCGTGTAAAGGCCGGCCAGCCGTTCTGCCTCGTCTGGTGCCCCTGGGCCCCTCACGCCGATGATGAAAATCCTGAACAGTATTTCTGGCCGCCGGCGGTCGATGATCTTTACCGGGATGTGAATATCCCCGTTCCGGAGATGGCGGCGCCCGCATATTACGAAGCTCAGCCCCATTTTCTCAAAAACACCATGAATCGAACTCGGTGGGCCTGGCGATTTGACACGCCTGAAAAGTACCAGAAGATGCTCAAGGGATATTACCGGATGATCAGCGGGGTCGACCTGGTCCTCGGAAGAATCCTCGCCGAACTAAAGCGGTTAGGTCTGGACAAGAAGACGATCATAATTTACACATCTGATAATGGGTATTTTCTGGGGGAGAGGGGATATGCTGATAAATGGTTGATGTACGACCTATCAATAAGGGTTCCTCTGATCATTTATGACCCCCGGGCTCCCCGGAAAAATCGCGGGCTTCTCAGAAAAGAATTAACACTCAACGTTGACCTGCCGGCCACCATCCTTGACCTGGCTGAAACTACAATTCCGGTCGAGTTTCAGGGACGTAGTCTTAAACCCCTGCTCAGAGGAGAAAAGCAAGTCTGGAGGAATGAAATCTTTTGCGAGGAGCTCTGGGATCATCCGGAGATTCCACAAAGCGAGTGTGTCCGGACGGACCGCTGGAAATATATCCAGTATCCGCAACATCCAGATTACGTGGAACTATTTGATTTAACGACTGATCTGGATGAAAAACACAATCTGGCTCGAATGCCGCAATACCGGGCCACGATTGAAGACCTCCGCACACACTGCCAGCGGTGGATTCAACAGTTGGTGGAGGCCAGGAAGAAATTCCAGTAAGAGCTTTAAGAGGACGGTGAGGACTTTGAGATAGACAGGCCATCATTATAGCTTCTGAATCTCTTCTCAAGCGGAGCTTGTGGCTGCTACCGAATAAACATGGAAAGCTCGACGCCGTTTATTAGTCTATAAAAAAATTTCTACCGTCAAGAAAAGAAATGTCTGACTATCTAATTGATTTCAATTTTGCAACGTGGCTGGCAAAGGTGGAGAGAGATTGGAGGAAAGAATAGATTATAAATGAAAAAGCGGGCTAAATTTCTGGCTTCACTCCAAGCTCAGTTCTCAGCCGGTTAAGTTCTTTCATCAGGCTCGCTTGAATATTCTGGTAATCAGGATGATTATAAAAATTGTGTACTTCTTCCGGGTCTGACTTCAGGTCATACAGCTCCCAGCAATCGATATCGTAATAAAAGTGAATGAGCTTATAGCGTGAGGTTCTGATTCCATAGTGCCGCTTGACGGAGTGGACGGCTGGATATTCATAGTAATGATAATAAAAAGATTCTCGCCAATCAGAAACTCTTTTCCCCTGGAGGATGTCTTTGAATGACCTTCCCTGCATACAGGCGGGAACGCCCAGCCCAGCCATTTCCAGAAGAGTTGGGGCCAAATCGACATTGAGAATCATATGTTCACCCTCAACTTTCTTTTCTATTCCATCAGAATAACGAATGAGAAGAGGAAGGCGGAGGCTGGGCTCATACATGAAGCGCTTATCAAACCAGCCATGTTCGCCAAGGAAAAATCCCTGGTCCGAGGCATAAATCACCAGCGTATTGTCGGCCAGACCTTCTCTATCCAGGAATTCAAGAACCCGGCCGACGCTGACGTCAACCGAAGCTATACACCGCAGATAATCCTTAATGTAACGCTGATATTTCCATAAAGCCAGTTCCTGGCCTTCGAGCTTTTTCCTTCGAAATTCCTCATTTTCATCCCGATAAGCTTCATTCCAGGCCTTTTTCTGTTCGTCAGTTAACCGGTTGTAGACCGACATCCAGTATTCTAGGCCAGATTTTTCCTGTTCATTTACGTCTTCATCCCGAAGCGGGAAAAGTTTCAGGTCGTAAGACAGGTAGGCATGGTCAGCAATTCTCATTTCCTGAAGCCTGGCTCCGTCACATCTGGTGTTATAGTCGTCAAAGAAAGTTTCGGGAACCGGCAGGTCCTCATTCCTGAGTAGGCCGAGAGCTTCTGGACCCGGCATCCAGTTACGATGAGGGGCTTTGTGATTCAGGAATAACAGGAAGGGCTTACTTTTATCTCTGTTCTTAAGCCAGGATAAACATTTTTCCGTCAGGATATCGGTGACATATCCATGTTCCTGGTATTTCCGGCCTTTTTCAATAAAGTCCGGATTATAATAATCACCCTGGTCGGGTAGAATTGAGAAATAATCAAAACCGACGGGAGTTGCCTTGAGATGCCATTTTCCCACTAGAGCCGTCTGGTAGCCGACTTTCTTAAAGAGGACCGGGAAGGTTCCCTCTTGAGATTTCATTTCGAGGCTGTTATCAATAACTCCGTGCTGATGGCTGTATTGACCGGTGAGAATGGAAGCCCGGCTGGGGGCACAGATGGAATTGGTGACAAAGCTGGAAACGAAGCGGATTCCTTCTTCAGCCAGCCTGTCTATATGTGGTGTCTGGATTAAGCGACTATCGTAAGAGCTGATGGCTCGGCAGGCATGGTCATCGGACAGGATGAAAATGATGTTGGGCCGGCCAGCCTTACTCCGCAGGGAAATAGAAGAAAATAATCGAGGTAAGCTTAAGCTCCCAAAAGCTGCTAATTTCAGGAAATCTCTTCGGCTTAATTCATCTTTCATCTTGCTTACAGCTATAGCGATAATTATCAAATTGAATTGAACTAATCAAGCTTTGGAGAGGAGGATTTGAATTAATATCATTCGAAGGAATTGTAAGACAGTTCTAAAGGCGTTGTTGATAGGCTCTATAATCGCCAAACTTATCAACTACAGTGAGGGCTGCCCTAAAGAGAACCTAGCTGATAAGCTGTAGCCACTTCTAATAAAGCGAGGACTGGTTCAGATGGCTAATAAGGAGCTAAATAGAGATTTCTTGGGACGGCCACCTGAGGAAAAGGTTTGACTGCGTTTAGTTTATTCATTATGTTGAAAAGGAAAGGAGCAAAATTGTTTATAAATCGCAAGAGGGAATTCGGATTTTTATTTAAATTTGGCCTTTTTTTAATTATCAATTTGGAATTGACAACTCTGCTCCCCCCCGCACTCATTTTCGCTCCGGAGGAATATGCTTGGCGGCGAAATCAGTTAATGGATCGTCTTGGCAATGGTGTAGCCATTTTTCTCGGAGCAAAAGCTCCTCACGCTGATTATCCATTTTATCAGAATAATACCTTGATGTACTTTTGGGGGGTGGAAATACGCGGGGCCATCCTGGAGGTTGATGAGCAGAAAGAGAAAAGCCTTCTCTTTTTCACTATAAGTGAAAGAGGAGTCGAAGTCGAAGGACTTCCGCGAGCCGTTGAAGAAAAAGAAGAGCTCGTGAAAGAAGACGAATTATCCAGGCACTTAAGAAGAATAAAGTTTACTGAGCCAAAACTGTGGTCTGGAAACTATACCTAAGGAGTATAGCCATGAGGAAAGATGGAGTATTCCTTAAAGTAATCATTTCTATTTTGTTCCTGGGCGCATTCTTTCTTTCACCTGAAATCACCGGGGCCTATGCTCAGGAAATTGATTTCAGCCAGAAACCGCGGCGGTGGGAAAGAAGCCGAACCTACGATGCCCGTCATTATTTAATTAAAATTAATCTGGACATTGAAGGCAAGGCTTTCCAGGGTGAAGCGGCTCTGACGCTTAGTTCACTTCGCCCTGATTTAAAAAATATTGAGCTCGACGCTGAAGATTACAAGGTCGAGCAGGTAAATGATGAATGGGGGCATTCCCTTTCTTTTAAGCAAACCGATAAAAAGCTTTTTGTTGAGCTTGAGCGACCTTATAGTATTGGCGAAGTATTTTCCATCACGGTTTTTTATCGCAGTGATGACCAGGCCCATAAAACTACCAACAAGAAAGGACTTCGGTTTTTCGAGGCCACGGCGGAACACCCGACGCTGGTCGCTTCAGATTCCTGGCCCGACGGAGTTCATCACTGGTTCCCCTGCTATGATTTTCCCAATGATAAAGTTACCAATGAAATCATGGCTACGGTCAAAGAGCCTAATAAAGTGGCCGCCAACGGGCGGTTGTTGAGTGTGGTAAAGAATGAGCCGGAAGGAACAGTGACTTATCATTGGGTTCAGGATAAACCTCATTCTACTTATTTAACCTTCCTGGCGGCGGCTCCTTATGAAATTATCCACGACCGCTACGGTAGCATTCCCATCAACTATTGGGTTTTCCCCCAACAGGCCAAAGATGCCCTTCGTTCTTATGAAAAGACCCCGAAGATGATGGGGTTTTTCATCAAGCTTTTTGGCACTCCCTATCCCTGGGACAAGTACGACCAAATATCAGTGCCCTTAGGAGGAGGTGCCGAGAGCACATCGGCCACGGCCATGACTTATAAGATTATCCACGACGAAAAAGCCGAGAAAGATTTTTCGAGTATTGGCATCGTCTCGCACGAGCTGGCTCACCAGTGGTGGGGAGACCTGATCACTTTGCGGAGCTGGGAACACGCCTGGCTGAACGAAAGTTTTGGCACCTACTCTGATTATCTTTATTACGAATACGACCGAGGACCCGAAGAAGGAGCCATAAATTTGCTGAATAAGAAAAATGCTTATCTCAGGGAAGCCAGAACGAGGTACATCCGACCGATTGTCACCGACCATTATAATGCTCCGCAGGATTTATTCGATGCCCACTCCTATCAGAAAGGGGCCTGCGTGCTACATATGCTTAGATTTATTCTTGGTGACCAGCTTTTCTTCCAGGTGTTAAAAGAGTTTCTTCAAAACTATTCATTTCAACCGGTTGATACCCATGATTTTATGAAAACGGTCAAGGAAGTTACCGGCGAAAACCTCGATTGGTTTTTTGAGCAATGGCTTTTCCATCCGGGACACCCAGTTTTTGAGATTACCTCCGGGTGGGTTGAGGAGAAGAAAACGCTTGGGCTGACCATTAATCAGGTTCAGGACACTTCCCGCGGGATTCCGGTGTATCGAACTCCGGTATTGATCGGGATAAAGGGAAGCAAGAGTCTTGATGAGGGCGCCGTTAAAGGAGATAGGGATGATGAAGTCATTTACAAAATTTGGATAACCGGGAAAGAAAACTATTATGAATTCCACTTAACTCAAAAGCCTCTTCTTGTTCGCTTTGACCGCGGAAATTATCTTCTCAAGGAATGGACCTTTGTCAAAAGTGTTGAAGAACTGCTCTACCAGGCACAGTATGATGACGTTATCGGCCGAATGTGGGCTATTCAAGAGCTAAAAAAATTCGGGGATAAACCAGGAGTAGGGAAAGCAATACAGATTATTGCTCGGAGTGATGATTTCTGGGCTGTAAGGAAAGCAGCGGTGGAAACTATGGGAACCTGGAAGAACACGAAGTTTATTCCATTTTTAAAGGAGAAGTGTAAAGAGAAGCATTCCCGGGTAAGAGCGGCCGCCCTGAAAGCGCTGGGAGAGTTTGGCCAACCGGGTTTGGCCGAGTTTTTCCGAGAATGCTTTAACCGTGATGATAGTTATGTAGCTCAGGCTGAAGCCTTGAGCGCCTTAGGAAAAACTGGTGATAAAAGGCAAGTTGATTTTCTCAAAAGGGCGGCGGCCCTTCCTTCATACCGGAATATAATCAAAAATGCGGCGCTGGAAGCACTCAAACAACTGGGGGTAGAGGAATGAGGTCAAGCTGCTGGCCAATATCTGATCATGAAATCTGCCTCAAGAACGAATTTAAAAAAATTTTTGGGGTTATCCTAAGTTCCTTAAGATGAGCGTGGCAAATGGAGGCTGAAAATTAAGTTTAATTGAA
>CAYQZX010000032.1:0-8400 GCA_964422165.1 uncultured Eubacteriales bacterium | reverse complement strand
CGAGTGAGCCTGTTAGAGCTACTCTGGACTAATTTCCGTTTTCCCGAAGATTTATTTCGCGGCTCTCCGGCTAACTTAGACGCCTTCAAAAGGCTTTTTCCCCGGCATTGATTCAGCCTTCGGGGCTAAATGAAAGAGCAGCGGTGGCCGGGCTTTTGGCCTTTTTTTAATTTGAAATGAGTTCTTATTTCTTAGGCCATTTAAAGTTTTTTACCCAGATAATAAGAATTTGGTTTTAGGCTATGGTGGCCGGCCGAGCCTCTTTGTGCCAATTTGCCCCTGCGGCCATCGTGAGGGAGATTTAAATCCCGGCTCGAAGAGATGTCAAAGACAGATAGAAATTTCCAGGTCCAACTATGAAAGCCAAAAAAGCCGAAGAGATGCTTAAAAAGGCCGGAAATTAGCCGTGCCCCTTAATAAAATGGTTAATAAAATGGTGACATGATACTCATTTACCAGTTTTTTGCCTTTTCCGCCAGAACATTTATCCTAAAAAGCATAGCCAGGTTTTTCCTTAATCGGAGATAAAATTTTTTGAAAATTTTTATTTTCACTTAATGTGGCTAAATCTCATTCTGGAGGCGCGAGAAGAATTGAAATAGCTCAAAATGTTGTAGAGAGTCTTAATAAAAAAGAAAAAATAGGAAATATGTATAGCGTCACGATTTTTTATGCAAACGAGTCTTTAAAAGGAAAAATTAGGAAATATGTATGGCGTCACCATTTTTGAACAAAGAATACTCAGGCTTCTTCTATTAGCTGATACCCCAGAGTATCTGCCAGCTCCAGGGCGGGTTTCTTCAGGTCTCCGTAAAAAGTAACCCTGTGCCAGCCCCAAAGGTCCCACATAGTATGGAGTCTTTCAAAATCTCCGAGAGGTTCAGCCACCAGCTTGGTCCGGCAAGCCCGGTCATCAAAAGAATTACCCACCGTTTTGGCCTGATGGAGCAGGATTTCCTTTCTTTTATGGTCGATTTCCAGGCTGGTGGTCAGATAGCCTGCGGGCATAAGAGAACGTACCGAAGCTCCCTGACGGTCTTCCGAATGGGTCAGAATTTGAAAAGGGTTAGAGGGACCATCTGGTCCAAATACTTTGTTGGAGGCTACACAGTGAGCGTAAATTATCTGGCGCCGGGAAGAATCCAGCACCGGGTCAGAAATATAGCCCGGTCGTCCCTGAGTCATCAAACTAAAAGTCACCATGGTGGCAGTGGACCTTAAATCAGCTTCGCACGCTCCAACCAGCCCGCTGTTGTTCAGCTCAAAAAAACCGAGGCAAGGGTAGGCGTGGATATGGCCGCCGTAAAAGCCACCGAGGCAGTTTATGGTTATAGCCATGGCCTGATGCTTGCGCAGAAGATCCTTCATCCCCAGATACATTGCTGCCGAATTGACCAGTTCAGAAAATTTAACGTCCTTAATAAAAGCAGCCTTCTTATACCATTCTCTGGCTTTGATTTCTGCTTCTTTTCGGTCCGCTTTTTCCCAGGCCTGATTCAATTCGGAGAAGGGCAGGTTAAGCACCCGAATACCACCCAGGTCAGAAGGTTCTCCACCCTTATCATCTCTGAAAAGAAGAATTGAAGACTGCTTCATCCGATAAACAGTTTCTTCGGCTGAAATAAGCTTCAGATTATCTGGATAAGTCGTAAGTTCTCCAGGACCTAGAGTTCTTTCTAATCTGACTTTTCCCACAAGTTCGGAAAAACTGATTTGGCTTTCCTGATTTTTGTAGATTTCAAAGGCTCGAACAGCTTCGACCACATCATCCAGTCTGGAGGAAGCCAGATAGCCAAAGTTGGAGGTCTTCTGTCTTATTAAAGCCGCGGTATAAACCAGAAAACCGCCGCTCCCACCATACTGAAAATCCAAGTAGAGAACTGGTTTGCCTGTTTCTACTGTCGGTTGGACCACCCGGTTCCAGCAGTTAAGCTGAAAGACCACATATCCATCAATTTCTTCTTTCTGGTCAGCCTCCAGCACTTTAAGCGTTTCTTCAGGTCCGGAAACGGTCGAGGTCAAAAAGGCCAATTCCGGTAATCGCTTTTCCAGAATCCCAACATATTTTTCAATAACCGGCCTGAAATCAAAACCCACGTTGGGCCAATCTGGCCGGTCCTGCTTTAACGCATGGAGAGCAAAAAATAGCCTCAGGCGGACTTTTTTCTTGATCGGGAGTGAAGAGAAATCAACCAGGGCAAATTTTTCTGATGAGAAAAGCTTCCGGACTGATAGAAAACCAGAACCGGCCAGCAGAGCACATTGACCGCAGCTCTTAAAAAAATCTCTTCTCCGGATTCGAAGGCCAGAATTTTTTGTCCCTAATTTTCGGTTTTGGTTGGCAACCATCTTTTCCACCTTTATTTTCATTTCTTATATTTTATTGGAAAAAGCCTGTAATAAACATAAATATAAATCTATTCTTGGGTTGTCAAGAAAAACTCTTTTAAATTGGTGCCATATTTTTAAATTGGTGCCATCATACTCATTCACCAATTTTCTGTCCTTGGCTGACGACCGCAGACTTGAGGCCTGATTACCCTGGCAGCTTTGAAGGATAAGAAATCGATTTTTTTGCTTCGACCGAACAGGCCGAATAATCTTTCGAGCACCGATTTTAGCTCACCCCCGTCATCAAGAATGATAGGTCCAATAAATCGGAGCGCCTGCAGCAGTCAAATCGATGCAAGAAGCGGAGAGGGGCGGCAGCATCGCAGACAAGCCAAAAAAGCGCAGGAAATCCAACAGACTTCTTCTCACGTTCAAAGATAGAATCATTAAAAATATTTGGCCGTCGACTCGAAGACCATCAGAATTTCCTGATATTTCCTGATATGTGGAGTGTGGTGAAAGGAGTCTCTGGCGACAAAAGTTAGCTTGAGTTGGTCAATGATTCTGTCTTTTCCGGCTTTTCCCTACTCGAGGGAAAGAGGATACGGTCAAACCCGCACTTTGGGTTGCCGCAATCGAGATAACGCTCGACGGCTTCTTTGATGATCAGCCGGAAGTAGCCGTACTCCTTCTCGAAGTGACTCTAATACTCGGCCAGGAACTGGTCAAAATAATGGAGCGCCACCCGGTGGAGAATGGTATGTTCCGGATTTAGAGACGATAGGTTCCTACCACCGCAGGAAAGAATACTCAGGAAACAGGCCAGAAGAGTGTGTCCGCTCAATGCTTTTGCCTTGGAGAGTGAAAAAAGTATCAAGAAAAGCAATGACCGGCTTGCTTTGAAGAGTTTTTATAAAAACTAACAATATCTTTGGGCACATTCATTCTCCACCTTTTTTTCTATCGTTTTGATAGTGTGACGGCTATAATATAGGTTAATGACCGTCAGCAAGAAAGGAACAAGACAGATGAGAAAGAGCCTTATTTTTATCCTGATGGCTGGCGCCATGCTGCTGGTTCCGGCCCGCACGTCTTTCGGCCAGTGGTTTCTGGATGCCGAGAACGGAGCGGTTTTCAGCGGCTATAACGATATTGAGATTCCCAGGGATACCGGGACCCGTTTTTCGCTGTCAGAAGAATTGAAAACTGAGCTGGCCTACTTTTTCCGATTGCGCCTGGGTTATCAGTGGAAGTTCAGGCATACCCTTTCGGTTCTGGTGGCGCCCTTAAAAGTCAAGGCAGCGGGCAGCCTTGACCGCTCGCTCTTCTTCTTTGAGGCGCTTTTTCCAGCTGGCACTCCGCTTCGCGGTAGCTATAAATTTAATTCCTACCGCCTGACCTATCGCTATGATTTCATAAGAAAGGGTAGATGGCAAATGGGCGCCGGTCTAACCGCCAAGATCAGGGACGCAGCCATCAAAATTGAAGGCGGCGGGCTTTCCTCAACCAAGACCAACGTGGGCTTTGTGCCGCTTATCAACCTCCGCCTCTTCTGGCAATTCCACGACAGGTGGGGCTTACTGCTCGAAGGTGATGGTGCTGTGGCCAAGCAGGGCCGGGCTGAAGATTTCCTCCTGGCGCTGCAATGGAAGGTCAGGGATAATCTTTCTCTCAAGCTCGGCTACCGCCTACTGGAAGGTGGTGCCGATGTGGAAGAAGTTTATAATTTCTCCCTATTTCATTACCTCAGTACCGGACTGACCTTTGCTTTTTGACCGTTACCCGAGGAAGTTTCTGCCTGCCCAGTAACGAGAGAGGCGAGAGATTAAGATTTGGGGAATGAGTATTGTGTCCCCTTTTTAGGGGCCGACATGCACCATTGGCAAAGTCACCTCAAAATCTTCGGCGCGCAGTGCATTTTCCCGCCCTGAATTCAGCAGATGGTAGTAGTCCATTTCCATAGAAGCTATGTAGAGAAAAAGTTTAAGCTATATTGATTCAGGCTGGAAATGATAGGAAAGCTTAGTATAAAAATCGTGGGCGGCTTTTTCCGTTTGTATGGACACAAAGAAAACATCGCTGACCGGATAATATGAATTTGGTTTTAGGCCGTGCCATAATCGGCGCATTTTTAACTTGACATCGACGCGAGGTCTTCGATATGCCGGTGTGCCTGACGCATTTTCCGCCGTCGTCTCAAATATCGGCCGCAAGACGGCTCTTCATTTTACATATATAGTTAGCCGCGAAAAATTGATCTTGCTCCAATATCTGACCCAGCTCATCAGCTTTAACTCAGGTATGGTCATAATAAAATGGTAATAAAATGGTGACATGATACTCATTTACCAGTTTTCTGCTTTTACCGTCGGAACATTTATCCTAAAATGCAGAGCCAGGTTTTTCCTTAATCGAGAAGAGCATTTATGAAATATATTATCTTGAGTTGAAACGGCTATAGCTCATTCTTGAAGAGCGAGAAGTGTTGATATTTTCTCAAAAATTAAAAGCCGCTTTTATAAAAAAGTGAATATTTATAGCGGCAACATTTTATTAAATAAAAAATAAGAAATATGTATGGCGTCACCATTATCGATGTAAAGAGTCGTCTCGGCTATGATCATTCCGCAGCTCAAGACTGCATCTGATTTTACCCAGAATGCTTGACACTGCTACAATTTGTAGTATAGTTGAAGTCTTCGAAAGCCTTATAATTTCTAAATCTGCAGGAAGGTTATGAAAAAAACAATTTATTTTTATATGAAAAGAGTTGCTCTAATAGTAATAGCCATATTGCTTATCCCTTTAGTTTTAACTTTTATTCCGGGAACAGGTTGGAACTGGGCAGTACTAGATTTTGTAATTATGGGCGTTCTTATTATTACAGGCATGGGGATAACTTTTACTGCAATAAAAATATCTAACCTCTCTTATCGAATAGTTGCAATTTTGGCAATTATAGCAATATTTTTGCTTATTTGGGCAGAGCTTGCTGTAGAGGCAGTATCAAAAGCATTAGCATTTTTTTTTTTTTTTTTTTTTTAATTTCAATAAAAATATGTTTTCCGATGAATTATTTCAATAAGAAATGGCATTAGTTGATAAGAATTTAGTTTTAGGCTGTGGTGGCCGACTGAGCCTTTTTGTGCCAATTTGCCCCTCACACCATCGTAAGCGAGATTTAAATCCCGGCTTTAAGAGATGTCAAAGACAGATAGAAATTTCCAGGTCCAACCATAAAAGCCACAAAAGACAAAGAGAACTTAAAAAGGGCAGGAACCCACCCCTCCATGGAAAAAAGAAGGTAAAGTACTGGAATAGTACGCGATAACGAACAGTGCGTTCGGGATGTTGGGCACGATAGATTCCGGCCTCAGCAGGGAATAATATTTTGGGAACAGGCCAGAAGAGTGTACTCGCTCGCTTTTCCCTTAAAACGACTGGATGGCGACAGGCTCAATTGATCAAAATTGTTAACAGAAGTTGGCCAAAAGAACAATGCCGTGCCAATTCCGGTTGACATCTTCCCATCGAATCACTGCTGTCCAAAATAACCTGAAATCACATTAATTTCAAACTTTCTTCAGGCTTATTGGACAAGATTTTCCACCTTCTCAAAACCAGGTTGTCGTTTCTGGCGTTCATATGCTGTCCAATTAAACAAGGCTTAAAGCTAACTGCTCAGCTTCCTTGACCAGAGGCGGTGGATCAATTAGCCATTCAATCCATTCCCATAAATCTCTGTAGATGAAAAGATTCAGCCTTAACAGGGCTACCAGATTGCTCAAAGAATACATGACAAAATAGTATTTTTGGCAGGCTGCTGACATAGCCAGGATAGCTAAAGGACAACGGACCCATCGGAAACTTATAAGCGCCCCGCTGGAAAACATAGTTGGTGCCACCCGGATGATAGTCTTTATCTAGCACCAGGACTCTCAGCCTCTTTTGGGTGAACAAGGAAGCGCAAGTCAGCCCGCCCAGCTCCGCCTCCACAACTATGATGTCTTATCTTATACTGCTCTGGCCTATTTTAACAAAAGTCATGAAAATAATATAACCAGAAAATTGAATAACAATGCACGTTTTGGGAGAAACTGCCCTGAAATAAACTGATAGCTTTCAGGAGTGCGCACCAAATCACCGCATGATAGGTATTACAGATGCATTAGAAACATCAGGAGTTTTCGGAACAATATGGAAGTTAGCAAAAGCTGCCGGAAACTGACTGGAATTTATATGAGAAAGCTAAGAAACCGGGGGCTGACCTTCATTCTAAAATACGAGCACCATCATTTTTTTTCAGACTCTGTCAGGCAGATCAAGGGCGTTTATGACCTCAACGTTTAACTTCACCGCGCCGCAGCTGACGGTACAGGTCTAAAGATTCCTTTATGAGCTTGATTGCTTCCTCCGGTCCCATAAAGTCCTCAACGATAACTTGCTTGTTTTCCAGGGCCTTATAGTCCTCAAAGAAACGACGGATTTCTTTTAAGGTATGAGCTGGTAGCTGGCGATGATGGGTGTAATCAGAGAAAGCCGGGTCGTCCACAGCCACGGCCAGGATTTTATCGTCCAGCCCTTTTTCATCTCTCATTCGCATGGCTCCGATAGCTCTGGCTTGAACCACAGTCAAAGGATGAACTGGCTCCTGCATCAGAACCAAGGCATCCAAGGGGTCAGAATCATCACAGAAAGACCTGGGAATGAAGCCATAATTTGCCGGATAATAAACAGCGCTATAAAGCACCCGGTCGAGACGCAAAAAGCCTGAATCTTTATCAAGCTCATACTTATTTTTGCTTCCCATGGGCACTTCGATTACAACTGGAAAAGCATGGTCAATGAGGGTATCATCTACATAAACGTCGTGCCACGGATGCATCTTTGCCTCCTCAAGTAAGCTTAGCTACTTTTACGCCGTTATTTTCTGTCAAATTATATCATATTTGCTATTTTGATAACGATAATAGCTTTCCCCGCCAGGTCATCTCACAAGGTGCATTCCCCCTTTTCCTGTCAAACATAAGAGTCAGGTGATTTTTATGGCCTTTTCCTCGTGGCACAAAATTCTCTCTGCAAAGTTTCAGGAGCTTTATTATGGAGTGTTTGTTATAATGCTGTCCGACACTGATGGGGGTTGTATATGATTCTTGACTTCATCTTACCAGCTTTCATGAGGTTAAATCATGAGGGCAAGGTACACCCAGAGCTCATGGCTGGTGAAGTTTTTAAAGAGATTTTAAGTGATAGGAAGCAGTGGACATAGGAGATGTGAGCATTTTATTGTCTATGAGAGTAAAGAGAAGAAGGCACAAAGGCAGGTAGTGGAGGGTGTGTTCGCATGGCTTAAAAGATTTAGCTATTTGAGCATTTGGAGGAGCCAAACCTTATTTGATATTGAGACACGAAAAAGATAAGAATATTTTATAAAGGTATGTTTATGGGGGATGGAGTCCGCCGTTAAAGGCTGGCAAGCTAATGACTCCTACAAGTGGTGTTATTGCACCATTTGTAGGAGTTTTTTTAGACCTTTCCTAAGCCAAAGATCTATACCAAAGATGATTAAAATAAGTGAGGAATCTTGATGGTTAAAAACAAAGATATAGCAGGAATCGAAAGTGCATACCGGGGGACCGGTTTGAACGATGCCGATGTACAAGCGAAACGAAAACAATATGGTTATAATGAGATTCCGGAAAGGCGAGTCGGTCCTGTTAAGGGGACTCTAAAACGACTGTGGGGCCTAATTCCCTGGCTGCTTGAAGGTGCCATGGGGTTCGAACTGATTATGGGCAAGGGCATCCAGGCGGCTGTCGTTTTCCCGCTGCTTGTTTTTTCAGCGGTGACCGGAGAAATCCAAGAGGAACGTGCAAAGAAAGCAATTGGCTACCTGCGTCGACAACTGCAAATCAGTGTTCTGACTTTGTGTCAACGGTCATCCAATTTTTACCCCTTTCGGTCATCGAAAAATTACCCCCTTTTGGTTTCATGTTTGCTCCGTTCCGGGCTCGCGGATCAAACCGGCTTTGACCTTTTCCTTAAGCCGATAGGAGTTTCCTCTAATAT
>CAYQZX010000031.1:0-2589 GCA_964422165.1 uncultured Eubacteriales bacterium | reverse complement strand
TCAAGATTTTTTCTGGCCACTTCTATTTTCCTCTTCAGCCAGTTGAGGTTATCCAGAGTCTGCTGACCCTGGCCAGTCAGAACAAGAACCGATTTCATACCCAGGCGATGGCCGAAGAGGATGTCTTCAAGTTTATCGCCGACCATAAAGGACTGGCTTAAATCGAGCCTGAACTCCAAGGCGGCCCTTTTACCGAGAGCTGTGCCGGGCTTACGACATGAACAGGGCTGGCTATAGGCGGGATCTGAGGAATCTATCCAGTGGGGGCAATAATAGAAAGCATCAATTCTGGCTCCCTGATTCAGAAAGGCCCCCTTCATCTGCTCATGAATCCATTCGAGCTCTTTTTCTTTAAGCCAGCCGCGGCCAACAGCAGATTGATTGGTAACCACAATGACATAAAAGCCTGCCTCATTCAACCTTTTTATGGCCTCAAAACTTTCAGGAAATATTCTGATATCAGCCATGGACCGGGGATAGCCTGTATCCTCATTAATTGTTCCGTCTCGGTCTAAAAATACAGCCCGGTTCATTTCTCTTTCGCCCCTGTCTTTTCTGCAGGCTGGAGTAAAGCCAGGCTGGCTGAAAGAACCTCATTCTCATCGATAAGCTTAAGACAGCTATGATCATAGGGACAGCTTCGATACCAGCAGGGCCAGCAGATAACTCTTTTCTGAAGAACAAGATAAGGTTGATGCCAGGGCCTCGTCACCCGGGGATCAGTCGGACCAAAGAGAGCCACGACAGGAACTCTCAGCGCATTAGCCAGATGCATAGGTCCGGTATCATTGGAAATCATTAAACTGGCCCAGCTCAGAATTCCAGCGAGTTCCCTGAGTGTTGTTTTGCCCGTCAGAATAACTGGTGGTTGACTGATTCCTCTGGCCAGGGAAGCTTCCACCACCTCCCTGGCCAGCTTTTCTTCCTCAGCCGTCCCGATAATAATTGATTGGCCGCCGCATTTTTTTTCTAAACCAGCGGCGACCGCTCCGAATCTGGCAGCTGGCCATCTCTTAGCCGGGCCATAGGAGGCTCCAGGATTAAGGACAATGAGCGGTTTCTTTTCCCTTCGCAAATGGAGAGGATCCAGCTCATATTCAGCCAGGCGCCGGCGGCCCATTTCTTTCTCATCATCAGTAATATTTAGGGAAATCTCTGGTTCAGCCGGCACCTCAAGGCCTAACCCCTGGAGAAGCCTCAAATAATATAAAACCTGGTGCTCAGCTCTCTGTCTTAAAGGCCAGAAATCCGCCTCATCTGGAGAGATAAAATGATTTTCTCCCTTTTCTTTCCCCGGTCCTTCCATCATGCGAGGCTTTCGGGCAACACCTTTTGTCAGGAGCCAGCTCCGGCCATCTGTTTTATATCCCCAGCGCTCAGGAATTTTAGCCAGCCTCGCCACCAGAGCCGAGCCAAAGCTGTTGGTTAAAAGAATGGCCAGGTCAAATTTAAAATGCCGCCATTGCTGGCTTATCCGCCACACATCAGCGGCTCTGAGGGGTTCGGGCACCTCCAGGACGCCTGTCACCCCGGGCTCTGTTTCGAAGAGTTCTAAGGAACGGCTGGTCGCAGCTACCCAGATTTCATCTCCGGAGAAATGGCTGATGATGGCTCTAAGGGCAGGCAGGGCCAGCACCGCGTCGCCCAGCCAGTTGGGCATCCTGACGATAATTTTCATAACATCATTTTAGTCGTCGCTTGGGGTGTTGTAAATTAAATGATTTCAGGCGGCCGGCTTGAGCCAGGGGCACAATAAATGTCATAATAGGATAAGATTCTGGAAATGATAAGATTTGATGATATTCTCGAAAAGGTGACTTCATCCGGGCACCTGTCTGAAAAAGATATTATCCTTCTAAAAAAGGCCTATGTCTTTGCCGCCGCTGCTCATAAAGGTCAGGTTCGCCGCTCTGGCGAGCCCTATCTTTCTCATCCTCTGGAAGTTGCCAATATGTTGGCTGAGATGGGCCTGGATAAGACCACCCTGATTGCTGGTCTGCTTCATGATGTTCTGGAAGATACTGACGTTACCCTGGAAGAGCTTCAGGAAAATTTTGGCTCAGAGGTAGCCAGACTGGTTGAAGGCGTAACTAAAATTACCCGGGTTGAACAAACTCCGCCCGAGACCCGCCAGGCTGAAACCATTCGCAAAATAATTCTGGCCATGACTGATGATCTGCGCACAATTTTCATCAAGCTGGCTGACCGTCTCCACAATCTCCAGACACTTCGTTTTTTGCCCGAGGCCAAGCAGCGTCAGATTGCCCGGGAAACCCTGGAAATTTATGCCCCCATCGCCAACCGCCTGGGCATGGGCCGAATTAAAGCTGAACTCGAGGACCTGGCCTTTCGTTATGTGGCCCCTCAGGAATACTTCCGCATGGCAGCCATTGTTGAACCCATGAAACAGCAGGCTGAACCCCTCCTCCTTAAGTTTAAAGAAAGGCTGGCCCGACTGCTTCAGGAAAACAATATTCCCTGCGAAATTCAGACGAGAATTAAAAGGCTCTACAGCATTTATGAAAAAATGAAGCGCCGTCAGATTAATTTTGACGAAGTCTATGATTTCCTGGCACTGCGCATCATTAC